>NZ_JBEYXC010000024.1:0-145572 GCF_040644695.1 Streptomyces sp. NPDC046909 | reverse complement strand
TTTCTCGCCCCCGCCGCCCCTACCCGTCCCATCCTTCTGGGGCTCCGCCCCAGACCCCGCTCCTCAAACGCCGGAGGGGCTGGGTTTTTCAGCCCGTCCGGCGTTTGAGGAAGAGGCCCCTTCAGGGCCGAAGCAGGGGTCTGGGGGCGGCAGCCCCCAGGGACGGGACGGGTAGGGGCGGCGGGGGCGAGATCCGCAAGGCCCGCACCCGCACGGGCCCCTCTAGAATCACCGGGTGAACGCCCCCGCAGCCCCGGCCGAGACCCTCCGCGCCACCCTCTCGACCCTCCTCGACGGCCTCCCCCCGAAGCAGGCCGCCCAGGCGGTGGACCGCCTCATCGCCAACTACCGGGGCACCACCCCCACCGACGCCCCCATCCTCCGGGACCGCGCCGACGTCGCCGCATACGCCGCCTACCGGATGCCGGCCACCTTCGAAGCCGTACGCGCCGCGCTGGAGGCGTTCGCGGAGGCCGTACCCGACTGGACCCCCGGCAGCCACACCGACATCGGCGGTGGCACGGGCGCGGCGACCTGGGCCGTCACCGCCACCTGGTCCGGCACCCGCCCCGTCACCGTCCTCGACTGGGCCGAGCCCGCCCTCGCCCTCGGCAGGGAGATCGCCGAGGCCAACCCGGCGCTCCGCGAAGCGAGTTGGCGGCGCTCCAGGATCGGCACCGCGCTCATCCTGGACCCCACCGACCTGGTCACCGTCTCGTACGTCCTCAACGAACTCACCCCCGCCGACCGCACGGCACTCGTGGACGCCGCCGCGACCGCCGCCCGGGCCGTGGTGATCGTCGAGGCCGGCACCCCCGCCGGCTACGCCCGTGTCATCGAGGCCCGCGACCGCCTGATCGCCGCCGGCTTCAGCGTCGCCGCCCCCTGCCCGCACAGCGCGGCCTGTCCGATCGTCCCCGGCGAGGACTGGTGCCACTTCTCGGCGAGGGTCAGCCGCTCCTCCCTCCACCGCAAGGTGAAGGGCGGCTCCCTGCCCTACGAGGACGAGAAGTTCAGCTACGTCGCCGCGACCCGCGCCCCGGTCTCCCCGGCCCCGAACCGCATCGTCCGGCGCCCCCAGATCCGCAAGGGCCAGGTCCTCCTGGACCTGTGCGAGACGGAGGAACGGCTGTCCCGCACCACGGTCACCAAACGCCACGGCGACCTGTACAAGGCGGCCCGCGACGCGGACTGGGGCGACCCCTGGCCGCCGCGCTGACGAGACGCCCCGTCTCACCGCCCTGCTACCGTCGCCCCATGGTCAAGCAGTCCGCCCCCGACACCGCCCGCCGCAGCGAGAAGTCCCGCCGCGCGATCTACGACGCTGCCCTCGCCCTCGTCGGTGAGGTCGGTTACCCCAAGACCACGATCGAGGGCATCGCGGCCCGCGCGGGCGTCGGCAAGCAGACGATCTACCGCTGGTGGTCGTCGAAGGCGGACGTCCTCCTTGAGGCGTTCCTCGACCTGAGCGGACAGGCGGGGGAGGGGCGGGAGCAGTACGTCATCCCCGACACCGGAGACCTGGCCGCGGACCTCAAGGGCGTACTGCGCGCCACCGTGGACGAACTGCGCGACCCTCGCTTCGAGACCCCCTCCCGAGCCCTGGCCGCCGAGGGCCTCGTCAACGAGGAGCTCGGCCGCGAGTTCGTCGCCAAGCTCCTCGAACCCTCGCTCCAGCTGTACGTGCAGCGCCTGCGTTCAGCCCAGGACGCCGGTGCCGTACGCCCGGACATCGACCCGCGCATCGCCCTGGAACTCTTCGTCTCACCGCTCGCCCAGCGCTGGCTCCAGCACACCGGCCCGATCTCGTACGCGTACACGGACACCCTCGTCGACTACGCCCTCTACGGCCTGGCACCCCGCTGAGGCACCCGCGCCAGCCGCCCCGGCGCATCCGTGACCACCCCGTCGCAGCCCAGCGCCAGCACCCGGTCCCGCTGCCGCGGCCGTACCACGGTGTGCGCCCAGACCCGGCGGACGCCCGAGCGCACCGCCCGGAGCAGGTCCGCGTCGCGTGCCTTGTGGTCGACGTCCAGGACGTCCACGAAGGACCGCCAGCGCTCGGGGCGGTCGGTGCGCAGCTGCCGGGCCGAGCGCCACAGGCCGCTCACCAGCCCGGCCCGGTGGACCCGCCGGGCCACCTCGGGGTCGTTGGAGTGCACGATCACCGAGCGGGTCAGACCGCGGGACCGGATCAGGGCCGCCAGCCGCCCCAGGCTCCGCGGATCCTTCGCCTCCAGCATCAGCACGACCCGCCCGCCCAGCCGGTCCAGCACCTCGGCGACCGTCGGCGGCCGCTCCGACCGCCAGCTGCCCGGCAGGGAGGCCTTCGGCCGCAGCCGTACGCCCCGCCAGTCCCGCAGGGTCAGTCCGCGCACCTCGCCGCCCGAGTACGTCGTGCGGTTGAGCAGCGGATCGTGCAGGACGACGAGCGTGCCGTCGCGCAGCATGCGGGTGTCGAAGTCGAGCACCTGCGCCGTACCGCGCCGGTGGGCCGCCATCAGGCCCGACATGCTGTTCTCGGGGACCTCGCGGGCGCCGCCGCGATGGGCGACGTATGTCACACGGGGCAGTGAGTCGACCGTCAGGGGGCCGGGTCCCCATTCCAGCGGGATCGTGGGTCCCATCAGCGAGACCAGGGAAGTCGCCGAAACCAGGCCCGTCAGCGCGATCCTCGTGACCATGACGACCACGGTAGGCGCCGGGAGGGCAAATCCCGCCAAAGCGGGCGATGACACCCGATCCCCGAACCCGGTACGCCCTGTCCCACGTACCCCGGTTGTCGGCTCCGGCCCCCCGGAGCGCAGGATGGTGGGACCATAGGGCATGCTGTCGGGACCACGGCAAGGTGAGGGGATAGATGAGCGCGGAGGTAGGCGGCCTGACCGGCCTGCAGGGCAGACTCACCCAGTGGCTGCGGGGACGCCGCCCGAAGGAGGCCGCCGACGACGGCGGCCGTGAGGCCCTGCTGCTGGCCGCCGCCGGGGCGGGACTGCCCCTCGCGCCCGCCGCGCATCCGGCCCCCGGCTACCGCTGTTCCTGCGACCGCATCGGCTGTCCGACCCCCGCCCGGCACCCCGTCTCCTTCGCCTGGCAGACCCAGTCCACCACCGACCGCGGCCAGATCGAGCGCTGGGCCCGGCATCAGCCGCAGGCCAACTTCATCACCGCGACCGGCATGACGCACGACGTCCTGGACCTGCCCCTGGAAGCCGGCCGCGAGGCCCTGGAGCGGCTGCTCGCCTCCGGCATCGAGGTCGGCCCGGTCGCCGAGAGCGACGACGGCCGCCTCATGTTCTTCACCCTCACCCGCGGCACCCCCGAGGACGAGGACGAGTGGTGGCCGTGCGAGCTGGACTGCCACCCCGAGACGATGGACGAGCACCCGGGCCTGCG
This sequence comes from Streptomyces sp. NPDC046909, assembly GCF_040644695.1. Classification (NCBI taxonomy): domain Bacteria; kingdom Bacillati; phylum Actinomycetota; class Actinomycetes; order Kitasatosporales; family Streptomycetaceae; genus Streptomyces; species Streptomyces sp. NPDC046909. The sequence goes on along the minus strand of NZ_JBEYXC010000024.1, from coordinate 142,176 downwards.
CTGGCACTGCCGCGGCTCCTACGTCCTCGTACCGCCCGCCCGGCTCCCCGGTGACGGCCAGTCCGTGCACTGGGTACGCGGCCCCGAGCACCCGCTGCCCGACCCGCTGAGCCTCCTGGAGATCCTCACCGACGCCGGCGCCCGCTGGGCCGGCGAGGAGCCCGACCACGTCGCCGCGGCCTGGCCCCTGCGCGGCTGAACGCGCCGTAGGTCACTCGCCCTTCGCGGACGTCAGCCCCTGGATCCGTCCCAGTACCGACACCTGCCCGCCGTCGGCGCCCTTCGCCGGGTCCAGGGCGACCTCGTTGGAGACGAACTCCATCGTCAGCGACTGCTTGACCTCGCCGGTCGTCAGGGCGTCGACGGCCGCGTTCTGGTCGGGGAGCGAGGTGCCCGCGTACGCGGTCTGCTTCACGTAGTGGCGGGTGGTGAAGAACACCAGCGCGCCGCCGTCCTTCGTGCGCAGCGCCAGCGGGGCGTAATCGCCGTCGGTCACCGGCTCGTCGATGTACTGCGTGGCCCGCCCCGGCTGCTTGGCGTCCTTCACGCGCTGGGTGCGCCATCCGCTGGTGTGCGTGCCGTCGGCGAAGGCCTTCCCCTCGCCCTTCTCCAGGTAGGTCGCGTAGTCGGGGCTCAAGTCCCGCGGGGCGACGGCGAGTTCGGCGGAGTTCGCGGGGACCGCCTCGGCCCAGCCGTCCTGGTCCGTGCTGAACTCCGGTACGTCGTCGGGCGCGACGAGCGTCAGGAACGCCACCTGGAACGGGTCGTCGAGGCTGCTGCGGGTGAACACGAACAGCCAGCGCGCCGCGCCGCCCTTGTTGGCTCCGGCGTCGGCGAGGAACCAGCGCGGCCAGCCGGCCTTCTTGGGGATCGTGTACGTGACGTCGGACAGCTTCAGCGGCGAGTGGTTCGCGTTGCCCGCCGGGCTGGTCACCTTGCCGGCCTTCAGCCGCGCCGAGTCGATGTCGGCGAGCGGCCCGGTGACGTAGTCCGCGTCCAGTGAACTGTCGTACGCCTTGTCGGCGTTGTTGTACGCGGTCGTGAACTGCTCAAGAGCCTTCGCGGCTTCGGCCTTGGTGGTCGCGGGGAGCACCTCGCGCTCCCCGTGGACCACCACGCACCCGCTCGCCGTCAGCGACAAAGCGGTCAACGAGGCCGCTATCCGCACCCTCCGGTCAAGCCTGCGGAGCCTTCGAGGGCTGCGATCCCTGCTCATCGGATGCCTTCACCTTCCCCTTCCCGGAGGCGAACCCTACCGGGGCGAGGAACAGGGCGAGCGTCGGGATCAGGTACAGCAGCCACACCGTGACCTGGAGGACCGTCGGGTCCGGCTGGAAGTTGAAGACGCCCTTCAGCAGGGTGCCGTACCAGCTGTCCGGCGGGATGGCGCCGGAGATGTCGAAGGCCTTGTTTGTCAGCCCCGGCAGCCAGTCGGCCTCCTGGAGGTCGTGGAAGCCGTACGCCAGCACACCCGCCGCCACGACGACCAGCATTCCGCCGGTCCACGTGAAGAACTTGGCGAGGTTGATCCGCAGCGCGCCCCGGTAGAACAGCCAGCCGAGCACGATCGCCGTCGCGATGCCCAGCGCCACCCCGATCAGGGGGCGCGGGGTGCCGTCCCCGGCCGCGTGCACGGACGCCCACACGAACAGGGACGTCTCCAGGCCCTCCCGGCCGACCGCGAGGAACGCGGTGGCGACCAGTGCCCCCGTGCCCATTTGCAGGGCCGCGTCCAGCTTGCCGTGCAGTTCGGTCTTGAGATGCCGGGCGGTGCGCCGCATCCAGAAGACCATCCACGTCACCAGGACGACGGCGAGGACCGACAGGGAGCCGCCGAGCGCCTCCTGCGCCTTGAACGTCAGCTCCTGGGAGCCGAATTCGAGCGCGCAGCCGAAGCCGAGCGCGAGGGCGACGGCGACCCCGATGCCGATCCAGATGGGCCTGAGCGCGTCCCTGCGGTCCGTCTTCACCAGATAGGCGATGAGGATGCAGACGACGAGAGAGGCTTCGAGGCCCTCGCGCAGACCGATCAGATAGTTGCTGAACACGGCTTACGCCTCCTTGCCGAACAGTGTGCTGCCCCACCAGTCGTCCTTGTCACGGACGCCTGGCGGGACGGCGAACACCGCCGAACCCACGTGCTGGATGTACTCGTTGAGCGCGTCCGTCGCCAGATTGCGCTGGATCCGGACGAAGCCGTTCTGGACGTCCCGCTGGTAGGCCAGGAAGAACAGGCCCGCCTCCAGCCGGCCCAGTCCGTCGGTGCCGTCGGTGAAGGAGTAGCCGCGGCGCAGGATCGTCGACCCGTGGTTGGACTCGGGGTGGGCGAGCCGGACGTGCGCGTCGGGCTTCATCGCCTTCAGGAACGGCTCGTCGCGCTCCTTGGCCTTGCCGACCGGGGCGCCCTCGCCCTTGTCACGGCCGAAGATGTCCTCCTGCTCCTGCAAGGAGGTGCGGTCCCAGGTCTCGATGTGCATACGGATCCGCCGGGCCACGAGATACGACCCGCCGACCAGCCACTCGGGCCCGTCCTTCTCGTCTACCCACACGAACTTCTTCAGCCGGTCCGTCTCGGTCCCCGCGATGTTGCGGGTGCCGTCCTTGAACCCCATGAGGTTGCGCGGAGTCTGCGCCTCGGGGGTGGTGGAGGAGGTCTTCCCGAAGCCGAGCTGCGACCAGCGGATGACGACCTTGCCGAACCCGATCCGGGCCAGGTTGCGGATGGCGTGCACGGCGACCTGCGGATCATCGGCACAGGCCTGGACGCACAGATCGCCGTCGCTGCGGGTCTTGTCGAGGGCGTCCCCGGCGAACTTGGGCAGCTCGAAGAGCCCGTCGGGCCGCTGGTCGGCCAGCCCGAACTTGTCGAACAGGGACGGCCCGAACCCGATGGTGAGGGTCAGCCGGGAGGGCTTGAGCCCGAGGGCCTCACCGGTGTCGTCCGGCGGAGCCTCGGCGAGCCCGCCGTACGCCCCTTCCCCGACGGCCTGCCCACCGGTCATCCGCCGCGCCGCCGCCGTCCAGTCCTTGAGCATCTGCACGAACTCGGCGCGGTCCTCGGTCTTCACGTCGAACGCGGCGAAGTGCAGCCGGTCCTGCACGGGAGTGGCGATACCGGCCTGGTGGGCGCCATGGAACGCGACGGCGGCCCCGGCCTCGGCGGCCGCCGGATCGACGTCGTTGCCGGTACGGGTCATCGCCACCGCCCCGCCGGCCGCGGCGGCGCCGAGCGCGAGCCCGGCACCGCCCCAGCCGATGAGGGAACGGCGGGAAGGGGAAGGTGAGTTGTCGGCCATGTCGGACACCCCCTGCTTCACTTCGCGACGACGGCGGCGGCGAGCTTGGACAGCGGCTCCGCGAGCGCGTTCACCGCGTCGGACAGCTCCTTCTGCTGGGCCTTGGTGACCTTGTCGTACGAGACGAAGTCGTACGACGCCTTGTCGGTCCGGTACTTGTCGAGCAGCGTGTTCAACGCGGCGAACTGCTTGTCGAGTTCGGTGACCAGGGCGGCGTCGTTCTCCTTGGCCACGGACTTGAGCAGCTCGTACGACTTCTCCGCGCCCTCGACATTGGCCTTGAAGTCGACGAGGTCGGTGTGCGAGTAGCGCTCCTCCTCGCCGGTGACCTTGCCGGTGGCGACCTCGTCGAGGAGTTCCTTGGCGCCGTTGGCCATGGAGGTGGGGGTGATCTCGGCCTTGCCGACGCGCTTCTGCCAGTCGGTGAGGTCGGTGATCAGCTGGTCGGCGAGCTCGGAGTCGCGGGCGGTGAGCTTCTTGTCCTTCCAGAGGGACTTCTCCAGGCGGTGCCAGCCGGTCCAGTCGGTGGCGGGGTCCTGCCCGGCCTCCAGACCGTCCTCGCGCACGTCGACCTTCGGGTCGATGTCACCGAAGGACTCGGCGACGGGCTCGGTGCGCTCCCAGCCGATGCGGGAGGGCGCGTAGGCGGCCTTGGCGGCCTCGATGTCCCCGTCCTTGACGGCCTTGGCGAAGGCCGTGGCGAGCGGCAGCGTGGCGTCGGCCTGCTCCTGCGCGTAGGTGCGGTACGCGGCGACGGCCTTGTCGAGGCGGGGGTCGCGCTTGGCGGCGCTGCCGCCGGTGGCCTTGACGTCCTGGCGGATGCCGTCGCCCTTCATGCCGGGCTTGCAGGCGATCGTGTAGTCGCCGGCCTTCACCTCGGCGGTGACGGTCTGCTTGGTGCCGGGGCCGATGTTCTCGCGCTCGGAGACGACCCGGTCGTCCGGGAAGAGGATGTAGACCTCGGTGACCTTGGAGCCCTTGTTCTCGATGGCGAGCTCGACGTGCCCGGCCGGGAACTCCTTCTTCGACACCTCGCACTTGCTGTCGGTGGCGGTCACGTTGATCACCCGGTCGTCGCTCTCCGAGCCTTTCTCGGTGCACCCGGTGAGAGCGGTCAGGGCCGCCACGGTGGCGGTGGCGGTGACGGCGGACAGTCGGACGGCTCGCATGCGGGGCTCCCGGGGTGGCCGAAAAGGCGCGTGACAGGACTCACACCGTTTGGTGAGGCTCGCCTAACTTATCTGAGGCTTACCTGCGTGATACCCCTCTGTTCGGTGATTCACCTCTCATAGACGGTGTAAGAGCACGAGCCGATCACGGTGACTCAAAACGGACCCCAAGTGATGGTCAAAGGAGATTCAAAGGTTCCGCTTCGGGTTTACGAGCAACGCCCCGGTCCGCGGATGCGGAAACACCTCAACGGCCTGCTCATACACCTCCGACAGCAGCGTCTGATCGAGGACTTCCTCCGGCGCCCCGTCCGCGACCACCCGCCCGGCGCGCAGAATCGCGACCCGGTGCGCGTACGCCGCCGCGAGCCCCAGATCGTGCAGCACGACGACAACGGCGTCCCCGGCCCGGGCCCGCTCCCGGCACACGCCGAGCACCAGCTCCTGATGCCTGAGGTCGAGCGCGGCGGTCGGTTCGTCGAGCAGCAGCAGGGGCGCGCGCTGGGCAAGCACCCGGGCGAGCGCGACGCGGGCGCGTTCCCCTCCACTGAGCGCGGAGAAGGACCGCGGCGCGAACCCGGTCACCTCTGTCTGCCGCATGGCTTCCTCGACGGCGAGGTCATCGTCCTCGGGCGCGGCGACGGCCCACGGCGCCCGTCCCATCCGTACGACCTCCTCGACCGTGAACGGAAAGGAGAGAGAGGCGGACTGGGGGAGAACGGCCCGGCGGAGGGCGAGCTCGGGCGCGGACCACTCCGTGGCGGGCCGCCCGTGAATACGTACGACGCCGGCGGCGACCGGGATGTCAGCGGCGAGGGCGCCGAGGAGGGTGGACTTCCCGGCGCCGTTGGGCCCTACGAGGGCGAGCACTTCACCGGCGCGGACGGTGACGGAGACACCGCTGAGGACTTCGCGGGGGCCGAGCCGGACGTGGAGGTCTTCGGCGGTGGCGAGGATGTCTCCGGGTTCGGCGGGGGCCGGGGGAGTGGGGCGGTTGCGGAGGAGTCTCATCGCGGGGTTCCTTTGGGATCGGGGCGGTCGATGGGCGGGCGTGTCGGCGGGGTGCCGGGGTCGGCGCTCGGCGGGGGTGGGTCGCGCGGCCCGGCGCTTACGGGGCGCCGCCTGCGCCCACCCGTGCCGCCCTAAGCGGCACGAATGCCCGCAGTCTGGGCGGGACGGGGGCGGGAGCCTGTGTGGCGCGGGGGTCGCGGCGGGCCTGCACGAGACGGGGGCGGGGCTTGTGTGGCGCGGGGGGCGGCGGGCGTGTGCGGCGCGATAGTCAGGGGCTTGTGTGGCGCGGAGGGCGGCGGGCCTGTGCGGCGCGATAGTCAGGGCCTGCGTGGCGCGGAGGGCGGCGGGCCTGTGAGGCGCGATAGTCAGGGCTTGTGTGGCGCGGGGCTTGGTGGCTTGTGTGGCTTGGTGGGCCGTGCGTGGAAGCGGGCGGTCAGGCCGACTCCCTTAGGGGCGCGGGGAACTGCGCGACGAGCCCCCACTCACCCGCACCCGCCACACGACCCCTACGCCCATCCCCCCTGCCGCCGTCGAGTCCTTCGCAGCAGCCAGAAGAAGAACGGGCTCCCCAGCAGAGCTGTCAGTACCCCCAGTGGCAGCTCCGCCGGGGCGGCGACCGTCCGTGCGGTCAGGTCCGCCGCGAGCAGCACCAGGGCTCCCAGCAACGCACTGCCCGGCACAAGGAACCGATGCCCCGGGCCGGCCGCCATCCGCAGGAGGTGCGGAACCACCAGGCCCACGAAGCTGATGATCCCCGACACGCTCACCGCGGCGGCCGTCAGGAGTGCGATCACCAGGACCAGGACGATCCGCAGCCGCTCCACGTCCACCCCGAGGTGCCGAGCCGGCCGTTCGCCCAGCGACAGCAGGTCCAACCGCCGCGCGTACAAGGGAGCCACCGCCAGCCCGAGCACCGCGCACGGCAGGACGGCCAGCACCTTCGGCCACGTGGCCTGCGCCAAGGAGCCCAACTGCCAGAAGGTGATCTGGTTGACGGCGGCCGTGTCCGCGAAGAAGAGGAACAGCCCGATCGCCGCCCCCGCGAACGCGTTCACCGCGATCCCCGTGAGGATGAGCGTCACGACCTCCGTACGCCCCCCGGACCGGGACATCGCGTACACCAGCAGCACCGTCCCCAGCCCCGCGACGAACGCGAACGCCGAAACCGTCCACGTACCAAGGAAGTTGAGCCCGAAGGCGATCGCGGCGACGGCCCCCACCGCCGCCCCGGACGACACGCCGATTACCCCCGGCTCGGCCAGCGGGTTTCCGAACACCCCCTGCATCAGCGCCCCCGCACACCCCAACGACGCCCCGACCAGCAGCGCGAGCACGATCCGGGGGAACCGCACGTTCCACAGCACGGACTCGGCGACCCGGTCCAACTCGCCGCCACCGAGCCCGAGTCGGTGCTGCACGGACCCGAGCACCTCCCCGACCGGAATCGGATACGCCCCCACCCCCGCCGCGACCGGCACCAGCACCAGCAGCCCGACGACCAGCCCGACGGTCAGCAGCCACGCCGTGGACCGCCGTCTCCGGGGCGGGGATTCGGCCGTACCGCCCGCCTCCGTCCGAGCCGCCGCCTTCTCCAGCACCGTCACGCCGCACCGCCGTCCTTCTCGTACAGCTGCTCCACGACCGACTTGAGCACCTGGTCGGTACGCGGCCCGTAGTTGAGGAGAACCCCGTCCTCGACCGAGACGACCCGGCGGTCCATCCCGGCCGGGGTCTGGGCGACTCCGGGAATCTTGACCAGCCCGTCGATACCGCCGACGGACTCAAGTCCCTTGGTCATGACGAGAATCGCGTCCGGCGCGGCCTTCACGAGCGCCTCACTGGTGATCGCGGTGAAGTCCTTCGTCAGCCCCGACGCGGCTCCGGCATCGACCGCCCCGGCCGCCTCGATCAGAGACGTGGCCCCGGAACCCTTGCCGCCGATCAGGTACACGGACGCGGACCCGCGGAGGTAGAGGAAGGCGACGCGAGGCTTCTTCTTCGTCTGCGGATCCGTCTTCGGATCCGTCTTCGGAACCTGCTTCCGCACCGCGGCGATCCGCCGCTCGGACCGTTCGGTCAGCTCCCGGCCCGCCTTCGCCACGCCCAGCGCGTCCGCCACCGCCCCGATCCGCGTACCGACGTCGTCGAGCCCGTCCGCCGGATCCACCACGAGCACCGGAACCCCCGCCGCCCGGATCTGGTCCATGGCCTCCTCGGGCCCGGTCGTCGTCTCGGCGAGCACCAGGTCCGGCTTGAGCGACAGCACGCTCTCCGCGGAGACGTCATGGCCCCGGGTGACGACCGGCAACTTCGCCGCCTGCGCGAACGTGGTCGTGATGTCCCGCGCGACGACCCGCTCCCCGAGCCCGAGCGTGAAGACGATCTCGCTGAGGCTCCCGGAGAGCGGCACGATCCGCTCGGCCCGCTCGACGGTCACCTTCTCGCCGTCGGCGGAGTCGACGGTGACGGGCAGCTGAGGGGTGGGGGTGCCGGCGAGGGGCTCGACACGGTTGGAGTCCGTGGCGTCCGTGGCCTTCGTGGAGTCCGTGCCCTTCGGCGCGGGCGTCGCCGCCGTGCCACCCCCGCAGGCCGTCGCCGTCGTGAGGGCGAGCACCGTCAGCAGTGCACCCGCCAGTCGTGTGCGCAAGCGTCGCACTGGTCCGTCCGCTCCTTAGGTCAGGCGGCAGGAAACCTGTCGCTCCTGCCCCAGGAGAGCTTAGGTTAGCCTTACCTTCGCTCGCTACCGGCAGTCGTATCCGGAGGACTCTCCATGCCCGCACGCCTTCGTGCCCTGGTCACCGCGGTCTGTGCGGTCGTCCTGGGGTCCGTCCTCGGGGTCGCGCTCCCGGCGACCGCCGCGCACGCCGCGAGCCGTACCGTGCAGGGCGGCCGGCTCGACTGGGGCATCAAGTCCTCGTTCCAGAGCTATGTCACCGGGCCCATCGCCAAGGGGAGTTACTCCCTGACCGGCGGCGCGGCGACCGTCGGCGGCGGAGCGTTCCGCTTCCACTCGGCGACCGGCTCCTACGACGGCGACACCGGCGCCTTCACCGCCGCCTTCTCCGGCGGGGTCCACTTCGTCGGCCACAAGACCGACGCCGGGACCTACCAGCTCGACCTCACCCTCAGCCGCCCCACCGTCCGCGTCTCGGGCTCCTCCGGGACCCTCTACGTGGACGTCACCAGCAAGGCGAAGGACACCGGGACGGTCACGACGTCCCGCCAGGTGCCCTTCGCCTCCCTCTCCCTGGGCGGGATCGACATGAGGGGCGGCGGAACCGCGGTCGTCCTCAACAACCTCCCGGCCACGCTCACTTCACAGGGCGCCGAGTCCTTCGCGGGCTACTACACCGCCGGGACCGCCCTCGACCCCGTGAGCCTGTCGGCGGACGTACAGGCGGCTAAGGCGTCCCCGGCACCCACCGCCACCAAGTCGAAGTCCCCCGAGAAGAAGGAGACTTCGGGTAGCGGCATCAAGGACGGCGCCGTCGACTGGGGCGTCCGCCGTACCTTCCGCGAGTACGTCACCGGCGACATCGCCCAGGGCAAGTGGACCCTGACCTCCGGCGCCCAGGACGGCGGAGCCCTCTTCCGCTTCCCGGACGGCGAAGGCACCTTCAAGAGCGGCGACTTGACGGCGTCCTTCAAGGGCGCGGTGCGCTTCACCGGCGCCCACGGCCTCGATCTGGAGCTGAGCGCCGTACGAGCCGCCGTCGAGCACGAGAACGGCGAGGGCACGCTCTACGCCGATGTCGCGACCGCCGACTTCACCGGAAAGAAGGTCCCCCTGGTCACCTTCACCGCGAAGAACCTCAAGGCGAAGAACGGCCTCGCCCGAATCACCGAAGCCCCCGCGAAACTCACCGCCGAGGGCGCCAAGGCCTTCGCCGGCATGTACCAGGCGGGCACCGAGATGGACCCGGTGTCCCTCGCCGTCGCCCTCACCGACGACGCGCGACTCCCCGCCCTCCCCGACCTGGGCAGCACCCCCACACCGACCGGAACCCAGGCCGCCACCACCCCGGCGTCCCCGGCGGCCTCGACCGAGCCGGTCGCGGCCGACGCCGCCACGGACGACGGCTTCCCCGCCCTCCCGATCGGCCTCGCGGCCGGGGCGCTTCTGCTGGCGGCCGCAGTGTTCGCGGTGCTGCGCAGGCGCGGGACGCGGACGGCCGAGGCGCCCGCCGCGACCCCGGAAGAGCACTGAACTCCCTCACCCCGTCCGCCTGTTGACACCCGTCCAGGCCGGACCACCCACCACCCAAGGAGACCCCAGCCATGCCCACCACGCCCACCAAGCCCGTCAGATCCCGCCGCCGTCCCCTCGCCCTCGCCGCGGCCGTCGCCACCGCCGCCACCGTCGGCGCCACCGCGCTCGCCATGGCCGGCGCGACCAGCGCGGCGGCGGCCGAAGTCCCGCTCAGCGGCTACGAGTTGACCTGGGGCATCAAGCAGTCGTACCGCACGTACGTCACCGGCTTCGCGGCGGGCACCTTCACCGCGACGGACGGCGCCTCGCAGGCCACGGGCAACGGCGCGTTCACCTTCACCGAGGGCACCGGCACCTACGACTCCACCGCCCACACCCTCGCCCTCGGCTTCAAGGGCGCCCTGAAGATCGAGTCGAAGCTGCACGGCTTCGAAATCTCCCTGTCCGACGTGAAGTTCGACAGCGCGGCGGCGGAGATCACCGCGGACGTGACGAAGTCCGGTACGACCACGCAGGACGTCCCGCTCGCCGACGTCACCGTCACCCGCGCCATGACGGACATGGCGACCACGCTGACGAAGGAGGCCGCCGACGTCTTCGGCAGCGCCAGCTACGAGGGCGCGGCGGGCGACCCGCTGACGGTGGTCCAGAAGACGCAGTCGCAGTCCCCGAGCCCGTCGGCCTCCGCGTCGACGTCCTCGACCCCCTCCCCGTCCGCCTCAGCTTCCACCTCTGCCTCCGCCTCCGCCTCGGCGAGCGCGACCCCCTCGGCATCGGCCTCCCCCACGCAGAGCGCCTCGCCCTCCGCCACCACCGAGGCCCCGGCCGCGGGCGACATAGCCGACGGCACCCTCGGCTGGGGCGTGAAGGAGTCCTTCCGTACGTACGTCGTGGACGGCGTCGCCAAGGGCGAGATCACGACGTCGGGCGGCGCGACCCAGGCCTCGGACAACGGGATCTTCACCTTCGTCAAGGCGACGGGCGCGTACGACACGGACGCCGACACCCTCTCCGCCGCCTTCGAGGGCGCGGTCACCTTCAAGGGCCACGAGGAGAACGGCGAGTACGGCCTCGACCTGACCCTCTCCGACCTCAAGGCGACCCTCGACGAGGGGACGGGCGAACTCACCGCCGATGTCACGAGTCTGGGCGAGAAGTCGGAGGACGTGGTCCTCGCCGACCTGAAGGCCTCGAAGTCCGACCTGACGGCCTCGGACGACGTCATCACGGTCGACGACATCGCGGCCACCCTCACCGAGGCCGGCGCGAAGGCCTTCGGCGGCTTCTACACCACCGGCACGGAACTGGACCCGGTCGACCTGGCCGTGGCCCTCACCGACGACGCGACCCTGCCGGGCGACGACGACTCGGACGAGGACGACACCACCAGCAGCCCGTCCGCTTCCACGACCGCCTCCGGCACGACGGGCGGCACCACGGGCTCCACGACCGGCGGCGTCACCGGCGGCCTCGCCGCCACCGGCTCCGACGTCCCCGTCGCCGCCCTGGGCACGGCCGCCGCGGTGACCGTCGCGGCGGGCGCCGGTGTCGTATTCGCGATGCGACGCCGTCGTACGGAGGCGTAGAACTGTCCCCGTGAACAGGGGCCACCGCGAACCGTTGGGGCCGGGACGGCTGGTACTGAACGTATCGGGCCGCCCCGGCCCGCCGGCGTTGCGTTTCGAGACGACGGGTGAGGGCGGGATTCTGCTGCGGCAGGGAGACCGACCCCTGCTGCTGGGCCGGACGGCGGGCAGCTGCCGGGACCTGCATCTGCACCGCCTCGACGGGTACCGCTCCCCGGTGCCGCCACTGCGCTCGGCGGACCAGCGGTCGAAGGCCAACTGGGTGCATCGGTACGCCCGTTGGCTGGAGGACGCGGACGGCACTCCGTTGCTGGACGGACGCTGGGAGCTGGCCCTGCGGACCGAGTTCCCGCCGTATGTCTGGGCGGACGAGTTCATGAAGGACTGGCCCGGCGGGCGGCTGGAGCTGTACTGCGGTGGCGGCTGGAACGGCGTCCTCCCGCTCCGCCGGCTCTCGCCACCGGATGCCGGGCGCGTGAAGGCGTACCGCAGACACGCCCGCGAGGGCACGCTCGCGCCCGTCCTGCTGTGGTCGGTGACCTTCCTCGACGGCTGCGTGATCCTGGACGGCCACGACCGGGCGGTGGCCGCGCTGGCGGAGGGCCGGACACCGGAGTGCGTGCTGCTCAGCCAGGCGCCCGACGACAAGGAATGGCGGCGGGCGGCCGTGAAGATGGCCGAGGGCCACGAGCACCGTATGCGAAGCCTGTCCGACCGCCCCGCCGACCCGGGCACCGAACGCCAACGGGCCGCGATGGAACGGGGATACGCCGACGCGCTCGCCGAACTGCCCTACGGCCTGGTCCCCACGCGCCTGTGGCCCCTCCCCGGCGGAGCCAGGGCCTGGGACGACCTCGCCGCCCGCGCGATGCTTCAATTCCCCCGTGACTGACTACGACGTACTGCGCGTCTTCTGCGCGGCGAACGGCGGCTACGGCAATGAACTCGGCGTGGTTCGCGAGGGTTCCGTGCTGCCGGACCGGGAGGAGCGGCAGGCGTTCGCCGGCAAGCTCGGGTTCAGTGAGACCGTGTTCGTGGACGACCCGGAGCGCGGGGTCATCGACATCTACACGCCGACGCTGCGGCTGCCGTTCGCCGGTCACCCCTGTGTGGGGACGGCGTGGCTGCTGGACGTGCCCGAGCTCGTGACGCCCGCCGGAGTCGTGGGCGCCCGGCTCGACGGAGAGTTCAGCTGGATCGAGGCGCGCGCGGAGTGGGCACCGCCGCGGACGCTGCGGCAGTACGCGACGGCCGCCGAGGTCGACGACCTGGACGTGCCCCCGAAGGGGGAGTGGATCTACGCCTGGGCCTGGGAGGACGAGCCCGCCGGGCGGGTACGGGCGCGGGCGTTCCCCGGGCGTGACGACGGCATCGACGAGGACGAGGCGACGGGCGCGGCGGCGATCCTGCTGACGGACCGGCTGGGCCGCGCCCTGAACATCACCCAGGGCGCGGGCTCCCAGATCCTCACCGCCCCGCAGCCCTACGGCTGGGTCGAGATCGGCGGTCGGGTGGTGCTGGAGCGCGAGCCGGAGCGGTAAGGCCTTACCGAGGGACTCAGGCGCTCCGGGCGGCTCAGGCGCTGAGCGGGAACTCCTCGCCCAGCGCCCGGAACACCGCCGTGTTGAGGGCGAACGCCTTCTTGCACTCCGCCACGATCCGCTGCTTCTCCAGATCGTCCGCCCGGACCCCGTCCAGCAGCTCGCGGTAACCCCGCTTGAACGCGGCCGGGTTGGCGATCCCCTCGAAGACGTAGAAGCGCACGCCGTCGCCCTTGCGCGCGAAGCCCCAGGTCTTCTCCGCCTTGTCGCGGATGATCTGGCCGCCGGAGAGGTCGCCGAGGTAACGCGTGTAGTGATGGGCGATATAACCGGCGGGCCATTCCGCGGCGCACTCGCGCACCCGGTCCGCGTAGGCCCGCGTGGCAGGCAGCGCGGTGACTCCCGCCCGCCAGCCGGCGCCCCGCAGATGCTCCAGGTCCCGCTCCAGGGCTCCCAGCCGGTACAGCTCGGGCTGGATGAACGGCCCGGCCACCGGGTCGGAGGCCAGCCGCTCGGCCCCGCTCTCCAGCGCCTCGTACACGAACCACAACTGCTCGGTGTAGCGCGCGTACGCGTCCACGCCCAGCCTGCCGCCGAGCAGGTCGCTCATGAACGACGAGGTCTCGGCCTCCACGTGCTGCTCGTGGGACGCGGTGCGGATGACTGTCGAGAAGGAGTCCATGCAGTGCATCCTCTAAGGTAAGGCTTACCTAAGTCAATAGGTTTGCCGACGCCCTGTCGGTAAAAGCGTACAAGAAAAGACCCGCCCCCATCAGGGGACGGGTCCGCGGCCTACCCAGAGCTGCGGCCTGCCCAGAGCTACTAGGGCAGCGTCAGGATCTCCGCACCGCTCTCCGTCACCACCAGCGTGTGCTCGAACTGCGCGGTCCGCTTGCGGTCCTTGGTGACGACCGTCCAGCCGTCGTCCCACATGTCGTAGTCGTGCGTGCCCAGCGTCAGCATCGGCTCGATGGTGAAGGTCATGCCGGGCTGGATCAGCGTCGTCGCGTGCGGGCTGTCGTAGTGCGGGATGATCAGGCCGCTGTGGAACGACGAGTTGATGCCGTGCCCGGTGAAGTCGCGGACGACCCCGTAGCCGAAGCGCTTGGCGTACGACTCGATGACCCGGCCGATGATGTTGATCTGACGGCCCGGGCGGACCGCCTTGATCGCCCGGTTCAGGGACTCCCGGGTCCGCTCCACCAGCAGCCGGCTCTCCTCGTCGACGTCCCCGACCAGGTACGTCGCGTTGTTGTCGCCGTGCACCCCGCCGATGTACGCCGTCACGTCGAGGTTGACGATGTCGCCGTCGTTGAGGACCGTCGAGTCCGGAATGCCGTGGCAGATGACTTCATTGACGCTCGTGCACAGGGACTTCGGGAAGCCGCGGTAGCCGAGCGTGGAGGGGTAGGCGCCGTGGTCGCACATGTATTCGTGCGCCACCTTGTCCAGTTCGTCCGTCGTGACACCGGGGGCGATCAGCTTGGCCGCCTCCGCCATCGCCTGAGCGGCGATCCGCCCGGCGATCCGCATCGCCTCGATCGTCTCGGGCGTCTGCACCTCCGGACCGGTGTACGGCGTCGGCCCGGGCTTGCCGACGTACTCGGGACGGCGGATGTTGCCGGGGACGGAACGGGTGGGGGAGAGCTCCCCTGGAACGAGCAGCGACTGGCCAGACATGCCAGCGAGTCTAACGAGCCCCCGTGGGGGAACATGTCCCTGGCGAGAGGAGCTGGTCATGGCCCTGTTCAAGAAGCGCACGGTCGGCAAGCCGGGCGAGTGGTACTACTGCCTGGAACACAAGAAGGTCGAGGAGGGGCCGGAGTGCCCCGCCAAGGACCGCTTCGGCCCGTACGCCTCCCGTCAGGAGGCCGAGCACGCGATGGCGACCGCCCGCGAGCGCAACCTCCAGTGGGAGAACGACCCCAAGTGGCACGACGCCCCCGCGGGCGGGCCCGGCGACGAAGACTGAGCCGGTGGGCCGGAGAGGAGTGGCGACCGACCGGACCGGGCGGCGTCCACCGCGCCCGCGACCGGCGGCATCCCGCTCGCCCGGCCCCCGACAGCCGCATCCGGACACCCGCACACTCGTGACCGGTGCCGTCCGGGGCGCCGCCCTCACGGCCGACGGCGCCCAGCCACCGCGCTCGCGCCCCGCGGCGATCGCCCCCGACGGCCGACGACGGTGACCGCCGACGGCAACTGAGGCACCGCCCCGCCCCGTCTCGCCCTGCCTGGGCGCCCGCCCCGCCCGTCTCGCTCTGCCTCGTCTCGCTCTGCCTCGTCTCGCTCTGCCTCCGCAGGGGAGGCCACCGCCCCCCGTGCCGCCGCCCGCTGCTCCCGCACCCGCGCCGCGTGCTCGTCCGTGCGCGCGTCGTACGTCATCAGCTTCGGCAGACACAGTGCCAGCAGACCCACCGCGCCCGCGCACAGCAGTCCGCCCGACCACACCGACGTCCGCACGCCCCACCACGCGGCGAAACCACCCGACCTGACCTGGCCGAGCGTGGGGCCCACCGAGTACGACAGCAGCTCGATCCCGGCGAGCCGGCCCCGCAGCTCGTCCGGGATCGTCTGGTTCCACATGATCCCGCGGAAGATCCCGCTGACCATGTCGAAGCCGCCCGCGACGGTCAGGCACAGCAGCACCAGCCATACGTTCCCGGCGACGCCGGCCGCCGCGATCGCCACGCCCCACAGCGCCGCCGACAGCACCACCATCCGCCCGTGCCGATGGATCCGCGCGGTCCAGCCGCTCGTCGCGCTCACCAGCATCGCCCCGAGCGGCACCGTCGCGTACATCAGCCCCAGCGACCACTCGGCGTCCAGCTCGTCCGCGAGGAACGGCAGCAGGGCCAGCGGCATCGCCAGGAACATCGCGGCGAGGTCGATGGCGTACGTGCCGAGCAGCTCCTTGCGGCTCCACGCGTACCGGGCGCCCTCGGCGATGGCCTTCAGCGACGGCTTCGCGGCCTCGTGCGCGGCGGGGGAGGAGGCGATCGGGACGATCAGCGCGACCGAGATCACGAAGGTGAGCACGTCCGCGGCATAGGCCCAGCCGAGTCCCGCGTACGCCACCACGACACCCGCCACCGCCGGGCCCGCGACCCCGCCGACCGTCCAGCGGAAGGTGTTGAGGGAGGCCGCGGCCGGGAGGTGCTCATGGGCCACGATCCGCGGCCAGAGCGAGTCGAGGGCGGGTCGCTGGACCGACACCAGCGCGGAGGACAGGGCGGCGACGACGTACAGCGGCCACACGGCCGGGCTCGGCAGCAGCGCGTTGACCAGCAGTACGGCGCTCAGCAGGCCCTGCCCGGCCTCGGTCCAGATGATCAGCCCCCGCTTGTCCAGCGCGTCGGCGAGCGCGCCGCCGTACAGGCCGAAGACGATCAGTGGCACCAGTTCGACCGCGCCGATCGCTCCTACCGCCGCCGCGGAGTTCGTCAGCTCCTTGATCTGTACCGGGAGCGCGACGAAGGTCAGGAAGCTCCCGAAGTTCGAGATCAGTCCCGACACCCACAGTCGTCGGAAGTCGGCGGAGGCTCGCCATGGTGCGAGATCGGGCAGTACGGTCACGACGGGTCATGGTCCGGTGGACGGCTGGTGGGGGCAACCGAATTTCGACGCCCGGCGTGCTACCAGCGTGCCGGCGGCGGCGCCGTCAGTTGATCCGTCAGGCGGGACAATCTGTCCCGGAAGCGGCGCTGTGCCCTCGGGGTCGGCAGGGCGTTCTCGCCCGCCGCCGCGCTCACCAGGTGCTGGACGGTGTCCAGGTCCAGGTCCGTTCCCTCCGGGACGGCCAGGGACTCGTGGGCCATCGTGGTCAGGTCGCCCTCGTCGGGGCCGAGCGCCAGGACCGTCGCACCGGCCCGGCGGGCGTCGTGCACGCGTTCCAGGAGCGGGGCCTCCGGGTCCTTCGGCGATACGACGAGCAGCGTCTCTCCCCGCCGCGCCGCCGCCAACCGGCCGAGACCGACCGCCAGATGGGCCGGATCCGACGCCCGCGCCTCATGCCGTACGAGGGTGGGGGCCAGCTCCGGTGTGCCCGACCAGGCGGCCTCGTCCACCAGGTGGGCCGCCAGATGCCAGGGCTCGTACTCGGGCGTGCCGACCAGCAGCAGGCCCCCGCCGTGCGACACCACCGAGCCGCGCAGCACCCCGGCGAATCTCCGGGTCGCCCCCAACCACCCGGTCCCGGCGAGCACTTCGCGCAGCAGCGCGACACGTACGGCGTCCATGTGGCCGCATCCTGCCGCAATCGGCCACTCGTGACCCGGAGTTCACCACGAATTCGCCCGAACTGGGCATGGGGAGCGACTGACCACCGAAGAGGAGCGCGCCCCATGCCCGAGACCACCGTCCCCTTCCGCGCGGGCCGCGAGGGATACGCCAGCTTCCGCATCCCGGCGGTGGTGCGCACCGCCTCGGGCGCGCTCCTCGCCTTCTGTGAGGGGCGGGTCGACTCCGCCCGCGATCACGGGCACATCGACATCGCCCTCAAGCGCTCGACCGACGGCGGCCGCACCTGGGGTCCCCTCACGGTCGCCGCGAGCAATGGCACCGACCTCGCCGGCAACCCCGCCCCCGTCGTCCTCGACACCGGCCGCGTCCTCCTCGTCCACATCCGCTCCGCCGCCTCCGCCAGCGAGGACGCCATCCTGCGCGGCAAGGTCAGTGAGGCCGACGGGCGGCGGGTGTGGGTGCAGCACAGTGACGACGAGGGGGTGACGTGGTCGAGGCCGCGTGAGATCACCAAGTCCGTGAAGAGGAACGGCTGGCGCTGGTATGCCACCACTCCCGGGCATGCCCTCCAACTCGGCACCGGGCGGGTCGTCGTGCCCGCCAACCACACCCTCCCGCCCAGCGGTACCGACATCGGCAACGAGGCCAAGTACAACAGCGGCCACTGCCTCCTCAGCGACGACCGGGGCGAGACCTGGTCCCTCGGCTACGTCGACGAGAACACCGACGGGTACGTCAACGTCAACGAGACCACCGGCGCCGAACTCCCCGACGGGCGCGTCTACTTCAACACCCGCAACGACTCCCCGTCCCCTGGCAACCGCGCCGACGCCCACTCCAAGGACGGCGGAAGGACCCTCCACACCCCCTTCCGCCCCCAGGCGGGCCTCGACGGGCCCGTCTGCGAAGGCAGCCTGCTCCAGCTCCGCGACCCCGACGTACTCCTCTTCTCCGGCCCCGCCTTCCCCGGCGGCCGCGCCCTGATGACCGTCCGCGCCTCCACCGACGGCGGCACCACCTGGCGCGCCCGCTACACCACCGACGGGCTGCCCGCCGCCTACTCCGACCTGGTCCGTATCGACACCGGCACCGTCGGACTCCTCTACGAGACCGGCGACTTCGGCGCCTACGAGCGGATCGTCTTCCGGAGGGTGCCCGTGACGCGGCTCACCTGACCGGCCGGGGCGCGCGGGGCGCACGTAAAGTCGGCCCATGACCTCTACCGACAGTGCACAGAAGGCCCCCGCGAAGGACCCCTGGGACCTTCCCGACGTCTCCGGACTCGTCGTCGGCGTGCTCGGCGGCACCGGCCCGCAGGGCAAGGGCCTCGCCTACCGGCTGGCCAAGGCCGGCCAGAAGGTGATCATCGGCTCCCGCGCCGCCGACCGCGCCCAGGCCGCCGCCGACGAGCTCGGCCACGGCGTCGAGGGCGCCGACAACGCCGAGACCGCGCGCCGCAGCGACATCGTGATCGTCGCCGTACCGTGGGACGGCCACGGCAAGACGCTGGAGTCGCTGCGCGAGGAACTGGCCGGGAAGCTGGTCGTCGACTGCGTCAACCCGCTCGGCTTCGACAAGAAGGGCGCCTACGCCCTGAAGCCCGAGGAAGGCAGCGCTGCCGAGCAGGCCGCGGCCCTCCTCCCCGACTCCCGGGTCACCGCCGCCTTCCACCACCTGTCGGCCGTCCTCCTCCAGGACCCGGAGATCGACGAGATCGACACCGATGTGATGGTGCTGGGCGAGGAGCGGGCGGACGTCGAGATCGTCCAGGCCCTCGCCGGCCGCATCCCCGGCATGCGCGGTGTCTTCTCCGGCCGGCTGCGCAACGCCCACCAGGTCGAGTCCCTGGTCGCCAACCTGATCTCCGTGAACCGCCGCTACAAGGCCCATGCGGGCCTGCGCGTCACCGACGTCTGAGGGGATGGGGGACACTGGACGCCGTAACAGCGCAGTGTCCCCCCGATCCGAAAGCCGAGCGACCATGCCCCGCCTCGCCCTCTACGCCCTGATCGTCTGCCTCCTCGCCGTCGCCGCGGCGATCGTGTCCTTCGCCCAGGGCAGCTGGCTCGGCGTCGTGTGGGTGCTGCTCGCGGGGCTGTCGAGCAACATGTGCTGGTACTACTTCAAGCGCGGCGCGGCTCACCAGAACCGGTAGAGGCTCCAGCCGGACGAGGTGTCCCACTCGCTGACGCCGAGTCCCCGCAGGACCGCGTCGACCATGTCGAAGAACACCGCGTTGACCGACGGCACCCACAGCAGCGCGAACACGAACAGCAGACCGAACGGTGCGAACGGCTCGACCTGCCGCTTGACGTTGTACGACAGCCAGGGCTCGATGACGCCGTAGCCGTCCAGGCCCGGAACCGGCAGGAAGTTCAGGATCGCGGCCGTCACCTGCAACAGGGCGAGGAAGGCCAGCGCGGACCGGAAGTCCGCGGGCACGCCGTCCAGGGCGTCCAGCCAGAACGGGGCCGTGCAGACGATCGCGAACAGCACGTTCGTCAAGGGTCCCGCCGCCGAGATCAGGCTGTGCTTCCACCGGCCCCGGATCCGGCCGCGCTCGATGAAGACGGCGCCGCCGGGGAGACCGATCCCGCCCATGATCACGAAGAGGACGGGCAGGATGATGCTCAGCAGGGCGTGGGTGTAGGCGAGAGGGTTCAGGCTCAAGTACCCCTTCGAGCCCACCGTGATGTCACCGCTGTGCAGCGCCGTACGCGCGTGTGCGTACTCGTGCAGACACAGGGACACGATCCACGCCGCCGTCACGAACAGGAACACGGCCACGCCCGGCTGCTCGGCGAAGCCGGTCCAGGTGGCCCAGCCGGTCACCGCGGTGACGGCCAGGATGCCCACGAAGACGGGGCTGATCCGCCGGTCGCTGTTGCGGGCGGCTGTGGTGGTCATGGGGCTCCCCGACTCTCGTACACGCTGTGGGACTGCCCGACGGTACCGGGCGTACGACGAAAACGTCTCGCGGTGGGTCGTCGGTTCCATGGAAGGTGGGGTCATGGGACTTTGGCACGTGTTCTACGAGGACTGGCAGATGGAATGCTGCGGTACGCCGTTCTCGGTCGGGGACGAGGTCGGCTGGCCGCTGCTGCTGGTGACGGAAGGCGAGACGCTGGGCGGGGGCTGGCACGACCAGCTGACCAAGGTCGCGGGGCCGGTGGCGGACGGGGTGCTGCGGGACGAGAACGGGCTCGTGGTCGCCGTACAGGAACGGGCCGGGGAGTGGATGCGGCTCGTCGGGCTGCTGACCGTCGAGACGCACGGGGCGAAGCTGCCCGAGGCGCGCGGGCGGGTACGGTCCGTGCAGGTGCTGACGCAGGCGTACGCGCGGTCGGCGTCGGGGGCCGGGGCGTGGGAGCCGGTTCCGGGGGAGCGGTCGCTGAAGGCGGTGGGGACGTGTCCGAAGTGGTTCGGGGACAAGGAGGCGGGGGACCGCCGGCTCAGGGGCGCGGGCGCGGTGGTGACCCTCGACGTGCCGGGCACCGACTCCTGGCTCTCGTACGCCGTCCGCGAGGCGAGCGGTCTGCCGAAGGACGCCCCGCCCGGCGCGGAGACCGACGGCATCGACGCGGACTCGCTTGCGGCACTGCTGGAGACCTTCAGCACGGTGTCCGGCCCCGGCGGACGAACGGGGATGACCCGCCCACGTCCGTAACCCCGTGACCGGCCCCGAATCCACCAGAGACAATGGACCCCGTGCGCTATCGCATCCTCGGCACCACCCAGGTACTCCGTCCCGACGGCACCCCGCTGCCCCTCGGCGGGGCGCGGCTGCGTGCCCTGCTGACCGTGCTCGCGCTGCGGCCCGGCCGTACGGTCGCCGCGAGCCTGCTGGTCGACGAGGTGTGGGGCGACGAACCGCCGGCGGACGCGCCGGGCGCGTTGCAGGCGCTGGTGGGCCGGCTGCGGCGGGCCCTCGGCGCGGACGCGGTCGCCTCCGTGGACGGCGGCTACCGCCTCGTGGCCGCGCCCGACGAGATCGACCTGCACCGCTTCGGGCGGCTGACCGGTGAGGGCACGCGCGCGCTGGCCGACGGTGACCCGGCGAAGGCGGCGATCGTCCTCGACGACGCCCTCGCCCTGTGGCGCGGCCCCGCCCTCGCCGACCTGCCCGACCGCACCGCCGAGGCGGCCCGCTGGGAGACCCGGCACCTCGACGCCCTGCGCGCCCGCCACACCGCCGCGCTCGCCCTCGGCCACGGCGAACAGTCCCTCCCCGAACTGACCGCCCTCTGTGACACCCACCCCCTCGACGAACCCCTCCAGTCCCTCCGCCTCCGCGCCCTCCGCGACGCGGGCCGCACGGCGGAGGCACTGGCCGCCTACGAGGACGTACGCCAGGTCCTGGCCGACCAGCTGGGCACGGACCCGGGCCCGGAACTGCGCGCGCTGCACGGGGAGTTGCTGCGGCCGAGGGGGCGGGACTCGGGCATGCCGGGGGCTTGGGGACGCCCCGGGGCCGACGCGGCCGCGGAGGGGGATCGGCGAGAGACGGAAGCGCGGCCGACCGCCCGGCCCGGGAGCGCTGCCCCGTCCGCCGGCCACACCTCGACCGCGCCGGGGGCGGGTGCGCGGGCTGCCGCCCACCCCCTCGTCCCCGGCGGCCCACGCCCGCGCGGCCCCCTCGCCGAGCCCGTCGGCGGCGCCGGCGCACCCCCCGCCCCTCTGGGCAACCTCCGCGCCCGGCTCACCTCCTTCGTCGGGCGGGAGGGCGACATCGATGCCATCCGGGGGGATCTCGGGGTGGCGCGGCTGGTGACCTTGCTGGGGCCCGGTGGGGCGGGGAAGACGCGGTTGTCGCAGGAGGCGGCCGAGGCGGTGCGGGATGGCGTGCGGGACGGGGTGTGGCTGGCCGAGCTCGCTCCCGTCGAGGACCCGGAGGGGGTGCCGGACGCGGTGCTCACCGCCGTCGGTGCCCGGGAGACCGTGCTGTACGGGGCGGGCGCGGAGGCGATGCGGGCCGGGAACGAGCGGCACGCCGACCCCGTCGAGCGGCTCGCCGAGCACTGCGGGAACCGCCGGATGCTGCTGATCCTCGACAACTGCGAGCATGTCGTCGAGGCCGCCGCCCGGCTCGTCGCGGAGCTGCTGGCGCGCTGCCCGCGGCTCACGGTGCTGGCCACCAGCCGCGAACCCCTAGGCGTACCGGGGGAGTTGCTGCGGCCCGTCGACCCGCTGCCCGAGCCCGTCGCACTGCGGCTGTTCGCCGACCGAGGGGCCGCGGCCCGGCCCGGGTTCACGGTCGAGGACGACCCGGAGGCATGCGCCGAGGTCTGCCGGCGGCTCGACGGTCTGCCCCTCGCCATCGAGCTCGCGGCCGCCCGGCTACGGATGTTGACGCCGCGTCAGATCGCGGACCGGCTCGACGACCGGTTCCGGCTGCTCACCTCCGGCAGCCGTACCGTCCTGCCCCGCCAGCAGACCCTGCGGGCCGTCGTCGACTGGTCCTGGGAACTCCTCGACGAGGACGAACGGGACGTGCTGCGGCGGCTGTCGGTCTTCGCGGGCGGCTGCGAACTCGCCGCCGCCGAGGCCGTCTGCGGACCCCTCGCCCTGGAGGCGCTGGGCTCGCTCGTCGACAAGTCCCTTGTCGTCGCCGCCCCTTCGGACGGCGGCGGCATGCGCTACCGGCTCCTGGAGACCGTCGCCGAGTACGCGGGCGAACGCCTCGACGAGACCGGGCTGCGCAAGGACGCCGAGCGCGCGCATCTGACGTACTACCGCGAACTCGCCCGCACCACCGACCCGTTGCTGCGCGGCCCGCACCAGCGCACCGCGATCGAACTGCTGGAGCGCGAGTACGAGAACCTGCGCACCGCCCTGCGGCACGCCGTCGCCGAGCGCGACGAGCAGGAGGCGCTCTCCCTGGGGCTGTCGCTGGCCTGGTACTGGCAGATCCGCGACGTCCGCATCGAGGCCCGCAACTGGTACTCCGAGATCATGGCCCTCGGCCCCGACCCGTTCACCGAACCGGTGCGCCGCGCGGCCCCGGTCCACCGGCGCAGCACCGACACACCGCCCCCGCTGACCGGCGAGGCGCTCGTCGAGGCCCGGCGCGGCATCCATCTCGCCCATCTGGCCTGCATGGACACCGAGTTGGAGGCCTGGGAGAGCCCGGAGGCCAAGGCCAAGCTGCACACCATCACCCAGGTCTACGAACCCGGCCTGCCGCAGGTCTGCCGTCCCCCGGGCATGCTCTGGTTCTACGCCGTGATGCTGAGCGGCGGCGTGGAGCGGCTGGCCGGGATCCTCGACGCCGCCGTCGACACCTGCCGCAGGACACCCGGCATGGAGTGGGAGCTCGCCGGCACCCTCCAGATCCGCGCCAACATCCTCGCCAACCGGGCCGACTGGGCGGGCGACGCGGCCCGCGACGCCGACGAGGCGCTGGAGCTCTTCCAGACCCTCGGGGACGCCTGGGGCACCGCGGAGGCGCTCTCCGCGCGCGGCGAGGCCCGGGAACGCTCGGGCGCCTATCTGGACGCCGCCGCCGACTACGAGGCGGCGATGGAACAGGCCGACCGGCTCGGCGCCCGCGCCCAGAACGCCGTGCTCAAGGCCCGGCTCGGCAGCGCGCTCATGGAGGCGGGCCAGGGCGAGCGGGCCGAACGGCTCCTGCGCGAGGTGATCGACCGGCGGGACGGCTCCGTCAACGAGGCCACGCCCGCCGCCCGGATGTTCCTCGCCGGACATCTCGCCCTGACCGGCCGCATCCCGGAGGCGCGCGAGCAACTGCGGCTGCTGCGCGAGGAGTTCAGGATCGCCCACTTCATCGTCTTCGACGCCTTCATCCTCGGCTCGGAGGCCTGGCTGGAGGCGATGGACGGCTGCTACGAGGCCTGTCTTGACAAGGTCCGGCAGGCCCTCGCCAAGGCCGACGACCCGCTGTCCGAGGCCATCGCCCCGTTCATGCGGCCCCTGTACCTGGCCATCGCGGCGACCGCGCTGGCCGCGGCCGACGGCGGGGCCCGGGCCCGGGACGCCGCCCGGATCCTGGGCGCCGCGCGCGCCGCGCTGCCGCCCGGCCATGTGGCGACGTCCATCGAACGCGAGGCGTTCGGCGGCGCCGAGCGGCACGCGCGCGCCGCACTCGGCGACGAGGCGTACGAGGCCGCGCACACGGAGGGCGGCGCCCTCTCCCCCGGGGAGGCCGCCGCCCTGGTCTGATGTCCGCCGTCCGGCACGCACCGGCGAGGTGAACGTCAGCTCTTGGACTTGAACTTGTGGATCGCGACCGGCGCCATGACCGCCGTGATCGCCACCGACCAGCCGAGCGTCACCCACAGGTCGTGCGCGACCGGACCGCCCACCATCAGTCCGCGCGCCGCGTCGGCGAGCGTGGACAGCGGGTTGTAGTCGGTGAAGGCCTGGAGCCAGCCCGGCATCGAACCGGTCGGCGCGAAGATCGACGAGCCGAACTGCAACGGGAACAGCACCAGGAAGCCCATCGCCTGCACCGACTGCGCGCTCTTCATCACCACGCCGAGGGTGAGGAACACCCACATGATCGACGAGGCGAACGCGGTGGACAGCGCCACGGTCGCGAGCAGTCCTGGCCAGTTGGTGATGTCGAACCCCACCGCCACGGCGACGCCCATGAGGATGGCGGTCGCGAACAGCATCCGCAGCAGCTCCACCGAGATCTTCGCGAAGAGCACCGAGCCGCGCCCGATCGGCAGGGACCGGAAGCGGTCCATGACACCGGAGTTGAAGTCCTGGCTGAACCCGGTGCCGACGCCCTGCGACAGCGTCATGCTCATCATCGCGATCATGCCGGGGATCACGTACTGCACATACTGGTCCTGACCGCCGCCCAGCGCCTGTCCGATCGAGCCGCCGAAGACGAACACGAACAGCAGGGTGAAGATGACCGGCATCAGCACGGCGTCGGCCATCGACTCCGGGTCCTGCCGGATCCACAGCAGATTGCGGCGGATCAGGGCGCCGGTGTGCCGCAGATGCCCGCGCAGCGGGATCCGGACGTCGTCGGCGGCGGTGGTGTCGGGGATCGTGGCGGCGCTCATACGGCGACCTCCTCGCGGTCGTCGGCCGGTACGGCGTCCTGCGGGGCGCTCGCCTTGTGGCCGGTGAGGGACAGGAACACCTCGTCCAGGCTGGGGAGTTCGGTGGTGATGGCGGAGAGGGTGATGCCGCGCGCGGTGACCGCGCCGACCACGGCGGTCAGCTGCTCGTCACTGAGGATCGGCACCAGCACGGAGCCGGCGTCGGCGTCCAGGGTGGTGGTGGCGAGGCCGGTGATGCCGAGGCCGTCGAGGTGGGCGGCGAGCGGCCGCAGCTGGAGCGGGTCCACGGGCCGCACGCGCAGCGTCCGTCCGCCGACCTTCGCCTTCAGCTCCTCGATCCCGCCGCCCGCGATGACCTTGCCGCGGTCCACGACGGTCAGCTCGTCGGCGAGCTGCTCGGCCTCCTCCATGTACTGGGTGGTGAGCAGGACGGTGACCCCGTCCCCGACCATCCGCTTGACCTCGTCCCACACCTCGTTGCGGGTGCGCGGGTCGAGCCCGGTGGTCGGTTCGTCGAGGAAGAGGACGGCGGGGCTCCCGATCATGGAGGCGGCGAGGTCGAGCCGCCGCCGCATACCGCCGGAGTACGTGCTCGCGGGGCGCCTGGCGGCGTCGGTGAGCGAGAACCGCTCCAGCAGCTCGTCGGCCCTGAGGCGGGCCTCCTTGCGGGGCAGATCGAGCAGCCGTCCGATCATGTACAGGTTCTCCCAGCCGGGGAGCTTCTCGTCCACGGAGGCGTACTGCCCGGTGAGTCCGATGACCCGCCTGAGCTGCCGGGGCTGCCGTACGACGTCGTAGCCGGCGACGGTGGCCTGTCCGGCGTCGGGTGCCAGCAGCGTGGACAGGATGCGGACCAGGGTGGTCTTTCCGGCGCCGTTCGGCCCGAGAACACCCATCACGGTGCCCTCCCGCACATCCAGGTCCACACCGTCGAGCGCCTTGGTCTCGCCGTAGTGCTTCACCAGCCCCCGCACGGTCACGGCGATGTCTGCGCCGATGGGGTTCTTGTCGATTCGCGTCATGGGCAAGACGGTGTCAGGCCCCACCGACAAACCACCGACACGTCACCGACAGCCGTACGGCGCCACCGACAAACCCCCGACGCCCCCCGACGAACGGCAGCAGCCCCGCCGGCGGGGGAAGATCGGCGGGGCTGCTTCGGTGCCACAGTGGCTCTAGTGGACCTAGTGGACGCTGTGCTCCTCCAGCGGGAAGGTCCCTCCCACCACGTCCTCCGCGAACGCCTTCGCCGCGTTCCCCATGACCTCACGGAGATTGGCGTACTGCTTCACGAACTTCGGGACCCGTCCGCCGGTCAGACCGAGCATGTCGGTCCACACGAGGACCTGCGCGTCCGTCTCCGCGCCGGCGCCGATGCCGACCGTCGGGATGTGCAGGGTCCGGGTCACCTCGGCCGCCAGCTCCGCCGGGACCAGCTCAAGGACGACCGCGAAGGCGCCCGCGTCCTGCACGGCCTTCGCGTCGCGCAGCAGCTGCGCGGCCGCCTCCTCGCCGCGCCCCTGGACGCGGTAGCCCATGGCGTTGACGGACTGCGGGGTGAGCCCGATGTGGGCCATGACCGGGATGCCGGCCTCGACCAGCAGCCGGATCTGGTCGTAGGAGCGCTCGCCGCCCTCCAGCTTGACCGCGCCGACCCCGGCGTCCTTGATCAGCCGGGTCGCGGAGCGCAGGGCCTGGACCGGGCCCTCCTGGTACGAGCCGAAGGGGAGGTCGCCGACGATGAGGGCGCGGGAGGTGCCGCGGACCACGGCAGCCGAGAGCATCGTCATCTGGTCGAGGGTGACGGGCACGGTCGACTCGTACCCGAGGTGACAGTTGCCCGCGGAGTCCCCGACGAGCATGACCGGGATGCCGGCCTCGTCGAAGACGGACGCGGTCATCGCGTCGTACGCGGTGAGCATGGGCCACTTCTCGCCCCGCTCCTTGGCGAGGGCGATGTCGCGAACCGTGATACGGCGTGTGCCCTTCCCCCCGTACAGCGCCTTGCTGCTGCCGTCGGAGGGCCTGTCCTGGACAGTCTGGGCAGCCGAAAGCTGCGTCATGGAACGGCTCCTAACACGTCATCTCGAGGCGCCCTGACGGCGTCCCCGGATCACCTCCATGGTGGCACCTCGTGTCACGCGCGGCCAGACCGGGGCGCGGGACTTGGGTCACGCGTCGAGCGGCGTACGTCCACCGCCCTAGGTCTGTTCTTAAGGTCTCCGTAAAGAATTCCGATACGAGACGGTGCCGTATCGAAATGGGTCTACGCTCGGCCGTATGACTTCTCCTGCCGACCCCGCACTCGCCGGTCCCCGGATTCCGGAAGCCGTGCACCGACGCCGCTGGGCGATCCTCGGCGTGCTGATGCTGAGCCTGCTGATCGTGGTGCTCGACAACTCGATCCTGAACGTCGCGATCAAGACGATCTCGACCCCCGCCCCCACCGGTCTGGGCGCCACCCAGAGCGAGCTGGAATGGGCGATCAACGCCTACACCCTCGTCTTCGCGGGCCTGCTGTTCAGCGCCGGGCTGCTCGGTGACCGGCTCGGGCGCAAGCGGGTGCTGCTCGGCGGGCTCGCCGTGTTCGGCATCGGCTCCGCGCTCGCCGCGACCGCCGGGTCCCCGACCGAGCTCATCGCCTTCCGGGCCGTGATGGGTCTGGGCGCCGCCTTCGTGATGCCCGCCACCCTCGCCGTCCTCATGAACGTCTTCGAGCGCGAGGAGCAGCCCAAGGCCATCGGCATCTGGGCCGGCGGCGTCGGGCTCGCCATCGCCATCGGGCCGATCACCGGCGGTGTCCTCCTCGACCACTTCTGGTGGGGGTCCGTCTTCCTCATCAACGTCCCGATCGTGCTGCTCGCCCTCGCGCTGATGCTGTGGCTGGTGCCCGACTCCCGGGACCCGAACCCCGGCCGTATCGACCCCATCGGTGTCGTGCTGTCCGTCGTCGGCCTGGTCCTGCTGGTCTACGGCATCATCAAGGGCGGCCAGCTCGCCGACTTCACCGACCCGGCCGTGCTGTCGACCATCGGCGCCGGTCTCGCCGTGCTCGTCGCGTTCGTGGTGTTCGAGAAGCGCAGCGACCACCCGTCCATCGACGTCACCTACTTCAAGAACAAGGTGTTCTCCGCGGCGATCGCCGCCATCGCGCTGGTCTTCTTCGCGCTGATGGGCGTCACCTTCTTCTCGGTCTTCTACACCCAGAGCGTGCGCGGCTACTCGCCGCTCCAGACCGGTCTGCTGATGCTGCCGCTGGCCGCCGCCCAGATGATCTTCGCGCCGCGCGCCCGGCTGCTCGTCGACCGCTTCGGGAACCGGGCCACCACCACGGCCGGGCTGCTCGTCATCGCCGCGACGCTCGCCGCGTTCGCCGGGTTCGAGTCGGACACCCCGATCTGGATCCTGGAGGTCGTCTTCTTCCTCATGGGTGTCGGCATGGCGCACATCATGACCCCGGTGAGCGTCGTCATCATGCAGGCCCTGCCCCGCGAGAAGGCCGGTTCCGCCTCCGCGCTCAGCAACACCTTCCGCCAGGTCGGCGGCGCCCTCGGCATCGCCGTCCTCGGCTCGGTCCTCTCCACCGCCTACCGCAACGGCATCGAGGACAAGCTCGGCCTGCTCCCGGCCGGCGCCCGCCACACCGCGGGCGAGTCCATCGAGGCCACCCTCGGCGTCGCCGAGAAGCTCGGCCCCCAGGGCAAGGCCCTCATCGCCCCCGCCCACGACGCCTTCCTGCACGCCATGCACATCACCGCACTGTGGGGAGCGGGCGTCGCGGTCATCGGCGCCATCGTCTGCGCCCTGTTCCTGCCGGGACGGACACCGGCGGCGGACAAGGACGAGGAGGGACGGGAGCTGGTCGCGGCGACGGAGTAGCGGAGCGGGCGGATCGGCCGGGCGCCGGGTCACCTTGGCGACCGGGGCAGGCGGTCACCTTGGCGGCCGAGGCAGTCGGGTCACCTTGGCGCCGGGCGGTCGGGGCGGTCTGGTGGCAGTGCGGGCGGGCCCGTGGACGGGGCAACCGGCTGAGCAGCCGGGCCGCCGACCAGCAGGCCGAGCGGGTGGCAGGGCGGTCGTCGGGGCGGGGCCGGCCGGCGAGCCGGGCTGGCCGACCAGGTGGGTGAGCCGGACCAGTCGACTGGCCACCCAGCCGGGCGGCCGGACCGGCCCAGCAGCGGGGGGAGTGGAGTAGCCGGGGGAGCGGGCCGGGAGAGAATCCTCCCAGCAGACAGAAGGGATCCACCGACGTGAGCAGCCTCGCCGAAGGCCACCCCGGGCACTCGGGCCCCGTGCGGGGCCGCCCCCGCAGCGAGGCCGTGGAGCGCGCCATCGTCGAGGGGGTGGTGAAACTCCTGGAGGAGGGCGTGCCGCTCGCGGAGCTGTCCATCGAGCGCATCGCCCGTACCGCGGGCGTCGGGAAGGCGACGATCTACCGTCGCTGGCGCGGCAAGGAGGAGCTCTTCGTCGAGGTCATCCGCAGCGCCGAACCCCCGGACCCGGCCCTCCCCGGCACCTCCATGCGGGACGACCTGGTCGTCCTCCTGGAGACGCTGCGGCAGCGCGGGCTGGTCAGCCGTTCCTCGGCGATCCTGCACAACGTGCACGCCCAGATGAAGAGCAGCCCGAAGATCTGGGAGGCGTACCACAACCTCGTCATCGCGCCCCGGCGACGGCTCGGCATGGAGGTGCTGCTCCGCGGCCAGTTGAACGGTGAACTGCGTACGGACGTCGACGTCGAACTGCTCAACGACATCTTCGTGGGCCCCATGTTGCTGCGTGCCGTCATGCGCCCGGACGCCCCCCTCCACGACGGCCTGTCCGAGGAGATCGTGGACACCCTGCTCCAAGGCCTACGTCCCGTCAGCTCACCGTCCGTCAGTTCGACAACCCCGTAGCCCTCGTGTGCGCGTTTCGTCACAGAGCGCGCTTTCTCCCGCCGCGACCGGAACTACCCGCGGCGACTTGTTCGTGCTCGTACGGGTACGGTCGTCATGGGACGGCGAGAACGGAACCGATCATCCCCTAGGGTCTTGTGACTGGGGGACGGACGGATGCACGGCAGGCAGTGAGGCGACGCGGTATGGCGCAGCAGGCGTACATGGAGGAGACGGACAACGGCGGCTCGGGACCCGAGCGCCAGGGCTCCAGGCTCCGGCGCCTGCTCGACCGACTGCTCACCGGATGGCGCGGCGATCCGAGAATCTGGCGCCGCGGTCTCGTCCTCGCCGCCGTCGCGGTGCTCCTCGCGCTGGTGATGCTGCTGCACTCGCGGATCCCGAACCGGATCGGCAACCTCGGCAGCCTGACCGAGACCTTCCTGCCCTGGCTGGGCCTCCTCGTGCCGGTGCTGCTGATCCTCGGCCTGGTACGGAAGTCGGCGACCGCCCTGATCGCGGTACTGCTCCCGGCGATCGTCTGGCTCAACCTCTTCGGCGGTCTGCTCACCGACAAGACCGGCTCCGGCGGCGACCTCACGGTGGCCACGCACAACGTCAACGCCGACAACCCCGACCCGTCCGGCACCGCCCGTGACGTGGCCGCGTCGGGCGCGGACGTGCTGGCGCTGGAGGAGCTGACCTCGGCCGCGGTGCCGACGTACGAGAAGGCGCTGGCGGGGGCGTACAAGTACCACTCGGTGCAGGGCACGGTCGGGCTGTGGAGCAAGTACCCGCTCACCGGGATCGAGCCCGTCGACATCAAACTGGGCTGGACCCGCGCCATGCGGGCCACGGTGACCACGCCGAAGGGGCAGGTCGCGGTGTACGTCGCCCACCTCCCGTCGGTGCGCGTGAAGATGGAGGCCGGGTTCACCGCCCGGCAGCGCGACAAGAGCGCCGACGCCCTCGGTGAGGCCATCGCCGACGAGCCGCTGACGAGGGTCGTGCTGCTCGGCGACCTCAACGGCACGATGAACGACCGCGCGCTCAACGCGGTGACCGCCCAGATGCGCTCCACGCAGGGCGCGGCCGGCAGCGGGTTCGGGTTCAGCTGGCCGGCGTCGTTCCCGATGGCGCGGATCGACCAGATCCTGGTGCGGGGCGTCGAGCCGGAGAGCTCGTGGACGCTGCCGGAGACGGGCAGCGACCACCTTCCGCTGGCTGCCCGTGTGAAGGTCGACACGTCCTCGTAACCGTCTGGAATACTGGGCCCGAGAGGCTTTGTTCCGCAGGTGAACATAAGCGCCGCGGAACAACCCTGAAAGGCTTTCCATGCCCCTGGCCCTGCTCGCCCTCGCGGTGGGCGCCTTCGGTATCGGCACCACCGAGTTCGTGATGATGGGCCTGCTGCCCGACGTCGCGGCGGACCTCGGCATCTCCCTCCCCACCGCAGGACACCTCGTCTCGGCCTACGCGCTGGGCGTCGTCATCGGCGCCCCGCTGCTCGCCGCCGTCACCGCGCGCATGTCCCGCCGTAGTGTCCTCATCGGGCTGATGGCGCTGTTCATCGCCGGCAACGCGGCCTCCGCGTTCGCCCCCGACCACGACTGGCTGCTCGTCGCCCGCTTCGTCAGCGGACTGCCGCACGGCGCCTTCTTCGGCGTCGGCGCGGTCGTCGCCACCAACATGGTCGCGCCGGAGCGCAAGGCCCGGTCCGTCTCCCTGATGTTCCTCGGCCTGACCGTCGCCAACATCGCGGGCGTGCCGGTCGCCACGCTCATGGGACAGCACATGGGCTGGCGCGCGACGTTCCTGGGCGTGAGCGCGATCGGCCTCGCGGCCATCGCCGCGCTCGCGTGGCTGATCCCGCACGACAGGGTGGCGGCGGCTTCGAGCTCCGGCCTGCGCGGTGAGCTGGCGGCCCTGAAGTCCGTCCCGGTGTGGCTGGCCCTCGGCACGACCGTCGCGGGCTTCGGCGCGCTCTTCGCCGCGTACAGCTACATCACACCGATGCTCACCGACTCCGCCGGCTTCGCCGAGGCCAGCGTGACGCTCCTGCTCGCCCTGTTCGGCGTCGGCGCGACGATCGGCAACCTCGTGGGCGGCCGGCTCGCGGACCACGCGATGCGGGGCACGCTGTTCGGCGGCCTGACCTCGCTGGTAGTCGTCCTCGCCCTGTTCCCGCTCCTGATGTCCACGGAGTGGAGCGCGGCCCTGGCGGTGATCCTCCTGGGCATCGCCGCCTTCATCACCGGCTCCCCCCTCCAGCTGATGGTCATGGAAAAGGCCTCCTCCGCCCCCTCCCTGGCCTCCTCCGCCAACCAGGCCGCCTTCAACCTGGCCAACGCCGGCGGCGCGTGGATCGGCGGCCTCGCCTTGGCGGCCGGCTTCGGGGTCACCTCCCCGGCGATCGCGGGCGCGGGCCTCGCGGTCCTGGGACTCGGGGTCGCGGGGGCGGCGTACGCGGTCGACCGGAGGCGGGCGGCCCCGTCGTCCGTCGTCCGGGAGCGGGTGGTGGCCGGGCATCTGCCGGAACAGGTGGCGGCGGCGGTACGGAACTGAGTGGTCGTACGACGTGAAGGGGCGCCCGGTGATCGCCGGGCGCCCCTTCTTCGGCTTCAGCCCTGTCGCCTCGCGGCTTCAGCCCCGCGAGGCACTGGCCGCCTCGCACAACAACAGCGCGGAGGAGTCGACTTGAGCCTCCGTCAGGTCCAGCCGGTACCCGGTGGGCGTACTGGCGACCACATCGGCCCCGAACTGCGACCGTGCCACAACCCCTCGACCAGCCGCCCGGTACTGCACCCACCCCGCAACTCCTCGGCGAGCAGAGCCGGCAGCCCCCGGCGTACTACAGCTCGAACCGCTCCAGATCCCGCAACCAAGCCCGAGCCGAACTGTCCGAAGGCGCCCTCCAGTCACCCCGAGGAGACAACGAACCCCCCGCCGACACCTTCGGCCCATTCGGCATGGCCGACCGCTTGAACTGCGCGAACCCGAAGAACCGCCGGCAGAACACCTCCAGCCACTTCCGGATCTCCCCGAGGTCGTAGGCGACCCGCTTGGCCTCGGGGAACCCAGGCGGCCAGGCCCCACCCCCCGCGTCGTGCCACGCATGCCATGCCAGGAACGCGATCTTCGACGGCCGGAACCCGTACCGCAGGACATGGAAGAGCGTGAAGTCGTGCAGGGCGTACGGCCCGATCTTCGACTCCGTCGACTGCATCTCCTCACCCGGCACCAGCTCGGGACTGATCTCCGTGTCGAGGATCGCGGCGAGGATCTTCCCGGTCTCCTCGTCGAACTGCCCGCTGCTGATGACCCACCGGATCAGATGCTGGATCAGCGTCTTCGGCACACCGGAGTTGACGTTGTAGTGGCTCATCTGGTCGCCCACGCCGTACGTGGACCAGCCCAGGGCCAGCTCGGAGAGGTCACCCGTGCCGAGCACGATGCCGCCGCGCTGGTTGGCGAGCCGGAAGAGGTAGTCGGTGCGCAGACCGGCCTGCACGTTCTCGAAGGTGACGTCGTACACCGGCTCGCCGGAGGCGAAGGGGTGGTCCATCTCCTTGAGCATCAGACGGGCGGTCGGCGTGATGTCCAGTTCCGCCGCGGTGACCCCGAGCGCCCGCATCAGCGCGTGGGCGTTGTCCTTGGTGTGGTCGCTGGTGGCGAAGCCGGGCAGGGTCCAGGCGAGGATGTCGGTGCGCGGGCGCCCCGCCCGGTCCATCGCGCGGGCGGCGACGATCAGGGCGTGTGTGGAGTCGAGGCCGCCGGAGACCCCGATGACGACCTTGGCGCCGCCGATCGACGCGAGGCGCTGCTGGAGGCCCTGGACCTGGATGTTGTAGGCCTCGAAGCAGTCCTGGGCGAGCCGGTCGGCGTCGGCCGGGACGAACGGGAAGCGTTCCAGGCGGCGCTTGAGGCCCAGGTCGGTGAGGGGCGGGTCGAGTTCGAAGGAGACCGTGCGGAAGTCGGCGGTCCGGGCCCGGTGGGTGCGCCGGTTGTCGTCGAACGTGCCCATGCGGGCCCGCTCCTGCCGCAGCAGATCCAGGTCGACGTCGGCGACCGCGTACTCGTCACCCAGCGGGAACCGCTCGGTCTCGGCGAGCAGCACGCCGTTCTCGTAGACCATCGCCTGGCCGTCCCAGGACAGGTCGGTCGTGGACTCGCCGAGGCCGGCCGCCGCGTAGACGTACGCCGCGAGACAGCGTGCGGACGCCGAGCGGCACAGCAGCTTGCGGTCCTCGGCCCGGCCGACGGTGATGGGGCTGCCGGAGAGGTTGACGAGCAGGGTCGCGCCGGCGAGCGCGGCCTCGGCGCTGGGCGGCACCGGCACCCACATGTCCTCGCAGATCTCGGCGTGCAGCACGAGGCCGGGGACGTCCGCCGCCTCGAAGAGCAGGTCCACGCCGAAGGGGGCTTCCGCGCCGGCGACGCGGATGGTCCCGCCGCGTTCGTCGGAGCCGTCGGCGATCTGGCGGCGCTCGTAGAACTCGCGGTAGTTCGGGGGGTACGACTTCGGTACGACCCCGAGGATCCGGCCGCGGTGCACGATCACCGCGCAGTTGTAGATCCGGTTGCGGTGCCGCAGCGGGGCGCCGACCACCAGCACCGGCAGCAGCTCGGCGGAGCCCTCCACCACGGTCGCCACGGCCGCCTCGACCTCGTCGAGCAGCGCGTCCTGGAGCAGCAGGTCCTCGATGGAGTAGCCGCACAGTCCCATCTCCGGGAAGACCGCGACCGCGACCCCTTCCTCGGCGCACCGGCGCGCGTGGCGCAGGACCGCTTCGGCGTTGGCGGGCGGGTCGGCGATGACCGTGTGACCGGTACAGGCGGCCACGCGCGCGAACCCGTGCTGATAGATCGACCAGAAGTTCAGTGGAGGCACGGGGCCAGTGTAATCGTCAGAGAGACGCGATGGGGTGGCGAGAGGTGTCGGTCACCTCTCGCCACCCCTGGTGTCTCAGCAGTCCTGAGGCCTCAGTGCCGGCGGAACGACTGGACGTAGCCGTTCGCGGGCGTGCCCACGCCCGTCACGTCGTCGTATCCCTTCACCGCGGACAGCGAGCTGTCCTTGCCTAGGGAGCGCACCGACGTCGTCAGACCGCCCGTGGCGTCGTAGCCGTTGACGAAGTCCACGCGCGCGACCGCCAGGCCGGAGCCCGTCGGGTTGTCGGTGACGTCGTGGTACGCCTTCGACCCGTACTTCGCGTAGATCGACGGGTTGGCGAAGCCGATCGCCTTGCCGCCCCGCGCCTCCGTGGCGAGTGCCTGCACCGCCGCGATGACCGGCGCCGCCAGCGACGTACCACCGATGCGGTACTCGCTGTAGGACTCGGTGCCGTCCGCCTGGGTCTGCGTCTGGCCGACCTTGAACCCGGTGTTCGGGTCCGCGATCGCGGAGATGTCCGGGACGACACGGTTGCCGGAGGCGTTGTTGGCCTTGGCGAGCGCGTCCGGGACGACACCCTTCTGGTAGAAGGGCTCGGCGACGGTCTTGCTGGTGCCGCCGCCCGCGCCGGAGGTGAACGCGCCGGGGAAGTTGGTCCAGCTCTTGCCGTCCGCGGACAGCACGGCCTTCTCGGTGCCCCAGCCGGTCTCCCACAGGTACTTGTCGCCCTTGCCGACGGCGAGGGACGTACCGCCGACCGCCGTCACCCACGCCGAGTTGGCCGGGGTGTCGACCTGCTTCGTGCCGGTGTTGGCGACCTCGTCGCCGTTGTCGCCGGAGGAGAAGTAGAAGCCGATGCCCTCGACCGCGCCGAACTGGAAGACCTGGTCGTAGGCGGCCGCGAGGTCCGGCGTCTGGTTGGCCTCGATGTCGCCCCAGGAGTTGGAGACGATGTCGGCGAGGTGCTGGTCGACGATCTTGCTGAGCGAGTCGAGCAGGTCGTCGTCGACGCAGGAGGAGGCGCCCACGTACGTGACCTGCGCGTCCGGCGCGACCGCGTGCACGGCCTCGACGTCCAGGGTCTCCTCGCCGTACCAGCCGGAGGCGTCGCACTCGTCGGCGCCGGTGTACCGGTAGTCCTTGGGCAGCACCTGGGACAGCTGGCCGGTCTTCCAGGCGGCGTCGCCGTGCTTCTTCGCGTAGGTCTGCGCGTCGAAGGCGATCGTCGGCGAGGCGAACGCGTCGGTGATGGCGACACGCACCCCCTTGCCGGTGTACGAGCCCGCGCCGTACGCGGCCCGCAACTGCTTGCCGGTGTAGCCCTCGACGGCGTACGGGATCTTCCCGCCGTACGCGTCGGGCAGCGTGCTCGCGATGTTGGAGCCGTAGTACGAGGAGAACGGCCCGGAGTTCTTGAACACGGCGCCCGGACCGGGCAGCTGGTCGTTGTGGGTCGCCTTGTGCGGGGCGTTGTCCAGGCCGGTGACGGTCAGGACGGCGCCGTTCAGGCTCTCCGGGGCGGAGGCCGTCTTCGCGGGCGCGCGGTAGGTCTTCGAGCCCTTGGCGTAGTTGTGCAGCGAGGTGCCGAACGCCTTCTCGGCGGCGGCCACGTCACCGGAGACGGAGACGTAGTGCTGCGCGACCCCGGTGACCTCAAGGCCCGCCGACGTCAGCCACGACTTCACCGCGGCGACCTGTGCAGCGGTCGCGCCGAAGCGGGCCTGCGCCTGCTTCGCGCTCAGGTACTTGCCGTACGACGCCGAGTCGGGGTCGGAGACGGACTTCGCGTACGCGGCGAGGCCGGTCGCGTCGCGGCCTGCGAGGTAGACGCGGGCGGAGACCTTCGAACTGTCCGCCGTGGCGCCCTTGTCGGCCTTGGCCGTGGCCCACGCCGGCTTGGTCCCGGCCAGAGTGTCCCGGGCCGGGGTGTCCGCGGCGTGCGCCGCGGGTATGCCGAGCGCCAGCGCGCCGGCGATCATGGGCAGTGTCGCTGCCATGCTCACGCCGGCGCGCAGAGTGGCGCGGTTGGATCTCATGGAACCCCCTGTATGCGGTTCGTATCGAGTGGATCACTCGACGGGGGCCACTCTTTCGATGAACCGTTCATGCCAGGGGAATACGAATCCCAAGAAGAGCCCAATTAACCTAATGACAAGGCCATTTGAGGGTTAACGCGCTATGAGGACCGAGGGGAAACCCTCTATGGCCCTCCGCGGCTGCGCTATGAACGCGGTTTCGCGCCCCGCTCCTTGAGCATGTCCGCCATCACATCGATCTCGGACTCCTGCGCGTTCACCATGCCCTGCGCGATGTCCTTCTCCACCTTCACCGTGCAGCGCGACACACACGCCTCGGCCATGTGGATACCGCCCTTGTGATGGTCGGTCATCAGCTGGAGATAGAAGATCTCCGCCTGCTTGCCGCTGAGCTTCCTCAGCTTCGCCAGCTCGGTGTTGGTCGCCATGCCCGGCATCAGCGCACCGTCCTCGCCGGAGGCCATGCCGGCCATGTCCATCCACGTCATCGGCGGATCCGAGGACACCTTCGGCAGATTCCACAGATCCAGCCAGCCCAGCAGCATGCCGCGCTGGTTGGCCTGCGTCTGCGCGATGTCGTACGCGAGCAGCCGCACGTCCTCGTCCGTGGTCCGGTCGCGCACGATGAACGACATCTCCACCGCCTGCTGGTGGTGGACCGCCATGTCCCGCGCGAACCCGGCGTCCGCCGAGTCGGCCGCCGGGGTGCCGGCAGAGCCGTCGTCCTGGGTGACGGCGTAGGTGATCCCCCCGGTCGCGACGAGCACCGCCGCCGCGGCCGAGGCGATCCAGCCGGCCTTCCTCACTGCGTCAGACCGCCCGAGCACGTCGCACCCTTCTCCGGCGTCTGCTCACCCTGGACGTACGTCTCGAAGAACTTCGCCACGTTCGGGTCGCTCGCGCCCGTCACCGTCCGCTGGTGCCCCCACGCCGTCAGCATGATCGGCGCCTCCTGGCCCTCGTAGGGGCTCATCAGCGAGTACG
Source organism: Streptomyces sp. NPDC046909 (assembly GCF_040644695.1). NCBI lineage: Bacteria > Bacillati > Actinomycetota > Actinomycetes > Kitasatosporales > Streptomycetaceae > Streptomyces > Streptomyces sp. NPDC046909. The sequence goes on along the minus strand of NZ_JBEYXC010000024.1, from coordinate 104,294 downwards.
GCGTCGCCTTGACCTTCTTCGCCAGCGCGTCCACGTCGGCCTTCTTGGCCTTGGACGTGTAGGTCACCCACACCGAGCCGTGCTCCAGCGAGTGCACGGCGTTCATGTTGTTGAGTTCCTTGGTGTAGACGTCGCCGTTGCAGTTCATCCAGCGCGCGTCGTGGTCACCGCCGGCCGGGGGCGTCATCGGGTACTTCACGGTCTTCGTGACATGGGTCTGGCTGAGCTTCGACGACCAGGTCTTCACCCCGTCCTTGCCCGTGGTCCAGTGCCCCGGGTTGCTGGAGTCGGCCGTGCTGCTGCCGCCGTCGTCCTGCGACCGCACGAGCACGACGCCGCCCACGACGAGACCGGCGACGACGACCACGCTCGCCCCGATCGTCAGGAGCCGGTTGCGGCGCTCGCGAGCCTGTTCGGCGCGCCGCATCTCCGCTATTCGAGCCTGTCGCTCGGCGGAGTTCTTCTTCTTGGCGGAACCCATGGGGTGTGTCCTTCTGGGTAATGGAGGGCCGGTCGGGTCAGCTGATCGTAGTGGGGGAGGTGGCGCCTCTTGAAAGGGAGGGCACAGGAATGACGGAGACCGGGTGGCGCGCGGCGATCGGGTTCCCGTGAGGTTCCGGCCCGCCCGGCATTACTTCTGCGGGTCCGAGCAGGCAAGATGGGCGCAGAACAGTACACCTGCCGTACGTGAGGCGTTCGCCCGGAGGTCGGCCCGCCGATCATGGTCCGCAACACGGATGAAATGGTGTTGTGGTGGGATGCTCAGGTGCCCGACCGTCTCTCTCGGGACTGGAGGCAGGCGGCCTGACCAGCAAGGATGGGGAAGCTAGATGGACAAGCAGCAGGAGTTCGTGCTCCGGACGTTGGAGGAGCGCGACATCCGGTTCGTACGCCTGTGGTTCACGGACGTGCTGGGCTTCCTCAAGTCCGTCGCCGTGGCCCCGGCCGAGCTGGAGCAGGCCTTCGACGAGGGCATCGGCTTCGACGGCTCCGCGATCGAGGGCTTCGCCCGGGTCTACGAGTCCGACATGATCGCCAAGCCGGACCCGTCGACCTTCCAGATCCTGCCGTGGCGCGCCGAGGCCCCGGGCACCGCGCGCATGTTCTGCGACATCCTCATGCCGGACGGCTCCCCGTCCTTCGCGGACCCGCGCTACGTCCTGAAGCGCGCCCTGGCCCGCACCTCCGACCTGGGCTTCACCTTCTACACCCACCCGGAGATCGAGTTCTTCCTGCTGAAGGACAAGCCGCTGGACGGCACCCGCCCGACCCCGGCCGACAACTCCGGCTACTTCGACCACACCCCGCAGAACATCGGCATGGACTTCCGCCGCCAGGCGATCACCATGCTGGAGTCGATGGGCATCTCGGTCGAGTTCTCCCACCACGAGGGCGCCCCCGGCCAGCAGGAGATCGATCTCCGCTACGCCGACGCCCTCTCCACGGCGGACAACATCATGACGTTCCGCCTGGTCATGAAGCAGGTGGCGCTGGAGCAGGGCGTCCAGGCGACCTTCATGCCGAAGCCGTTCTCCGAGCACCCGGGCTCGGGCATGCACACCCACCTGTCGTTGTTCGAGGGCGACCGCAACGCGTTCTACGAGTCCGGCTCGGAGTACCAGCTCTCCAAGGTCGGCCGCTCCTTCATCGCGGGCCTGCTGAAGCACGCGGCGGAGATCGCCGCGGTGACCAACCAGTGGGTCAACAGCTACAAGCGCATCTGGGGCGGCAGCGAGCGCACCGCCGGCGCCGGCGGTGAGGCCCCCTCGTACATCTGCTGGGGCCACAACAACCGCTCCGCGCTGGTCCGCGTCCCCATGTACAAGCCCGGCAAGACCGGCTCGGCCCGTGTCGAGGTCCGCTCGATCGACTCCGGCGCCAACCCGTACCTGGCCTACGCCGTCCTCCTCGCCGCCGGCCTCAAGGGCATCGAAGAGGGCTACGAGCTCCCGCCGGGCGCCGAGGACGACGTCTGGGCCCTCTCCGACGCCGAGCGCCGCGCGATGGGCATCGAGCCCCTCCCGCAGAACCTCGGCGAGGCCCTGACCCTGATGGAGCGCAGCGACCTGGTCGCCGAGACGCTCGGCGAGCACGTCTTCGACTTCTTCCTGCGCAACAAGCGCCAGGAGTGGGAGGAGTACCGCTCCGAGGTCACCGCGTTCGAGCTGCGGAAGAACCTGCCGGTTCTGTAAGCGCGCGAGAAGACGAGAAGAGGGGGCCGGCGGTCGGTGGACCGCCGGCCCCCTCTCGTGTGCAACCTTCGGCGCCGCTCGCGCATCGAATGGGCATGAGGTCCGTGTGCGGGGTGCTGGGGACAGGGGCGGCCGCCCTGCTGCTCGCCCTGCTGCCCGGTGCCGCCGCGGCCGACGATCCCTCGCCGTCGCCGTCGCCGTCGCCGTCGCCGTCGCCGTCGCCGTCGACGTCGCCCTCGCCGCTGCCGACGCGGGCGTACGCGACGATCGAGGCGGACAAGCAGCTCAACGTGGGGGCGTCGGCGCAGACCGTCGGTGTGGCCTGGATGTTCTACGACGGGGGAGCGCAGGTTCCCGTACCCACACACGAGACGATCCGCATCGACGCGCGCGGCATGACGGGCATCGTGAGCGTCGCGGCCCACGATCCGCACTGCGAGGCCGCCGGACAGGTCCTCACCTGCACCGGCATGCCCGCCCGGGCGGTCGAGTTCACCCTGCGGGCGGACGCGGGCGTCGCTCCCGGCACCAGCGGCACGATCACGTACGAGGTCAGTGCCGACAACGCCACCGGCGCCACCGCGAAGGCGAAGGTCGTCGTCGGCACCCCGACCCTGGTCGTCGGCGCGCTGCCCGACATGACGGACCTTGAGCCCGGGTCCCGGGTCCAGGTGCCCCTCCAGCTCCGCAACACCGGGGATCTGGCCACCGACCGGCGCATCATGCTGCGCTGGGAATCGGTGGGCGGGCTGGTCTTCGACCACAAGTTCTCCAACTGCACCTACAGCGCGGGCGACGGGCCCGTCGAACCCGGCGGCCGGTCCAGCGTCACCTGCCTCTTCCCGGTCGGCCCGGACTCCGTGCCCGTCGGGGCGACCGTGGAGCTGAGCAGCCCCCTGACGGCCACGGTCGGCGAGCGCCTCCTCGCCGCGGTGACCGACTACTCGGTCGAGCTGGTCAAACCCGGCGTCACACCCGGCGGCGGCTACGAGCGGGGCACCGGACCGGCACTCACCCTGGTGCCGGCCTCCGGAGCGGGGACCGGCTTCGAGCAGGGCGCCGAGGGCCGGTTCACCGTCACGGCCGACAGCTCCGCGGACCTCGCCGCCGAGGCCACCACGGAACCGGCGGGCCGCAGAGCGGGCGACTGGAGACTGCGCATCGACGCCCTGAACCACGGCCCGGCCTCCGTGTACGGGACCGACGGCGAGTCCGTCGCCGTCGTCGAGGTCGTCCTGCCCGAGGGCGCGGTCGCGACCGGCATCGCCTACACCGAGGAGGAGGACAGCATCTACGGCCCCTGCCGCGTGTGGGACAGCGACCGGACGGCCCGCTTCGCGGCGGGCCACCGGCACTACGTGTGCTCCGTGCCGTTCGGTGTCCCCGCCGGCAAGAGCCAGCCCTTCGTCCTGTCCGTGAAGACGTCCAAGGCGTACGACGGGGCCAAGGGCAGGGCGACCGTACGCCCCGGCCCGGCCGGCATCGCCCTCCACGACCCCGACACCGCCAACGACAGCGCCACCTTCACCTTCGGTACGCCCACCGCCCCGGCCGCCTCCGACACCCCCTGGCCGACCCGCATCGCCACCGCGGCGGCAGGCACCGCCCTGCTGGCCGGAATCGTCCTCGTCGTCGTCCGCCGCCGCCGACGTACCCCCTGACACGGGCCGGAACAGAGATGAGGGAGACGCGGGACCGCACCTCGCGCGCGCCCCGCGTCACCCCGCCGCGCTACTCCCCGGCCAGCTTCGCCAGCACCTGGTGCAGCGGCTCGGTCTCCCGGCGCTTGTACTCCTGGATCGCCCAGCCGTTTCCGTCCGGGTCCTTGAAGTACATGAACGTGGCCCCGTCCTGCGGCGCGAACTGCACCGGCTCACTCACGTCGAGACCACGTGCCCTCAGCTCGTCGTACGCCGCCTTCGCGTCCGTGACGCACAGCTGCATGCCGTGATACGTGCCCGGCTGGGGCGTCCCCGTCGGGACCTGGAGCCCGTCGACGAGCGCGATCGAACAGCCCGACCCGGGCGGCGTCAGCTGCACGATCCGTACGCCCTCCATCACCTCGCCGTCGAGGTCCACATGGAAACCGACCTTGTCCTGGTAGAACTCCTTGGCCCGGTCCACATCGGTGACCGGCAGCAGGATCACTTCGAGGCTCATGTCCATGGCGTGACTCCCTTGTCGACGTCAGACAACACTCATCACTCGACCTGTTCGAACCGCCAGCGGGTCTGGCTGAACGGTTCTCCCTTACCGAAGCCGAAAACCGTACGCGGCGCCACCGAAAAGACCAGAGCGCGTCCGCCACCGTGCTGGAAGTACCCCTCCCGTACCTCGACCTCCTTCCAGGTGTTGACGCCGGTGGTCAGCACGACGTTCGGGTTGGCCGCGAGATTGAGCGCCTTGCGCTCCTCCGGTCCCGTGCAGAAGTGCAGCGCGCCCTGGGACCACACCGCGGGCAGCGGGGTCACATGCGGGCGTCCGTCGGGGCGGACCGTGGAGATCCAGAACAGCTCGGTCTCGGTGAGGATCTTCAACGCCTCGGACCAGTCGGCGGCGGTGGCCGTCCCGTCGCTGTACCGGGGGTCGAGCCGGGTGTCGGGTCGCTTGTCGGACCTGTGTGTGTCGGGCATGGGCGGTCTCCCTTCGCAAGGGCAGACCCGCCGCGGCGCCGGAACTCATCGGTCACAGCGCGTCCGGATCGGGGAACACCCGCGCCACCGCGGCCGTACGGCTCGACACGCCCAGCTTGCCGAAGACGTGCTCCAGGTGCTTGCGGACCGTGCTGGGGGAGACCGACAGCTGTTCGGCGATCCGCGGGGTGTCCAGGCCCCGGGCCACACAGCGCAGGACGTCCAGCTCCCGGTGGGTCAGCCGTACGGCGGGGCGGCGCCTGCGGGCGGCCGTCCGGTAGATCTCGTACACATGCGGAGCCATCAGCTCCAGTGTCGTCATCTCGTGGTCGGTGAACGGCTTCCCGCCGGTGCGGAAGAACTGGAACACCCGGGTGCGGTTCGGGGCGGTGGGCAGGGCGATGTCCGCGATGGTCGGGCACGGGGTGAGGAACTCCGTGTAGATCGGCAGGTCCCGCAGCTCGCGCACCGAGAGGAAGTCCGCCATCTGGGTCGTCTCGGGAGCGTCGTGCGGACGGCAGACCTGGAGGCACTGGAGATGCTGGTGACGCCAGCGCCAGTACCCGGGCATCATGCCGCCGCCCTCCTCCTCGTCCGTCTCCTGCGCGTTCAGGACCCGCCGGGTCGGAATGTCCAGCTCGCAGAAGCTCGCCGAGTCGCACGGGACCAGCCGCTGGAGCCCGAGCAGCAGGGACCGGGGCGGCACCTCGCCCGAGCGGTCCTCCCGCGCCTCCGCCAGGACGTCCGCCATACGTCGCAGATGCGCTTCCGCCGTCGTCATGGATGCCTCCCGAGGACCGGCCCCGCCTGCGGCGAACGTACTCCCGCACGCCCTGCGAACGCCGGAGATTCGCCAAATGACGAATGGGCCGCGGCAGTTGAGCAGGAGCATCGTCGGCACAGGCAGTGTTCCGGCTGCCGGGAGAGACGGAGGCATCCGATGCGTTTCCCTCTACGTACCTACGACGGTCGCGGCCATCCGCGTTCCTGCGCGAGGCCGGCCGCGCTGGTCCTCGTCGCGGCCCTGCTCGGCACCGGCTGCGACGCGGCGGTCACCAAGTCCGCCTCGCAGCAGGGCGGCCACTTCACGACCGTCCGCTTCACGCTCGGCGCACGCGGCGACGTCGAGATCCACGGCGCCTCCCGCGAGGCGGTCAGCCCGGCCGGTGCGTACACCGTGCCCGCCGGCCGCGCCCACCGCTTCACCCGCCCCGACGGACGGCTCCTGGTCGTGCTGCGGCACTGGCCGGGGACGTGGGCGGACCGGGCCTCGCGCGGGCGGGCGCCGCGACGGCTGGAGCCGCCGGAGCAGTCCGCGGTCGAGACGGCGTACGTCGTCGACACCGCCGACTGGGTGATGGCGGACCTCGACGGACATCCGCTCCAGTGGCTGCGCGACGACACGATCCGCGTCGACACCACGAACAGCGCCGTCGGCGATCTCGTCCAGCTCACCCTGTCCGGGCCGCACGGGGGTCGGTCCGGACAGCCCGTACCGCCGCCCGGCGACCGCGAGTGCGCGCGGCCCACGCAGGTCGTCCTCCCGAAGGTCGAACCGGGCGCACCCGTCACCGCCGTACTGGCCCGTCTGCGCGAGCTGTGCCTCGACGTCCAGTACGCCTCCCTGCCGGGCGAGGCCGCCCCGGGCACCGTGCAGCGGGTGTACGTCCCCGTCGCAGGGCACCCCGTCGCGGCCGCCTTCCTGCCACCCCTCGACGGCGTCACCACCCCGGGCCGTATGCCGGGCGACAAGGTCCCCGCGGACCCGTCCCGCCCGGCGACCCTGGTGGTGAACCGCTGAGACCCACCGCGCGGGCCTCTCACCCCGACCGATCCGCCCCGGCGCTTCTCCGACCCTCTCCGGTTAGGCTCAAGCAGGTATGACCTTGATCGGAGGAGGCCGAGGATGACGGCGCCGGGGCGCAGGAGCAGTACCTTCAGTCGGCTGCTGCGGCACGGCTTCACCGATCCCTCGGCCGCCGAGCGGCTCCTGGAGAGCCCCGAGCTCACCGCCGTACGCAATGATCCGGTGCTGCTCGAAGCCCTCGGTGCCACCGCCGACCCCGATCTCGCGCTGCACGGTCTCGTACGGCTCCTGGAGGCCCAGCCCGCCCCCACCGCCCGCCGCGAACTGCTGGACACGGTGATAGCGGCCAAGCCGCTGCGCGACCGTCTCCTCGGTGTGCTCGGCGCCTCCGCCGCGCTCGCCGAGCATCTCGCCCGGCACTCCGGCGACTGGCAGGCGCTCGTCATGTACGAGCCGCGCGATCTCCACCCCGGCGTGGAGGAGTTCGAGCGCGGCCTCGCCGAGGCCGCCGACCCCGTCTCCCTCCGCGTCGCCTACCGCCGCTGCCTGCTCTCCATCGCCGCCCGCGATGTGTGCGGCACCACGGACCTCGCCGAGACCGCCGCCGAACTCGCCGACCTCGCCACCGCGACCCTGCGCGCCGCCCTCGCCATAGCGCGGGCGGCCGCTCCGGACGACGCCGCGGCCTGCCGGCTCGCGGTCATCGCGATGGGCAAGTGCGGTGGCCACGAGCTCAATTACGTCTCCGACGTCGACGTCATCTTCGTCGGCGAGGCGGTGGAAGGCGCCGACGAGGGCAAGGCCCTGCGCTCCGCCACCAAGCTCGCCTCGCACATGATGCGGATCTGCTCCGAGACCACCGTCGAAGGGTCCATCTGGCCCGTCGACGCCAATCTCCGCCCCGAGGGCCGCAACGGCCCCCTCGTCCGCACCCTCTCCTCCCACCTCGCCTACTACCAGCGCTGGGCCAAGACCTGGGAGTTCCAGGCCCTCCTCAAGGCCCGCCCCGTCGCCGGGGACATCGAACTCGGCGAGGAGTACGTCGCCGCCCTCGAACCCCTCGTCTGGAAGGCCGCCGAGCGCGAGAACTTCGTCGCCGACGTGCAGAAGATGCGCCGCCGGGTCGTCGAGAACATCCCGGCCTCGGAGGTCGAGCGCGAGCTGAAGCTGGGCCCCGGCGGCCTCCGCGACGTCGAATTCGCCGTCCAGCTCCTCCAGTTGGTGCACGGCCGCGCCGACGCCTCCCTCCGCAGCGGCACCACCCTCGACGCCCTCCAGGCCCTCGCCGCCGGCGGCTACGTCGGCCGCGACGACGCCGTACAGCTCGACGACGCCTACCGCTTCCTGCGCTCCATGGAACACCGCATCCAGCTCTACCGGCTGCGCCGCACCCACCTCGTCCCCGAGGACGAGTCCGACCAGCGCCGCATCGGCCGCTCCCTCGGCCTGCGCACGGATCCGGTGGCCGAGCTGAACCGGGAGTGGAAGCGGCACACGAGTGTCGTACGACGGCTGCACGAGAAGCTCTTCTACCGGCCGCTGCTGGACGCGGTCGCCCAACTCGCGCCCGGCGAGGCCCGTTTGAGCCCTGAGGCGGCCCGCGAACGGCTCGTCGCCCTCGGGTACGCCGACCCCGCCGCCGCCCTCCGCCATCTGGAGGCCCTCGCCTCCGGCGTCACCCGCAAGGCCGCCATCCAGCGAACCCTCCTTCCCGTACTGCTGGGTTGGTTCGCCGACTCCGCAGACCCGGACGCGGGCCTCCTCAACTTCCGCAAGGTGTCGGACGCGTTGGGCAAGACCCCTTGGTATCTGCGCCTGTTGCGGGACGAGGGCGCCGCCGCCGAGAACCTCGCCCGCGTGCTTTCCGCCGGACGCCTCGCCCCCGACCTGCTCATGCGCGCCCCCGAGGCGGTCGCCCTCCTCGGCGACGAGGAAGGGCTCGCACCCCGCGGCCGCGCCGCGCTCGAACAGGAGGTCCTCGCCGCCGTCAGCCGCGCGGACAGCGCCGAGAAGGCGGTCACCGCGGCCCGCGGAGTCCGCCGCCGCGAACTGTTCCGCACCGCCGCCGCCGACATCGTCGGCTCCTACGGCACCGAGACCCAGCCCGCCGAGGCCGACCAGGGCGCCCTCGTGGACCGCGTCGGCGCGGCCGTCTCCGACCTCACGGCGGCCACGCTCGCCGGCACCCTGCGCGCGGTCGTCCGCGCCACCTGGGGCGACACCCTCCCCACCCGGTTCGCCGTCATCGGCATGGGCCGCTTCGGCGGCAACGAACTCGGCTACGGCTCCGACGCGGACGTCCTCTTCGTCCACGAACCCCGCAACGGCGTGCCCGAACAGTCCGCCGCCGAAGCCGCCAACAAGGTCGTCGCCGAGATGCGCCGGCTGTTGCAGATCCCCAGCGCCGACCCGCCCCTCCTCATCGACGCGGACCTCCGCCCCGAGGGCAAGTCCGGGCCGCTCGTCCGGACGTTGAAGTCCTACGAGGCGTACTACCGCCGGTGGTCCCTGGTCTGGGAGTCACAGGCACTGCTGCGCGCCGAAGTCGTCGCCGGTGATGCGGACTTGGGGCAGCGCTTCATCGAGCTGATCGATCCTCTGCGGTACCCGGCGGAGGGGCTGGGCGACGACGCCGTACGGGAGATCCGGCGGCTCAAGGCCCGTATGGAGTCGGAGCGGTTGCCTCGTGGCGCCGACCCCAAGCTGCACACCAAGCTGGGGCCGGGCGGGCTGTCCGACGTCGAGTGGGTCGTGCAGTTGTTCCAGCTGCGGCATGGGTGGGCCGAGCCGGGGCTCAGGACCACTCGGACGCGGGAGGCGTTGGCGGCGGCGTGCTCCGCGGGGCTCGTGTCGGGTGAGGATGCGGCGATTCTCGACGAGGCTTGGGTGTTGGCCACCCGGGTGCGGAATGCGGTGATGTTGGTGCGGGGGCGGGCCGGGGACACGTTTCCGTCCGACCCGCGTGAACTTGCCGCCGTGGGGCGGTACTTGGGGTACGGGCCCGGGCATGTGGGGGACATGCTGGATGACTATCGGCGTACGGCTCGGCGGGCTCGGGCTGTGGTGGAGACGTTGTTCTACGGGGCGTGAACCGTTTTTGACTGCGGCGCCGTCGGGGCTGGTCGCGCAGTTCCCCGCGCCCCTTCCACGCGTGTCATGGCGACCCCTGCCAGGACGATCGCCATGCCTGCCAGCACCCGGATTCCCACCTGTTCGTCCAGTAGCAGCGCGCCCAGCGCCACCGACACCACCGGCAGCAAGTAGCCGACCGTTGCCGCCGTCGTCGCGCCCTCGTCCGCTATCAAGCGGTAGTTGAGGTAGAAGGTCACTCCCGTACCCAGGACGCCCAGTGCCGTGACCGCCAGGAGTGCCGTGACGTCGGCGTCGACCGGGCCCGCCACCGGCAGGGACAGGGTCGTCCAGCCCGTTGCGGCGAGCAGCTGCGCCGCCGACATCGCCATCGGTGCCCGTTTGTCGGTCAGCTTGCGGGCCATGTACGCGAAGGCCACCGCGTAGCTCGCCGCCGCCCCCAGCAGGGCCAGCGCGCTCCAGCTGAGCAGGCCCGAGCGGTGCCACGGGGCGAAGATCAGGACCGTACCGGCGAAGCCGAGGAGGAGGCCGGTCAGGCGTACGGGGTGGAGGCCGCGGTCGGTGCCCAGGAGCAGGCCGATCAGGAGGGACCAGAGCGGGGTCGTCGCGTTGAGGACGCCCGCGATGCCCGAGTCGAGGTGCTGCTCGCCGAGTGCGAACAGCGCGAAGGGGATCGCGTTGCAGAACAGGGCGGCCACGACCAGGTGGCCCCAGGTCGCGCGGTCGCGGGGGAGGCGCTGGCCGGCCGAGCGGGCCAGGGCCAGCAGGGTCAGCGTGCCCAGGGCGCAGCGGGCGATGGTGATCTGGGCGGGGGAGAGGCCGTGGTTGAGGGCGAGTTTGATCCAGAGGAAGCCCGAGCCCCACAGGAGGGCCAGGGCTGCCATGCGGAGCGTCGAGGCGGGAGACATGGGTCTACGGTCCGGGACTGGACGCGTGAGGACAAGTGAAGGGTTCTGGATAGGTTGTTAAGCTGTGCTACATGCTGGATGTGCGTCGGATGCAGGTGCTGCGGGCCGTGGTGAGCAGTGGGTCGGTGACGGGGGCGGCTGCCCTGCTGGGGTACACGCCCTCCGCCGTCAGTCAGCAGATCGCCGCGCTGGAGAAGGAGGCGCGGACGGAGCTCCTTGAGCGGGTCGGGCGGGGGGTGCGGCCCACGGCGGCGGGGCTGTTGCTGACCGGGTACGCGGACACCATCAGCCGTCAGGTCGCCGAGGCGGAGACGGCCCTGGCCGATCTGCTGGCCGGGCGGACGGGGCGGCTGGCGGTGCGGTACTTCGCGACGGCGGGGGCGTCGCTGGTCGCTCCGGCGGTGGCGCGGCTGCGGGCCGAGCATCCCGGCGTGCAGGTCGAGCTCAAGTTGATCGATCCCGAGGATCCGTTGCCGGAGGTGCGGGAGGGGCGGGCGGATCTGGCGCTGGTGGTCGGACGTACGGTGCGGGACGGCGTACGGCTGTTGCATTTGTTGGACGACCCGTATCTCGCCGTGCTGCCCGAGGGGCATCGTCTCGCGGACGCTCCTGAGGTGAGCGTGGCCGATCTGGCGGAGGAGCCCTGGGTCGGGAGTGAGTGGCCCGGTCCTTGTCTCGACGCCCAACTCGCCGCCTGTGACGCGGCGGGGTTCCGGCCGCGGTTCGTCGTCGAGAGCGAGGACTATGTCACCGCGCAGGGGTTCGTGGCGGCCGGGCTGGGAGTCAGCATGATTCCGCGGCTCGGGCTGGGGGTCGGGCTGCGGCCCGGCGTCGTCGTACGGGAACTGCGGGGCCGTCCCACGCGGTCGATCTACGCGGCCGTACGGGAGACCGCGCCGCCGCAGCCCGCGCTGCGGGCGTTCATCGCGGCGATGCGGACCGCGGCCGAGGCTGCTTGAGGGGCGGCGGCGGTACCAGCCGGGGCAGGCGGTAGGGGAGGGCGCCGTACCAGAGCCTCGCGACCGTGAAGCCGAAGGCCAGGCACAGGATGCCGCCCACCGCGTCGAGCCAGAAGTGGTTGGCCGTCGCGACGATGACCACCAGCGTGGCCGCCGGGTAGAGGAGGCCCAGGACGCGGACCCACGGGACGGACGCCAGCGCGAAGATCGTCAGGCCGCACCACAGCGACCAGCCGATGTGCATGGAGGGCATCGCGGCGTACTGGTTCGACATGTTCTTCAGGTCGCCGGAGGCCATCGAGCCCCAGGTGTGGTGCACGACGACCGTGTCGATGAAGTCGTTGCCGTTCATCAGGCGCGGCGGGGCCAGCGGATACAGGTAGTAACCGACCAGGGCCACGCCGGTCGTCGCGAAGAGGACCATGCGGGTCGCCGCGTAGCGACCGGGGTGGCTGCGGAAGAGCCACACCAGGACACCGAGCGTCACGATGAAGTGCAGGGTCGCGTAGTAGTAGTTCATGCCCACGATCAGCCAAGTCACCGAGTTGACCGTGTGGTTGACCGACTCCTCGACCGCGATCCCGAGGTCGTGCTCGATCCGCCAGATCCAGTCGGCGTTGCGCAGCGCCTCGGCCCGCTGCTCCGGGACCGCGTTGCGGATCAGTGAGTACGTCCAGTAACTCACCGCGATCAGCAGGATCTCGAACCAGAGGCGGGGGCGGCGCGGGGTGCGCAGCCGGCGCAGGAAGCCCGGCCTCGAATCGGCCGCGACAGGCTGGGGAACGGCCTCTTCGCGGCCTTCCAGTGTCGTCACGGTCGAATCACCCATGGACACAGAGTCTGCCAGAAAAGCCCTTGCCCCCAGATCATCCCCCGGTCGGGTCCGGGCCGCACGTTCTACGGCGGGACGAGTCCCCCGGCTCCTACCAGCGCAGGGCCTCGGAACCGCCCCTTCTCCGCCTTAAGGACGATTCCGGTCCCCAGGGGCCGAAGCGGTCGAACCACGCACCACCAGCTCCGGCATGAACACGAACTCACTGTGCGGCGCGGGCGTCCCGCCGATCTCCTCCAGCAACGTCCGCACCGCGGCCTGGCCCATCGCGGGCACCGGCTTGCGTACGGTCGTCAGGGGCGGGTCGGTGAACGCGATCAGCGGGGAGTCGTCGAAGCCGACCACCGAGACGTCCTTCGGGACGTCCAGACCGAGCTGCCGGGCCGCCCGTATCGCGCCCAGCGCCATCATGTCGCTCGCGCACACCACCGCCGTGCAGTCGCGGCCGATCAGCGCCGTGGCCGCCGCCTGGCCGCCCTCCAGCGTGTACAGCGAGTGCTGGACGAACTCCGTCTCGACGGCGTCCGTGGACAGACCCAGCTGGTCCTGCATCGCGCGGACGAAGCCCTCGATCTTGCGCTGCACCGGCACGAACCGCTTGGGGCCGAGAGCCAGGCCGATCCGGGTGTGCCCGAGGGAGACGAGATGGGTGACGGCCAGCGTCATCGCCGCACGGTCGTCGGGGGAGATGAACGGCGCCTGCACCTTCGGCGAGAAACCGTCCACGAGCACGAACGGCACGCCCTGGCCGCGCAGCTGCTCGTAGCGCTGCATGTCGGCGGAGGTGTCCGCGTGCAGTCCGGAGACGAAGATGATGCCCGCCACGCCCCGGTCGACGAGCATCTCCGTGAGCTCGTCCTCCGTGGAACCGCCCGGGGTCTGGGTGGCGAGGACCGGGGTGTACCCCTGCCGCGTCAGCGCCTGCCCGATGACCTGGGCCAGCGCCGGGAATATCGGGTTCTCCAGCTCCGGGGTTATCAGGCCCACCAGGCCCTCACTGCGCTGGCGCAGCCGCACGGGACGCTCGTAGCCGAGCACGTCCAGCGCGGCCAGTACGGACTGGCGGGTGGTGGCGGCGACGCCCGGCTTCCCGTTGAGGACCCGGCTGACGGTCGCTTCGCTCACCCCCGCTTGCGCAGCGATGTCAGCAAGCCGTGTGGTCACGGGATTGGACTGTACCGGCCGATTCTGCCCTTGCACACCAAATGGACGCCGCGGCCGTCCTGTTGGCCGCGCCGGTCCGGGTTGCTGCGTCATCGCGCTCCCTCGTGAAAGTGATGGCAAGAGCTTGCAGAGTCTTGCACAACCCACCTTGTGCCGCCCCACCGCTGGAAACAAGCGTCTCACGGTGGTTGCCCACAGGTCACGCCCGGATAACGTCAGCGACGTCTTGCACTTTTTTGCTGCAAGGTCTTTCGCAACGCTTACATCGCTGTTACGTTCGGCCACGCCCGGCGGCCGCAACGGCGCAGTCGGCAAGTCGGCAGTGGATGGCAGACGGGGCCACCCCTGCACCGCAGGACGGCGGACGGGACCGCCCCCTGCACTACACGGGCTTTCACCCTCAAGGAGAACTCATGCGGCGTGGCATAGCGGCCACCGCGCTGGTGGCGTCCCTCGCCCTCACGGCGACGGCCTGCGGCGGGGACGACGACAGCAGCAGCGACTCGAGCGGTCCGACCACCATCACCTGGTGGGACACCTCCAACGCCACCAACGAGGCGCCGACGTACAAGGCCCTCATCAAGGAGTTCGAGGCCGCGAACAAGGACATCAAGGTCAAGTACGTCAACGTCCAGTTCGACCAGGCGCAGAACAAGTTCGACACCGCCGCCGGTGCCTCCGGCGCCCCGGACGTGCTGCGCTCCGAGGTCGGCTGGACCCCCGCCTTCGCCAAGAAGAGCTACCTGCTGCCGCTGGACGGCACCGAGGCCCTCGCCGACGAGAGCAAGTTCAAGTCGAACCTGATCGAGCAGGCCAAGTACGAAGGCAAGACCTACGGCGTCCCGCTGGTCACCGACACCCTCGCCCTCGTCTACAACAAGGCCCTCTTCGAGAAGGCCGGCGTCGAGGCCCCCAAGACCTGGGACGACCTGAAGACGGCCGCCGCCACCATCAAGGACAAGACCGGTGTCGACGGCTACTGGGGCTCCACCCAGGCCTACTACGCCCAGTCCTTCCTCTACGGCGAGGGCACCGACACCGTCGACGCCGCCGCCAAGAAGATCACGGTCAACTCGGACGCCGCGAAGAAGGCGTACGGCACCTGGCTGAGCCTCTTCTCCGGCAAGGGCCTGCACAAGGCCGACACCACCGCCGACGCCTACGCCCACATCCAGGACGCGTTCGTCAACGGCAAGGTCGCCGCGATCATCCAGGGCCCGTGGGAGATCACCAACTTCTACAAGGGCTCCGCGTTCAGCGACAAGTCCAACCTCGGCATCGCCACCGTCCCGGCCGGCTCCACCGGCAAGGCGGGCGCCCCGACCGGCGGCCACAACCTCTCCGTCTACGCCGGCTCGGACTCCGCCCACCAGAAGGCGGCCCTGAAGTTCGTCAACTTCATGACCTCCGCGAAGTCCCAGGCGACCATCGCGCTGAAGAACTCCACGCTGCCCACCCGTGACGACGCCTACACCGACGCCGTCAAGGCCGACCCGGGCATCGCCGGCTACGGCACGGTCCTCGCCGCCGCCCAGCCGCGCCCGGCGCTGCCCGAGTACAGCTCCCTGTGGGGCCCGCTGGACACCGAGCTGCCGAAGATCGCCGGTGGCAAGGAGTCCCTCGACAAGGGCCTGAGCAACGCCGAGACCGCCATCGCCAAGCTGGTCCCGGACTTCAGCAAGTAAGCCCCGAGCGGCCGCCGGATCCCCCAAATTCATGGGGGGAGGGATCCGGCGGCCATCGGCCTGTGGCCGCCGAAGACCCCTTGAACCGCCGAATTCCGAGAAGGTTGTCGAACCATGACAGTCGCCATCGATCGCGCGACCGGCAAGCGCCGCGATGACCGCGGGCCACGCCCCGGCCTGGGCCAGCGCCTCAGGCACAGCTGGCAGAAGTACTGGTACGCCTACGCCATGATCGCCCCCGTGGTGATCGTCCTCGGCGTCCTCGTGCTCTACCCGCTGGCGTACGGCCTGTACCTCACGCTCACGGACGCCAACAGCCTCAACTCGGCCCGCACGATCGGCGTCAACCACATCGACGCCACCTACAAGTTCATCGGCTTCGACAACTACGCGGAAATCCTCTGGGGCGACCTGGCGTACGACCGCTTCTGGTCGCACTTCATCTGGACGATCTTCTGGACCGCCGCCTGTGTGGCCCTCCACTACGGCATCGGTCTCGGCCTCGCCCTCCTGCTCAACCAGAAGCTCCGCGGCCGCACCTTCTACCGGCTGATCCTCGTCCTGCCCTGGGCCGTGCCCACCTTCGTGACGGTCTTCGGCTGGCGGTTCATGCTCGCCGACGGCGGCGTCATCAACAGCTTCCTGGACACGCTGCACCTGCCGACCCCGCTGTGGCTGGAGGACACCTTCTGGCAGCGGTTCGCCGCGATCATGGTCAACACCTGGTGCGGAGTGCCGTTCATGATGGTCTCGCTCCTCGGCGGACTCCAGTCCATCGACGCCTCGTTGTACGAGGCCGCCGAGATGGACGGCGCCAACGCCTGGCAGCGGTTCCGGCATGTGACACTGCCCGGACTCAGGTCCGTCAGCTCCACCGTCGTACTGCTCGGTGTCATCTGGACGTTCAACCAGTTCGCCATCATCTTCCTGCTCTTCGGCAACACCGCCCCCGACGCGCAGATCCTCGTCACCTGGGCGTGGTTCCTCGGCTTCGGACAGCAGCCGCGTGACTTCGCCCAGTCCGCCGCCTACGGCATCCTGCTGCTGGGCATCCTGATCGTCTTCACCTCCTTCTACCGCCGCTGGCTGAACCGCAATGACCAGCAGCTCGCGATCTGAGGCAGGAGCTCCCATGAGTACGACCACCGCCCCGAACTCCGCCGACGTGACCAAGAGCAAGCCGGCGTCGGACACGGGATCACGCAAGGCGCGCGGACGCGAGCACCGCAGCCCCCTCGCCTCGCTCCTCTCCCACGGCCTCCTGATCGTCGCGAGCCTCATCGCGCTGTTCCCGATCGCCTGGCTGGTGTACCTGTCCCTCGGCCCGGACAAGGACGACTACCTCCACCCGGGCGGCATCTGGGACAAGATGACGCTGGACAACTACTCGTTCGTCCTCCAGCACACTGCGTTCTTCGACTGGCTGAAGAGCTCGCTGATCGTCTCCCTCGGCACCACGGTCATCGGCGTCCTCGCCGCGGCCACCACCGGCTACGCCGTCTCGCGCATGCGGTTCCCGGGCTACAGGAAGTTCATGTGGGTGCTACTGGTCACCCAGATGTTCCCGATAGCCGTACTCATCGTGCCGATGTACCAGTTGCTGTCGGAACTCCAGCTCATCGACAGCTACTTTGGACTCGTCCTCGTCTATTGCGCGACCGCGGTGCCCTACAGCGCCTGGTTGTTGAAGGGCTACTTCGACACCATCCCCTTCGAGATCGACGAGGCCGGACGCGTCGACGGGCTCACCCCCTTCGGCACGTTCTTCCGGCTGATCCTGCCGCTCGCCAAGCCGGGCCTCGCGGTCGCCGCGTTCTACAACTTCATCACCGCCTTCGGTGAGGTCGCCTTCGCCACCACGTTCATGCTCGACGACCAGAAGTACACCTTCGCGGTCGGTCTGCAGAGCTTCATCAGCGAGCACGACGCACAGCGGAACCTGATGACCGCGGCGGCGGTGCTGATCGCGATACCGGTGGCGGCGTTCTTCTACCTCGTGCAGAAGAACTTGGTGACCGGCCTGACGGCAGGTGGCACGAAGGGCTGACGGACGGTTCGGTAGCGCCCTTTAGGGGCGCGGGGAACTGCGCGACAAGCCACGACGGCGCCGCACGCTACTCACTAGCCCACATCACCCTCAGACCCGAGGCGGCCGCGGTGTCCATCCGACCCCGCTGACATCGCGGTCGCCTCGCCACTTGACGCCCCCATGACCCCCTTACGCATCAAGGACGCCATGAGCCAGCAGCACTACGCCACCGCCCCGGCACCGACCTTCGCCAAAGCCCAGCGCAGCGACTGGTGGCGGGATGCCGTGATTTACCAGGTGTATCCGCGCAGCTTCGCCGACAGCAACGGCGACGGTATGGGCGACCTGGAAGGCGTACGCTCCCGACTCCCGTATCTGCGCGACCTCGGCGTGGACGCCGTGTGGCTCAGCCCCTTCTACGCCTCGCCGCAGGCCGACGCCGGCTACGACGTGGCCGACTACCGGGCCGTGGACCCGATGTTCGGCAACCTGCTGGACGCGGACGCGCTGATCCGTGACGCGCGCGAGCTGAACCTGCGGATCATCGTCGACCTGGTCCCGAACCACTCCTCGGACCAGCACGAGTGGTTCAAGCGCGCCCTGCGCGAAGGCCCCGGTTCCCCCTCGCGGGAGCGCTACCACTTCCGCCCCGGCAAGGGCGAGAACGGCGAACTCCCGCCCAACGACTGGGAGTCGATCTTCGGCGGCCCCGCGTGGACACGGGTGGCGGACGGCGAGTGGTACCTCCACCTGTTCGCCCCCGAGCAGCCCGACTTCAACTGGGAACACCCCGCGGTCGGCGACGAGTTCCGCTCCATCCTGCGCTTCTGGCTGGACATGGGCGTCGACGGTTTCCGCATCGACGTGGCGCACGGAATGGTCAAGGCGGAGGGCCTGCCGGACATCGGCGGGAACGGCGATCAGCTCAAACTGCTGGGCAACGATGTCATGCCGTTCTTCGACCAGGACGGCGTCCACGACATCTACCGCCAGTGGCGGCTCATCCTGGACGAGTACTCCGGAAATGAGAAGGGGCCCGAAGGGCCTTCCGCAGAAGGGCGGGGGTGGGAGACGGGCGGGCGTATCTTCGTGGCGGAGGCCTGGACCCCGACCGTCGAGCGCACCGCGAACTACGTCCGCCCCGACGAGCTCCACCAGGCCTTCAACTTCCAGTACCTGGGCACCGAATGGGACGCCGAGGAACTCCGCAAGGTGATCGACCGCACCCTGGAGGCGATGGCCCCGGTGGGCGCCCCGGCGACCTGGGTCCTCTCGAACCACGACGTGACGCGCCACGCGACCCGCTTCGCCAACCCGCCGGGCCTGGGCACCCAGATCCGCACGGCGGGCGACCGGGAACTGGGCCTGCGCAGGGCCAGGGCGGCGACATTGCTGATGCTGGCCCTCCCCGGCTCGGCATACGTCTACCAGGGCGAGGAACTGGGCCTCCCGGACGTAGTAGACCTCCCCGACGAGGTCCGCCAGGACCCCGCGTACTTCCGCGGCGAGGGCCAGGACGGCTTCCGCGACGGCTGCCGCGTCCCGATCCCGTGGACGCGGGAGGGTTCGTCGTACGGCTTCGGCGCGGGCGGCAGCTGGCTGCCGCAGCCGGCGGAGTGGGCGGACCTGAGCGTGGAGGCGCAGACGGGCGTCGAGGGCTCGACCCTGGAGCTCTACCGCGAGGCCTTCGCCATCCGCCGCACCCACCCCGACCTGGGCGCCGGCGACTCGGTGGAGTGGCTGCGGGCACCGGAGGGCGTACTGGCCTTCCGCCGCGGCGAGTTCGTCTGCGTCGCCAACACCAGCGGCGAGTCGGTGACGACCCCGTCCCACGGCCGCGTCCTCCTCACGAGCGGCGAGATCACGGAGGCGGACGGCGAGACGAAGGTCCCGTCGGACACGACGGTGTGGTGGACGACCGCCTGACCCGCACCCCCAACCAACGGAGGCCCGCAGCCAGTTGAGGCAGCGGGCCTCCACGGTTCGCGGCGGCCTACCTCTTGAACCCGGCCGGCGCATGCCGGGGCCAACGCCTGCCCGCACGGTCACTCGCTGCGGCCCGCAGCAACTCCAGCAGCCGGCCGCCGGGATAAGTGCCGAACACCGGGAACCTCCACCGGTGGTAGCAGGTCCAGTAGCTCGCCACCCGGCGCTCGGTCAGCGCGAAGAACTCCGGATTCCGGATGATGAAGTCCCCGTACAACGCCCACCGCACGGACTGCGCATCGCCCGCCCCGGAAAGACCGTCCTCGATCTCCTCCAGAATCTCCAGGACGTACTCACCGACCAACTGCACCACGAACGGCACCACCCACGGCAGGTCCACGCCGACGACCTGCTTCAGGTGACGCTGACGGACCCGCCCGTCGTGGTGCCGCGAGTACAGGCAGTGCAGGATCACCCGCTGCCTCGCCGTCAGTGTGCGTACCTCGTCAACGGGCGGCTCGTCCGGATAGATCCGGCACGGAATCGCCAGGGCCTCATCGTCCACGTACACCGAGAACGGCGAGGCCGGCGCCAACCGAGCCCCCGGCATCACCGCCAGCACCGCCCGAACCTCATCGGAGAGCCGCCGCGGGAACGCCGCGACCAGGTCACCGTCGGTCAGTGCTGTGGGTAGGGGCTCCAGCATGACGGAAGCCTAATGTTCGCCGAGCGGGCTCACGTACGCTCACCGCTTGTGGAGATCGCATGGACCACTTGGACGATACGGGGCCGCTCGCGGAGCGAGGAGGTCTTCGCGCGCTTGTCCCAGCTCTGGGCGGAAGGCAAGTACGAAGAGGTCGAGGCCGAGGCCAGGGACCTTGAGGCGAGAACGGCGGGTCGACGCGCGCGGGGCCGCCAACTCGCCACGTGGCAGTGCGCCAGGGTCGCGGCCCTGGAAGCGGCGTGTGCCCAGGGACGCAGGTCGCACGCGCTGGACGAGGCGGACGCACTCCTCGCCGAACTCGACGCGATGCCCGACCCCGATCGTGTCCTCCTGCTGGGGCTGCGGCACCTCCGCACCGTCCTCCTCAGCGACGCGGAGCGCTACACCGAGGCCGAGACGGAGGCGCTGGCCATCCTGAGCGGGCTGACGCGGCTCAAGCATCTGGCGCCGGTATCGGACCTGGAGATGGACGTACTGGCCAACCTCGTCTTCATCCTCTGCCGACTGGCCCGCCACGAAGAGGCCGAAGCCATAGCCCGCGGAAACCTGCCCCGCGCCGCAGGCGCCACGCTGGCCTCCCTCCACTGCGGCCTGGTCGAAAGCCTCAACGGCCAGGGACGCCACGACGAGGCCCTCACCGAGGCCCGCCGCTACACCCCCCGCTGGAACCGCGCCGCCACCGGCACCCTGCACATGGCCACCGCCACCGCCCTCCACGCCCTCGGCCACCGAACCGAGGCGGAAGCAACCGCCCGCCAGGCCCTGACCGACTGCGAACGCCACCTGCACCCCGAACACCCGCGAATCCGCAGAGCCCGCACCCTGCTGGCCGACCTCACCACCGACGACGGACCTGACCCGACAGCCGAAGAGACCGCTCACTGATCGAGCGGCCTCTTCGGGTCGGGGTGGGTCGGGTCAGCTCAGGGCTGGGTCACTTCCAGGTGTCGCTCGCGGTGTAGCCCGACGAACTCCCCGTCGTGTACGAGCGGTTGGTGCCGGACTCCCAGGTCACGTTCCCGGAGCTGTCCTTCTTGATGTATTTGTACGTGAAGGTCGTGCTCTTCGGGACGATCACCAGCTTGCTCCACATCGGGTACGAGGCCGACGACAGCGGGATGGCGTCCGCCGTGTTCCAGGAGCCGAGCGAGGCGATGGAGCCGACGACGTAGACGTTCGTGCCCCAGTCGGTCGTGGCCGTGACGTTGAAGGTGACGTCGGTGGCGCTGGCGGTGGCCACGTTCCAGGAGCTGTTGATGCTGACGGCCGAAGTCGTCGTGGACGCCGTTCGGTTGGCGTTGGACTCCCAGGTCACATTGCCTGAACTGTCCTTCTTGATGAATTTGAACTCGAACGACGTGTTGATCGGCACACTCACCTCCCCCGACCAGATCGGATACCCGGTCGACGACAGCTGGATCGCCTTCGACGTGTCCCAGGAGCCGAGGGCCGAGATCGAGCCGACGACGTAGACGTTGGTGCCGGACGTCGTCGAGGCGTACTCGTTGAAGGTGGCGGTCACCGTCGACGTCGAGCCGCCGTCGTCACCCGAGTCGTCGCACGTCGTGCACGGAGTGAACGAACCGTTGTAGAACGCGATCGCGCCCTTCGCCGGGACGGTGAGGGTGGCGCTGCCCCCGGACACGGTCACCGTCGTGGCACCGTTGTCGATGACGTTGGAATACGTGCCGTCCGCCATGCCCGTCGTGAAGGTGTAAGTCGCCGACGAGGAGCCGTTGTTGATGGCGATGTAGCCCGCCGTGCCACGGCTGAAGCCGATCACGCTCGACGACTTGGTCGACCAGTTGGCCACCGACTCCGAGCCGACCGCGTTGTGCCACTTGACCATGCCGGTGACGGCGGTGTCCCGGTCGAGGCAGTACCAGCCGTTGGAGCAGTCGGTGTCGGTGACGAAGCCGGCGGAGTTCGGCGGGGCCTGGTCGCTCTGGGTCCACTCCCAGCCGGCGTAGATGGTCGGGGTCGACCACTTGTAGGCGAGCTGGAAGATGTTGGCCAGCTTGTAGGTGTCACCGTCCTTGTAGGACATGTGCAGGCCGTTGCGCTCGGTGTCGTGGTTGGTCACGAAGGACACCGAGTTCGCCGGGGTGAGGATCCCTGACGACGACAGGGACTCCAGGTCGGACACGTTCCCCTGGAACGCCGACTTCGTCTTGCTCGCGTAGGTGAAGTCGAGGACGTCACCGGAGGAGTAGTAGTCCGAGGCGGCCGGGGTCGAACCCGGGTACACCTCCTGGAAGATGTACGGGTCCGTGCCCGACGTCGTGTCGGTCAGCTTCGCCTCGATCGCCTGGAGGTCGGCGGTCGGGATGTGCTTGGCCGCGTCGACGCGGAAGCCGTCGACACCGAGGGCGAGCTGCTTGTTGAGGAAGCCCGCGATGCCGCTGCGGACGCTGTCGTTCTCGGTCTCCAGGTCGGGCAGGCCGAGGAGTTCGCAGTTCTGGATCTCGGTGAGGTTCGACCAGTCGTCGATGATCAGGTCGGAGTCGGAGCAGTCGTCGGACTGGTGGTAGTCGCCCGCGTCCCAGTCCGGGGTGTCGTACTTGTTGCTGATCGTCGTGCCGTTGTAGCCGGTGCCCGTCTGGGCCGCGGTGTGGTTGATGACCGCGTCCGTATACACCTTCACGCCCGCGGTGTGGCAGGCGCTCACCATCGACGCGAACTGCGCCGCCGTACCGAAGCGGCTGTTGAGGTTGTAGGAGTACGGCTGGTAGACGTCCCACCAGTAGTACGAGGACTGCTTGAGGGACTCGGCGGGCGGGGCCACCTGCACGGCCCCGTAGCCGTTCGGTCCGAGCACGTCCGTGCACTCGGACGCGACGGAGTCCCAGTTCCACTCCCACAGGTTGGCGATCACGTCGCCGGAGGTCGTGGTGTCGGCCTGGGCCGGTGTCGCGGGCAGGGCCATCGCGCCCGCCAGTGCGAGGGCGCCCGCGGCCGCCACGGAGGCGGCGCGGCGCAAGACACCCGGGGGGCGGTGTCTGTTGGTCATCTGCGGCTCCGATGAAGAAGTATCGGTGTTCAACAGGTGGTGAGCGTGGGCTAGTTGAGAAGGGCACGTCAAGGCAGGGGATGAAATCTCTTGCTGTGAATTTCAAGACCCTTGCTGTAAACCTTGCGTTAGGGGTACGTTCGCGCCGGCGCCGGGCAAGGACGCTCGGCCGTCACGCAAGGAGCCCCCACGTGATATCGAGATGGTCAGCCGGCGCGTCTCTCACCGCGCTCGCCGCAGCCGCGGCCCTCATCGCCCCTGCCACTCCCGCCGCCGCCTCCCCGCCCGGCACCAAGGACGTGACCGCCGTCCTGTTCGAGTGGAACTTCGCCTCGGTCGCCAAGGAGTGCACCAACACCCTCGGCCCCGCCGGGTACGGCTATGTCCAGGTCTCCCCGCCCGCCGAGCACATCCAGGGCTCGCAGTGGTGGACGTCGTACCAGCCCGTCAGCTACAAGATCGCCGGTCGCCTCGGTGACGCCACCGCCTTCAAGAGCATGGTGGACACGTGTCACGCGGCCGGGGTGAAGGTCGTCGTCGACACGGTCATCAACCACATGTCGGCGGGCAGCGGCACCGGCACCGGCGGGTCCAGCTACACCAAGTACAACTACCCCGGCCTGTACTCCTCCTACGACATGGACGACTGCACGGCCACGATCAGCGACTACACCAACCGCACCAACGTCCAGAACTGCGAACTCGTCGGCCTCGCCGACCTGGACACGGGTGAGGAGTACGTCCGCGCCACCATCGCCGGCTATATGAACACCCTGCTCGGCTACGGCGTCGACGGCTTCCGCATCGACGCGGCCAAGCACATCCCGGCGACCGACCTCGCCAACATCAAGTCACGGCTGTCGAACACCTCCGTGTACTGGAAGCAGGAGGTCATCTACGGCAGCGGCGAGGCCGTTCAGCCCACCGAGTACACGGGCAACGGGGATGTGCAGGAGTTCCGTTACGCCTACGACCTCAAGCGCGTCTTCAACAACGAGAACCTCGCCTACCTGAAGAACTACGGCGAGGGCTGGGGCTACATGAGCAGCGGTGTCTCCGGTGTCTTCGTCGACAACCATGACACCGAGCGCAACGGCTCCACCCTCAACTACAAGGACGGCGCGAACTACACCCTCGCCAACGTCTTCATGCTCGCCTACCCGTACGGCGCCCCGGACATCAACTCCGGGTACGAGTGGTCCGACACGGACGCCGGTCCGCCCAACAACGGCTCGGTGACCGCCTGTTGGCAGGACGGCTGGAAGTGCCAGCACGCCTGGCCCGAGATCATCCGCATGGTCGCCTTCCGCAACGCGACCCGCGGCGAATCGGTCACCAACTGGTGGGACAACGGCGCCGACGCCATCGCCTTCGGCCGCGGCAGCAAGGGGTACGTGGCCATCAACCACGAGTCGAGCAGCTTGAGCCGTACGTATCAGACGTCCCTGGCCGCGGGCACGTACTGCAACGTCCAGAACAACACGACGGTGACCGTGAACTCCAGCGGGCAGTTCACCGCCACGCTCGGTGCCAACACCGCGCTCGCGATCTACAGCGGCAAGTCCACCTGCTGAACATCCCCTGGGGAACGTGGGATTGACGCTCACGGAGTGTCGTCCTACGTTCTCCGGTGTCTATGGGAGCGCTCCCATGAAGGGATGTGCACGATGCGAAGCAGATTCAGCAAGTGGACGCTGACGTCTCTGGCGGCTGTTCTGGCGGTCGGGGGCACCAGCGCGGCCCATGCGCCGAAGGCGGCCGCCGCCACGACAGCCACCGTCAACGGCGCCACCACCTACCAGCCCATCGACGGCTTCGGCTTCTCCGAGCACTTCGGACGGGCCGCCGTGATGAACGGCTCGCAGGGCTTACCGGCCGCCAAGCAGCGCGAGATCCTCGACCTCCTCCTCAACCGCAGCACCGGCGCGGGCCTCAGCATCCTGCGCCTCGGCATCGACTCCGGCATCCAGCCGACCGACCCCGGCGGCCCGAACGCGACCCCCAAGTACGTGTGGGACGGTGTCGACAAGGGGCAGGTGTGGCTGGCCAAGGAGGCGAAGGCGTACGGGGTGAACCGCTTCTACGCGGATGCCTGGACCGCCCCCGGTTACATGAAAACGAACGGCACCGACGCCAACGGCGGCACCCTGTGCGGGCTCGCCGGTGCCACCTGCGCGAGCGGGGACTGGCGCAAGGCCTACGCCGACTACCTCGTCCAGTACGCCCGGTTCTACGCTCAGGAGGGCGTCGGCATCACCGACCTCGGCTTCACCAACGAACCCGACTGGACGGCGACGTACGACTCGATGCGGCTGACGCCCGCCCAGGCGACGGAGTTCGTGAAGGTGCTCGGGCCGGTCGCGAACGCGGCCGGGTACAAGGTGGCCTGCTGCGATTCCTTCGGCTGGACCCAGCAGAAGGCCTACACGAGCGCGATCGAGGCGGACCCGGCCGCCCGCAGTCTTGTCGCCACCCACACCGGCCACACCTACGCCAGCGCGGTCGACGGCCCGCTGCCGACCTCGAAGCGCACCTGGATGTCCGAGTGGTCGCCCAACGGCACCACCTGGAACGAGAACTGGGACGACGGCAGCGGCTACGACGGATTCACCGTCGCGTCCGCCGTCCATGACGCGCTGACCAAGGGGAACACCAGCGGTTACGTGTACTGGTACGGGGCCTCCCTGGGCGCCACCCGTGGGCTGATCCAGATGGACGGCGCCGAGTACCACGTGTCGAAGCGGCTGTGGGCCCTCGCCGGCTACAGCCGATTCATACGGCCCGGAGCCACTCGTATCGCCGCCACGACCGCCGACTCCAACCTCAGGCTCTCGGCGTTCCGCAACACCGACGGCACCCTCACCGTCGTAGCGCTGAACGCCTCGACCAGTGACCAGCAGGTGTCGTACAGCCTGCGGAACACGGGGATCGGCAGCGGGACGGCGACCCCGTATCTCACCAACTCCTCGAACAGCATGGCCCGGCAGGCGGCCGTGCCCGTGAGCGGGGGAGCGCTGACCGCGACCGTTCCGGCCCGTTCTCTGGTCACCTACACCGTCAGGCGTTAGGGCCCGGTCCAACTCCAGCTGGTGAAGGGCGAGCTGAAAGTTCTTTCCGTTACTTTCATGACTCTTGCTGTAAGTGTTACGGCGGCGATACGGTCGCGCGGGGTCGGACCCACGTAGAGCCGCCGTAATCGCAAGGAGTCCATCTGTGATACCGAGATGGCCGGCGCCGTCGAGGCGCCGCACCGCCCATGCCGGACGGGTCGCCGCGGTCACCGTCACCGCGCTGGCCGCAGCGCTCGTCCAACCTCTCGCGGCACGGGCGGACACTCCGCCGCCGCCCCCGTCCGACGCCAAGCTCGCCGCCGAGCCCGCCCGGCACGACTCCACGCGCGAGCAGTTCTACTTCGTGCTCCCGGACCGTTTCGCCAACGGTGATACCGGCAACGACGAGGGCGGTCTGACCGGCAGCCGCCTCACCACCGGGTACGACCCCACCGACAAGGGCTTCTACCAGGGCGGCGACCTCAAGGGCCTGACCAAGAAGCTCGACTACATCAAGGGGCTCGGCACCACCTCCATCTGGATGGCGCCGATCTTCAAGAACCAGCCCGTGCAGGGGACCGGCAGCAACGCCTCCGCCGGCTACCACGGGTACTGGATCACCGACTTCACCCAGGTCGACCCTCACTTCGGGACCAACCAGGACCTGGAGAACCTCATCGCCAAGGCGCACGCCAAGGGCATGAAGGTCTACTTCGACGTCATCACCAACCACACCGCCGACGTCGTCGACTATGAGGAGAAGTCCTACGACTACCTCTCCAAAGGCGCGTTCCCGTATCTGACCAAGGACGGCGAGCCCTTCGACGACTCCGACTACGCGGGCACCGGCGACTTCCCGGACGTCGACACCGACTCCTTCCCGCGTACGCCCACCACGGCCGCCTCCTCGGTCAAGAAGGTCCCGTCGTGGCTGAACGACACCACGATGTACCACAACCGCGGCGACTCCACCTTCGCCGGTGAGAGCTCGGACCAGGGCGACTTCTCCGGCCTCGACGACCTGTGGACCGAGCGTCCCGAGGTCGTCAGCGGCATGGAGAAGATCTACGAGAAGTGGGTGCGGGACTTCGACATCGACGGCTTCCGGATCGACACCGTGAAGCACGTCAACATGGAGTTCTGGACGCAGTGGGCGACCGCCCTCGACGCCTACGCGGCCAAGCAGGGCCGCGACGACTTCTTCATGTTCGGCGAGGTCTACTCCGCCGACACGTCGATCACCTCCCCGTATGTCACGCAGGGCCGCCTCGACGCCACGCTCGACTTCCCCTTCCAGGAGGCGGCACGGCAGTACGCCTCCCAGGGCGGCAGCGCGCAGACGCTCGCGAAGGTCTTCGGCGACGACTACAAGTACACGACCGACAAGGCCAACGCGTACGAGCAGGTCACCTTCCTCGGCAACCACGACATGGGCCGCGTCGGGTACTTCCTGAACCAGGACAACCCGAAGGCGACCGACGCCGAACTCCTCGCCAAGGACAGGCTCGCCAACGAGCTGATGTTCCTCAGCCGCGGCAACCCGGTCGTCTACTACGGCGACGAACAGGGCTTCACCGGCGCGGGCGGCGACAAGGACGCCCGCCAGACCATGTTCGCGTCGAAGACCGCCGACTACCTCGACGACGACGAGATCGGCACCGACCGCACCCACGCGAGCGACGCGTACGACACGAGCGCGCCGCTGTACCAGCAGATCGCCGCACTCGCTCAGCTCCGCAAGGCCAACCCCGCCCTCGCCGACGGTGTGCAGACCGAGCGGTACGCGGCCGACGGCGCCGGCGTCTACGCCTTCTCCCGCACCGACGCCAAGTCCGGCACCGAGTACGTCGTCGCCTTCAACAACTCCGGTGAGGCGAAGTCGGCGACCTTCGCGACCGGTTCGGGGGGCATGAAGTTCGCCGGGATCTACGGGACTTCGGGCTCGGTGACCTCCGACTCCGACAAGAAGGTCACCGTCTCCGTCCCCGCCGGTTCCGCGATCGTCCTCAAGGCGGCCGGCAAGGTCGCCAAGTCCGCCACCGCGCCGACGCTCACCCTGAAGGCCCCGGACACCGGCGCCACCGGCACGGTCTCGCTGACGGCCGACGTCGACGGCGGTCAGCTCAACCGGGTCGTCTTCGCCGCGCAGGTCGGCAACGGCAAGTGGAAGACGCTCGGCTCGGCCGACCACGCCCCGTACCAGGTCACGCAGGTCATCGGGGAGGACGTACCGGCCGGAACGGCCTTGCGCTACAAGGCGGTTGTCGTCGACTCGGCCGGACGTACGGCGAGTGCCACCGCCGCCTCCACCAGCGGCACCCCGCCCGTCGAGGAGACCCCCACCGCCTCCTCCCGTGACTACGCGGTCGTCCACTACAAGCGCGCCGACGGCGACTACACGAACTGGGGCCTGTACACCTGGGGTGACATCGCCGACGGCGAGGCCACCAACTGGCCGGACAGCCACCCCTTCATCGGCCGTGACGCCTACGGGGCCTTCGCCTACGTCAAGTTGAAGGCGGGCGCCTCCAGCGTCGGGTTCCTCGTCATCGACAAGGACGGCAACAAGGACGTCTCCGCCGACCGCACGATCGACGTCACCAAGACCGGGGAGATCTGGGTCGAGCAGGGCAAGACGGATGTCCTCACCGAGAAGCCGGACTATCCGGAGCAGGACAAGACCAAGGCCGTCCTCCACTACCACCGCGCCGACGGGAACTACGACGGCTGGGGGCTGCACGTCTGGACGGGCGCCGCGAACCCCACGGACTGGTCGAACCCCCTGGAGCCGGTGAAGACTGACGCCTATGGCGCGGTCTTCGAGGTACCGCTCACCGACGGTGCCACCAGCCTCAGTTACATCATCCACAAGGGCGACGACAAGGACCTCCCGTCCGACCAGTCGCTCGACCTCACCGCCAACGGCCATGAGGTGTGGCTGTTGAACGGCCAGGAGAAGTACCTGCTCCCGCAGCCCGCGGGCTCCGCGGCCGCCCTCGACCTGACCACCTCCAAGGCGGTCTGGATCGACCGGAACACGGTCGCCTGGAACGGCAACGAGGCCGCCGCCTCCACCCAGCTCCTGTACAGCGCGGACGGCTCGATCGCCGTCAAGGACGGCGCCCTGACCAGCGACGACGAGCGCTGGCTCCGCCTGTCCAGGACCACCCTCACCGACGCCCAGAAGGAGAAGTTCCCGCACCTGAAGTCCTACACCGCCTGGACCGTCGACCCCCGTGACCGCGACCGCGTCCGCGCGGCCCTCAAGGGCCAGCTCGTCGCCTCCCAGCGGTCCGCCAACGGTGCCGTCCTCGCGGCGACCGGCGTCCAGATCGCCGGCGTCCTCGACGACCTCTACCCGGCGGCGACCAAGGCCGACCTCGGCCCGACCTTCGACAAGAGCGGCCGTCCGACACTGGCCGTCTGGGCGCCCACGGCACAGTCCGTGCAGCTGGAGCTCGACGGCTCCACGGTCAGGATGAAGCGCGACGCGCAGACCGGCGTCTGGTCCGTCACCGGCCCCAAGTCCTGGAAGGGCAAGGAGTACCGGTACGTCGTGAAGGTCTGGGCGCCCAGCGTCCAGAAGCTCGTCACCAACAAGGTCACCGACCCCTACTCGGTCGCCCTGACCGCGAACTCGGAGCGCAGCCTCGTCGTCGACCTCGACGACAAGTCCCTTGCCCCGAGCGGCTGGTCGACGTACACCAAGCCGAAGGCGACCCCGCTGAAGGACGCGCAGATCCAGGAGCTGCACGTCCGTGACTTCTCCGTCGCCGACAAGACGGTGGCGGCCGAGGACCAGGGCACCTACCTCGCCTTCACCGACAAGAGCAGCGACGGCTCCCGGCACCTCAAGGAGCTCGCGAAGTCGGGCACCTCGTATGTGCACCTGCTGCCCGCCTTCGACATCGCCACCATCCCGGAGAACAAGTCGGACCAGGCGACCCCCGACTGCGACCTGGCCTCCTACGCGGCCGACTCCGACCAGCAGCAGGAGTGCGTGGCGAAGTCCGCCGCGAAGGACGCCTACAACTGGGGGTACGACCCGTACCACTACACGGTCCCCGAGGGCTCGTACGCCACCGACCCGGACGGCACCGAGCGCACGGTCGAGTTCCGCGAGATGGTCAAGTCGCTGAACGACGACGGTCTGCGGGTCGTCATGGACGTCGTCTACAACCACACGGCGGCGAGCGGGCAGGCGGACACCTCCGTCCTCGACCGGATCGTCCCCGGCTACTACCAGCGGCTCCTCGCCGACGGCTCGGTCGCCAACAGCACCTGCTGTGCCAACACGGCGACCGAGAACGCGATGATGGGCAAGCTGGTCGTCGACTCGATCGTCACCTGGGCCAAGGAGTACAAGGTCGACGGGTTCCGCTTCGACCTGATGGGCCACCACCCGAAGGCCAACATCCTCGCGGTCCGGAAGGCCCTCGACGGGCTGACCCTCGCCAAGGACGGCGTCGACGGCAAGAAGATCATCCTGTACGGCGAGGGCTGGAACTTCGGAGAGGTCGCCGACGACGCCCGCTTCGTGCAGGCCACGCAGAAGAACATGGCCGGCACCGGCATCGCCACCTTCTCCGACCGTGCCCGTGACGCGGTGCGCGGCGGCGGGCCCTTCGACGAGGACCCGGGCGTCCAGGGCTTCGCGTCAGGGCTGTACACGGACCCCAACTCCTCGGCGAGCAACGGCACTTCGGCCGAGCAGAAGGCCCGGCTGCTGCACTACCAGGACCTCATCAAGGTCGGGCTGAGCGGCAACCTCGCCAAGTACTCGTTCACCGACACCGACGGCAAGGAGGTCACCGGCGCCGAGGTCGACTACAACGGGCAGCCCGCCGGGTACGCGGACGCGCCCGGCGACGCCCTCGCCTACGCCGACGCGCACGACAACGAGTCGCTGTTCGACGCGTTGACGTACAAGCTCCCGGCGTCGACCAGCGCCTCCGACCGGGCCCGTATGCAGGTCCTCGCCATGGCGACCGCGACCCTCTCGCAGGGCCCGGCGCTCTCCCAGGCGGGCACCGACCTGCTGCGCTCGAAGTCCCTGGACCGCAACTCCTACGACAGCGGCGACTGGTTCAACGCCATCCACTGGAACTGCGCGGACGGCAACGGCTTCGGACGCGGACTGCCGATGGCCGCCGACAACGCGTCCAAGTGGCCGTACGCCAAGCCCCTGTTGGGCTCGGTGAAGGTCGGCTGCGAGCAGATCGAGGGGACCTCGGCGGCGTACCGGGATCTGTTGAAAATTCGTTCGACTGAGGCCGAATTCTCCCTGGACACGGCCGCGCAGGTGCAGTCGAAGCTGTCCTTCCCGCTGTCGGGGAAGGAGGAGACGCCCGGTGTGATCACCATGGAGCTCGGTGACCTGGTCGTGGTGTTCAACGCGACGCCACAGGCGCAGGAGCAGCGGGTGGCCGCGCTGGCCGGGACGGCATATGCGCTGCACGAGGTCCAGGCGAAGGGCGCCGACTCTACCGTCAAGCGGTCTTCGTACGAGCGGGTTTCGGGCACCTTCGCCGTTCCGGGGCGCACTGTGGCCGTATTCTCCCGCAAGTCCTGACAACGGCATTACCTTGGTGGGGCAGACCCGGTCCGGGTCTGCCCCACCGTGTTGTCCAAGGGCGCTGAACACATGGACGTCGACGGAAACCTGACAGGCACGACCGTCATGGTCGTGGACGATGCGGAAGCCAGCCGCTACGCGATGGGCACCCTGCTGACCCGGGCAGGGCACCGCGTCGTGCCCGTCGCCAGCGGTGGCGAGGCGCTCGCCGAACTCGACGTACGGCGGCGCAAGGGCACCCTGCCGGACGTGGCCCTCGTCGACGTGGGGCTGCCGGACATGAGCGGCTTCGACCTGTGCCGCCGTTTCAAGGAGCGGCCGCACACGGCCGGGCTGCCCGTCGTGCACTTCTCGGCCGCCAATGTGGCCCCGGTCGACTGCTGCGAGGGCCTGGACGCGGGATCCGAGTCCTATCTGCGGGTGCCCGCCGAGCCCCTGGAGATCGAGGCGGTGGTCCGGGCCGCCGTGCGCAACGCACGGGTGCGGGCCGACGACCGGGCGCTGGTACGGCGGCTGACGCTGCTGTCGGAGACGATCGTCACCATCCAGGCGGCGCGCTCCTTGCAGGAACTCACCGACGCGGCCGCCGAGGGCATCTCTCGGGTCACCGGCACGCCCGCCGCCGTCTTCGTCCTGGACCAGGGGGACCGGCTGTACCGGGGCCTGTCCCGGGACCGCATCCCGGTCGCCCTGCCGGACGACGGGGCCGACCGGGCGGTGGCCGCCCTGCTGCGGCGGCTCACCCGGGGGCAGGCCGGCGGTGTGCAGCTCACGACGGTGCCCTCGCCGCTGTGGCCGGCCGGGTACTTCCGGCCCGGTGTCGAGCACGACGCCCGGCTGGCGCTCGTCCGCACCCAGGACGGCAGGGCCACGGTGTGCCTGGCCGCGCCCGCGCGCGGGATGCGGCGGATGGGCCCCGAGCGGGAGAGCCTGCTGGCCCAGCTGACCCAGGCGACCGCGTTCGCCGCCGAGCCGCTGCTCATGTACCAGGTGGAGCGGCATGTCGCCCTCACCCTCCAGCACAGCTTCCTGCCCCTGCCGAACCGGCTGCCCGAGCTGCCCGGCATGAACGTCGTGGTCCGGTATGTGCCCGCGTCCCCGGAGACCGAGATCGGCGGCGACTTCTACGCCGTGCTGCGCACCTGTGAGGGCGTGCTCACCGCGGTCGGTGACGTCGTCGGGCACTCGCTGGACGCGGCGACCGTCATGGTGGAGATCCGGCACGCGCTGCGTGCCTACGCCGTCGAGGACAGCGACCCGAGCGTGCTCGCCGAGCGCCTCGACCGGATGCTCCAGCGCTACCACCCCGACCTCACGGCCACCGTCTGCATGGCCCTCATCGACCCGGCCACCGGGCGCACCCAGGTGGCCAACGCGGGGCACATCCCGCCGCTGATCGTCCGGGACAACGGCAGCGCCGACTACGCCAAGGCGGCCGGACCGCTGCTCGGCATCGGCCTGCCCCACCCGCCGGTCACCGAGCTGTTCCTCGAACCCACCGACCGGCTCCTCATGGTCACCGACGGTCTGATCGAGACCCGCGGCACCGACCTCTCGGCCTCCATGGAACACCTCCGCGCGGCCGCCGCCGGCTCCCTGCCCGGCCTCGACGCCCTGTGCGACACCCTCCTGGCCTCCTTCGGCCACGACCGGGAGGACGACATCGCGATGCTGGCGCTGCGGCTAGGCTGACGCCTGTTGCCTTAGAACAGGAGTGCTCATGCCGCAGATCACCGTCGACTACTCCCAGACGATCGGCCCCGCCTTCGATCGGGACGGTTTCGCCCGGGCGCTGCACGAGGCGACGGTCGAGATCGCGGCGGCGAAGCCGGAGGCGTGCAAGACGCAGTTCCGGCCGAGCGCGTACACGGCGTTCGGGTACGAGGACCCCGACGAGCAGGGGCACGCGGTCGTCCATGTCACCCTCGGTCTGCTCGCCGGGCGCACCGACGAGACCAAGGCGAAGCTGACCGAGGCGGTCCTGGAGCTGCTGCGCAAGCACATCGAGGACGAGACGGGCATCGTGCTGCACGCCTCCGCCGAGGTGCGCGACCTGGACCCGTCCTACCGCAAGTTCTAGGTCGGAGCCTAGGACGCGAGCTGGATCAGCCGGGCCGCGAGATCGGTGAACGGGCCGTCGTTCGGTTCGTCCCGGAGCATGGTGCGCAGCAGGTCGCGCATCTCGTCGTCGTTGGCCGCGCTCACCGCGGCCAACGCGGCGAAGTCATGGACCAGTTGGGTCTCCAGCTCACCGCGCGGGATGCGCCGGCCGTCCAGCCAGATCAGCGCGGTCGACTCGGCGAGCGAGATCCAGGAGCGCACGACCAGCTCCAGGCGCGCGGGCGGCTCCGCCACCCGCAGATGCGAAAGGATCTGTTCGTACGCGGCCTGCCGTACGGAGTCGATGAGCGCGTTGGTCGCCGAGGAGCCGACGGCCGGGCCGCCCCGCATCAGGGCGGCGAAACCGGGCCCGTGGTCGTCGACGAAGTCGAAGAAGCGCCGCATCACCCGCAGCAGCCGCGCGCCCAGCGGCCCTTCGTGCGCCTCGACGAACCGGCCCGCCAGATCGTCGGCCGCCCGCTTCAACGCGGCCTCGTACAGGCTGAGTTTGCCGGGGAAGTAGTGGTAGACCAGTGGCCGCGAGATGCCCGCCGCGCTCGCTATCTCGTCGATGGACACATCGTCGGGCGAGCGTTGGCTGAACAGTTCGAGGGCGACGCCGATCAACTGCTGCCGCCGCTCCTCGACTCCCATTCTTCGCCGTACCCCGGTAGTCATGCGAACACCTTACCGATCGAATCCGGACCGGAACGGCCCGGTCCAGCCGGTGGTGTTCACATATCCAGCACAATTCGCTCACTTCGCGCCCGCGAGACGCAGATCAGCATCGAGTCGGCGCGCTCCGCGTCGGTGAGCAGCTCGTCCCGGTGGTCCACCTCGCCCTCCAGCACCCGCTGCTGGCAGGTCCCGCAGAAACCCTGCTCGCAGGAGTAGAGGGTGTCCGGCAGCTCCTTGCGCACGGCCGCCAGCACGGAGGAGTCCGCCGGTACGGTCAACGTCCGCCCGCTGCGCCGGAGTTCGAGCTCGAAGGCGGCACCGGGCGCGGTGGCCCGGGGCGTGAACCGCTCCAAGTGCACCTGCGGGAACCGCTCTTCGACCGCGGCCATCAGCCCTTCAGGACCGCAGCAGTACACGGCGGCGCCCTCGGGCACGTCCAGCGCCCCGAGTTCGGGCGCCCCGACGGCCACGGTCACCTGCTCCAGCGCCTCCAGCTCCTTGAGGAACGGCATCGACTCCCGCGACCGCCCGCAGTACAGCAGCCGCCAGCGCGCCCCGTCCGGCAGTGACCGCACCATCGACAGGATCGGCGTGATCCCGATCCCGCCCGCGACGAAGACGTACGACTCCGCGTCGACCAGCGGGAACCGGTTCCGCGGCCCCCGCACCTCCAGCTCCATGCCCTCGGCGATCTGATCGTGCACCTCGCGCGAACCGCCCCGCCCGTCCGCCACCAGCCGCGTCGCCACGGTGTACGACGAGGTGTCGGAGGGGTCCCCGCACAACGAGTACTGCCGGACGAGCCCCGACGGCAGCACCAGGTCGAGATGCGCGCCGGGCTCCCAGCGCGGCAAGTCCCGCCCCTCCAGGCGCAGTTGTACGACCCCGTCGGCGACCTCCTCCCGTGAGGCCACCAGCAGCCGCAGCGCACGCGACCTCGGCCGCCCGGAGATCGGCTCCTCCAGCGCGGGCATCGGCCACAGCGGCGAGGCCTGGATACGGCGGCGCATGGCCCGCCGGGTGAGGAAGGCGGCCCCGGCGACGACCGCGACGGTCAGCGGCCTGGGCATCACGCGGCGCCCTTCTCGGCCGCGACGGCGGCGGGGGAGGAGGCCAGATAGGCGACGGCCTGCTCGGTGCTGCCCTCCTGGGAGGGGTGGTAACCGCGGCTGAGATAGCGGGGGATGGACTTCAGCATGTCCCCGGTCGCGGGCAGCGTGCCCTGCCGTCCCTTCCGATAGAACTGCGTGAAGCTCGCCTTGCCGTCGACCAGGGTCGGGTCGTTCTCCATGAAGAACCGAGCCCCGCGCTGCCACAGGAACACCAGCACCGCGAACGCCACGCCCCAAGTCCGGACCCGGCGGCGGTAGTTGCCGTCCACGTGCTGGAAGAGGTCGAAGGCGACCGACCGGTGCTCCACCTCCTCCGCGCCGTGCCAGCGCAGCAGGTCCAGCATGGTCGGATCGGCGCCCCGCCGGTCCAACTCCTCGGCGTTCAGCACCCAGTTGCCCAGGAACGCGGTGTAATGCTCGATGGCCGCGATGATCGCCACCCGCTCCAGGAGCCACCACGTGCGCGGCCTGCCCGGCGGCAGCGTCCGGTCGCCGAGCAGCTTCTCGAAGAACCAGTCGATCTGCGCGGTGTACGGCGTCGGATCGAGGCCCAGCTCCTTCAGATGCGGCAGGACCTCGTCATGGGCCTGGGAGTGCATGGCCTCCTGGCCGATGAACCCGATGACGTCCTCGCGCAGCCGCTCGTCCTTGATGAGCGGCAGCACCTGCTTGTAGACGTGCACGAACCAGCGCTCGCCGGCCGGCAGCAGAAGGTGGAGCACATTGATGGTGTGCGCGGTGAACGGATCGCCGGGCACCCAGTGCAGCGGGGTGCCCTCCCAGGCGAAGGACACCTTCCGAGCTTTGAGGGTGACCCGGTCCGGCGTGTTAGACATGGCGTCAATGTACTCATGGGTAAGTCCCGAAGGAACCCTCGTGCAGCGACTTGTTGACGCCAGTGTCAGCTAGCGGAGTCCGGAGACCGCCCGCCCGTCCTCCAAGGTCCCTTTGAGCCCCGCCTGGGCGCCTTCCTTCGTCTTCACGGTCAGCACATTGCCCCGCGCCGACCCGCTGACCGCACCCGTCGTACGGACCGACGCCGTGTCCTTGTCACCCGCGGCCAGCAGATACCAGGACCCCGCCGCCGACTTCCACAGCACACCCGCCAGCACATGCGGATCGCGCGGCCCGCACGCCGGTACGTTCTCGGCCTGCGCCGCGACCGCCCCGTACGCCCCGCCCGGCGTCCGGAACTGAGCCAGCACGCGCGTCCCGCCGCCGCGCCAGGTCTCCGCGCGCGTGCACACCCAGTCCGCCGCTCCGCTCGCGTCGGGCAGCCGCTGCTGCGCGTACGACCACGCGTTCACCGTCCGCACGCCCGCCGAGCGCATCGCCGACAGCGAGCAGGCGTACGGCGCCCAGGTGCGCAGCGCCTCCGCGCCGGTCGCCTCGTGGGAGGCGCCCGGGCGGCCCGTGGTGAGGCGGGCCGGGACCAGTTCGCCGAGGTCGCTCAGCAGCCGGGTGCCGGAGGCGTCCGTCAGCTGGAGGACGTTCCAGGAGGTGCAGCTGCCGCTCTGGGCGGGGCCGGCCATCGGGGAGGTGATGCCGTCCTTCAGGCTCAGGTCCATCGCGCCGGCGGACGGCTTCAGCAGGTCCCGTTCGGCCGCCTTCTTCACCCAAGGCGCCGTCAGATAGCGGATGTTGCCGTCGGCCCGGCCCAGCACGATCGCGCTCGCCTCCGCCGAGGTCGCCCCGTCGGCCCGCGCGAAGTCGAGCGCGGCGCCCTCGGTGCCGTCCTTCGGTTCGGCGTAGCGGGCGATGCGCAGACCGTCGTAGAGGATCACCACGCGCGCGTTGTCGACGGTCCCGGCGTACAGCAGCTGGGCCGGTCCGGACGGGCCGCCCGACGGGGTGCCGGGGGTGGCCGACACGCGTACCGTCTCGCCGGGGCGGGCCCAGACGGCGAGGGCGCGGCGCAGCAGCGCGGTGTCGTCGGTGAGGTCGCCGCGCGCGGGCCACACGGAGAAGTCGTTGCGCGAGGCGGCCTGCCAGGCCAGCGCCGGGACCCGGGTCAGCTGGGCCGGGTCGAGGGCCGCCTGGGCCGCCGGGTTCCGCGCGTACGACGGGGCGGCGGCGCCGTCCGGTCCCCAGCCGTCGCCCGGCAGCCCGAGCAGCGCCCCGCACACGGCGACGGCCGCGGCGGCGGCGAGCGCGGCCTTCAGGTGCTGGCGCCGCCGCATGAGGTCGGTGGGCCGGGCCTGGAGGGAGCACGGGTCGAACTCGGGGGAGTCGAGGAGGGCGTACTGGGCCGCCGGGACGGTGTCGGCCTCCTCCAGCGCCTCGTCCGGCTCCGCCACCCCGGCCTCGGACAGCACCCGGCGGACATCGCCGTCCGGGAGCTTCTCCAGACCGCGCAGCACGTACGCGGCGCGGGCCGGGGCCGACAGGGCGGACAGCTTCTGGTCCAGAGCGAGTTCATCGGCGCCGCCCGAGCGCGGGAAGAGGCGCAGACCCCACACCTGGGGGAGCAGCGGCGGCAGCTGGGAGCGCTTGGGACGCGCCTTGAAGGTGAGCGGCAGGCCCGCCTCCAGCGCCGTACGCAGCACCTGGAGGCGGACGAAGGCGTACCCGGGGTCGCCGTCCCGGCCCGTCGACTGGGCCGGGATCACGGGCGTCGAGGCGCGGCCCCGGGGCAGCGCGCGCTGCGTGAGCGCGTGCGCGGTCAGGACCCGCCGGTTGCGGCCCAGGCCCGGCGGCAGCACCAGATAGGCGAGCCGGACGAGCCGTGGGTAGTGCTCGACGAGCGCGGCCTCGGCCTGTTCGACATCGACGAACGGCTCGGGGGAGGCGGCGGGTGCGGGGCGCGGGGCGACATCCTGTGACTGCACGTTCAGCAAAACGAGCGAATCGTACGGAGGTCACCGCCACCCGGGTGAGTCAGGCCCCCGAAGAGTCCTCGGGCTCCACCAGTGCTCGCGCGTAGTTCGCCATCGACCGCTGGTAGCGCGGCAGATGGGGGGCCAGCGCGCCCAGGACGAGCGAGAGGCCCTCGCGGTCACGGCCGAGGCTGGACAGGCACAGGGCGAGACACGCTCGTACGGCGTCGTCCAACTCGTCGGAGGGGGCGTCCAGTTCGGGGGTGAGGAGCTTGACGCCCTCCTCGGCTTGGCCGATGTTCCGGAGCGAGCTGGAGAGCTGGATCTTGGCGCGGCGGCCCTTGTAGCCGGTGAGGCCGAGTGCCAGGGCCTCGCGGTAGAGGGGGGCCGCCTTGTCGGAGTGGCCGGTGGAGTCCCAGGCGCAGGCCCGCTCGAAGGGGGCGTCCGGGGTGCCTTCGGGGAGTTCGGCGACGAGGGTGTCGATCACCGCCCGGAAGTCGGCGGCCCGCTCCTCGGGGTAGTCGTCGAAGGTGGCCCAGGCGGCCGTGATGCGCTGTTCCCAGTTCTCGTTCACCGGCACACTTTCGCACGGGTGTGCCCACGGGGGCGCGGGATTTGAGCGCATCCCGTCCCGCACCCGTATGCAAGGGGACGGGCACCCAGGCCCATGGGAAGGTTCCGGAGGAACAGATGAGGTTGACCCGACCGATGCTCGCGGCCGCCGCGGCGGCGCTCCTGCTGGCCGGCTGCGGATCCGGCGGCGGCGACGGTGACGACAAGGCCGCCGCCGTACCGGAGACGGCGACCGGCAGCCTCGAACACCTCGCCGCCGAGGTGGGCTGCGAGCCGACCATCCAGATCGACGCCGACGAACTCCGCCAGGCCTCGTGCCGCAAGAGCGACGCCGACGGCAAGTTCCTGCTGGCCACCTTCGCCACCGACCGCGGCCAGCGCGAGTGGATCAACGGGGCCAAGGACTACGGCGGGCACTACCTGGTCGGCCGCAAGTGGGTGGCCGTCGGCGAGACGAAGGCGGTGACCGCGACCCTGCGCAAGACGCTCGGCGGGGACATCGAGGAGGGCACGGACCACTCGGCGCACGCGACGCACTCGGGCAGCCACTGAGCGGCTCCGCCGAACACGAAAGAGCCGGCGGTGGGAATTCCCACCGCCGGCTCTTTCATCACTGGCTCACTGGCACTTCTGGCCGGTGTTGATGCAGTTGACCATCTTGTTCATCGTGTTCGTGGAGAAGAAGTTGATGAAGTCGTTGTGGTCGGTGATCGGCTTGTGGATGTTCTCCGGGAAGGAGTCCACCGCGTACGGCTTCACCACCGTGCCGTTCTGGATGGTCGGCGCCGGGACGTTGTAGACGAGCCGGACCTGGAGCTGCGGGATCGCCTTGAAGCCGTTGGCGCAGGTGCCGTCGGCCTGGACGAACGCCACGTGGGTGCGGTGGTTGGCGCTGTCGATGTTCTGACCGTCCCAGCAGCTCTGGAAGTTGGTCGTGCGCACCACCTGGCTGCCCTGCGGGCAGATCGGGTACTTGTCGTGCAGCTGGACCTTGTTCTCGAAGCCGGTGCAGGACCAGTTGACGTTGGCGTTCGCGTTGCCGTTGACGAAGGCCTTGGCGTCACCGGTGATGATGCGCAGGGCGGTCGGCATCGCGACGACGTTGCCCTTCTTGTTGCCGACGAACTTCAGCTGGGCCTGGGCGGGCTGGAGGATCTTGCCGACGTTGCCCTCGGTGCCACCACCGGCGGCGTTCTGGTCGAAGTCCTGCGTACCGTCCTGGAGACGCAGCACCGGCCAGAAGTACGAGGACTTGTCGCCCTGGTTCTGGCAGCTGGTCTGTGCCGCCGCCAGTTCCTGGTCGCTCGCGAAAGCGTCGTTGCTCTGGTTGCCGACGTAGTCGTGCAGGTGATGGGCGCCGTTGCTGACACCCGGCGCGACGATCACGTTGTCCGTGTTGTGGTTGTCGTTGCCGTTGGTGCCGCACTTGGTGGTGAAGGTGCCCCGCGAACCCGAACGCCCGTTGGCGGGCAGCCCGTTCGCGCCCACCCCCAGCGTGGCGTTGGCCTGCACCTTCGTGATGTCCACGAAGTCGGCGGCGGTCGGGCCGTTACCGCCCTGGCCGTTCTGCTGCTGGCCGCCCTGCTGCTGACCGCCGTTCTGCTGCTGACCGCCCTGCTGCTGGCCGCCGTTCTGCTGTTGGCCACCGTTCTGCTGCTGACCGCCGTTCTGCTGTTGGCCGCCACCGGCGTTGGTCTGCGGCTGGGTGGCCGCGACCCCGGTGCACGCGGCGAACTGCGACAGGTTGTTGACCTGTCCGCCGGCCCGCTGGATGTTGATCCGGATCCGGTCCAGGGTCGCGGACCGCTTGTCCTTCAGCGGGCCGAGGATGGCGTTCTGCACGAACCCCGAGTCGTTCGTCTGCGCCTGGCGCGTGGATGCCAGCCGGGCGTACGCCTCGGTGATCTGCTTGTCGAGGTTCGCCAGCTCCGTACTCACGCCGTTCCGGGCGCCGTTCGGGACGTTCGTCAGCTTCTGGCCGACGTCCGGGCACTGGATCGTGGCGATCTGTGCCCCGGCGGCCTTCACCTGGTTCTGCCCCGAGTTCGACTCATGAGCCGATGCGTAGAAGTTCGCCCAGACAAGCCCGCCCCCACCGAGCGCTAGGGCTGCCGATCCGGCCACGACCTTGGTGGTCATCGACGTACGGCGTTTACGATTGTTGCGTCCCATGGAACTCCTCTGACTTCCTTGCGGGGCATCGAGGCGCCCGACAGGAGTGAAGCGGCGTCGTTCCATACGGACGTGGTCCCACGGGTGTTCATCCGTCTCTCACAAAATTCAGAGGATTACTCGGCACCCTCGCCCCAACAGCCGCCTGAGCAGCTGAAGTTACGGAAAATCAGCGGCCGTTCACCGGCCCTGGTCCAGATAGGCGAGGACCGCCAGAACGCGGCGATTGTCATCGTCCGAGACCTCGAGTCCGAGTTTGGCGAAGATATTGGAGGTGTGTTTGGCAATGGCCCGTTCTGTGACGACGAGCTGCCCCGCGATCGCCGCGTTGGACCGCCCCTGCGCCATCAGCTCCAGCACCTCCAGCTCCCGGGCGGTCAGCCGCCCCAGCGGCTGGTCGGCGGCGGCCCGCCGGGTCAGCAGCTGCTGAATCACTTGCGGATCCATGGCCGTCCCTCCCGCCGCCACCCGGTGCACCGCGTCCACGAACTGCGCCGCGTCGAACACCCGGTCCTTCAGCAGATACCCCACCCCGCCGGTCCCGTCCGCCAGCAGCTCCCGCGCGTACAACTGCTCCACGTGCTGCGACAGCACCAGCACCGGCAGCCCCGGCCGCGCCCGCCGCGCCTCCAGCGCGCACTGCAACCCCTCGTCGGTGTGCGTGGGCGGCAGCCGTACGTCGACCACGGCCACGTCCGGCTCCAGCTCGGCCAGCGCACGCGTCAGCTCGGGGCCGGACTCGACGGCGGCGGCGATCTCGAAGTCATGGGCTTCCAGCAGCCGGACCAGCCCGTCCCGCAGGAGGAACAGATCTTCGGCTAGGACAACACGCAAGGGATCTCCATGGTCACCATGGTGGGACCGCCCGCGGGGCTGCTGACGGCCAGGACGCCGTCGAATGTACCGAGCCGCCGCTCGACCCCGGCCAGCCCCGAGCCCGCCCCGATCACCGCGCCGCCCTTGCCGTCGTCGGTGACGGTGATCCGCAGCGTGCCCTCGGCGTGGTGCAGGTCGACCCAGAGCCGGTCGGCGCCCGCATGCTTCACCGCGTTGGTGAGGACCTCGCTGATCGCGAAGTACGCAGCCGACTCGACCGGCGCCTCGGCCCGCCCGCCCAGCTCCACCGTCACCTCGGCGGGCAACGGCAGCCGCAGCGCCAACGCCCTTACGGCGTCCCCGAGTCCGCGCTCGGCCAGCACCGGCGGATGGATCCCGCGCACCAGGTCCCGCAGCTCGGCGAGCGCGTCCACGGAGGACTTACGGGCCTGCGCGAGCAGCGCCTTCGCTTTCTCCGGGTCCTTGTCGAGGAGCATCTCGATGGTGCCTAGGTCCATGCCCATCGCGACCAGCCGCGCCTGCGCCCCGTCGTGCAGATCCCGCTCGATGCGCCGCAGTTCGGCCGCGGAGGTGTCCACGGCGTCCCGACGGGTCTCGGTGAGCACCCGGACCCGCTCGGCCAACTCGCCCTGACCGGCGGCCAGTACGGAACGGGTCAGCCGGAAGTGCGCCTGGAGCGCCCGGGGTGCGAAGAAGTGGCCGAAGAAGAGGATGACGAGCCCGAGGAGGGCGGCGCCCAGCGCGGAGACCTGCCCGGTGACGGGGACGAACCCGTACCAGTACCCGTCGGGGAAGACCCGCCACAGCCCCGCCGCGAGCGCGAACCCCTCCAGGGGGTAGAGCACGAGCACGGCCGGCAGCAGCGCGGTCACGAAGCCCGCCGTCATGTCGACCGGCAGCCACCGCAGATCCCGCCAGGTCGCCGGGTCCCGCAGCATCCCGAAGGTGCGCGCCCAGGGATTGGAGTCTGCCGGGATCGGCCGGTACGCCGACGGGATCCGCACCCCGCCCCACTCGGCGGCCAGCACCCGCCGCCAGTCCGCGAACGCCCGTACGCCGGTCAGCACCCACGGCGTGGTGACGATCCCGACCCCGATCGGGATGAGGGCGATGGACACCAGGGAGAGCGTGAAACCGAGCACGGCCCCCGGCAGCGCCACCAGCGCCAGCCCCAGCCCCCGAAGTGCCGCCCGCCCCATGCCCTGTGCCCTCGCACGACCACTGTCGCGCCGCGTCTCGATGTCCATGGCAGTCAGTCTGGCCGAGGACGAGGGCGGGGGCACGGGGCCTGGACACCGGGTGAGGGGGTGGTGCTGGGTACACCCCCTCACCTCGTCAGGGTGGGTCAGCGCCCGGTCGGCGGCGCGTACTTGTAGCCCACCCGGCGGATCGTCTGGATGGCCTGCCGGTTCTCGGCGCCCAGCTTGCGGCGCAGCCGGGCGATGTGGACGTCGACGGTGCGGCCGTCGCCCACATGTCCGTAACCCCAGACCGTGGTGACCAGCTGGTCGCGGGTGTGCACCCGGTGGGGGTGCGCGACGAGGTGGGCGAGGAGCTCGAACTCCAGGTAGGTGAGGTCGAGTTCGGCACCGTTCACCTCGGCGGTGCGCTGCACGGTGTCGATCCGGACGAGCGGGTCGCCGTCGCCGTCGAGGCCGCCGGAGCGGACGCCCGGGTCCGGCAGGAGGGGCGGCTGCTGGTCGGCCGGGACGAGCACCAGGTAGCCGATCATCGGCGGCTGGCCCGGCAGGGTCGGCAGCGTGTGCTGGGGCGCGGGCAGCCAGGTGGCACCCGGCGGCAGGAAGTCCACGACGCTGGGAACGTCGTTCGGGCCGACGGCCCGGAGTCGATGCCGTGCGCCGCTCTCGGAAGGGGTGGGGAGGGTGGCGGTGGACAGAGTACGAGTGGTCGCCATGAGAGGTCAGCTCTTTTCGCGCGAGAAGGTTCGTCGGTGGACGTACGTCGACTGCGCGCGGGCCGAAGGCCGAAGGGGTGTACGGCTTTAGAGGGCCTGCGCGTTCACCGCGCGGCAACACACCCGGTCGAAATCGTGGTGCTGACGGGAAGGCCAGAACGGCTCAAGGTCATGGCGACCTGTCGCGCTGGGGTTCTGGATGCTGGCCATGGGCCCATTGAAGCAGACACAGGCCCGCAACAGGAGCCTCCTCTCACTGCTTGGACGCTTCCTTGACGTGAAATCGAGGGTGGTGTGCATCACCCCACCAGGCGTTTGCGCCAGCGAGGGGCGCCCACCGCGAAGGTGGACGCCCCTCAGAGAGCTGCCGGAGCCGCTGGGCGGGTCAGACCTGGCCGGCCTTCTCCAGCGCGGAGCAGCAGGTGTCGACGAGGAGGCGCGTCACGACGTACGGGTCGACGTTGGCGTTGGGGCGGCGGTCCTCGATGTAGCCCTTGCCGTCCTTCTCGACCTGCCACGGGATACGGACCGAGGCGCCGCGGTTGGAGACACCGTAGGAGTACTCGTTCCACGGGGCGGTCTCGTGCAGGCCCGTCAGACGGTCGTCGATGCCGGCGCCGTAGTTCTTGACGTGGTCGAGGGGCTTGGAGCCCTCGCCGAGCGACTCGGCGGCGGTGATGATCGCCTCGTACGTCTCGCGCATCGCCTTGGTGGAGAAGTTGGTGTGCGCGCCCGCGCCGTTCCAGTCGCCCTTGACCGGCTTCGGGTCCAGGGTGGCGGAGACGCCGAAGTCCTCGGCGGTGCGGTAGAGCAGCCAGCGGGCGATCCACAGGTGGTCGGAGACCTCCAGCGGGGAGACCGGGCCGACCTGGAACTCCCACTGACCGGGCATGACCTCGGCGTTGATGCCGGAGATCGCGAGACCCGCCTTCAGGCAGTTGTCCAGGTGCGCCTCGACGACGTCACGGCCGAA
The DNA here is from genome assembly GCF_040644695.1 of Streptomyces sp. NPDC046909. Classification (NCBI taxonomy): domain Bacteria; kingdom Bacillati; phylum Actinomycetota; class Actinomycetes; order Kitasatosporales; family Streptomycetaceae; genus Streptomyces; species Streptomyces sp. NPDC046909. Next base: position 59,534 of record NZ_JBEYXC010000024.1, on the reverse strand, counting down.
GATCTCGTCCGCGCCGACACCGCAGTAGTAGCCGCCCTGGGGGGCCGGGAAGCCGCCCTTGGGGAAGCCGAGCGGGTAGCCGTCCTTGAAGAAGGTGTACTCCTGCTCGATGCCGAAGATCGGCTCCTGAGCGGCGAACTTCTCGGCGACCTCGGTCAGCGCGGCACGGGTGTTGGACTCGTGCGGCGTGAAGTCGATGTTGAGGACCTCGCACAGGACCAGGATGTCGTCGCCGCCGCGGATCGGGTCCGGGCAGGAGAAGACGGGCTTCAGCACACGGTCGGAGGAGTGCCCCTCGGCCTGGTTCGTGGAGGAACCGTCAAAGCCCCAGATCGGCAGCTCGGCACCCTTGGCGTCGTCGGCCAGTATCTTGGTCTTCGAACGAAGCTTGGCCGTCGGCTCGGTGCCGTCGATCCAGATGTACTCAGCCTTGAAGGTCACGGGCCACATCCTTCGGGGGTGGGTCTCTAGGCGCATGTGCGGGTGCTGCGGCGCTGCGGCACTGAAACGCCGCGCTGATGCCCGGCAGCCTGTCAACAGGCGATTTCCCGATCATTGCTCGAATGTGAACCCCGTGTTACCTGCTGGTTCTGTGGCACGTCTCACGCCGTGAGGGCCCCCGGTGTGCGGAAAGCGACACAGAAAGTCGACAGCTGGGCCGGGGCGGGGACCCGGTGACAGCTCGTATGCGATGGGGTTGGACGCCGGGGCCGGACGTGTGTCGGTCCTGCTGCTCGTGGCCGCGAGCAGCAGGACCCATGACACGTACTGGCGAGTTCCTACGCCGTAGGCCTCACCCCACCTTCTCGATCACGGCCCGCCGGATCAGGAACTTCCCGGGCTCACGGACCTGTTCGAACGCGGCGTTGTTGAGCAGGACGCAGCTGCCGGAGACCGAGGTGACCTCCACCGTCGTGGACTTGTTGTTGTCCAGGTTGGTGACCTTCAGCTTGGTTCCCGCCGGGAACTGGTTGCTGGAGGCGGCCGGCGCGCCGCCCTCGCCGGAGAGGGTGACGGTGGAGCCGTTGCAGACCTGCTGCCCGGAGGCGGCGGCCCCGCCGGCGTTTCCGGTGTTTCCCGCGGCGGCCGCCGGTGTGCTCGGCGCGGCGCCCGTCGCGGCCGGCTGTGCCGTCTGGGAGCCCTGAGCCGACTCCCCAACAGCGCACCCGGACGCCTTCTGCTGCACCTGGATCTGCGCGATGACCGCCTCACGGTTGGCGATCCGCGCCGCGGACTGCGCGTCCGGGTTCGCCCGCTGGCCGTCGATGAACTTCTGGTTGTTGCCGAGGGCGGTGGCGAGCCCCTGGCAGACGACGGAGTCCGCGGCGGCCTTGGTCTGCGGAGTCTGAGCCGACTGTGAGGCGTTCGAGGTGCTCGCCATGACGAAGGCACCGCCACCCGCCATCGCCGCCGCGCCGACCAGCAGCGCGACCTTCTTGCCCGAACTGAGTGTTCTCCTACGCGACATGCGCGCCTCCTGGGAGGTAGGGGAGCGTACGCCGCTATGTACGAGATACCGAACGATGTTACTCAGCGGTTACAGGAGTCACTGAAGTAACCTACGTCACACGGAACTTGGGTCCTCGTACGCCACCACGTTGTCGTTGGCGTACCGCAGCAGCCCCTCCGTCTCCGCGGTGATCGCGGCCTCGTCGGCCTCCGACCCGTCCCCCCACTGCCCGTTGGCGAACACCACGGACCGTACGGTCATCACCCGCCGGAACACCCCGGCCGACCCGGGCGGCACGGTCGGCAGCCCCGCCTCCGGCGGCGGATCGAGCGACACCACCTGATACGTCACCGGGTCCATCGAGGCCATCGCGAACACCGACGAGGCGTCCTGCACGGTCCGGAAGCTCAGCACGGTCACCGTCACCTGCGAGCGCCGCTCGGCGTCCGTGAACAGTGCGGCGGTCAGCCGCTCGCACCCCTGCCCCTGAGCGAGCAGCGCGGCCAGCTCGGGCGCCACGCCCTCGGAACAGTCCTGGGTGCTGGCCAGATCGACGCGCTCGTACCGCGAGCCGTCCGCCAGCCGCACGCTCTTCTCCGGGAAGGCCCGCTCCGGCCGGATCACGGGCCGGGCGAGCAGCGAGGGCAGTGCGGACGGGGCGTCGGAGGGAAGGGAGACGGTGACGGACGGAACGGCCGAGGACGGGGGAGCGGCGACGTCGTCCGCGGCGCCGCCCCCGTCCGTGTACAGCACGGTCCCCGCCGTGATCGCCGCGACGAGGATGCCCCCCACCCCCGCGGCCACCGCACGCCGGGTGCGCCGCCGCCGACGTATCCGCTCCTGCTCGACCACCCACTGGGTGTACGGGTCCTGGGTGTACGGCTGCTGGGTGTACGGGTCCGGGGCTCCGTACGGCATTCCTTGATCACCGAAGCTCATGGCGGCGGAGGGTAACAGCGGGAACCGCCTCAACTCCCGCCGCCGGACAATCACTTGCCTATCGGGACAGAGCATCCCGTACGGCGTCGTCGGTGCGGGCGACCAGCGCCGTACCGTCGTCCGCGGTGATGATCGGCCGCTGGATGAGCTTGGGGTGCGCGGCGAGCGCCTTCACCCACTGCTCCCGCGCGGACTCGTCCCGGGCCCACTCCTTCAGCCCGAGCTCCTTGGCGACGGCCTCCTGGGTGCGGGTGATGTCCCACGGCTCCAGGCCGAGCCGGTCGAGTACGGCCCTGATCTCGTCCTCGCTCGGTACGTCCTCCAGATAGCGGCGGACGGTGTAGTCGGCGCCCTCGGCGTCGAGCAGGCTGATCGCGCTGCGGCACTTCGAGCAGGCCGGGTTGATCCAGATCTCCATGCAGTCCACGGTACGCGAAAACTCGTTCTCCACCCCTGTCACAGCACCCCCGAAAGCCCTTGTGGCCAGGGGCTTTTGTCAGTGGGGGCGGGTAGAATAGAAGCAGTGTTCGAGGGTGAGGGCGGGGGCTTCCAGGACCCCGTCGGATGCCCTGACCGCGACAGGAGGATGCCTGTGCCCGCTGCCGCACTGAAGCCGTTGCCCACCCAGTCGACCGCCCAGCACCCGGTGCTGCTGGACCTGCCGTACGCACCCGTGGAGAAGCGCCCGCTGCCGCCGGGACGTCCGCGCGAGTGGTACATCACGCACAACCGCCGCCTCAAGGCGATGCGGCTCGCCATCGCCCTGCTCGACTCGGGCGTCTATCTGCCCAACCAGGCCCGCAACGAGACGATACGGAGCACGGCGGAGACGATCGGCGTGCACCCACCGTCGGACACGACGTGCCACATGGTGCGGGCGCTGATGCGTTACGCGCGGTGAGCCGTTGAGATGCCGGGTGCCGAGCTTCTCGGCGCCCGGCATCCGCTACCCCTCAACCCCTCAACCCCGTTATCCCGCCAACTCCCGCTCCATCGGCGTCCGGAAGCGCGGTGTCACCCGGGTCGCGCCCAGCCACCCGCGCAACCGCTCCGCCGCCGCCCCGATCGCCGCCTCGGCCTCGCGCCCCACACCCCCCTGCTCCAGCACCCGCCACACGATCTCCCCGTCGGCGCGCTGGGCCCAGCCGCCCACCACCCGCCCGTCCCACCACACCGTCGGCCCCACGTTGCCGCTCCCGTCGAACAGCGACGGCCGCAGCTCCGGCGCCAGATACCAGTCCCGCCGCTGCCACCCCATCGCGGTCGGATCGAGCCCCGGCAGCAACGCGGCCCACGGCTCCACCGCACCGGCGGCCACCGCGTCGGCGTCCCCGGCGACGACCCACCCCCTGCCCTCGTCCAGGGCCACCTCCTCCGCCCCGATCGCGGCCAGTGCCCGCCGGACGTCCGTCACCTTCCAGCCCGTCCACCATTTGAGGTCGTCCTCCGTGGCGGGCCCGCACACCGCGAGCCACCGTCCGAGCAGCGAGGCCTGGGCCGCGGCGGCGTCGAGCTCGGGATGCGGGGGCGCCGGCGCCCACCGGAACTGCGTGGACGTCCAGGACCCGAGCGGCCGCCCCCGTACGACCTTCCCCTCGGCGCCCAGCACCCTCAGCAGCCGTGACGAGACGGTGTGGACGCCCTCGTAGCTCTTCCCGGCCGCGTACACGAACCGCGTGCGCAACCGCGGCTCGTCCGCGGCGAGTTCGGCGGCCGTCGCCTCCCCGCGCCGCGCGAGGGCGGCGAGCGTCGACTCCTCGACCTCGGCCAGCCAGTCGGCGTCCGGCGCCCCGGTCTTCGCCATGTCCTTGAGCAGCCCGGCCCGTTCCCGCGCGGCGACGGTGAGCCCGGTCGAGGCGTGCACGACGGCGGTCAGCTCCGTGGGAAACACGAACACCGTGTGCCGCATGCCGTGCATCCGGATGAGCGAGCGGTCCTCGTACAGCGCCCGCTCGGTCTCGCCCACCGTCTTGTCCGGCTCCGCCAGCCGCGCCCCCACCGCCAGATACACACTCGCCGGATCGGTCCCGTGCAGCGCGACGAGCGCCGAGGCGACCTCCTCCGGCCCCACGGCCCGCTCGCCACCCGCCAGCAGATGCCGCACCCCCAGCCGCTCCCGCCGCTCGCCGACCCCGATGTACCGCAGCCGCCCGACACCCATCCCGGCCTCCACCCGTCACACCGCCCGTACGCCGCCCGTGAGGGCATCCTGCCGGACCCCACTGACAACGGCCCGCCGCCGGCCGCCGTCACCCGATCGCCGTACCCGGCATGCGCCCGCCCCCGTCCCACGCTTCCCTGCGATCAGGAGGAGCTGGCGGACTCGGGAGGCGTGATGTGCAGGCAGGGCGGCGGATGAACAGCCCCGGTACCCCCGGTACCTCCGGCGGAGCCCCCGGTGGCAGCCCCGCCGACCGGGCGGCCCGGGGTCGCGCCGCCCGTAAGCGCGTCACTCGCTCCGCGCACGCCGCGTGGATCCCCGGCATCGACCGCCCGGACCCCGTCGCCGTACTGGAACGCCAGGGCAGGGACCGTCTCCCCGAACTCCTGCCGATCCGCTACGGCCGGATGACCGCCTCGCCCTTCGCCTTCCTGCGCGGCTCCGCCGCCGTGATGGCCGCCGACCTGGCCGCGCAACCGCACACCGGCCTGACGGTCCAGCTCTGCGGCGACGCCCACCTCCTGAATTTCGGCCTGTACGCGTCCCCCGAACGCGCCCTCCTCTTCGACCTCAACGACTTCGACGAGACGTTCCCCGGCCCCTTCGAGTGGGACGTCAAACGGCTCGCCGCCAGCGTCGTCGTGGCCGCCCGCGAGAACGGCCACAGCGAGGCCAAGGCGCGCCGGGCGGCGCTGGAGGCGACGACGGCGTACCGCGCATCCATCCACCGGCTGGCCCGCCTGGGCGAACTGGCGGTCTGGTACGAGCGCCTGGACGCCGACACGCTCCTGCCCCTGGTCCGTTCCGCCCGACACCGGCGCCGCATGGAGTCGAGCCTGACCCGGGCCCGCCGCCGCACCAGCCTCCACGCCGTCGGCAAGCTCACCGAGGTCGTCGACGGCCGCCGCCGCATCATCCACGACCCACCGCTCCTCGAACCCGCCGGCGCCCCCGACATGGCCGCGCTCCGCAAGATCTTCAGCGACTACCGCTCGACCCTTTCGGAGGAACGCCGCCTCCTCCTGGACCGCTACCGCTTCGTGGACGCGGCCCGCAAGGTGGTCGGGGTCGGCAGCGTGGGAATGCGCTGCTTCATCGTCCTGCTGTCGGGCAGAGACGCCGACGACGCCCTGTTCCTCCAGATCAAGGAAGCGAGACAGTCGGTCCTGGAGGAACACCTGCCGCACGGCCCGTACGTCCACCCCGGCCACCGCGTCGTAGCCGGTCAGCGCCTCCTCCAGGCGGCGAGCGACATCTTCCTCGGCTGGATGACCGGCCCCCAGGGCCGCGCCTTCTACTGGCGCCAGCTCCGCGACATGAAGGGCACCGCCGACGTCGCCGGCATGACCCCCGCCGACCTCACCGCCTACGCCCGCCTCTGCGGCACCGCCCTCGCCCGAGCCCACGCCCGCTCCGGCGACCGCATCGCCATCGCCGCCTACCTGGGCGGCACCGACACCTTCGACCACGCCATCGCCGACTTCGCCCACACCTACGCCACCCAGACCACCAAGGACCACGCGACCCTGGCCACGGCCATCGCGGCGGGCGTGGTGAGAGCCTCCCCGGAGCCGTGACCCCCGAAGCCGTGACCCCCCGACCCGCAGCGCCCACCCCCCAACCGCTCTACGCTGACCCCGTGCAACCCGACGCACCCCCCTACGACCACTTCGAGGTCGTCGCCCTCGCCTCCTCCGCCGGCGGCATCAACGCCCTCGGTACCCTCCTCGGCGCCCTGGACGCGGACCTCCCCGTCCCCGTCCTGCTCGTCCAGCACCTCGACCCCCGCCACCGCACGGTCATCGCCGAGGTCCTCGACCGCCGCACCCCTCTCTCCGTGAAACTCGCCGAGGACAAGGAACGCCCCCGCCCCGGCACCGTCTACATCGCCCCGCCCGACCGCCACCTCCTCGTCGGCCCCGCAGGCCGCCTCGCCCTCACCGACACCGAGCTCGTCCACTTCGTACGCCCCTCCGCGGACCTCCTCTTCGAATCGGTCGCGGGAGCCTACGGCCCGAGGGCCATCGCGTGCGTGCTGACCGGCACCGGCAAGGACGGCTCGATGGGCGTGGACGCGGTGAAGTCGCGCGGCGGCACCGTGATCGTGCAGGATCCCGCCACGGCCGAATTCAAAGGAATGCCGGATGCGGCGGTGGGTACGGGGACGGTGGACTTCGTGCTACCTCTGGAAGAGATCGCCGCGGTGATCCGCGGACTTGTCGAGACCAAGAGGCAGTAAGAGCAGTGGTTGCAGGGACAGGCGACGGACAGCCCGATGTGGAGACCGACGAGGAACTGGAGGAACTCCTCGGTTTCCTCAGGGACGCGCGCGGTTTCGACTTCACGGGCTACAAGCGGTCCTCCCTGGGCCGCCGCATCCGCAAGCGCATGAGCGACGCCCAGGTGGCGACGTACGCGGACTACCGTGACCGACTGGAGACCAACGCGGATGAATTCGACGCGCTGTTCAACACCATTCTGATCAACGTCACCTCCTTCTTCCGCGACCCCGAGTCCTGGACCTTCCTCCAGCGCGAGGTGCTCCCCGAACTCCTCGCCCAGAGCGGGACCGACGACGAGATCCGGGTGTGGAGCGCGGGCTGCTCCAGCGGCGAGGAGGCCTACTCGCTGGCGATCATGTTCGCCGAGGCGCTGGGGCTGGAGGAGACGCTGGACCGCGTCAAGATCTACGGCACGGACGTGGACGACGAGGCACTGCGTGACGCCCGCTCCGGGCTGTATCCGGCCAAGGTCCTCGCCCCCCTCGCACCGGAGCTGCGCGACAAGTACTTCGAGCAGAACGGCGCCCGCTTCGGCTTCCGCTCCGATCTGCGCCGCCGGGTCATCTTCGGCCGCCACGACATCACCCGCGACGCCCCGATCTCCCGCCTCGACCTGCTCCTGTGCCGCAACACGCTGATGTACTTCAACGTCGAGGCGCAGACGCAGATCGTCGACCGCTTCCACTTCGCGCTGCGCGAGGGCGGTTTCCTCTTCCTCGGCAAGGCCGAGATGCTGCTCAACGACTCCGACCGGTTCGACGTGATGAGCATGCGCCAGCGCGTGTTCCGGCGCCGCCCGGGCGAGGCCACCCCGCCGTACCAGCCCGCCCCGGTCAAGATCAGGGCCGGGGTGGGCACCGAACTGCACTCGATGGCCCGCCACCGGCAGATGCGTGACCTCATCCTGGACGCCTCGCCCAGCGCGGCCGTGGCGGTCGACTCCGAGGGCACGGTCATCCTCATCAACAGTCACGCGCGCGTGCAGTTCGGTCTGACCTCGAACGACGTGGGCCGTCCCTTCCAGGATCTGGAGATCTCCTACCGGCCCGTGGAGCTGCGTTCCCTGATCGAGCAGGCCACCCACGAGCGGCGCACCCTGCGGGTCAACGGGGCCGAGCGCCGGGTCGGCGAGGACCTCCAGTTCTTCGACATCCTGGTCCAGCCGCTGACCGGCTCCGACGGTCTGACGGCCGCCACCAACATCACCTTCACCGATGTCACGGTCGCCACCCAGCTCAAGTCCGAGGTCAAGCGGGTGCGGGAGGACCTGGAGACGGCGTACGAGGAACTCCAGTCCACGAACGAGGAGTTGGAGACCACGAACGAGGAGCTCCAGTCGAGCATCGAGGAGTTGGAGACGACGAACGAGGAACTCCAGTCCACGAACGAGGAGTTGGAGACCACCAATGAGGAACTCCAGTCCGGCAATGAGGAACTGGAGACCATGAACGAGGAGATGCGGGTCCGCACCGAGGAGCTGGACGAGGCCCGCGCGTTCCTGGAGGCGGTGCTGACCTCCATCGCCGCCGGGGTGGTGGTCCTCGACAAGGACTTCAAGGTCAAGAGCTGGAACCGGGGCGCCGTCGATCTGTGGGGCCTGCGCCCCGACGAGGTCCTCGACCAGGGCTTCTTCAGCCTTGAGTTCGGGCTGCCGCCGGAGGAGCTGCGCGAGACCATCAAGAGCTGCGTGGACACCGGCAAACGCGGCGCACCGGTGCCGGTGCCGGCGGTGAACCGGGTGGGCCGGGCCATCACCTGCATGGTGCAGTGCAGCCCTTTCGACGGGCACAACGGCGGCGCGGTCCTGCTCATGGAAGAAGGCCGAACAAACTCCTCCGGATGAGCAGGCGGGGCGTAGGATTCCGGTATGGCCAGCGGAGGCGGTGCCTTTGACCGCAAGGCTTCCGCGCAGCGGAACGCCGATGTGGCGCACGCCCGTTCCGCGGAGGAGACCCGCAAGGCCGAGCGTCATGAGATCCTCGCCGCGACGGCCTCCTCCAACGAGACGAAGGACATGCACCTGCGGATCGCGACCGTCCACCGATCGACCGCCGCCTGCCATGAGACGGCGGCGAGTCTCCAGGACGCCTACGCGAAGCGCCTGGCGAAGTGGGTGCACGACCGGCGCGCCCCGCAGCCCCTCTTCATGACGGGCGTCGCGGAGGCCTGCGGCACCAGCAGCGCTGCCCTCACCCTCGTCGGCGCGACCCTCGATCAACTCGCCCTGGCCGCCTCCGACGAGCCGGCCCGGGCCGCCCAGGAACTGGAGTTCCTGCTCGGTGAGGGCCCGGCCCGGGACGCCACGCGCGAGGTCCGTCCGGTGTCGGCGTCCGGCGCGACGCTGACCGACCGCTGGCCCGGGTACGGCCCCGCCCTGGCGGACCTCGGGATAGCCGGCGTGGCCGCCGTGCCGCTCAGCCTGGAGGACACCTGCGTCGGCGCCCTCGCCGTCTTCGACCCGGAGCCGGGGCTCGTCGAATCGGGCACCTTCACCGAGGTCGCCGAGGCGCTCACGCGCTCCATGATCCTCAGCCCGGACGGCGATCCCGGCCTGTACGGCGGCATGAGCATGCGCGCCACCGTGCATCAGGGGGCCGGGATGCTCAGCGTCCAGCGGGGCTGCTCGATCGGCGACGCGCTGGAACTGATCAAGGCGCATGCCTTCGCCGAAGGAACCTCCGCGCACTCCGTGGCTTCGCGGATCGTGCGGGGTGAGCTGCGGCTGGGCTGAGGTGGGGGAGACGTCGGTGAACGGGCACGGAAGACCGCGGGTGGAGGCCCGTGACCGATGCCCTGGAAGTGGAGGGGATCTCATGAGCGCACCCGTGCAGCAGCAACGCATCGCACAGGCGTTCGTCGAACTGGCTGCCTGTGGGGTCATCGACCCCGGCAGGCTCCTGGCCGTGCTCGCGGCCCACGGAAGCGAGCTGCTCGGCGACTACGCCGCGATCGTGCTGTACGCGCCCGATGAACACGCACAGGTCCAAGTCGCCGGTACGGGCCAGGAGTTGATGCGCCTGGCGCAGGAGGCCGTGCAGTGGGACGAGGGCCCGGGCCCGCAGGCCCGCCGCACCGGCCGCCCCGTACCGGACACCGCCCTCGCCGGCGAACCGGCCCGCCGGAGCTGGCCGCGCTACACACCCCGGGCCCTGGAGCTGGGATTCGGCCGGGTCGCCGCCCTGCCCCTGCACGTCGGCGACCTCACCCTGGGCGCCCTGGTGTTACTGGGCCCCGGCCCCGCCCCGCTCAGCCCCGGCCTGCTGGAGCTCGGCCAGTCGCTCACCGACGCCGCCGGCTGGGCCCTGGAGCGCGACCGCCTGCTGCGCGAGAGCCGTGCCCTGTCCGACCAGCTGGGCCAGGCCCTCTCCAGCCGGATCATCATCGAACAGGCCAAGGGCATGCTCGCCGCGAGCCTCTCCATCGGCGTCGACGAGGCCTTCGAGCTCCTCCGCACCCACGCCCGCTCCCACCGCCGCCGCCTGGCTGACGTGGCCGGGGACGTCGTCCGCAAACAGCTGGACCTGACCGCCGCGAAGTGACCCGCCCCCTCAGGCGTACCGCTCCACCAACCCGCCCACATAAGCCTCCAGCCGCCCGCCCAGCACCTCCGGCGTCAGATCGGTCCTCCCCAGCTCGCGCCACGGCCCCGCCAGCTTCTCCGCGTCGGGCGCGTAGGCGAGGGCGTCGAGGAGCCGCCAGTACAAGTGATCGGCCCCCTCGGCGAGTTGACGCCCGCCCTGCGCCTCGTACCGCTCCCGGAACCCGAGCCCGTACTCCGGCCCGTGCAGCAGCGCGAGCGCCGTCGAGCAGTGGGCGACGTCCAGATCGGCGGGCCCCCAGGAGGTCTCGACCCAGTCGACGACCCCGCTGATCCGCAGGTCATCGGTGAAGAGGACGTTCCCGGGGTGGAAGTCCCGGTGCAGGAAGACCCCTTCGTACGACGGTGGCTCGCGCCGGATGACCTCGACGGCCCGCTCCCACAGCGCCCCGCGCGGCGCACGCACCCGCTCCGGAGACGTCCAGGCCTGATACGCGCGCGGCCGCTCCTCCGGCAGGACCCCGTGGATCCGGACCAGCAGCGCCGCCAGCAGGTCGAGCCGCCGTTCGAGGTCCTCCTCGTCGACCCGTACCCGGCCCGGCAGCCGGGACATCAACAGGCCGGGGTGGTCGCAGTGTTCGGCCGTCGCGTCGACCGCGATCAGCGCGGGCGCCGGGATGCCGTCCTGCCCGGCCAGCAGCTCCAGGACCGAAGCCTCGCGGTTCAGGAGGCCGGGCGCGTGATGGCGGAAGAACGGCTTCACGAAGGACCGCAGCACCAGATCCGTGCCGTCGTCGAGGGTGAGTGCGCGCATCTGCGAGCTCCAACCACCGGACAGGAAACGGGTGGTGGCGACCGAACGGCCCTCCGGCAGCCGCTTGGCCACCCAGGCGCGGGTCGCCGTCCAGCCCGCCACCAGCAGTGTGTCGACGAACTCCCGCCGGTCGTCGGCGTGCTCCCGGAACCACTCGCCCAACCGGTGCTGTGCGTCCGGGAGTTCGACGCGCGTGTACTGCGACCGCGCGGCCAGCGCGTCCTGGACCGCCTCCGTCACGTCCGCCGGAATGACCTCGTCGTACCCCGGCACCGCGAGCACCGCCCGCCCCTCGAACCCCCGCAGTACGTCCAGCGCGGGCGCCCCGCGCCAGCTGTCCGGCGTCCGCAGGATCTCCGTGAACCGCCCGTCCCTGTTCTCGAACGGCAGCTCCCATGCCTCGGCCGCGTACACCGCCGGCGCGCACAGCCCGATCGCCGTCACCCGCTCCCCGTAGTGCCGTACGAGATCCGCCACGGTCTGTCCGCTCATGCTGAACCCGACCAGGAGCAGCGGAACATCCGCCGGCACCCGTGCGTCGATCACCGCGACGGCCTGCTCGAACCGCCGCCGCAGGCTCAACTCCCGCTTGTCGCCGCTGGATTCGCCGTGCCCGGAGAAGTCGAGGGCGAGCACTCCGCAGCCCCGCCCCGCGAACTCCTCCAGCAGCGGGGCCAGTCGCTCCTTGCTGCCGTTTCCCGCCCCGTGCAGCACAACGGCGGTGGCCCGCCCGGGACCACCGCCGCCGTACACCCCGCTGAGCCGTTCGCCGTCACCGTGCTGAATGAACGAGGAGATCATGACCTCATTCACTCACGGCGGCCGCGGCCTCAGGAAGCCGATTCCGCCTTCGGCGCGCGTGCCGCCGCGATCGTCTCGCGCAGATGGTCCTCGTCGGCCTGGCTCAGCGAGGTCTGCACCAACTGCCCGCCGAACGGGGCGAGTTGTGGGATCACCTTGTCCTGGGCGGCCTGCTTCACCAGGGCGAACAGGGCCGCCGCGCCCGGGCGGAGATTCTGGCTGAGGTCCTTCATGAAGTTGTCGTTGATCCCGGTGTCGGTGACCGCGCCCCCGGCCGCGCCGGCCGCCGCGCCCACCGCCGCGCCGAGCAGCGGGGCCAGGAACAGCAGCCCGATCACCCCGCCCCACAGGGCGCCGCCCGCCGCGCCCATCGTGGTGTGGTTGACCGCCTGGTGCAGCTTGATCTTGCCGTCGTCGCGCCGCTCGACGACCACGACGTCCTCCAGCTCGACGAGATGCTGCTTGGTCAGTTCGAGGAGCTTCTCGCGTACCTGGTTGGCGGTGGCGAGGTCGTCGTACGCGACGACGAAGAGATCACTCATCCGGAAACACCCCTTATCAGAGCAATGAAGCGTTTTGCCCGACTCTAGGGGGCGGGCCTGCGGGCCGCACGCCGGGCGCCGGAAAAGGAGATGCACACCGAGTGACCGTCTCCCTACGCTGGACAAGCATTGCGGAGCTGCTCCCTACCGCTTGCCGCAGGACCGGCGTCACTCCGCGGCCTCGGGGCTACTCTGCTGCTCACCCACCCACGCACACGGAGGCCCGTGATGGGCACCATCGTCCTGGCCGGGGCCGCGGTCCTGGTCATCCTAGGTTTCGGAAACAGCGTCTACTGGCTCGCCGCGGCCGCCGTGCTCTTCCTGTACATGCAGTACGGGCGGGGCGCGTCCTCGACCCCCTCCTCGCGAGGCGGCTCGGGTTCCGGTTCCGGTGTCATGCCCGCCGACTACCGGTCGTACCGCGACCGTCGTGACAAGCAGGCCAAGTGGGACCGCCGCTACCGCCGCGAGCGGCCCTTCGAGTCCCGCCGTCAGGAGCGCGAGAAGAAGGGCAGCTGAGCCCCTCCGGGAAGAGCCCCTCCGGGAAGCCCCCCGGTCGTCACAGACCGGGGGCGCCCCACACCGGGAACCAGCGGCTCAGGTCCTGCTCGATCCGCAGATCGTTCCCGAGGGTCGCCTTGACCCGCAGCTCCAGCGCGTTGTCACGCCGCTGCCCGCCCTCGGGCAGCGGCGCGAACGGGAACCACGTGCCGCGCTTGTAGAGATAGACCAGCGCGAGCGTACGGCCCCCGTCGTCCCGGAAGCCCGCCAGCGAGCACAGCAGCTGCGGGCCGAAGCCGTTGACCTCCATCGAGGCGTTCACCGCGTGCAGATCATTGACGAGCAGCGGCAGCTCGTCGGGGGCGCGCTCGGACAGCAGCCAGGAGTAGCCGTACTCGTCGCGCCGCAGCTGGACCGGGGGACCCTCCCGGTCGGCGTCCGCGTCGAGCAGCGCCTGCACCTCGCGGTGCGTCTGCTCGAATGCCGCGCCCTCGACCGTGGCGAAGCACACCGCTCCGCTGCCGGTCGGCGTGAACCCCACCGCGGCCTCCAGCGTCACGGCCGCCGACGGCAGCCCGAAGAGCTGGTCGAGATCGGGCGCGACCGGCTTCGTACGCCCGAGCAGAATGTCCAGCAGCCCCATGGCGCTCTCAGTCCGCCTTCCCGGGGGCCAAGGGTGCCCCCAACTCGGTGGAGATCCGGCCCAGTTGCTCCAGCCGCTGCTCAAGCGTCGGATGGGTCGAGAAGTACCGCTCGATGCCGGGCTCCTTGCCCGTCGCCGGAGTGAAGTAGAAGGCGTTGAAGGCCTGCGCGGTCCTCAGGTCCTTGGTCGGGATCCGGGCGATGTCACCGGAGACCTTGGTCAGCGCGGACGCCAGCGCCGAGGGCCGCCCGGTCAGCAGGGCCGCGGCCCGGTCGGCGGCCAGCTCCCGGTACCGGGACAGCGCCCGGATCAGCAGGAAGCTGAGCGCGTACACGGCCGCGGAGACACCCAGCACGGCGGCGAAGACGACCGCGGTGTTCTGGTCCTTCCGCCCGCCGAAGACCTGCGAGTAGAACGCGAACCGCACGATCAGCCCCGCGATCACCCCGAGGAACGAGGCGACGGTGATCACCGCGACGTCCTTGTGCGCCACATGCGACAGCTCGTGCGCGAGCACACCCTCCAGCTCGTCCTTCTCCAGCCGCCGCAGCAGCCCGGTGGTCACACAGACGACGGCGTGATCGGGATTGCGCCCGGTGGCGAAGGCGTTCGGCATGTCCATCTCGGACACGGCGACGACGGGCTTGCGCATGTCCGCGATGGCGCACAGCCGGTCCACGACCCCGTGCAGCTCCGGATACTCCTCCCGCTCCACGACCCGGCCCCGCATCGCGAACAGCGCGACCCGGTCGGAGAACCAGTACTGCGCCCCGAGCATCCCGGCCGCCACGACCACCACGAGCACCCAGGACCTCAGCAGCACGATCAGGGCGGCGACGAACGCCACGTACAGCAGTCCGAGCAGAAAGAGCGTGACCGTCATCCGCACGGTCAGCCGCCGATCGCTCCGGAAACGGCTCCGCATCTGCATCACCCCGCAGTCAGGCACTCGCCCCACTGCCCAGTGTGCACCCGGCCCCGCCATGGGCTGACCTGGATCAGCCCTACGGAGAGCAAAGGAATGCGTACACAGCGGATCAGAAGTTGGAGATCACACTGGTGATGACCTGCTCGATCGTCTCCGCCTTCCTGGCGTCGTACATCTGCCCGCCGGCGGCGTCGGCGATCTTCTGGAGTGCGGTACGGCCCTTCTGGTCGTTCGCGTCGGCCTTGTTGCCGTAGGCGATGGTGAAGACCCGGACCTCGGGCTGTGAGGTGTCGCCGATGTGCTGGAGCAGCCGCTGCTCCGTCAGACTGCCCTGGTCCTCGTTGCGGCCGTCGGTGAGCAGGACGATCGCGTTGATGGCCGTGGGGTCGTAGTCCGCGCGCATCGAGGTCACGGCGGCGTCGAGCGAGTCGTTGAGGCCGGTCGCGCCCTCCGCCTCCAGGGCACTGAACGACTCGGACAGCCGTTTCTTGTCGAAGGGGCCGAGCTGCACCAGTTTCCTGTAGTCCGTGTCGCCGCCCAGGTCCTCGGCGTCCGAGAACTTCCACAACCCGACCCGGTCCGAGCCGGTGAACTCACTGAACAGCTCGTTCTCCGCGAGTTTCAGCTGCTCCAGTTTGGTGTTCCCGGTCTCCGGAATCCTGTCGTTCATCGATCCCGAGGTGTCGATGAGCAGCAGCACGTTGGCCCGCCTGCGCAGCGAGGGCCAGATGTCCAGGAGGTGCTTCAGCACGGCGTCCTGGGGCGTGGACAAGGGATCGAGTTCCGTCTCCGGCACGGCCCCGCTCTCCTCCCGCCGCAGCGGGGAGTCCTTCGTGATCTTGCCGTCGTGGGTGCGGAACCCGTAAGGAGCGAAGTTGTCGGCGAAGGTCGTGGGCTCGTGCAGATAGGCGAGGAAGTCCTCCGCCACGTCCTGCTTCGCTTCCTTGAGGTTCAGCTCGATGTAGGGGTGGTCGGAGAACAGGATCCCGTCCGACGGATAGAAGGAGACCAGAGGCGTGTCCGGCGGGCTGGTCTTCTTGCAGCCCTTGTCCTCCTCCGCGCTGAGCGCACCGCAGGGATAGCCGGCGTTGTACGCCGCCACGGAGCTCTCCTCCAGGGTGACGGCGGAGATGTACGACATGGCCTTCTGCTTGCTGTTCTTGTCGGCCCGGCGGAGGTTGGCCAGGAACGTGAGCGTGGTGTCGCCGTAGTGCACCGCGGACTGCTCGATGTGCTTGACGAAAGCGCGGTTGTCGGTGTTGTCGAGGCGTGCCTTGGTCAGCTCACCGCTGGTCCCGGTCGCGGCGTAGAAGGCGCCGATGGTCGCGTTGAGGCCGGAGGTGGAGTAGGCGGGGTTGGTCTTGCCGAGCTTGAAGTCACCCCACTCGGGTCTGCCGCGGTTCTTGGCCCCCCAGAAGCCCTTGGCGTTCGTCGACCACTCGGCCAGCTCTTTCCAGGAGAACTGGTTCTCGGGCCAGTCCAGGGTCTCGGCCATGGGCTTGGGCATCGCGACGGTGAGCGGGCTCGTCACGATCGGGTCGGCCTGCTGCGGAAACAGACTCTTGGTCTTGGCCGTCGCGTTGGCACGGGCCAGCGAGAGCCATGAGGACCCGGCCGGGGCCCAGACATCGGGCGGCTCTCCGTCGTCCTCGGTCCAGCCCCGGGCCAGTGCCCGCATCGCGTCGCCCGAG
This sequence comes from Streptomyces sp. NPDC046909, assembly GCF_040644695.1. Taxonomy (NCBI): domain Bacteria; kingdom Bacillati; phylum Actinomycetota; class Actinomycetes; order Kitasatosporales; family Streptomycetaceae; genus Streptomyces; species Streptomyces sp. NPDC046909. The sequence continues at coordinate 43,244 of NZ_JBEYXC010000024.1, read as the reverse complement.
TTCTTGTCGTCGACCTGGATCCGGAAGCAGTGGTCGCCACTGGCGCGGTTGCCGTAGGCCGCGGCGGCGCGCCGCAGGGACTCGGACTTGTCCACGGAGGAGGCGATGAAGAGGGTGTCGTTCGCCTCGCCGCACTTCTCCAGCGCGGCCGTGGCGGACAGCGGCTTGGAGTCCTTCTGGTCCGAGCCGTCGTTCCCGCACGACTGGAGGGAGACGGCGACGAGTGCGACGGCGGTCGTCAGGCCGAGGACGGTGGCGGCCAGGGAGTGCTTACCCGGGAGAAAGGGGGGACGGTCCGGTGTCGCCCTGGACGGCGGGCCGGGCGGCTTGTTCGCCTGGGACTTGGACTTGGACTGGGACTGGGACTGGGACTGGGACTCGGCGGGCGGCTTGGACTTGCCGGGCTTTCTGGTCGGCTTCTTGAACGAGCCGAGGACAAGCGTGGGGTGGGTGGTGCCGGGAGCGGCCGCCGACATGTCGAGCGCGAGGAGGGTCCGGACCGCCACCTGCGCCGCGTTGAGGGCGGCCTGTGCCTGGGCGTTCCCAGCCTCCAGGACCTTCTTCCGCCCGTCGGCCAGATCGCTGATGCCCCGGACGATGAGCCAGCGGAGCCTCTCGTGGCCCTCGGCGGCGCTGGCGAAGCCGACGCCCTCCGTCTCGATGGCCGCGGTGTCCTCGTAGTGCCGCGCGATGATCTCGTGATCGGGGGCGCTCAGGGAGTCGATCACGACGTCCCCGGAGGCGATCGGCTTGACGTGGATCCCGTAGGTGATGAGCGGTTCGAGTCCGCGGGCCGCCCGCTCCGCCGCGGCGAGGATGTCGCGCGGCGGCCTCCAGCTGCTGGGCCGGGCGTGGAAGCCCTCCGGCGAGTACTTGCCCCGCTGGTACTCGTACACGGTCCGGGCGACGACGACGTCCCCGAGGCGGGCGTCCTTGCGGCCCGCGGCGATGCCGACGAAGAACGCGACATCGGGCTGTACGTCGGTGAGGTGGCGGGTCACCAGGGGGCCGGTCTCGGTGTTGCCCTCGCCGGTCTTGGCGAGGTGGACGTGCCAGGTGGCCTTCTGGTTCCTCAGCTCGTAGACGGCCGGGTAGCCGGCGCCGACAAGGGTCGCACCCGCGTTGAGGAGGTGCGCTTCGACCTTCTCGTACTCGACGCTGAGGGCCGTGAAGATCATCGCTCTGTGCGGAAGGGCTGCTGCCACCTGACCAACCGATCTCGACGCGGACTCCGACACTGACGCTGACTCGCCCAACGAGGCTCAACAACATCATGCAGCCCAACGCCCCTGGCAGGCACGGGTATTGACAAGAGCGCTTTCTAGTACGGCGCGTGGAAGTTCGTGTACCCCAGCAACACGATGACCGCGGCTACGATCCCGAACACGATCGCCGTCGACGCCCAAGGGGAGCGCACCCGCCGCCGGCCGAAGGCGGAACCCTCCGGCTCCGCCCGGAACGGCTGTGGCTCGGGCGGGTTCTCCTTCCACCGCGCGGCGAGCATCCGGGCCCGGGCGGACGGCTCCTTGTGCTCCGCCCCGTCAGCCCACCGGATGTCGAACTCCCGGTCCTCGTCGTCCTGTTGGGACATCCCCGTAACCCCCGATGGTCTGACTCGCACGTCTGTTCACGAAACCATACGACGACGCCCCCGCCCTGGGAAACCAGGAACAGGGGCGCCGGAAGAGCCGTACAGCCGGGGGACCCGACCGCGGTCCGATCACACGTCGAAGTAGAGCTCGAACTCGTGCGGGTGCGGACGCAGCTGGAGCGGGGCGATCTCGTTCGCGCGCTTGAAGTCGATCCACGTCTCGATGAGGTCGGACGTGAAGACGTCACCGGCGAGCAGGAACTCGTGGTCGCGCTCGAGGGAGTCGAGGACGGCCGGGAGGGAGGTCGGGACCTGGGCGACGCTCGCGTGCTCCTCGGGAGCCAGCTCGTAGAGGTCCTTGTCGATCGGCTCGGCCGGCTCGATCTTGTTCTTGATGCCGTCGAGGCCCGCGAGCAGCAGGGCGGAGAAGGCGAGGTACGGGTTGCCGGAGGAGTCGGGCGCGCGGAACTCGACGCGCTTGGCCTTCGGGTTGGAGCCCGTGATCGGGATACGCATGGCCGCGGAGCGGTTGCGCTGCGAGTAGACGAGGTTGATCGGCGCCTCGAAGCCGGGGACCAGGCGGTGGTACGAGTTCACCGTCGGGTTGGTGAAGGCGAGCAGCGACGGGGCGTGCTTGAGGATGCCGCCGATGTAGTAGCGGGCGGTGTCCGACAGACCCGCGTAGCCGGCCTCGTCGTAGAACAGCGGGTCGCCGTTGCTCCACAGCGACTGGTGGACGTGCATGCCCGAGCCGTTGTCACCGAAGATCGGCTTCGGCATGAAGGTCGCGGTCTTGCCGTTGCGCCAGGCCACGTTCTTCACGATGTACTTGAAGAGCTGGAGGTCGTCGGCCGCGGCGAGCAGCGTGTTGAACTTGTAGTTGATCTCGGCCTGGCCCGCGGTGCCCACCTCGTGGTGCTGGCGCTCGACCTGGAGGCCGGACTTGGCCAGCTCCAGGGAGATCTCGGCACGCAGGTCGGCGAAGTGGTCGACCGGCGGGACCGGGAAGTAGCCGCCCTTGTAGCGGACCTTGTAGCCGCGGTTGTCCTCTTCCTTACCGGTGTTCCAGGCGCCGGCCTCGGAGTCGATGTGGTAGAAGCTCTCGTTCGGGCCGGTCGCGAAGCGGACCGAGTCGAAGACGTAGAACTCGGCCTCGGGACCGAAGTACGCGGTGTCCGCGATACCGGTGGAGGCGAGGTAGGCCTCGGCCTTCTTCGCCACGTTGCGCGGGTCACGGGAGTACTGCTCGCCCGTGATCGGGTCGTGGATGAAGAAGTTGATGTTGACCGTCTTGTCGCGGCGGAAGGGGTCGACGCGCGCGGTGGACAGGTCGGCGCGGAGCGCCATGTCGGACTCGTGGATGGCCTGGAAGCCGCGGATCGAGGAGCCGTCGAAGGCGAGCTCCTCGGCCGGGTCGAAGGCCTCGGCCGGGATCGTGAAGTGCTGCATCACACCCGGCAGGTCGCAGAAGCGGACGTCGACGAACTTGACGTCCTCGTCCGCGATGAACTTCTTGGCCTCGTCGGCGTTCTGGAACATCCAGCTCCTCCTACTCCCGGCCCGTCCGACCCGGGGTGGTAGTTCGTTCGTGCGGCCAGTGCGGTGGCACACGCTGTCCCCGACAGTAGGGACGGGTGATTTCTCGGGCGTGACCCATTTGTTTCGCACAAGTTAACCGGACATCCCGCACCCGACCCCACCTGTCCGTATCGCGAAACGGGCGCAGTACGGTGGACGGGTGGACAAGAGGGAAGCAATCGGATCGTGGCTCTCGGGCCCCCGTGAGGCCGCCGAACAAGCCGGTGTCGACTTCGGGTACCGGGGCGAGCAGCTCGGCCTGCCCGAGGAGGGGCCGGGCTCCATCGCCCGTCCGGGCCGCCGGATCGGCGCGCTGCTGGTGGACTGGGGCCTCTGCCTCTTGATCGCATACGGCCTGATCGCGGACAGCTACAACGAGGCGGCCCAGGTCTGGGCGCCGATCGTCCTCTTCGCCCTGATGGTCCTCACGGTCGGCACCCTCGGCTTCACCCCCGGCAAGCGCCTCTTCGGCCTGCGGGTGGTCACCCTGGGCACCGGCACCGTCAACCCGCTCCGCGCTCTGCTCCGCACGGTCCTGCTCTTCCTCGCCATCCCGGCCCTGATCTGGGACCGCGACGGCCGCGGCCTCCACGACCAGCTGGCCCGCACGGTCGAGGTCCGCATCTGACACCCACATCGCTCGTACGACGATGGGGGCGCCCGGATCACTCCGGGCGCCCCCATCGTCGTACGAGGTCGATCAGCGCGATCAGCGCGCCTTCGGGCCGCCCTTCGGCAGCTTCATGCCCTTCGGCATCGGGCCCTTCGGGAGCGGCATGTTGCTCATCAGGTCGCCCATGGCCCGCAGCCGGTCGTTGGTCGCGGTCACCTGGGGGCCGGTCAGCACGCGCGGCAGCTTGAGCATCGAGGTCCGCAGCTTCTTCAGCGGGATCTGGCCCTCGCCCGTGCCGACGATCAGATCGTGCACCGGCACATCGGCGACGATCCGGTTCATCTTCTTCTTCTCGGCGGCCAGCAGGCTCTTCACCCGGTTCGGGTTGCCCTCGGCGACGAGGACGATACCGGCCTTGCCGACGGCCCGGTGCACCACGTCCTGGCTGCGGTTCATCGCCACCGCGGGGGTCGTCGTCCAGCCCCGGCCGATGTTGTCGAGGACGGCCGCGGCGGCGCCGGGCTGCCCCTCCATCTGCCCGAACGCGGCCCGCTCGGCCCGGCGTCCGAACACGATCGCCGTCCCGAGGAAGGCGAGCAGCAGGCCCAGGATGCCCAGGTAGACCGGGTGGCCGATCAGGAAGCCGATCGCGAGAAAGACACCGAGGATGAGGATGAAGACACCCGCGAGCACGAGGCCGATCGTCTTGTCGGCCCTGCGGGTCATCTTGTACGTCAGGGCGATCTGCTTCAGTCGCCCGGGGTTAGCGGCATCGGCCGCACTGTCACTTCTCGCCATGCCACGAAGTCTACGTGGCCGCCGGAGCGCCGACGACGGCAGTGCCCCGGAGGAAAACCTTCAGGAACGGCCCACGAGCGTCTGCTCCAGGACACGCTGCGCCTCGACCCGGTCCTTGGCCCGGCGGCGGTCCTCCAGGACGGAGGTCCAGGCGTTGCGGCGGGCGGTGCGCTGACCGCTGCTCATGAGCAGCGACTCGACGGCACGGAGTGCATCGGTGAACGACGGGATGGCGGTGGCGCGTACGGGCGCGGCCTGCATGATGGAGGTCCCCCCTCAGGGATAGCGGCTCTGGTGAGTGGTGCACGGGCTGTACAACCAGGGTCACTGATTGGTGTTACCAGGGCGTGACCGACCGGTCAAACACCAATGAAGCCTTGATACTCAGCGCGAAAACACTGACGCGGCCCTGATGGTGCCCCCAGCTGCGAGGACACCCAGGACCGCGTCAATCGGCCGCTACCGGGCGGTAGTTGCTTGTGCTCGGATTCACACAAGCGGGGTGGCACTCCGTGCCATCACACCGCCTGGGACGCCACGAACGAACCCCGCTTCTCGATGGCCATCTGGTACAGCCGGCCCGCGCGGTACGAGGACCGGACGAGCGGCCCCGACATCACACCGGAGAAGCCGATCTGGTCGGCCTCCTCCTTCAGCTCCACGAACTCCTGCGGCTTGACCCAGCGCTCCACGGGGTGGTGCCGGACGGACGGCCGCAGGTACTGCGTGATGGTCACCAGCTCGCAGCCGGCGTCGTGCAGCTGCTTCAGCGCCTCGCTGATCTCCTCGCGGGTCTCGCCCATGCCGAGGATCAGGTTCGACTTGGTCACCAGACCGAAGTCACGGGCCTCGGTGATGACCTTCAGGGAGCGCTCGTAACGGAAGCCCGGGCGGATCCGCTTGAAGATCCGCGGCACCGTCTCGACGTTGTGCGCGAAGACCTCGGGCCGCGACTCGAAGACCTGCTGAAGCAGCTCCGGTACGGCGTTGAAGTCGGGGGCGAGCAGCTCGACCTTGGTGTGGCCGCCCTCGCGCTCCGCGGTCTGCTGGTGGATCTGGCGCACGGTCTCGGCGTACAGCCACGCCCCGCCGTCCTCCAGGTCGTCACGGGCGACGCCGGTGATGGTGGCGTAGTTGAGGTCCATGGTCACCACGGACTCACCCACGCGACGCGGCTCGTCACGGTCCAGCGCCTCGGGCTTGCCGGTGTCGATCTGGCAGAAGTCGCAGCGCCGGGTGCACTGGTCACCACCGATGAGGAAGGTCGCCTCGCGGTCCTCCCAGCACTCGTAGATGTTGGGACAGCCGGCTTCCTGGCAGACCGTGTGCAGGCCCTCGCTCTTCACGAGTTTCTGCATCGCGGTGTACTCGGGACCCATTTTCGCCCGCGTCTTGATCCACTCGGGCTTGCGCTCGATGGGGGTCTGGGCGTTCCGGACCTCCAGGCGCAGCATCTTGCGTCCGTCGGGTGTGACTGCGGACACATCGGCTCCCTGTAGCTTCGATTCTTCGGCGTACACCAGGGTACGCCCGTGCTTACCAAGCCCTGCTGTCAGGCCAACCCCGGCGCTTCAGGGCTGATTCCCGGCCTCAGGCTGTCGCCTTCTCGATCTCCCGCGGCTTCAGATCGGCGTTCTCGAGGACGTCCTTCAGGTGCCGCTCCACCACCGGCAGCACCTCCGCGATCGTCACGTCCCGCCCGAGCTCACCCGCCAGCGAAGCAACCCCCGCGTCCCGGATCCCGCACGGAATGATCCGGTCGAACCACCGGTTGTCGGGGTTCACGTTCAGCGCGAATCCATGCATCGTGACCCCCTTCGCCACCCGGATCCCGATCGCCGCGATCTTCCGGTCCTCACGCCGCTGCCCCGCGTTGGACGGCGCGTACTCGGGCCCGTTCATCCGGGGGTCGAACTCCTCGTCGTGCAGCCGGGGGTCGAAGTCCAGCGACAGCCCGCCGATGGCGGGGCGCTGCTCGACGGGATCGCCGAGCACCCACACCCCGCTGCGCCCCTCGACCCGGCTGGTCTCCACGCCGAACTCCGCGCACGTGCGGATCAGCGCTTCCTCGAGGCGTCGTACATGCGCCACGACGTCCACCGGACGCGGGAGCTTCTGGATGGGGTACCCCACCAGCTGGCCGGGTCCGTGCCAGGTGATCTTGCCGCCGCGGTCCACGTCGATGACCGGCGTGCCGTCGAGGGGGCGTTCGCTGTCCGCCGTGCGCCGGCCCGCCGTGTACACGGGAGGGTGTTCGAGCAGCAGGACGGTGTCGGGGACCTCGTCCGCGAACCGCGCCGCGTGCACGCGGCGCTGCTCGTCCCACGCCTCCTGGTACTCGACGGCCTCCGCGCCGAATCCCATCCGGACGAACCGCAGCTCGCTCACGGCAAGCGCCTCCCTGGAGAGTCGTAAGGCACGAACTGTGCCTACGCCACTGTACGACTCGCCGTCACGCGTCAGCCGTGCGGCCAATCCTCACACGATCGGATGAACGAGCGTCGAAGTGTGCGATCGTCTGCTCACTCTCCGCTACATTCGCGCCGTCCTATAGAGGCCATAAGGGCTGCTCACAGGCAATCCGGGCAGGAGACACCACCCCAGATGACGGAACGACCCGCGCAGCGCACTCCCAACCGCCAGCTCGCCGCGCTCATCGCAGAAGCGGGGTTCTCCAACGCGGGGCTCGCCCGTCGAGTGGACCAGCTCGGTCTCGAACACGGGCTTGATCTGAGATACGACAAGACATCCGTGACCCGGTGGCTCCGCGGCCAGCAGCCGCGCGGGACGACCCCCGCCCTCATCGCCGAGGTCTTCACCCGCCGCCTCGGCCGCCGCCTGTCCGCGCAGGACCTCGGACTCGACGCCTGCGCGCCCGTGTACGCGGGCCTGGAGTTCGCGGCCACCCCCGAGGAGGCCGTCGACATCGTCAGCGGACTGTGGCGCAAGGACTCCGGCAGCCACGCCGAACTCCGCAAGATCGCCTTCACCCCGGCCGGCCTTGTCGTCCCCAGCCGCGACTGGCTCATCGGACGCGCCGACGACAAGGTGGCCCGCGGGGAGCCCGTGGCCCGGGTGCCGGTGCAGGGCCGCCCCGCCGTACCCCGGCAGCGCGGCGCCGAACGCGGGCCCGGCCAGAAGGTCACCGGCGGCGACATCGCCGCGCTCCGCTCGGTCGGCGAACTCTTCCGCTCCCTCGACAACATGTACGGCGGCGGCCACGCCCGGCAGGCCCTCGTCCGATACCTGGAGCACGAGTGCGAGCCGATGCTGCGCGGCACGTACGGGGAGCAGACCGGGCGCCGGCTCTTCGCTGCCGCCGCGGACCTCACCCGGCTCGCCGGCTGGACCTCGTACGACATCGCGGCGCACGGACTCGCACAGCGGTACTTCGTGCAGTCGCTGCGGCTCGCGCAGGCGGCGGGGGACCGGGCGTACGGGTCCTATGTGCTGATCACCATGAGCCGGCAGGCCGTCTACCTCGGGCACGGGCGGGAGGCGGTGCAGCTCGCGCGCGTGGCCCAGCAGGGAGTCGGGACGAATGCTCCGCCGGTCGTGCAGGCGCTGCTCCATGCCGTCGAGGCGCGCGGGCATGGGGTGTTGGGGGAGGTGCGGGCCTGCACGGGGGCGCTGGTGCGGGCCGAGCGGGCCCTTGAGGCGGCTCGGCCCGGGGACGAAGTGCCCTACTGGGCGCGGTTCTTCGACGAGGCGCAGCTCGCGGATGAGCTCGCGCACGCGCATCGGGATCTTCAGCAGTTCCGGGTGGCGGTGCAGCACGCTGAGCGGTCGCTGCAACTGAGGGCGCCCGCTTATGCCCGCAGCCGGCTCTTCTGCCGGGTGGTGCTGGCTTCTGCCCGGCTGGGGCTCGGGGAGCTTGATCAGGCCTGTGCGTTGGGGGCGGAGGCGGCGGGGGCGGCTGCGGAGATGCGGTCGGTGCGGGCGATCGAGTATGTGCGGGACTTCGAGAAGCGGTTGGAGCCGTACAAGGACGCGGCGCCGGTGAAGGGGTATCGGGACAAGGTGGCTGCGCTGGGGTGAGGATCCCGCTCGCCGTAACTCCGACCGTGTGGGGGACTGCGCGACTCCGTTGTGGCTGGTCGCGCAGTTCCCCGCGCCCCTTTGGGGCGCGTTTCAGGCGGCCTGTGCTGTGGGGAGCGGGTCCGACTTGTGCATGGATCCCGCCGCCCCTAGATCCGTCAGGATCGCCGTCGATGCCCTGTGGCCCGAATGCAGCGCCCCTTGCACCGTGCTCGTGTCCCTGTGGTCGCCGCACACGTACAGGCCCGCCAGCAGGCGTACCGGGCGGCGCAGGTCATGGGGGGCGCGCATGGCCGGTACTGCCTCTGGGGTGTGGTGGACCGCCAGGGTTTCCCAGCGGGTCGTCGAGGTGCCGTAGAGGCGGGACAGGTGCGTGCGTACCGCCGCCTCGATGTCCGGCGGGGGCGGGCCCAGGACCGTGGAGCTGATGAGTGCCCTGCCTGCGGGGGCGCGGGTCGGGTCGACCTGGCTGGCCACGGTCGTGTGGGCCACCGGGCCGCCCCTGTCGGCGTCCAGGAGGAGGGACCCGCCGGTCTCCGGGGGGTCGTCCGTGGTGTGGTGGACGACCGTGACCTGGTGGAAGTCCGGTACGCGCAGGCCCGGGAGGAGGTCGGCGGCGGCGCGGGCGTCCGTTGCCAGCAGGACCGCCCGGCAGCGGAACTCACCGTGTTCCGCCGTGGTGACCGAGCTTGTCGAGACTGACGTGACCCGGACGCCTGTGTGCACCGTCCCCGTGGGCAGTGAGCGGGCCAGGAGCTCCGGGAGGACCTCGGCGCCGCCCTCCGGTACGCACAGGCGGCCGGCCGCGAAGGCGCGCAGGGCCAGGTCGGCGCAGCGGCTGGACGTGGTCAGCTCGGGGTCGCACAACAGTGCCGCGAGCAGGGGGCGCAGGAAGCCGTCGATCGTGCGGGACGGGAGGCCGCGCGTGGCGAGGGCCTGGGCGGCGGGGGATTCCCGGCGGGACAGGAGCCGTTCGATCGGGGTGTTCGCGATTCGGGTGAGTGCGGCGGCGAGGCGGGCCTGGTCCACGGCGGTGCCCAGGGGGGCGGTTCCGGAAGGGGGTGCCGGGCGGGGGGCGCTCGCCAGGGCGCGCACCGCGTGAAGTGCGCCCCTCGCGCCCCCGGCGCCCGCCGGGGCGCCCGCCCGGTGCCGGCGGCCGTCGCTGTGCAGCAGGACACCCGGCGCGAACGGACGCAGGACCAGTCCGTCGAGCCCTGGTGTGAGGCGTAGCTCCGGGTACGCCGTGGACAGCAACTGTCCGATCCGGTCGAGCCGGAAACCGTCGACCTTCTCCGTCGCCATCCGGCCGCCCACCCCATGGGCGGCCTCCAGCACCGAGGTCGTCACTCCTGCGCTGGTCAGCCGATGCGCCGCGGAGAGCCCGGCGACCCCGGCTCCCACGATCACGACGTCCGCCTGGTACGCGGGCTCAAGCACGTGCCCCTCCTCGAGGTTGCGCGGCCGGTGGAGACGTCATGCCCCCAACTGGCTCCGGGGATACCCGAGTTCGGCACGAGGTTAAGTCCGTGATCGGTCAAGAACAGTCGCGCATGAACAGGGCACGGTCGCACGACGGTCGCATACCGTCATACGGCGGCTCGGACGGCTCCCTCGATCTCCGGGAACGCGAAAGTGAACCCCGACTCCAACAGCCGCTTCGGCACCACCCGTTGGCTGCCCAGAACGTCCCCGGCCATCTCGCCGAGCACCGCCCGCAGCACCGGCGCGGGGACCGGGAACAGCGTCGGGCGGTGCAGCACGCGCCCCATCGCCGCCGTGATCTCCCGGTTGGTGACCGGGTTCGGGGCGGTGAGGTTGAACGGTCCGGACAGCCCCTCGGTGTCCATGAGATGCCGGATCGCGGCCACCTCGTCGTGCAGCGAGATGAACGACCAGTACTGCCGCCCGTCGCCCAGCCGCCCCCCGAGCCCCGCCTTGAACAGCGGGAACAGCCGCCCCCACGCCCCGCCCTTCCGCGACACCACCAGCCCGGTCCGGGTGAACACCGTCCGTACGCCCGCCTCCTGGGCCGGAGCCGCCGCCCCCTCCCACTCCACGCACAGCGACGGCAGGAAGCCGTCCCCGGCGGGCGCGCTCTCGTCGACGACCCGGTCGCCGGTCTCGCCGTAGAAGCCCATCGCACTGCCGTTGACGAAGACCCTCGGCGGCTTGTCGAGCGCGGCGATCGCCTCGGCGAGCGCGGTGGTGCCGAGGACGCGGCTGCACCGGATACGGGTCTTGTAGTGCTCCGTCCAGCGCCGGTCGCCGACGCCCGCGCCCGCGAGGTTCACCACGGCGTCGCAGCCGGCGAACCCGGCCGCGTCCACCCGCCCGCCCTCGGGCTCCCAGCGGACCTCGTCCTCGCCCTTCGGCGCCCGGCGCACCAGACGCACCACCTCGTGCCCGTCGGCGGCCAGGGACCGCGCGAGGGCACCACCGATGAGACCGGACGCGCCGGCCACCGCGATCCGTGAACGCTGCATGGTTCCCATTCTGTGCCGTGGGCGCGCGAATGCCCTGCCGCCGTAAGGTGACGGTCATGTCAGAGCCGTACATACGCCGCGCCCTGCCCGACGACGACGAGGAACTGGGGCGTCTCGACCGCGCCACGTGGTCGCCGTTGCACGCGGTGATGCCCGAACCGCAGCCGCCCTACGGGCCGTTCTTCGACGAGCGCCACAGCCCCGACGACCATCTGGTCGCCGAACTCGACCGCCGCATCGTCGGCTACGTCCGCCTGACCTTCCCCACCCCGCTCGCCTCGAACGCCCACGTCCGCCAGATCCAGGGCCTCGCCGTCGCCGAGGATGCCCGTGGCCGGGGCGTCGGCCGGGCGCTGATCCGCGCGGTCACGGACGAGGCCCGCCGCCGGGGAGCCAGACGTCTGACCCTGCGCGTCCTCGGCCACAACACCCCGGCCCGCAAGCTCTATGAGTCCGAGGGCTTCGTCGTCGAAGGGGTGCTGCCGGAGGAGTTCCTGCTCGACGGCGCCTATGTGGACGACGTCCTCATGGGGCGAGGTCTCTGACCCGGTCGGCTTCGGCGGCCGTCCGCGGTCCGCTGCCGAGCCGGTCGACGAGAACATTGCCCACCTTGACGATCAGCGCGCCCACCCCGACGAACAACGCGGTGATCAGCAGACAGGCCACGGCGACGCGTTCGTAACCGCCGCCGTCGTGGTCCGGGTCGAGGAAGGGGTACGGGTACCAGTCGAGCACCGCGCCCCGGATCAGGCTGTACGTCAGATAGGCGAGCGGGAACACCAGCCAGTACGCCGCCTGCCCGTACCGCAGCCGGCGGCGCGGCGGGTCGGCGAGCCAGTCGGCGACCACGACGAGGGGCATCAGCTGGTGCACCACGTGGTTGACCCACGGGATCATCAGTGAGTCGTGGAACTTGGTGAGCACGAGCCCGTACACCAGCCCGGTGATCGCCATGTACAGCACCACGGCGCCCCGCACGGGGTCCGGCACGCGCGTCCTGGTGCCGACGAGGAGCACCACGCACGCGGCCATGTTGCTGAGGTTGGTGAAGTAGCTGAAGAAGTTCGGCACCCCGGTCGCGGACGTCGAGGCGTGATACCCGGCGAAGCCGAGCGCGACGCCGAGGAGGAGGCCGAAGGCGAGCCGGAGGGCGGGGAGAGCGCGGGTCATGGGTCAGGGGACGGCCCCGGTGGGGTGCGCGCCGGGCATTGGTCCGTACGAGGGCCAGGTCAGTCCGTCAGCAGCCGCATCCCGCCCACCAGTTCCCGCAGACACCGCACCGCCAGCTCCGCGGGCGACCCCGGGCCCGTCACGTCCGCGTCCGTCGTCGCCCAGGCCTCCAGCGCCACCCGGATCGCGTCCGTCGCCGCCGCGGCCGCGAGCCGTATCTCCAGGGGGTCGGCGTCCGGGCCCGCGAGCCCCGCCACGACCGGGATCAGCTTCTCCTCGGACTCCTGGTTCACCCGGTACCAGACGGCCCGCAGCGCCGGATCGGCCACGGCCGCCCGCAGCAGCGCCCGCGTCTGCCGCAACCCCTCCGCCGTGTGCGCGTCGGACGCGGACAGCGACTCCTCCACCGCCCGCTCCAGCGCGCGCGGCAGCCCCGTCCCCGGTTCGCTCGCCGCCAGCAGCTCCCGCCAGTGGTCCGCGCCCCGGGCCAGCAGCGGGCCGACGGCGTCCTGTTTGTTGCGGAAGTACCGGTAGAAGGTGCGCAGCGCGACCCCGGACCGCTCGGCGATGTCCTCGGCGGTGGTGCCGTCCGGGCCGTGCTCGGTGAAGAGCTCGGCGGCGGCGCGCGCGATGTCGAGCTGGGTCGCCGCCTTGCGGCGCTCGGTCAGTGAGAGGGGCTTGGTGCTCACCTGCTTGGTACTCACCGGGGAAGCGTACGACGGAGCGCTGACAATGGCGCACTTCGCCTAGGTGGCAAAACGTGCCATCCAGGCGTAACGTGAACGTCATGAACCGTTATGACAACCGACGTGCCCTCATCACCGGCGGCGGCTCCGGCATCGGCCAGGCCACCGTCCTGCGGCTGCTCGCGGAGGGCGGCACCGTCGTCGCCGCCGACGTCAGCGAGGCCGGCCTGAAGGACACCGTCGAGAAGGCGGGCGCCTACGCGGCACGGCTGACCACGGTCGTCGTCGACATCGCCGACGAGGACTCCGTACGCGACGCGGTGGCCCGTGCCGTCGAGGCGCTCGGCGGGCTCGACGTGCTCGTCAACGCCGCCGGCATCCTGCGCTCCGCCCACACCCACGAGCAGAGCCTCGCCGACTTCAACCGGATCATCGCGGTCAACCTGACCGGAACCTTCCTGATGATCCGCGAGGCGATACCGGCACTGCGGGAGGGCGACAGCCCGGCCGTCGTCAACTTCAGCTCGACCTCGGCCCAGTTCGCGCACCCGTACATGGCCGCCTACGCGGCCAGCAAGGGCGGCATCCAGTCCATGACCCACGCCCTGGCGAGCGAGTACAGCAAGCAGGGCATCCGCTTCACCGCCGTCCAGCCCGGCTCCATCTCCTCCGGCATGACCGACGGCTCGGGCGCCTCGAAGTCCAGCGTCGGACCGGGTCTGCCCGAGGACACCGACTGGGACCTGTACACCAAGCTCGCCCCGGCTCTGGGCCAGGGCTTCGCGGGCCCGGAGACGGTCGCGGGTGTCGTCGCGATGCTGGCGAGCGAGGACGGGAAGTTCATCACCGGCACCGAGGTCCGCATCGACGGCGGCACGCACTACTGACGTCGTGAAGGGCTACGACGTCACCAGGTCGCCCGTGTCCACCGGCGCCGTCGCGTCCGCCGCGCGCTCGGCGTCGGAGGACACCTCGTCGGCCGTGAGGACGTACCCCGTCTCGTCGTCGGAGGTGGACCGGGCGAAGACGACGCCGTACACCTTGCCGTCCGTCGTCAGCAGCGGACCGCCGGAGTTGCCCGGCCGGACGGTGGACCGGATCGAGTAGATCTCGCGGGTGACGGTGTCGTCGTTGTAGATGTTCTGGCCGGTCGCCCGCACCCGCTGGGCGACCGTGGCCGCCTGGAGGTCGAGGTCGCCGTCCTGCGGGTAGCCCGCGACCACCGCGGAGTCACCGCGCGAGGCGGCGTCGTCGAACCGCAGCACCGGCGCCTCCAGACCGGGCACGTAGAGCACCGCCACGTCCTTGTCCGGATCGAAGAACACGACCCGCGCCTCGTACGACCGTCCGACCCCGCCGATCCGCACGGTCGGCTCGTCGATGCCGGCCACCACATGGGCGTTGGTCATGACGTGCTCGCGGGAGTAGACGAACCCGCTGCCCTCGCGGCCCTGGGTGCCGGCGACGCCCTCGATCTTCACGGTGCTGCGCTTGGCCGCGTTCGTGGCGCTCGCGGTGACGCTGTCGCCGGTGGGCTTGGCGACCCGGGCCGTCGACTCGTTCTCGAAGGGGTTGAAGACCTGCGGGAAACCCGCCTCGGTGAGCGCGGAGGTGGCCCGCGAGAACCAGGTCGGGGTGGTGTCCGGCATGGCGTCCTGGACGGCCCCGAGGAGCCGCGAGTCCTGGATGGCCGTGGTGAGCGCCGCCGAGGAGGACGCGCCGAGCACGCTCGCCGCCACCCACGCCACGATCAGCACGGCGATCGAGTTGGCCGCGGCCCCGCCGACGCCGTCGGCGACCCTGAGCGGCCCCTGCTCCAGCTCCCGCCGCAGCCGCAGCGCCAGCCGCCCCGCCAGTTCGTGCCCGACCACGGCCGGGACCAGCACCGTCAGCACCGCGGTCACCGTCGCCGACGTACTGCCCGGAGTCGTCAGATCCATCATCCAGGGCAGCACCCACACGCCGATGACCGCGCCGCCCACGAACCCGGCGAGCGAGACACAGCCGGCCACGAGGCCGCGCCGGTAGCCGGATGCCGCGTAGGCCAGGATCACCAGCGCCAGCAGGATGTCGAGCAGGTCCACGGAGCCGCCTTTCTCTCGGACCCCTTATTACGCAGGGGACGGGCCCAGTGATCAGCAGGCACGCGCGCGTGGCGCCCGGAACCGGCCACGCGTACGTGCGCACGTTGTACGTGCATCCGGAGAAACGCCCCGGACCAGGACGATGGTTCCACCGGGTGGCACAGCACACATCGCGGACGGCGCGGATCCGGCTGAGAGTGGGACCATGCGTGTCCGAAGAGCACGGGGGGTACGAGGCCGGCGGCGACCAGTACGAATACCGCCCCGCGCCCTGCTGCCGCTCGCCTGCATGCCCGGCCTCGCGGCCGTCGTCGTCCTCGTGCTCTGCGCGTACGGCGTCCAGCGCCACGCCGAGGCCCACGCCGCGCGGCCCCTCGCGGCCCGCCCCGCCGCCCTGCACCACGCGGCGAGGCCGCACATCGTGCCGAGGTCGGCCTGGGCGAACGGCACGGGAGAGGCCAACACCACCGCCCTCACCCCGCCCCCCGCCCGCTACGACGACAAGGTCGTGGCCGTCTTCATCCACCACACGGACTCGCCCAACACCTACGCCTGCGCGGACGCGCCCCGCATCATCCGCTACCTCGCCGCGGGCCAGACCGGCGTCCGCGACTGGGACGACATCGGCTACAACTTCCTCGTCGACCGCTGCGGCACCATTTACGAGGGCCGCGCGGGCGGCGTCGACCGCCCCGTCACCGGCGCCCACACCCAGGGCTTCAACCACCGCACGGCCGGCATCGCGGCCCTCGGCACCTTCACGGCGGGCGTCGAGGTCCCGCAGGCGATGACGGACGCGATCGCGGCCCTGGCGGCCTGGAAACTGGGCCTCACGGACGTGGACCCGCGCGGCAGCGCGACCCTGACGTCGAGCAACGGCCTCAGCCGCTACGCCGCCGGCACCACCGCCACCCTCCCCACCATCGCGGGCCACGACGAGGGCTACATGACCAGCTGCCCCGGCGCCGCCCTCAGAGCCCGCCTCCCGGAGATCAGACAGACCGCGGCCCGCCTCCAGGGCAGGCCCTAGCCATGCGCGGCCCCGACCCCGAAGCCCTCCTCGCCGCCCACCGCGCCGAGTTCACCGATCTCGCGGTGTACGGCCTGGAGCGCGCCGACCCCGACAAGTCGGCGCACACGGTCTTCACGGGCCCCCAGAAGACCGCCGCCGCGCTCCTCTCCACCGCCCTGCTCCTCGCCTTCCTCCTCGACTGGCGCACCGCGCTCAGCTGGACCTTCGCCGTCGTCAACGTCGTGTTCCTGCTGAGCGTCGGCTTCAAGTTCGTGGTGTGCATGCGGGGCGCGAGGAAGGAGCGGTACGAGGTGGTGACGGACGCCGAGGTGGCGGCACTGGACGACACCGGCCTCCCCGGCTACACCGTCCTCGTCCCCGTCTACCGCGAGGCGAACATCGTCGGCGACCTCCTCGGCAACCTCGGCCGCCTCGACTGGCCGCGCGACCGCCTCGAAGTCCTCGTACTCCTGGAGGAGGACGACACGGAGACGGTGGCGGCGGCCCGCGCCGCGAACCCTCCGGAGTGGATGAAGCTGCTCGTGGTCCCCGAGGCACAGCCCAAGACCAAACCCAAGGCCTGCAACGTCGGACTGCTCTGCGCCCGCGGCGACTACCTCGTCATCTACGACGCCGAGGACCGCCCCGACCCCGACCAGCTCAAGAAGGCCCACCTCGCCTTCGCCAAGGCCGACGACGAGACGGTCTGCGTGCAGGCGGCGCTCAACTACTGGAACTCCGGCGACAACGCCCTGACCCGCATGTTCACCCTGGAGTACTCCTTCTGGTTCGACTACATGCTTCCCGGCCTCGACGACCTGCGCCTGCCCATCCCGCTCGGCGGCACCTCCAACCACTTCCGCACGGAGGCGCTGCGCAGGCTCGGCGGCTGGGACCCCTTCAACGTCACCGAGGACGCGGATCTCGGCGTACGCGCGGCGGCGGAGGGCTGGCGGGTGACGGTCGTCAACTCGACGACGTACGAGGAAGCCAACAACGCCTACGGCAACTGGATCCGCCAGCGATCACGCTGGATCAAGGGCTACTTGCAGACCCTGCTGGTCCATCTCCGTTCCCCCGTACGCCTGTTGAGGACCATCGGCGCGCGTCAGGCGGCCTCCTTCGTGCTCCTCATCGGCGGCACCCCGGCGGGCTTCTTGCTCCAGCCGCTGCTCCTGCTGGTGTTCGTGGCGTCCTTCTTCGTCCCGTCCGACACCCTCGGCCAGGTGATGCCGAGCTGGCTGCTGGTGATCAGCCTGACCTGTCTGGTCACCGGCAACGCGGCGATGATCTACGTCGGGATGATGGGCGCGTTCCGCCGCAAGCGGTACGGCCTGGTCCTGTGGGCCCTCCTCAACCCCGCCTACTGGCTGCTGCACGCGGTCGCCGCCTACAAGGCGCTGTGGCAACTCCTCGTGAAACCGCACTACTGGGAGAAGACCGTCCATGGCCTCAGCACCGCCGCTCACCACGACGACCCGGCCGGCCGTGCGGTGGGGGTGGGCGGAGGGTGAGTGGCCGTCAAGTGCCAAGGCCCGCTGGGCACTTCGCCTGCTCTTCGCCCTGCCCTTCGCCGCCCTCTCCGCCTACTGCGCGCAACGCGGCTATCTGAGCGGCGAGATGGAGGTGCTCACCCGGAACGCCGGGGAAGTCCGCGACGGCTGGGCCGACCATCTCGCGGGGACGCACTACGCCTACCCCGCCGGGATCACCGCGACCCTCGCCGCCTTCCCCGTCGAGTGGCGGCGCCCGGTCTTCGCGGCGATCGGCGCGCTCGGCGCGGGCAGCCTGTCCCTGGCGGTCCTCGCCCGCCTCCTGGTGCACCGCATCAAGCCCTGGCTGGCGGCCCTGCTCTACCTCGCCTTCCTGACCAGCCTCCCGCTCTGGTACGTCGGCACCCAGGACCCGAGCAGCATGTTCGCGCTGCTCTTCCTGGTCCTCGCGATGGACGGGAACGTGCGCTTCGCGGCGTACGGCCAGACGGAGGGCGGCTTCCAGGCGGGCCTCTACCTCGCGGTGGCGTTCTACTTCTCCCCCCTCGCGTTGGTCTACGCCGGCATGCTCCTGCTGGTGGCCCCCCTCGCCGCGATCGGCCGCCGCCATCAGGAGCCGTTCTCCGCCCTGCCGGCGACCCTCGCGGTGCTGGCCTTCCCGGTGGTGGCCGTGGCTCTCGGCTGGACGTACATCGTGTGGCGGCTGACCGGCAGCGCGGTCGGGTGGTTCGACATCGCCTGGTGGCGGTCCCTGTTCCCGCAGAGTGCCGGACCCGCGTTCACGGACGCGGCCGACTTCGTCCTGCGGCTCCTCTGGCACAGCCCCCTGTTCCTGGCGTTGGGCGTCCTGGCGTGCACGCGAGGCGCCGCGATGTTCCTGCTGTGGCTGATCCCGCCCCTGGCCCCCCTGGTCAGCGTCTGGCTCGGCCTCCCCGGCGCGCGCAGCGTCTCCTTCCTCCTCCTGCTGAGCGTCGCCGTCACCTCGTCCCCCGCCCGCGCGACCCGCCCCTGGGCGAAGACCCTGCTGGCCGCGGCGGCTCTGGCCCAGATCGCCCTCAACTTGGCGTTCCCGCCGGAGGTGACGGCATTCCAGCAGTGGTACGAGACGGTCTTGTGACCGTCGGGAGCGGTACGACACGGCCTTTCCGACCAGTGCGGGTCAGCCCGCTGAGCCCGCTGAGCCCGCTGAGCCCGCCGAGCCCGCCGTCACCCTCCGCCACGCCATCTCCGCCAGCACCGCCGCCCCCGCCGGCAGCGCCCCGTCGTCGAACACGGCGTAAGGGGAGTGGTTGAAGGGCGCGTTGGCCGCGTCGGCGTCCGGCGGGCAGGCGGAGAGGCCGAGTTGGACGCCGGGGGCGACGGCGGTGAGGCGGGAGAAGTCCTCCGAGGCCATGATGGGATGCTCGGCCGTGTACCAACTGCCTTCCCCGTACAGGTCATTGACGACCTCCTGACCGAGACTGACGGCCTCCTCCGCGGCGATCATCGCCGGGTACCCCTCCTCGGCGCTCACGTCGGCGGCCATGCCCCACCCCTCGGCGATCCCCTCCACGAGCCGTACGGCGCGCGGCAGGAAGTCCGCCATGGCCTGAGGCGAGGTGGACCGGACCGTTGCCTCGAAGTGGGCCGTCCCCGGAATGATGTTGAGCTTGGTGCCCGCCTGGAAGAGCCCGACCGTCAGCACCACCGGATCGAAGACCGACGTCGTCCGCGTCACCAGGTTCTGCAACGCCAGCACCATCTCGGCGGCCACCGGCACCGGATCGGCGGCGGCCTGCGGCGTCGACCCGTGCCCGCCCCGCCCCCGCACGGTCACCTTCAACTCGGCGTTCCCGGCGGTCTGCGTGCCGACCCGCCCGTGAAAGGTGCCGAGTTCGGAGCCGTACGACGACACGTGCACGGAGTAGGCACCGACCAGGGGAGCCCCGGCCACCTCCAACAACCCCTCCTCGATCATCTTCCCGGCCCCGTCGAACCCCTCCTCCCCGGGCTGGAACATGAAGACCACGGTCCCCGGCAACTCGCTCCGCCGAGCACACAGCAGCTTCGCCGCGCCGACGAGAATCGCCACGTGCTGGTCGTGCCCACAGGCGTGCATTCGCCCGTCGATCACCGACTTGTACGGCACGTCCGCGAGTTCCTGAAGAGGCAGTGCGTCCATATCGCCGCGCAGCAGCACGGCCGGTCCGGGCCGCCCGCCCCGCAGCACGGCGGTGACGGACGACAGCCCCTTGCCGGTGCTGATCTCCAACGGCAGCCCGCCGAGGGCATCGAGCACCCGGGCCTGGGTCAGGGGCAGTTCGAGCCCCAACTCGGGTTCACGATGCAACGCGTGGCGCAGGGAGGTGAGTTCGGACGCGATGACTTCAGCGGCTTCACGGAAGGACAACATGGGCGACTCCTCAAATACCGGTACGTAGGTGCTTTTAGTCTTTTAGGGGCGCGGGGAACTGCGCGACCAGCCACCTCGGCCCCGCAGCCGACAACGAACCGATCGCGGCCCCCCCTTAGTCGTCCGTACGACGCCGAGCGAACAAAATCAGCGCAGCCGCCAACAGCCCCGACACCGCGCAGGTCAGCCAGACCAACCGGTACGCGTTCACGGACGGCAATTCGGACCCGGCCAGCAGCACATTGCTGAGCACCACGACGAACAACCCCCCTGCAATGCCCCCTGCAAGGGTCCGTACCGTGTTGTAGATGCCCGCCGCGATCCCCGTCTGCCCCTTCGGCGCCCGCTCGGCCACCAGCGACGGAAACCCCCCGGACATCAGCCCCACCCCGAGCCCGACAAGAGTCACGGTGACGGCGAACGACGTACGGCTGCCGTACAGCACGCACAACAACCCGTACCCGGCGGCCAGCAGAAACGCCCCGACGGCGATCGTCCGGTGCAGCCCGATCCGCGCGGCGACCCGCGAGTGAAGCGAGGACGCGACGACGGAGGCGACCTGACTGGCCAGCCCGGTCAGCGCGATGGCCATGGTGTCGAGCCCGAAGCCATACCCCGCGACATCCGAATCCGTCGCCAGGAACGTCGAGTTGGGCGACTGCGACCCGAACAGCGCGATGGCGAACAGCATCGCCGCGACCTGCACCGGCCACATCGACCGATGCCCGATCACCCGCAGGTCCACCGCCGGTTCCGGCGTCCGCAGCTCCCACCACCCCCACGCGACGAGCACCACAAGCCCCGCACAGAGGCACCCGAGAACCGTCCCCGACCCCCACCCCTGCTTGGAGGTCTGCGACAACCCGTACTGAAGCAGCAGCAGCGCCACAGCCAGCCCCGCGAACCCGACCCCGTCGATCCGCTGCCCCTGCCGCTGCCGTATCCGCGCGGACGTCTCCGGCACCAGAAAGAACGCGGCGACCAGCGACAACGCGGCCAGCACGACCAGCAGACACAGAGCCGGACGCACCCCACCCAACAGATCCTCGGCGAACCCGGACATCAGCGACCCGAGCGTCACCCCACCTGTCAGGCACCCCACCAGCAGCCCGATCGCCCGCCGCCCGGACTCGCCCTCGGCCCTGTCCCGGGTGATGGCGATGTTGAGCGGCAGCCACGCCGACTGCGGCCCGCTCAACACCCGCCCGAGCAGCAGCAGTTCGTACGACGGCGCGAACGCGACGAGGGCCGCGCCGACGACCGTCATGCCGAGCGCGATGCGCAGCATCAGCCGGTGCCCGAACATGTCCCCGAGCTTGGTCAGCACCGGCACGCACACGGCGGCGGCCAGCAGCTGAAGGCTGGTGACGAGTCCGATGTCACCGGCGCTCACGCCGTGCAGCTCGGCGATCGCGGGCAGCAGCGGCGGCAGGAAGCCCTGGAAGATGCCGCTGGTCAGCTCGACGAAGGCGAGGAAGCCGACGACGGCGCCGATGCGGACGGGGGGAGGGGAGTCGGTTCTGGCCGGGGCGGCGGCGGGCGATGCGCTCATACGGCGGGCTCCACAGGCAGGAGGAGGGGGGACGGAATTGCGCATCACGGTGCGCCATGGCGCCGAAGCGGCCGGAGATCTGGCCGGAAACCGTCACCTGTTACTTTCGGGCGGATGGAATCCGTCACCGTCACTGTCTCCGAGACCGAGCTCCAGCTCCTCCACGCCCTCCAGGTCAGCCCCCGCGCCCCCTGGAGCGTGCTCGGCCAGGTCCTGGGCATCAGCCCGGCGACGGCGGCCAAGCACTGGGCCCGGCTCAGCGGCGAGGGCCTGGCCTGGGTGACGGCGTACCGCCCGGACTACCAGGGCTCGGCCGGCGACCCCGTGAACGCCCTGGTCACGGCGACGGCACGGCCGAGCCGACTGCTCCCGCTGGCCCGGGAACTGGCCACCCACCCGCAGGTGATCTCGGTGGAACTGGTGTCGGGCGACGGCGACCTGTTCCTGACGATCGTGGAACGCGACCGGCACGCCTTCGCGGACTACATGCTCGGCCCGTTCACGGAGCTGGAGGGCCTCCTGACATCGAGCACCTGCTGGGTGACCAAGCTCTACAAGGAGGGCAGCAAGTGGCGCCTACGGGCACTGAGTCCGGCCCAGATCCGCCACCTGACCGCCCACCAGGAACCCGCCTCCACCGAGCCGTACCGCACCGTCCTCGACCAGGCCGACCAGCGGATCGTGGACGCGATGTTCGCCGACGGCCGCGCCTCCTACGCGGCTCTCGCGGAGACGACCGGCGTGAGCGAACCGACGGTCCGCCGGCGCCTGCGCCGCATGCTGGACTCCGGCCGCGTCGCCGTCCGCTGCGACATCGCCTGGGAGGCGGCGGGCTGGCCGGTCCCGACCACGCTGGCCCTCCGCGTCCCGGCGGAGCAGCTGGAGGAGACGGCCCGCGCCCTGACCGCCCTCCCCGAGACCCGCCTCGTCGCCTCCTGCGTGGGCGAGGCCGACCTCCTCATCAGCCTCTGGCTCCCGTCCCTCGCCGACGGCCACCGCTTCGCCGCCCTGCTCGCGTCCCGCTTCCCGGGGGTACGGACGGTCCGCTGGCTGACGGGACTGCGGACGGTGAAACGGATGGGCCAGCCGCTGGACGAGCGGGGCCGGGCGGTCCGGGACGAGTACTCAGCGCTCTGACCTCACCGGCGCCCGAGATACGCGCGCACCGCCCGCTGGAGCACCTTCCCCTGACTCCCCACCGGCCGCTCCCACTCCCCGAGGTACTCCACGGCGTGCCCGCCCGCGCCCACCTTGAAGCGCAGCCGCCCCAGCAGCCGGTCGTCGGCCGTGAGGTTCGGGGTGATGGACCGCAGGTCGTACGTGTCGACGCCCGCCGCCCGCGCGTCGCACAGCATCCGCCACAACAGGGCGCTGCTGGGCCGCAGTTGACGCCCCTGACGGCCGGACGCGGCATACGAGTGCCACGAGCACGGACCGGCGTTGATCATCAGCGCGGCGGACAGTACGACACCGTCGTACTCGGCGAGATAGAGCCGCACCCGGTCGTCGTCTTCGGCGTTCAAGGCCTTCCACATCCGCCGGAAGTAGTCCAGTGGCCGTGCCTTGAACCCGTCGTGGGCGGCAGTGGCGACGTACAGCCGATGGAAGTCGGGCAGATCGGACGCCGAGCCCCACGACACCCGCACCCCGGCCCCCTCCGCCGTACGCAGGGCCTGCTCCCAGTGCGGGGCGAGCCCGCCGCGCAGATCGTCGACGGTCCGCCCCGCGAGCGGAATGTGACATCCGTACCGAGGCTGCCCGAGCCCGAACCCGTTCCCCTTCCCGCCCCCGTCGCCGTCCGCGCACCGCCGCCACCCGAGCCGCCCCAGCCGCTCGGCGGCGTCCAGCGCGTACCCGTCGATGTCGGTCGCGGGAAGGTCGCGCAGATGCCGTACGGCGGGGTCGGCGACGCCCTTCGTGACGGTCGCCGGGTCCCAGTGCCGTACGACGACGGGCGGCCCGATCCGCACGGCGAACGCCCCGCGCGCCTCCAGATGGGCGACCAGCGGATCCAGCCACCGTTCGAGCCGCGGATCCCGCCAGTCGATCTCAGGACCGTCGGGAAGGTACGCCAGGAAGCGCCGAGTCCCCGGCAGCGGCCGGTACAGGACGAGCGCGGCCGCCACCATCGCCCGACCGTCACCCTCGCCCTCGAACCAACCGACGCTCTCCGCCAGCCAGTCCGGCTTCACATCGCCCCACTCGGGGATCTGGAGATGGCTCGCGTCGGGGTACAGCCGCAGGTGGGCGAGATGGTCCTCGCGCGATATCTCCCGCACGTACGGGCTGGTCATGGGCAGGGCGCTCCTGTTCAGGGGCGGCCACGGTAAGCCGGGGATCACGGCACGGGTCAAGAGTCCAGAGGTGAACCTTCCGGACCCGGCCCGTGACGTCGGTCACCGAGCGCCCGCAGCGCCGCCGTCATCCCCGGATGGACCTCCATCCGCCGGTCGGCCTCGGTGATCCGCAGGACACGGCGGCTGACCGAGTGCGGGGCGACGACGAGCAGCCGCAGCGCCACCGTGTCGGCGAGGTGCTGTATGTCCGCCAGGACATCGACGCCGGCGGTGGTCAGACACGGGTCGCGCAGATCGACGACGACCGCGCTCGCCTCCTGGCCGCGGGCGCGCAGCAGTTGGCGTACGAGGGAGGTGCGGACATGCTCGGCGCTGGCGATGTCGATGACCTCGTCCACCCCGATCACCAGGACATGGCCGAGGGCGCGGAAGACCGGCAGAGACACTCTGGGCTCCGGGGGCAGGTTCCAACCGGGAACGGCCGCTTCCTGACCAGTTCTTCGCGACCGACGGTAGCCGAAACCTGCCTGTGGGTGAAGGCCGATTCGTGAATCCGCCCCCGGGAAATGGGCGGTCGGCATTCAACTCGACCTACGGGTTACCCGGTATCCATGTCCCCAGCACAGCCTCCCGCGCCCGGGGTCGGTGAGCGGGCCCTCGCCGGACTCCAGTGCCTGCTCCTGGACTCCGACCGGCTGGAGCCGTTCCTCGGAGACCTCGTCCGACTCGCCGCCGACCTGCTGCCGGGCTCCCCGCACTGCTCCATCACCCTGTGCCGACAGGGCCGGCCGCGCCCCGCCGCCGCCAGCGACGAGATGGTCACCCGCTTCGACGACGAGCAGTACGACGTCGGTGACGGCCCCTGCCTGGAGGCCCTGCGCACCGGCGAGCCGCACCTGGTCCGGGACATCGGGGACGAGCACCGCTTCGGTACGTTCCCCTCGCGCGCCGAGGCGCACGGGCTGCGGTCGGTCCTCTCGCTGCCCCTGATCCCCCCGGGCCGGCCGGCCATCGGCGTGATGAACCTCTACGCCACCGAGGCCGACGGCTCCCTGGACCAAGTCCGGGACCAGGCCACCGTCTTCGCCGGATACGCCGCCGGCGCCCTCGGCGTCGCCCAGAAGATCGCCGACCGGACCCGGCTCAGCGAGGACCTCCAGTGCGCCCTGGCCTCCCGCACCGTCATCGACCAGGCCCTCGGCATCATCATGGGCCAGCAGCGCTGCTCCGCCGAGCACGCCTTCCAGCTCCTCTCCCGCGCCTCCCAGAACCGCAACCGGAAGCTGCGCGAGGTCGCCACGGACATCATCACCAAGGTGACCGGAGAACCCCCGGGACCCCCGACACCGCTCACTTCGCGCTCGCCGGAGCACTGAGCCGGTGCACGGCGGGGAGTGCGCCGACCGTGCCCCGCCACCCTGCTTCCACGAGCCCCCGCGTGACGCGCCCGAATCCGACGGCGCCGCCCGCCCGGCGGCCATCCTGTTCTCCATGACGACCGATTCGCGCGCTTCCGCCGCATTCCTCATCGACGAGGCCCTGGGCTTCTGGTTCCCGGCCGCGCTGCGGGCGGCGGCGGCCGTGGGGGTGGCGGATCACTTGGCGGACGGCCCCCGCTCGCCCGACGAACTGGCCTCGGCCACCGGCACCGACGCGGGGAACCTCTACCGGGTGCTACGGCTGCTGGCCACGCGCGGGGTCGTGGCGGAAGACCCCGAGGGCGGCTTCCGCCTCACGCCCCTCGGCGACGCCCTGCGCACCGACGCTCCGCACTCCGCCCGCTCGGCGATCCTCATGAACACCGACCGCAGCCTGTGGTGGCCGGCCGCCTCGATGGACCGCTGTCTGACGGAGGGGACCTCGGCGTTCGAGGGCATCTTCGGGATGCCGTTCTTCGAACACTTCGCGCAGGACGCGGAGACCGCCGCCGTCTTCCACGAAGGGATGGCCGCGATGTCCGACCCGGAGAACGCGCCGATCGCCGCCGCGTACGGCTTCCCGGATGCGGGGACGGTCGTGGACGTCGGAGGCGGGCATGGGGGCCTGCTGCTGGAGGTGCTGCGCGGCCGTCCCGGTCTGCGGGGCGTCCTCTACGACCAGCCGCACGTCCTCGCCGGGCACCGCCTGGACACCGAGGAGACCAAGGGCCGTTGGAGCGTGGCGGAGGGCGACTTCTTCACGGCGGTGCCTGCCGGGGACGTATACCTCCTCAAGCGCATCCTCCACGACTGGGACGACGACCAGAGCGTCACGATCCTGAGCCGCTGCCGGGAGGCGCTGGCGCCGGGCGGGCGGATCCTCGTCATCGACGCGGTGGTACCCCGGGACAACGCCCCTCATCAGTCCAAGACGCTCGACGTGCTGCTGATGGCGGCGCTGGTGGGCCGGGAACGCACAGAGGCCGATTTCGAGGCCCTGTTCACTGCCGCCGGGCTGCGCCTGTCCCGCATCGTCCCGACCCCGACGGTTCTGTCGGTGGTGGAGGCGACGGCTGTCTGAGCTGCGCCCACACCTGCTTGCCGCCGCGCTTCGGGGTGACGCCCCAGACGTCCGCCACGGACGCGATGAGGAAGATGCCGCGCCCGCTCTCGGTTTCCCAGTCGGGCTCGGTGTGCCAGACGGGGAGGGCGGGGGAGCGGTCGCCGACGGATACGCGTACGCCGCCCTCGGGGAGCTTGCGGAGCCGGAGTTCGCACTCGGGGGAGTCCACGTGGCGATGGACGTTCGTCAGTATCTCGGTGACGCACACGGAGGCGTCGTCGGCGAGATCGGCGTGCCCCCAGTCCTCCAACTGCGCCCGGACGACCCGGCGTACGGCGGCGAACCTCTCGGGCTCGGCGAGGAGTTGCAGCACCACTTCGGGTGGCGATTGCGTGTGCATGGCCTCACGGTGCGTGACGCGGGGCTAGCCTGACCAGGGGTAATCGCGACACACAACGGGGTGTGACGGGAAGGGGGTTCGCTGTGCAGGAGCGTGTTGAGGGTTCGTCGAGCATGCGGATGTTCGGCGCGGTGGCGCGGGCGCTACGGGAGGCGCAGGGGGCTTCGAGGGAGCGGTTCGGCGAGTACGTCGGGTATTCGGCGTCGCAGGTGGGGATGGTCGAGCGTGGGGAGCGGATGCCCAGTGCGCAGTTCGTGGCGCGGGCGGGGGAGTTCCTGAACGCGCGTGTGGCGATCGATGCGGCGGCGGAGCATTTGGAAAGGAGTCCGCATCCGTCGTGGTTCGGGGAGTACGTGGATTTGGAGGCTGAGGCGGTCAGCGTCTGGTCGTACGACGCACATGTGATCAAAGGGCTGGTGCAGACCGAAGGGTACGCGCGTGCGGTGCTCGGTGAGTACTGCCCGATGCTGGATGACGAGGAGGTCGAGAGCCGGGTGCGGGCACGCTTGGCGCGACAGAAACTGCTGACCCGCGTACCTGCCGTATCCCTCGCGCTGGTTATCGAGGAGTGGGTGCTGCGACGCCCCGTGGGCGGGCCGGTGGTGGCCAAGGGGCAGTTGGAGCGATTGCTGGAACTCTCCGAGTTGAGGAACGTGTCGATCCAGGTCATGCCGATGCGGTACCAGGGCCATGCCGGGTTCGACGGTCCCTTCACCCTGCTGGAGACGAAGCAACGGCAGTGGGTGGCCTACGTCGAAGGGCAGTCCTACGGCTTCGTGATCGATGACCGGGAAGAGGTCGGCAACTTCCAGCAGCGCTATGGCATGATCCGGACGCAGGCGCTCACGCCGAGCGACTCCGTGAAGGTGATCGAGCAGATGGCAGGGGAGCTATGACCGCCGATCTGAAGTGGTTCAAGTCCAGCTACAGCGGCAGTCAGGGCGGTGATTGCCTCGAAGTGGCCCTGGAGTGGCGGAAGTCGACGTACAGCGGTGATGCGGGCGGCGAATGCCTCGAAGTCGCCCTAGAAGAAACCGGCCCCACGGTCCACGTCCGTGACTCCAAGGCCAAGTCCGGCCCCACGCTTGCCCTTTCGTCGGACGCGTGGACGGCTTTCGTAAACTCCACCACTCGGACGGCGGTAGAGTAACCGCGTAATCACTCTCCGTGCGCTAACGCGGAGCGGCCCTCAGTGGTGCGCCAACACCGGTCTGAGGGCCTTCACCGACGACTGGATCTGAGGTCCATCGCGATGCTCAAGCATGCTATCCCGCCTGCCCGGTTCTTCTCCCAGACGCCGAACGACATCATCCGGCACCCCCGTCTGAACGGCACGGCGGTCAGGCTCCTCCAATGGGCCCTCTCCCTCCCGGACGACTCCCGCGAGACCATCCAGTCCATCGGCGAAAAGATGCCGGAAGGCCGCCTCGCCGTACGGAAGGCGCGACGCCAGCTGGAAGAGGAGGGCTACCTCCACACCCGCCGGACGCAGGATCCGGAAACGGGCCGCTGGTCCACCCAAGTGCTCGTGTCCAACGTGGCGTTGAAGACGGAGGCCGAGATCGCCGCGGCCTTCGGAACCGTGCCGCCGACTGACCAGGACCCGCCGGTCGGCGGCGTGACCGACCAGGCCGTCGGCGCATCCACCTTCGGTGAGAACACCGAAGAGGAGAACACCCCCAACCCGGCCGCCGAGCCCGCCGAGCCCGCGGAGCGCGAGGCCGCGGCGTTCCTGGCCCGCCTCGGCGACCACACCCCGTCGCTGCGCCTCGGCGCGGGCGAGGTGGCGCGGCTGACGCCTCTCGTCGCGCGCTGGCTGGAGTCGGGGGCGACAGAGGCGGACCTCCGCCAGGCGGTGACGGCGACGCTGCCCAGCCCCGTCAAATCGGCGGCGGCCCTCATCGCGTACCGCCTGAAGGCCCGAACTCCCGCCCCGCGCAAGCAAGTCGAGCGGCTGGGTGAGTGCGCGGAGTGCCGCGACCCGCTGCCGCGCGGCACCGGCGAGGGCATCTGCCGCCGCTGTGCGGGCCTGGGCCCGGCGTCGACACCGACACCGACACCGACACCGTCGCCCTCGGTCCTGACGGCGCTCAAGGGGCGGGACCTGTGCAGGCTCGTCCTGCGCCCTGTCGAGTGAACATTCGAACACCCCGTCACCGGGTCGGTGCAAATCGGTGCGAATTGCGAATATCTGACCGGACGTCATGTCGTGGATGTCGATGTCCGCCCGGTTGGAGGGTTCCGTGTCACGCACAGGCAGTCGTCGCAGTGTGCTGGTCGCGACCGCGGTCGTACTGGGGGCGGCGGGGCTCCAGATGGGCGGCGCGGAGGCGCTGGACTCGCCGTCGGCCACGCCGAGCGCATCGGCATCTGCATCGGCGTCGGCATCCGTATCGGCGTCGGCCTCGCCGGAGCAGTCGGCCACGTCCGAGCGGAGGACGACCTTCGAGGCCTGGGTGACCGGCGCGCCGACCGGAGCCGAAACCGGCTACGCCACGGTCACCTCCGGTCAGAGCGTCTCCCTCCCCTTCACCCTCACCAACAACGGCCCCGACACCAGCCGAGGCGCCACAGTCACCCTCACCGCGTACGACGGCTTCGACCCGGCCTCCCTCACCGGCCCGACCGGCTGGACCTGCACCCTGTCCACCCTCACCTGCAAGGGCCCA
This sequence comes from Streptomyces sp. NPDC046909, assembly GCF_040644695.1. Lineage (NCBI taxonomy): Bacteria > Bacillati > Actinomycetota > Actinomycetes > Kitasatosporales > Streptomycetaceae > Streptomyces > Streptomyces sp. NPDC046909. The sequence continues at coordinate 13,907 of NZ_JBEYXC010000024.1, read as the reverse complement.
CCCGCAGCACCCGTGCCGCCGACACCCTCGGCACCTTCACCCTCGCCGGAACGGTCACCGGGGCCGGAACGGTGGAGGCCACCACCGCCGTCGCCAACAGCCGCTGGCTGGACCCGGACACCTCCAACAACACCGCGCGCTACGCCCTGAGCCTGAAGACCTCAGACTCGACCCCCGCCCCGACGTCCCCGGCGAGCGGCAACCCCGGCTCCATGGCCCACACCGGCGCCGACGGCCACGAGGGACCGATCGCCGCGGCCGCCGCCGGTCTCACCGCCCTCGGCGCCCTCACCCTCCTCGGTGCTCGCCGACTCCGCCGCCGCGGACGGCACGGCTGACGCTCACAGGTTTCTCGTAGCGAACTCAACGATCACCCCGAAACAGCGGGCCTACTGTCCTGCCATACGCACTGACTGGAGGTGGGGAAGATGAACAGCAGTCACACCAACACCACGGAGAAGACGACCGGTTGGGTCAAGACGGCCCGCGGCCCCTGGGCGGCCCTCTGCGCCGCCGCGGCCGTCGTCCTCGGCCCGGCCGCCGTCACGGCCTCCGCCCTGGACCAGGCCAACGCGGCCCCGATGCACCACGCGGTGGTCAAGACCGACCAGACCCAGGCGTACATCCCGACGGACCCGACCCGCAGGCGTACGGCGGCGGCCTGACGAGCCGAGCCGGAGGCAGCCGCTGCCTACACGGCGAACGTGGCGATCAGGCCCGCGTGGTCCGACGGCCACAACGGCACCGGCGTGCGCGTCATCTGGTCCGTCGTGTCGCCCACGGTCCGGGCCGTGAGCGGGCGGAGTCGGCCGCGCTGGTAGAAGACGAAGTCCACCCGGTGATCCAGCGCCGACGGCGTCTCCGCGAGGCTGTCGTCCTGGCCCGCCGTCCAGCCGCCGGTCGATCCGTGCAGGTCGGTGTAGGCGTCGCCGTACCCGGCGTCGAGGAACTGCTGGTAGGAGCCGGTGGTGTCGGTGTTGCGGTCGTTGAAGTCACCGAGGACGACATTGGGCAGGTCGCTGCCCTCGCTGTCCTTCAGCCAGGCGTTGAGCTGGGCGGTCTGCGCGTCGCGGATGGCCGTCGAGTAGGACTCGGGGTGGGTCGTGGTCACCTTGGCCCGCCGACCGCCGGCCTCGATGACGGCGGAGGCGTAGCCCTCCGGGATGACGATCTCGCTGCCGTCGGCGGCGGGCAGGGTGATCCTCGCGTCGTAGTTCGCCGACGCGGCGTGCGTGACCTTCACACCCTCACGGACCGGCAGGACGTCGTGGTCGGTGAGGGAGGCCGCCTCCGTCGACGACAGCGGGAACGTACCGCTGAAGTTCGTGTTGCGCGCGGCCACCCGGTAGTGCAGGCCCTGCGCGGCCAACGCCCGCAGCAGCACCCGGAGATAGTCCATGGTGACGGCAAGGGTCCCGCCGAGCGGTCCCCGCTTCCTCGATGATCGGGGTCAGATTGGCGCCGATGTACAGGTTGTAGCTCGCGACCGTCAGCCGGTGCCGCCGACCCTGCTCGGCGGCGGTGGCCGACGTGGCGCCGGCCACGCCCGCGGTCGCCCCCGCGACCACAGCGACCGCCCCGGATATCGCGCTACGGCGAGTGAGCATCCCCAGTCCCTTCCCCAACCCGTGCAACACATGCCTCAGAAGTGCCGCACTGTACCTGGCGATACTGAGAAGAGAAGTGGCCGATTCCCGCCTAGCGGGAGAACTCCAGGAACTGCTCGCCGGACGGATCCACGTCCACGCCGAGGCCGTTCATCAAGCCCGCCAGCATGACGTAGTACCCGACCGTCGTGACGATCTCGACGACCTGCCGGTCCGTGAAGCAGGCGCGCAAACCAGCCAACCCGCCCTCCGACAGGGTGTGTCGGGCCACCAGCTCGAAGACCGCCGTCACCGCCGCCGACTCGCTCCCGTCGAACTCCGGCCCGCTGGAGCGCAGTTCGGCGATCGCCGCCAACTGGGCTTCCGTGACACCGGAGTTCAGCGCGATCGGCCGGTGCTGCACGGCCTCGTACTCACACTCGGTCCCGGCCGCCACCGCCACGATCACCAGCTCACGCAACCGGACCGGCAGGGTCGACTCCGTCAGCACGGCCAGCCCCATGTCGATCGCCGTGTCCGTGAGCGGCGGGGCGTGGGAGAGCATACGGAAGGCGTTGAGCGGTACGGGAAGCTTCGCGACACCGTCGGCCGGACGCTCCGGGTACGGGATGCGGGCCATGATCCCCCTAGTCGAGACACGAAGAGTCGGGACACAAACGTCAGTGAACATCAGTGAACGTCAGTCCTTGAACCGTTCCCACAGCTTCGGATACCGCTCCGCCAGCACCGACTCGTTCTCGAAGTCGACCGGCGTCCCCTCCGGCTCGGAAGGCGCGGGAGCGATCCCCAGGTCGGGGGCGACCGTCCCGGTGAGCTGCTCGTACGCCTCGTCTGCGGCGTACCCGAGCTCCTCGCCGTCCCCGTCGATCTCCTCGTCGAAGTCGTCGAGCAGGTCGGCCAGCGAGTCGGGCGTGTGCACGCCGGCCTCGTACACCTCACGCCCCTGCCCGATCAGCCAGCACCGGAAGAAGTCGAAGGCGTCGTCGCTGGCCCCGTCGAGCAGCACCCAGGCGGCGCCCCACAGGTCCCAGGTGTACGCGCGGTTGTAGCGGGCCTCGAAGTGACGGGCGAAGTCGAGGACCATCTCCGGGTCCAGCTGGAGCAGCCTGTCGACGAGCAGGTCGGCCTGCTCCTCCGGGTCGCCCTCGGCGGCCTCGCGGGTGGCGTCCACCAGCTCCCAGAACTCCGTCTCGTCCATCACGGGTCCAGCATCGGCCCTGGGCGGACGGGGCGCACGTGGAGTGCGGCGGATTGTTATGTCCCGTACAGACCGGCCAGACGGCGCGCATCCTCCACGAACCGCGCCCGCAGCCCCTCCGGAGCCAGCACCTCCACCTCCGGCCCCAGCGACAGCAGCTGCGTACGGGCGACCTTCTCCGACTCCACCGCCACCGTCACGGTCACCCACCCGTCCCCGTCCGGCGCCCCCGCCCCCTCCAGCGCCTCCTGCGCGGAGACCCGGTCAGCGAGGGCGTACGGCAGCCTCCGCACCCCGTCCGGGGACAGCCGTACGACGACCTCGGCCCGCAGGATCGACCGCGCGAACCGTTCCGCCTGCTCCTCCCAGAAGCCGGGGAGATCGAACTCCTCGTCGCGTGCGAAGCGCTCCTCGCGCGCGTCCACCGCCGTGAAGCGCTCGATCCGGTACACCCGGTACGCCCCCGCCGCCTCCGGCACCCGCGCGCACAGGTACCAGACGCCCGCCTTCAGCACGAGCCCGTACGGCTCCAGCTCCCGCTCCACCTCCGCCTCGCCCTTGCGATAACGGGCGATGACCCGCCGGTCGTCCCACACCGCGTCGGCGATCGCGGGCAGCAGCTCGGGCGTCTTCGGCTCGCTCCACCAGTTCGGCGCGTCCAGATGGAACCGCTGAGCAGCGGTCTTCGAGGCGTCCCGCAACGACGGCAACAACGCCGCCGACACCTTCAGCCGGGCCGCGGAGGCGGCATCCTCCAGCCCCATCTCCCGCAGCGCCCCCGGCACCCCGCTCAGGAACAGCGCCTCCGCCTCACCCCGCGCCAGCCCGGTCAGCCGCGTCCGATACCCCCCGATCAGCCGGTATCCCCCCGCCCGGCCCCGGTCCGCGTACACCGGAACCCCCGCCTCCGACAACGCCTGCGCATCCCGGGTGATCGTCCGCTCCGACACCTCCAGCTCCCGCGCCAGCTCGGCGGCGGTCATGGAGGGGCGGGACTGGAGCAGCAGGACCATCTTGATGAGGCGGGCGGCACGCATACGGCCCATGATGCAACGAGGCCCCCGCCGAAGCGGGGGCCTCATCACACAACCACTACAGACCTACAGCCCGTACTTCTCGCGCGCTTCCTTCACGGCCGTCGCCTTGACCTCACCGCGCCGGGCCAGCTGGGCCAGCGCCGCGACCACGATCGACTCGGCGTCGACACCGAAGTGGCGGCGGGCGCCCTCGCGGGTGTCCGAGAGGCCGAAGCCGTCGGCGCCCAGCGAGGAGTAGTCCTGCTCGACCCACTGTGCGATCTGGTCGGGAACCTGGCGCATGTAGTCGGACACCGCCAGCACCGGGCCCTCGGCACCCTGGAGCGCCTGCCGGACGTACGGCACCCGCTCCTCGCCGCGCAGCAGCGCCGCGTCCGCCTCCAGCGCGTCGCGCCGCAGCTCGGTCCAGGAGGTCGCGGACCATACGTCGGCGGCCACACCCCACTCCTCGGCGAGCAGCTTCTGCGCGTTCAGCGCCCAGTGGATCGCCGTGCCGGAGCTCAGCAGCTGGATGCGCGGGGCGTTGGCGGCGGCCACGTTCAGGCCTGCCGACTCCGCCGTGTTGAAGCGGTACAGGCCCTTGACGATGCCCTCGTCGATGCCGAGCCCGGAGGGCTTCGCCGGCTGCGGCATCGGCTCGTTGTAGACCGTCAGGTAGTAGAAGACGTTCGGGTCCTCGCCCGGGGCCGCCTCGCCGTACATCCGGCGGAGGCCATCGCGCACGATCGCCGCGACCTCGTACGCGAACGCCGGGTCGTACGTCAGTGAGGCGGGGTTCGTCGCCGCGATGACCGGCGAGTGGCCGTCCGCGTGCTGGAGGCCCTCGCCCGTCAGCGTCGTACGGCCGGCCGTCGCACCGACGAGGAAGCCGCGGCCGAGCTGGTCGCCGAGCTGCCACATCTGGTCGGCGGTCCGCTGCCAGCCGAACATCGAGTAGAAGATGTAGAACGGGATCATCGCCTCACCGTGCGTGGAGTACGCGGTGGACGCGGCGATGAAGTCGGCCATCGAACCGGCCTCGGTGATCCCCTCGTTGAGGATCTGGCCGTTCTTGGCCTCCTTGTAGTACATCAGCTGGTCACGGTCGACCGGCTCGTACGTCTGGCCCTTGGGGGAGTAGATCCCGAGCGACGGGAACAGGCTCTCCATGCCGAAGGTGCGCGCCTCGTCGGGGACGATCGGCACCCAGCGCTTGCCCGTCTCCTTGTCGCGGACCAGGTCCTTGATGAGGCGGACGAAGGCCATGGTGGTGGCCACGTTCTGCGTGCCGGAGCCCTTGTCGAAGGAGGCGAAAGCCTTCTCGGCGGGGGCGGGCAGGGGCGCGAGGGCGTGCGTACGACGGGCGGGCGCGGGACCACCGAGAGCGGCCCGGCGCTCCTGGAGGTAGCGCACCTCGGGGGAGTCGGCGCCCGGGTGGCCGTAAGGCACGACCCCGTCGACGAACTCGCTGTCGCTGATGGGGAGTTCGAGCAGGTCGCGCATCGTCTTGAACTCGTCCACCGTCAGCTTCTTCATCTGGTGGTTGGCGTTCTTCGACGCGAAGCCCTCGCCGAGGGTGTTGCCCTTGACCGTCTGGGCCAGGATGACCGTCGGTGCGCCCTTGAACTCGACGGCGGCCTTGTAGGCGGCGTACACCTTGCGCGCCTCGTGGCCACCGCGCGAGAAGTGGAAGCACTCGATGATCTTGTCGTCGCTGAGCAGCTTCGCCATCTCGACGAGCGCCGGGTCCTTGCCGAAGAAGTCCTGGCGGATGTAGGCGGCGTCGCGGGTCTGGTACGTCTGCACCTGGGCGTCGGGTACCTCGCGGAGCCGTCGTACGAGCGCGCCCGTGGTGTCGAGCTGGAACAGCTCGTCCCACGCCGTGCCCCACAGCGTCTTGATGACGTTCCAGCCGGCGCCGCGGAACTGGGCCTCCAGCTCCTGCACGATCTTGAAGTTCGCGCGGACCGGGCCGTCGAGGCGCTGAAGGTTGCAGTTGATGACGAAGGTGAGGTTGTCGAGACCCTCACGCGAGGCCAGTGCGAGTGCCGCCGTGGACTCGGGCTCGTCCATCTCGCCGTCGCCCAGGAACGCCCAGACGTGCGAAGCCGATACGTCCTTGATGCCGCGGTTGGTCAGGTAGCGGTTGAAGCGCGCCTGGTAGATCGCGGAGAGCGGGCCGAGGCCCATGGAGACGGTCGGGAACTCCCACAGCCAGGGGAGGCGGCGCGGGTGCGGGTACGACGGCAGGCCGTTGCCGCCCGACTCGCGGCGGAAGTTGTCGAGCTGGTGCTCGTTCAGCCGGCCGTCGAGGAAGGCGCGGGCGTAGATGCCGGGGGAGGCGTGGCCCTGGATGTAGAGCTGGTCGCCGGAACCGTCCGCCTCCTTGCCCTTGAAGAAGTGGTTGAAGCCGGTCTCGTAGAGCCAGGCCGCGGAGGCGAAGGTGGCGATGTGGCCGCCGACGCCGTATTTGCTGCCACGGGTGACCATCGCGGCCGCGTTCCAGCGGTTCCACGCGGTGATCTTCCGCTCCAGCTCCTCGTCACCGGGCGCGGACGGCTCGGTGGCGGTGGGGATGGTGTTGACGTAGTCCGTTTCGAGCAGCTTGGGCAGCGCGACGCCGTTGCCCTCCGCGCGCTCCAGCGTGCGGCGCATCAGGTACGCGGCACGGTGCGGGCCGGCCGCCTTGGCGACCGCGTCCAGCGAGGCCTGCCATTCGGCGGTCTCCTCGGGGTCGCGGTCCGGGAGCTGGTCGAGCTCGCTCGGCTGGATGGCGTAGGGGTCGGTCATGTCGCCGCCTTCCTCGGTCGAAGGGGGTTCCCTCAATCAGGCAGGGTCTTCGGGGGGTGCCCTTGGTCTTTGGCAGGACAGGGCGGTGGGGCTTGGGTGGAAGCCCGTCGGCGACTGTAACTCCCTGATCGATGATCGATCAAAGGGTTGAAGGGCAAAACCTCTCGATTCCGAGAAAGTCGGCACGGGGTGCCTCCGGCGGTGGCACGGGGTGACCTTCGTTGGCGCCTGTTTTCGCAGGTGAGCGGGGGAGTGCTCGGGTGGGGCCGGCTCGTCGCAGGGGTGCTGGTGCGTTGGGGGGTGCGGGTGCTTTGTGGCTGGTCGCGCAGTTCCCCGCGCCCCTAGGGGGTCACACTGGACCCCTGCCTATTCGCCCTCGTGCCTTGGCGCGCAGCCCAGGACGTGTGCCTTCACCAGCTCGGCGATGCGGGGGTCCCTCCTCCGGAACGCCTGTACCAGCTCCTCGTGCTCCTCCGCGTACGACTGCTGGACCGTGCCCAGCCAGCGGATGGACAGGGCCGTGAAGACCTCGATGCCGAGCCCCTCCCAGGTGTGCAGCAGCACGGAGTTCCCGGCGGCCCGCACCATCTCCCGGTGGAAGCCCACCGTGTGCCGCACCTGGGCCGTGCCGTCCGACTCCCGGTCCGCCTCGTACAGGGCGGCGACATGCGGCTCCAGGGCCGAGCAGTCCACCGCCAGCTTCTCCGCCGCCAGCTCCGCCGCGATCGCCTCCAGACCGGCCCGGACGGGATAGCTCTCCTCCAGATCGGCCGCGGTCAGGTTCCGTACGCGGACGCCCTTGTTCGGCGCGGACTCGATCAGCCGCAGCGACTCCAGCTCGCGCAGCGCCTCCCGCACCGGCGTCTGGCTGACCTCCAGCTCCGTCGCGATCCGCCGCTCCACGATGCGCTCACCCGGCTGCCAGCGCCCGCTGACGATCCCCTCCACGATGTGCTCGCGGATCTGTTCGCGCAGCGAGTGGACGACGGGCGCGGTCATGAGTGCTCCTTAAGGGCGTTTGACGTAAAGACAATAAGGCCGCGAGGGCGTCGGGGAGGGGCGCACGGGGGCGCTTTCATGCAGGTGAGACGAGACTTACACGCTCCACACAGCGGCTCGTCCTGTAAAGACCCGTACCGGGTACGGCCCGGAGCCGTCACCGCCGTGTCACCACCGCAACCCTGTGCGCCCGCTGTCCGTCGGGGTCGGCATGGGAGTGTCCGCCAGGGGCGCCCCCGTGCACCAACCATCGGGGGATGGCATGAACGACCGAGGACGACGTGGAGCGCTCCGCTGGATGGCCGCGGCGGCCGTGATCGGCACGGTGCTGGGCGTGACGGGCTGCCAGCAGACGGCGACCCGGACGAAGGCGGCGGCTCAGGCCACGACCGACGGCGGCGCGGCGATCACGAACATGGCGGGCGGCGGCCGGACCGGCGGCGCCTGCGTCTTCATCAAGCCGGACGGGGCGCAGAAGTTCGGGCACGTCGGCTGGGGCTTCAAGGTCGCCGGGACCAATCAGTGGGTCTACGGCGCTGTGGAGAACCCCACGAACAAGCTGTACACCCCGCCCGGCGGCGACATCGGCGCCTGGCACGCGCAGGGGACGTACGACCGCATGCTCAGCGAGATGTCCCGGGACGCGCACTACCCCGGCAAGTCCACGCACCCGTACAGCCGTTACCGCTGCACGGACTCCTCGCGGTACGACGTCAACGCCGCCTGGGCCATGATCCGCAAGGTCGAGGCCCGCGGCTTCCTCGTCGGGGTCGACCCGAGGACCGGTGAGCTCACCTCCCGGGACTGCCTCGACGCGACGTACGACGTCCTGAAGGCCTACCGCACGAAGGGGCTGACCAAGGCGGACAAGCTGTCCATCCCGAACCTGTGGGTGGAGCTGCTGTGGGGCTGGTCGGACCAGAAGCTGACGCCCCGCTGACACGACGGTGCCCCCGCCCGTGGAACGCTCCGGGCGGGGGCACCGTACAAGCGGCTTACAGGCCGAGCTCGACCTCGAACTCGCCCGCCTCCAGGATCGCCTTGACCGCGGTCAGGTAACGGGCCGCGTCGGCGCCGTCCACCAGACGGTGGTCGTAGGAGAGGGTCAGGTAGGTCATGTCGCGGACGCCGATGACCGTGCCCTCCTCGGTCTCGATGACGGCCGGACGCTTGACCGTGGCACCGATGCCGAGGATCGCGACCTGGCCCGGCGGCACGATGATCGTGTCGAAGAGCGCACCGCGCGAACCCGTGTTGGAGATGGTGAAGGTCGCGCCGGACAGCTCGTCGGGCGTGATCTTGTTGGCGCGGACCTTGCCGGCCAGCTCCGCCGTGGCCTTCGCGATGCCGGCGATGTTGAGGTCGCCCGCGTGCTTGATGACCGGGGTCATCAGGCCCTTCTCGGAGTCCACCGCGATACCGATGTTCTCGGTGTCGAAGTAGGTGATCGTGCCTTCGCCCTCGTTGATCTTGGCGTTGATCGGCGCGTGCGCCTTCAGCGCCTGGGCCGCGGCCTTGACGAAGAACGGCATCGGGGACAGCTTGACGCCCTCACGGGCGGCGAAGGAGTCCTTGGCGCGGGCGCGCAGCTTCATCAGACGCGTGACGTCGACCTCGACGACCGAGGACAGCTGCGCCTGCTCGTGCAGCGCCTTGACCATGTTGTCGCCGATGACCTTGCGGATGCGCGGCATCTTGACGGTCTGGCCACGGAGGGGAGAGGCCTCCAGCGACGGCGCCTTCTTCGCGGCGGCGGCCGGAGCAGCCGCGGCCGGAGCCGGAGCGGCGGCGGCGGCCTTCGCGGCCTCGGCGGCGGCGATGACGTCCTGCTTGCGGATCCGACCGCCGACGCCGGTGCCCTTGACGGAGGCCAGCGCGACACCGTGCTCGGCGGCGAGCTTGCGCACCAGCGGGGTCACGTAGGCACCGTCGTCACCGGAGGTGGCGACGGGGGCGGGCGCAGCCGGAGCGGCGACCGGGGCCGGGGCGACCGGCGCGGGGGCCGGAGCCGGAGCAGCGGCGACCGGGGCCGGGGCCGGCGGAGCCACCGGAGCGGCAGGCGCCGGAGCCGGGGCCGGCGGGGCCACGGGGGCGGCCGGAGCAGCCGGGGCCGGAGCCGGAGCGGCCGGAGCCGCAGGGGCAGCAGCGGCCGGAGCCGCACCCGGAGCGCCGATGACGGCCAGCTTGGCGCCGACCTCGGCGGTCTCGTCCTCGCCGACCGTGATCTCCAGCAGGACACCGGCGACGGGCGCCGGGATCTCGGTGTCGACCTTGTCGGTGGAGACCTCGAGCAGCGGCTCGTCGGCGTCGACGGAGTCGCCGACCGCCTTCAGCCAGCGGGTGACGGTGCCCTCGGTGACGGACTCGCCGAGTGCGGGCAGGACGACGTCCGTGCCCTCGGCGGAGCCGGCGCCGGTGGCGGCCTCGGCGGTGGGAGCGGGCGCCGGGGCGGCCTGCTCGGTGGACGGGGCGGCAGCGACCGGAGCCGGAGCCGGCTCGGGAGCCGCGGCGGGCGCGGGCTCGGCGGCCGGGGCCGGGGCGGCGGCGGGCGCGCCCGTGCCGTCGTCGATGACGGCCAGCTCGGCGCCGACCTCGACCGTCTCGTCCTCGGCGACCTTGATGGACGCGAGAACACCGGCGGCGGGGGAGGGGATCTCGGTGTCGACCTTGTCGGTCGACACTTCGAGCAGCGGCTCGTCGGCCTCTACTCGCTCACCCTCGGCCTTCAGCCAGCGGGTGACGGTGCCCTCGGTGACGCTCTCGCCGAGCGCCGGAAGGGTTACGGAAACCGCCATGGTTTCGGTTGCTCCTTACGAATTGCGGAAGTCTGTGTCGTCGCTGTGAGCGGAGTCGCTTCGTCGACCGAGGGTCAGTCGTGTGCGTGCAGCGGCTTGCCGGCCAGTGCCAGGTGGGCCTCGCCGAGCGCCTCGTTCTGCGTCGGGTGGGCGTGGATGAGCTGGGCGACCTCGGCCGGCAGCGCTTCCCAGTTGTAGATCAGCTGGGCCTCGCCGACCTGCTCGCCCATGCGGTCGCCGACCATGTGGACGCCGACTACGGCACCGTCCTTCACCTGGACGAGCTTGATCTCGCCCGCGGTGTTGAGGATCTTGCTCTTGCCGTTGCCCGCCAGGTTGTACTTCAGAGCGACGACCTTGTCCGCACCGTAGATCTCCTTGGCCTTGGCCTCGGTGATACCGACGGAGGCGACCTCCGGGTGGCAGTAGGTCACGCGGGGGACACCGTCGTAGTCGATCGGGACGGCCTTGAGACCGGCCAGACGCTCCGCCACCAGGATGCCCTCGGCGAAGCCGACGTGCGCGAGCTGGAGGGTCGGGACCAGGTCGCCGACGGCGGAGATGGTGGGGACGTTCGTCCGCATGTACTCGTCGACCAGGACATAGCCGCGGTCCATCGCGACGCCCTGCTCCTCGTAGCCGAGCCCGGCGGAGACCGGACCGCGGCCCACGGCCACGAGCAGGACCTCGGCCTCGAACTCCTTGCCGTCGGCCAGGGTGACCTTGACGCCGTCGGCGGTGTACTCGGCCTTCGAGAAGAAGGTGCCCAGGTTGAACTTGATGCCGCGCTTGCGGAACGCGCGCTCAAGAAGCTTGGAGGAGTTCTCGTCCTCGACCGGGACGAGGTGCTTGAGGCCCTCGATGACGGTGACGTCCGCACCGAAGGACTTCCAGGCGGAGGCGAACTCGACGCCGATGACGCCGCCGCCGAGGATGATCGCGGACTTCGGTACGCGGTCCAGGACGAGGGCGTGGTCCGAGGAGATGATCCGGTTGCCGTCGATCTCCAGGCCCGGCAGCGACTTCGGCACGGAGCCGGTCGCCAGGAGCACGTGGCGCCCCTGGATGCGCTGGCCGTTGACATCGACCGAGGTGGGGGAGGAGAGCCGCCCCTCACCCTCGATGTACGTCACCTTGCGGGAGGCGACAAGCCCCTGGAGCCCCTTGTACAGGCCGGCGATGACACCGTCCTTGTACTTGTGGACTCCCGCGATGTCGATGCCCTCGAAGGTCGCCTTCACACCGAACTGCTCGCTCTCGCGGGCCTGGTCGGCGATCTCGCCCGCGTGCAGCAGGGCCTTCGTGGGGATGCATCCCCGGTGCAGGCAGGTACCGCCGACCTTGTCCTTCTCGATCAGGGCGACGTCAAGCCCCAGCTGGGCCCCGCGCAGCGCCGCGGCGTAACCGCCACTACCACCGCCGAGGATCACTAGGTCGAAAACGGTGCTGGCGTCGTTCGCCACGTCACGTCCTCCATGCATGTGCGCCGTACGCCGGTCTCCAGTGACCGGGCGGCGGCTGGTGTCCGGCCGCTCTTTCTTCGGCCCTGTGGTGGGGGCCCTGTCCTGCCGAGCCCATCTTCGCACTTGTCGGGACCGAACGAGACGCCGGGCCGGGGTGTGAGACACCACACGCTCACATGTGAGCACCTCACTTTTCAGTGGGGGCCGCGGTGAGACACCTGAGGGGCGCGGGGAACTGCGCGACCAGCCACAACCGGTCCGCACTCGCCCACGCCCCTGAGGGATCGAGCTACTGGGCGAGGTAGGTCAGCCCAGGTCACCCGCGGCAGTCAGCTCCGCCAGCCGCACCAACGTACGCACAGCGGTACCCGTACCCCCCTTGGGCGTGTACCCGAACGGCCCACCCTCATTGAACGCGGGCCCGGCGATGTCAAGGTGCGCCCAGGTGATGCCCTCGCCCACGAACTCCCGCAGGAAGAGCCCGGCGACCAGACCGCCACCCATCCGCTCACCCATGTTCGCGATGTCAGCGGTAGGGGAGTCCATCCCCTTGCGCAGGTGCTCGGGCAGCGGCATCGGCCAGGCAGGCTCGCCGACCTCCTCCGCCGCCTCGTGCACGGCCGACCGGAACGCGTCATCGTTGGCCATGATCCCGAACGTCCGGCTGCCCAGCGCCAGCATCATCGCCCCGGTCAGCGTCGCCACGTCGACGATCGCGTCCGGCTTCTCCTCGGACGCCGCCCACAGGGCGTCGGCGAGAACGAGCCGCCCCTCCGCGTCGGTGTTGAGCACCTCGACGGTCTTGCCGCTGTACATGCGCAGCACGTCACCCGGCCGCACGGCGGACCCCGACGGCATGTTCTCGGCCAGCGCCAGCCACCCGGTGACGTTCACTTCGAGACCCAGCCGAGCGACAGCGACGATGGCGGCGAAAACCGCCGCCGCCCCGCTCATGTCGCACTTCATCGTCTCGTTGTGCCCGGCGGGCTTCAGCGAGATGCCGCCCGAGTCGTACGTGATCCCCTTGCCGACGAGCGCGAGGTGCTTCTTCGCCTTGGCGGACGTGTACGTCAGCTTCACGAGCCGCGGCTTGGCCTCGGACCCGCCGCCGACGCCCAGGATGCCGCCGTAGCCGCCCTTGACCAGCGCCTTGTCGTCGAGCACCTGCACCTTGATGCCGTGCTCCTTGCCCGCGGCCAGCGCCACGGCCGCGAACGCCTCGGGGTAGAGGTCGTTCGGCGGGGTGTTGATCAGGTCACGAGCGCGGTTCAGCTCCTCGGCGACCGCGAGCGCCCGCTCGACGGCGGCCTTGTACGCGCGGTCCCGCGGCTTGCCGCCGAGCAGGGACACCTCGGCGAGCGGCGCCTTGCCGTTCTTCGGGTCCTTGCCGTTCTCCTTGTACGCGTCGAAGGAGTACGCGCCGAGCAGCGCGCCCTCCGCGATCGCACCGGCGTCGGCGGCGTCCGCCAGCGGCAGCGCGAACGCGGCCTTCTTGGCGCCGGACAGCGCGCGGGCGGCCGCACCGGCGGCCCGGCGCAGCGCCTCGGAGTCGAAGGAGGAGTCCTTCTCGGGCTCCGGGCCGAGCCCCACCGCCAGGACGAGCGGGGTCTTGAAGCCGGACGGGGCGGGGAGCTTCGTCACCTCGCCCTCGGCGCCGGCGGCACCGAGAGTCTCCAGGACGCCGGCGAGCTTGCCGTCGTAGGCCTTGTCCACGGCCTCGGCGCCCGGGGCGACGACCGGGCCCTTCGCGCCCTTGGCGACACCGATCACGATCGCGTCGGCCCGCAGGCCGGGCGCCGCAGCGGTGCTGAGAGTGAGAGCAGTCACGGTGGTGAAATCTCGCTTCCGATGTGAAGTTCACGTTGGTCGAACTTGGGTGGGTCGACCGGGCCCGACAGCCGACCCTAGGCCCTGGCGCCGCATTCCCGCCGGGCCCGCCCTTCGGGCGTCGCCGTCAGCGGCGGCTCCGGCGCCAAGCTGCGCAAGCGGCTCGAACCCTCGCTGCCCGGCGCCACCTGGTACGAGGTCGGCGGCGGCAC
>NZ_JBEYXC010000023.1:0-156684 GCF_040644695.1 Streptomyces sp. NPDC046909 | reverse complement strand
GGGACGCCGGCGCCGACCGCCTGCACCGGGCCCACGCCTTCGTGGCCCGGGATGAACGGCGGCCGCGGCTTGACCGGCCAGTCGCCGTGCGCGGCATGGATGTCGGTGTGGCACAGCCCGGAGGCCTCCATCCGCACCAGCACCTGACCGGGGCCGGGCTCAGGGACCGGCAGCTCCTGGATCTCCAGGGGCTTGCCGAAGTCGGCGACAACCGCTGCCTTCATCATCTTCTCCTGCTTCAGTTCCGCGGCAGACGGCCGGCGACGTACTCGGTGAGGTCCAGCAGCCGGTTGGTGTAGCCCCACTCGTTGTCGTACCAGCCGAAGACCTTGACCAGCTCGCCGTGGGCCTGGGTGAGCGGGGCGTCGAGGACGCAGGAGGCCGGGTCGCCCACGATGTCGCGGGAGACGATGGGGGCGTCGGAGACCCGCAGGATCCCCTTCAGCGGCCCGTCGGCGGCCTCCCGGAACGCGGCGTTGACCTCGTCGACGGTGACCGCCCGGTCCAGGACCACGGCGAGGTCGGTGAGCGAGCCGTCCTCGACGGGGACGCGTACGGCGATGCCGTCGAGGGTGCCGGTCAGCTCGGGCAGGACGAGGCCGACCGCGCGGGCGGCCCCGGTGGACGTGGGGATGATGTTGACGGCGGCGCTGCGGCCGCGGCGGAGATCCTTGTGCGGCCCGTCCAGGACGACCTGGTCGTTGGTGTAGCCGTGGATGGTGGTCATGAGGCCCTTGTCGATGCCGAAGCGTTCGTCGAGGACCTTGACCATGGGGGCCACGCAGTTGGTGGTGCAGGAGGCGTTGGAGACCACGTGGTGGCGCTCCGGGTCGTACGTGCTCTCGTTGACGCCCATCACGACGGTGGCGTCGACGTCCTTGCCCGGCACCGACAGCAGCACCTTGCGCGCCCCGGCCTTGAGGTGCGCGGCGGCCTGTTCCTGGGTGCGGAACCGGCCGGTGGACTCGATCACGACGTCCACGCCGAGGTCGCCCCAGGCCAGTGCGGCCGGGTCGCGTTCGGCGCTCACGGCGACGCGGTGGCCGCTCACCGTGAGGGAGGTGTCGTCGTGCTCGAGAGTGCGGCCGATGCGACCGTACGTGGAGTCGTAGGCCAGCAGATGGGCCAGGGCGGCCGGCGAGGTGATGTCGTTGACGGCCACGATCTCCACCGGAGTGCCGGCGGCGGTCTCCGCCCGCTCCAGTACGAGTCGCAGGTAGTTGCGTCCGATGCGGCCGAAGCCGTTGATGCCCACGCGCACGGTCATGTCCGTCGCCCTCCCGATCGATTCGCGTCTGTGTTCGCCTCCAGCCTGCTGGCGAGCGCGGGATCGGGCTTGGGCCGCACGGGGACCGGTTCAGGGACGTTCGGCCCACCCGGCGGGCCCCGTGGGCGGGCTCAGTCGCCTGCCTGCCGGAGCCGGTCCTGGGCCTGGGCCTGGGTGGCGATGACGGCGGCCTGGATACGGCGCTCCACGCCGAGCTTGGCGAGCAGGCGGGAGATGTGGTTCTTCACCGTCTTCTCCGCGAGGAAGAGCCGCTGGCCGATCTGGCGGTTGGTGAGTCCTTCGCCGATGAGGGCCAGGATCTCCCGTTCCCGGTCGGTCAGGCCGGGCAGGGCGTCCGGTTCCTCCTCCTGCCGCTGGTCCTGGCGCAGCCGTGCCATCAGCCGGGTGGTGGCGCTCGGGTCGAGCAGGGACTGGCCGGCGGCGACCGTGCGGACGGCGCTGACGAGGTCGGAGCCGCGGATCTGCTTCAGGACGTAGCCGGCGGCGCCCGCCATGATCGAGTCCAGCAGGGCCTCCTCGTCGTCGAACGAGGTCAGCATCAGACAGGTCAGCTCCGGCATCCGCGAGCGCAGTTCGCGGCACACCGTGACGCCGTCGCCGTCCGGGAGGCGTACGTCGAGGACGGCGACCTGCGGGCGCAGCGCGGGGACCCGTACCAGGGCCTGCTCGACGGTGCCGGCCTCGCCGACCACGGAGATGTCCGGCTCGTCGTCGAGCAGGTCGCGCACCCCACGGCGTACCACCTCGTGGTCGTCCAGCAGGAAGACCCGGATCGGGTTGTCGGGACCGGGTTGCCCGGTGTCGGCCATCGGTTGCTCCTCGTCACTGTCGTCCGCCGGTCTCGCTCGCCGGCGGATCGGCTCCCGACTCCGATCCTCCCCGCTTCCGGGACCAAGGACCAGGGCCGTTCGGCCCTGCCGTCCCTGTGGGCACACGGGAGCGGGGCACCGTTCCCGGTGCCCCGCTCCCGCATGATCCGCCGGTTCAGGTCAGGTGAGCCAGCGGTTGCGGTCGACGAAGGGGATCCTCGCCCAGGCCCTGCCCAGGCCCCAGGTGGCACCCGCGCCCGCGACCGCCACCGCGATCAGGACGACCGCGTAGATCACGTGGTAGTCGACGAACGGGTTCGTCGACATGCTCAGCGATCCGTCGGAGAGGTGCTTGGCGGGCGGCCACTCGGCGATCCACATCAACGCCATCATCACGGTCCCGGCCACCGCCGCCAGGCGCAGCCCGATGCCGAGCATGAGCGCCACTCCGACACCGAGCAGACCGAGCATGAACAGCCAGTCCGCCCAGCCGTCCCCCGCCCAGTCGTGGAACGTCGACTCCATCGGACCGGCCGCCACCGAGCCGAGGAAGCCCTTGGTGGGCGATCCGCCGTCGATCCAGCCCTTGCCGGACGCGGTCGCGTAACCGAACCCGAACGTCTTGTCCAGGAACGCCCACAGGAAGACGAACCCGGTCAGCAGCCGCAGCCCCGCGAACACGTACGCGCGCGTCGCGGTCACCGCCGCCGTCGTGTCGGCCGTCACCGCGGCCGTCCCGGTCCTGCGCCGGGACGGAAAGTGGAACCCCAGATGCCGGTGCGGGTTGTCGTGCACAGCCATGGTGCTCATCCCTTCCAGAGGATCACGCACGAGGATCTCGACGACTGTCTCGTCGCACCATCAATGTCCCGCTCCCCGCCCCGGGTTCGGAGGGGCTGCGAGCCCCCCGCCGTGGGGCCGAACGGCCCTGATCGGCGGCCCGTTCAGCCGTCCCAGGACCAGTCGGCGATCTCGGGCAGATCGGTGCCGTGGTCGCGGATCCAGGCGTGGTGGCGCAGTCGGGCGTCCTCCATGGACTGCCGTACGGCCGCGGCGCGCACCGCGAGGCCGGGGACGCGGTCGATGACGTCCATGACGAGGCGGTAGCGGTCGAGGTCGTTGCGGACGACCATGTCGAACGGGGTGGTCGTGGTGCCGATCTCCTTGTAGCCGCGGACATGCAGGTGTGCGTGGCCGGTGCGGCGGTAGGCGAGGCGGTGGATCAGCCAGGGGTAGCCGTGGTAGGCGAAGATCACCGGCTTGTCGGGGGTGAACAGGCCGTCGTACTCGAAGTCGCTCATCCCGTGCGGGTGTTCCTCGCTCGGGAGCAGCCGGGCGATGTCGACGACGTTGACGACGCGCACGGCGAGTTCGGGCAGATGGCGGCGGAGCAGCTGGGCGGCGGCCAGGATCTCCTGGGTGGGGACGTCGCCCGCGCAGGCGAGGACGACGTCGGGTTCCCGGGTGCCGTCCTCGGTGCCGGCCCAGTCCCAGATCCCGGCGCCGCGGGCGCAGTGCACCTTGGCCTGTTCCATCGACAGCCAGTCGAAGCAGGGCTGCTTCCCGGCGACGATGACATTGACGTAGTCGCGGCTGCGCAGGGCGTGGTCCGCGACCGACAGCAGGGTGTTGGCGTCCGGCGGGAAGTAGACCCGTACCGCTTCGGGGCTCTTGTTGAGGATGTGGTCGACGAAACCGGGGTCCTGGTGGGAGAAGCCGTTGTGGTCCTGCCGCCAGACGTGCGAGGTGAGCAGGTAGTTGAGGGAGGCGATGGGGGCGCGCCAGGGCAGCCGGCGGGTGACGCGCAGCCATTTGATGTGCTGGTTGACCATCGAGTCGACGATGTGGACGAAGGCCTCGTAGCAGGAGAACAGTCCGTGCCGGCCGGTGAGGAGGTAGCCCTCCAGCCAGCCCTGGCAGGTGTGTTCGGAGAGGATCTCCATCACCCGGCCGTGCCGTTCCAGGTGTTCGTCGACCGGGAGGGTCTGCGCCTGCCAGGCCTTGCCGCTCGCGTCGAAGACGGCCTGGAGCCGGTTGGAGGCGGTCTCGTCGGGGCCCACGATCCGGAAGTCGCGGCGCTCGCGGGTTTCCCGCATGACGTGTTCGAGCAGGTCGCCGAGGACCCGGGTGGGTTCGTGGAGGGTGGCGCCGGGCTTGTCGACGGGCACGGCGTGGCGCTCCAGCGGGGGCAGGGGCAGTTCGCGCAGCAGCAGGCCGCCGTTGGCGTGCGGGGTGGCGCCCAGGCGCCGGGTGCCTTCGGGGACGCAGGCCAGTACCTGGTCGCGGGGGCGGCCGTGTTCGTCGAAGAGTTCCTCCGGCTTGTAGGAGCGCAGCCACCGCTCCAACTGCCGCAGGTGGTCCGGGTTGTCGCGGACGGCCGCCAACGGCACCTGGTGGGAGCGCCACGTTCCCTCGACGGGCAGGCCGTCGACCTCGGCCGGGCCGGTCCAGCCCTTGGGGGTGCGCAGCACGATCACCGGCCAGTGCGGGCGCTCGGTGACGCCGTCCTCGCGGGCCGAGCTCCGGATGGCGGCGATCCGTTCCAGGGCGTCGTCCATCGCGGCGGCCATGGCCCGGTGCACGGTCATCGGGTCGTCGCCGGTGACGTGGATCGGGGCGTGTCCGTATCCCCGCAGCAGCGCGTCGAGTTCGGACTCGGGGAGCCGTGCCAGCACCGTCGGGTTGGCGATCTTGTAGCCGTTGAGGTGGAGGATCGGGAGGACGGCTCCGTCGTGGACCGGGTCGAGGAACTTGTCGGAGTGCCAGGACGCGGCCAGCGGGCCGGTCTCGGCCTCGCCGTCGCCGATGACGCAGGCGACGAGCAGGTCCGGGTTGTCGAACGCGGCGCCGTAGGCGTGGGAGAGGGAGTAGCCCAGCTCGCCGCCCTCGTGGATCGAGCCCGGGGTCTCGGGGGCGACATGGCTCGGGACGCCGCCGGGGAACGAGAACTGCTTGAAGAGCCGGGCCATGCCCTCGGCGTCCCGCGTGATGTCGGGATAGGTCTCGCTGTACGAGCCCTCCAGCCAGGCGTTGGCGAGGACGGCGGGGCCGCCGTGGCCGGGCCCCCAGATGCACAGGGCGTCCTGGCCGCGGGCCTTGACGACGCGGTTGAGATGGGTGTGCACGAGGTTCAGGCCCGGGGACGTGCCCCAGTGGCCGAGCAGCCGCGGCTTGATGTGCTCGGGGCGCAGCGGCTCGGTCAGCAGCGGGTTCGCCATCAGGTAGATCTGGCCGACCGCCAGGTAGTTCGCGGCACGCCAGTGGGCGTCCAGGGCCTTGAGTTCCTCGTCCGTGAGCTCGGCGGTGGACGCCTGCGGTGTGTCGACGGACATGTCGGGTCCCTTCCAGGGGCGGGATACGGAGGGTGGGTCGCGGGGTGGAAGTCGCGTGGACCGGTGCGCGGTGCCGGTGTGCCGCACCGGTACGCCTTGTCGGTGTGCGTCCTTCCACCCTGCTCTCGCCCGCCGGGTACCCGACAGGGCCGACCGGCCCCTCCCCTGGGGCCCGCCCGGCCGGTCAGCCGCTCGGCACGAACACCACGGGGCAGTGCGAACGGTGCAGCAGCGTGTGGGCGACCGGGCCCAGGCGCGGCCGCATCCGGCCGGGGTGATGGTGGACACCGACGACGGCGAGACCGGCCTCGCGGGTGGCCTCCAGCAGGGCGTGCGCCGGGTTGGTGCGGACCGTGCGGGCCTCGACGGTGACCGCGGGGTAGCGCTCGTGCAGTTCGGCCATGCCGAAGCGCGGTACGGCCTCCTCGGCGGCGTCGCGCCGGGCCAGTTCGCGCTGGCCCGGGCTGGTCGCGGGCAGCGGTGAGGGCAGTTCGGGGGTGATGTGCCGGTGGATCCAGGAGTGCACGACGCGCAGGCGGGCACCGCGCCGCTCGGCTTCCTGGAAGGCGTAGGCCGCGGCGTCCGCGTCGGCGTCCCCCGCCAGGCCGAGCAGCACGTCCCGGTCGCCGTCGCACGGATGGTCGCCGCGGACGACGAGGAGCGGGCTGTGCGTGTGGGCCGCGAGGCGCACACCGACCGAGCCGACGAGGAGTCCGGTGAGCCCGCCGAGGCCACGGTTGCCGACCACGGTGAGGGCCGCGCCCTCGCTCTCCCGAACCAGCGCCCGCACCGTGCCGGCCTCGGACGCGGTGGTCACGACCGGCAGGCCGGGATGGTGCTCGCCGACCCGTGCGGCCGCCGAGGCGAGGACCGGTCCCGCCGTGTCCCGGTCCGCCACCGCGTGGACGATGCGCAGGGTGGCGCCGCGGGCGGCGGCTTCCTGCGCGGCCCGGTCCAGCGCGCGTACGGCGATCAGGGATCCGTCCACTCCGACGACGACGTGCTGGGTACTCATGACACTGTTCCCTTCTGATCTCCCGAAGTGCTGTTCATCTGTCGTGCCGGCGTCGCCGCTCCGGTCGAGAGGTCCAGGCCGTACATCGTGCGTCCGCCGACCAGTTCACGGCCGGTGATCAGTTCGGGCTCGATGCGGACGAAGACCTCCACGGGCGCGGGCGCCCAGGAGCGCGGTCCCACCCGGCACAGCCGTTCGTGCTCGGCGGGGTCGGTCACCACGGCCGCCCGGCCGGTGACGACCACGCTCCAGCCGGACTGCGCGACGGCGTCGACCTCGTCCGCCTCGAAGCCGACGACCACGCCGTCAATCGCGCGGGCCAGTTCGGAGGCCGCCGAGGTCCGCAGCACCACGGCGCTGTCGTCGAGGCCGAAGTTGACCGGGAGGACGGCGGGCAGGGCCTGGTGCGTGTGGACGATGCGGCCCACCGACGGCCTCGCCAGCAGGTTCAGGCACTCCTGCCGGTCGAGTTCGCGGAATCCGTCGTTGGGGTACATGGCCACCGCCTTTCACCAGGTGCAGCGGATGCGTCCCATCGTCGGCGGGAGGACCGCCCGGGGAGAGGGGCCATGGGTCCCTGCCCTGCCGGAGAGCGGCCCTCACGGCACATCCGCACGGCCGTGCCACGTCAGTCGATCGCGCGGCCGGTGATACCGAAGGCGTCGACGCACACCCACACCTCGCGCCGGCCGCCTGCCCAGGGGGCGCTGTACGCCCGCTCCGCGAGGCGGCGCCGGTCCTGCGGGTGTGCCACGCCGCGGGCCCGGCCGCGCACGAGGACGCTCCAGCCGCGGCCGAGAGCCTCGTCGATGTGGTCGACCTCGAACGCGACCTGTTTGCCCAGGACTTGTGCGGGGGCGGAGCCGGTGGCGGTCCGGAAGGTGAGGACTCCGTCGACGACGGAGTAGTTCACGGGCAGGACCATCGGTCCCTCGGCGCCGGTCCAGGCGACCCGGCCCACGCCGTGGGTGCCGAGCCGGGCCCAGCACTCCTCCGTGCCGAGTTCGGAGAAGTCGGGGTCGCGGGCGGGCTGTCCTTGACCGGGCGGACGGCCGGTGTCGCCGCCGGTGAGGGCCGTGACGGTGGTCTCCAGGGCGCCCGCGAGAGACAGCAGCACGCTCCTGCCCGGTGCGGCGGCGGGCGACTCCTCCAGGTACGTCAGGTAGTGGACGGACATCCCCGCCCGGTCGGCCGTGTCGCCCGGCGTCAGCCCGAGTTCCGTGCGCCGCTGTAGGAGACGGCGTCCGAGGTCACTGCGTGCGAGTCCGGTCGGTGTGTTCGGCGCGGGAGTCGCCGTGTGCTCGTCCACGATCCCTCGCCTCCCTTCTCTCAGGCGGCCGAGGCGGCCGGTGCCACACCTGCCTCGCGGCTTCAGCTTGTCCCCGGGAGCCCGCGCGTTGCCATGGGCCGGTTGGCCCCGGGACCTCGCCGAACAGGGTCGATCGGTCGGTCGGGTGATCGGGGCCGAACGGCCCTTCCGCCCCACCCGGCTCCCCCGCTTTCCTCGGACCATGTCCACACACCGTCCAGAGCCCGCGCCCCGTCCCCCGCAGATCGGCGCGACCGTGGTGGAACTGCGCGGCGAACTCGACGTCCTGGCCGCCCTGAACCTCTCCGCCCGCCTGGACGCGCTCACCGCCGGGCCCCGCCCCGACCTGGTGCTGGACCTGCGGGGCGTGTCCTTCGTCGACTGCGGCGGGCTCGGTCTGCTGAGCCGGGCACGGAACCGGGTGCTGGCCCGGCGGGGCCGGCTGCGGCTGGTCTCCGACAGCCCCCGCTTCCTACGGGTCCTGCGGTGCACGCGGCTGGCCGGCGTCTTCGAGATCCACCCCGATCTGCCCACGGCCCTCGCGGCGGACCCCGCCGGGAACCCGGCCGTCACCGCGGTCGCCTGAGGGGCGCGCCCGGACGGGTCACCGCTCGGGCGGCTCCGTGTCGAGCACCGCGTCCGGGGCGCGCCGCGGGGTCGCGGGGCCGTCGGGGCCGTAGCCGAGGCGGACGAGTATCTGGGCGTACCCGGTGTGCTCGGGGTCGGGGCTCAGTTCACGGCGCAGGTCGGGCCATTCCATCGGCTGGTGCAGCAGGGACGTACGCAGTCCGTGGGCCGTGGCCACCAGCAGGACGTGTTCGAGGGCCTGTCCGGCCCGCAGCCAGTCGGCGCGGCGGTCGTGGACCGTCGTCAGCAGGGCGATGACGGGTCCGGGCTCGAAGTTCTGCGCGGACAGCTCCTCGGTGTGCCGTCGCGCGGTGAAGTCCCGCATCGGGAGCTGCTCGCGCGCGTCCTGCGGGCCGAGCGCGGACTGCGGAAGGCCGAGGTCGGCGGGGTCGTCGGGGTCTTTGTGCACCCAGCGGCGGCTTTCCGTGCCGCGGTCGGGATCGAGCCGGTTGCGGCGCTCGGCCTCGGCGGTCACCCGCAGCAGCCGGGCCGTCTCGGGCGGCTCGGGGAAGGTCAGCGACGCGCCCTCCATGTGGGCGGCCTCAGCGATCTCGACGCGCGCGTTCTGCGCGAGCGGCCGCCCGGAGAAGGGGAAGCGGCTGCTGTGGCGGCGCCAGATGGCGGGATACAGATCGGTGCGGTGCCGCATGGTGTGCCGGCTCTGGGAGGCCGTGAGCCTGACGGTGGCCAGCAGTGCCGTGTCCTCGGGGCGCGGCAGCAGCCGTACGACGGGTGACCAGCCGAAGTGGGCCACGGCGACACGGAGGTTGAACACGGACGCGCCCACCGACAGGTGCAGGGCGCGGGCGACGGGGTCCGCGTGGCGCAGGCTCCGTTCCTGGGCGGCGCGCACCTCGAAGGCGCCCGCCTCGGGGTCCAGCCGGTAGCGCCACGGCTGGGTGTTGAAGAACGAGGGCGCGGCCACGGCAGCCGAGATGCAGGACTCCAGGGTCGAGGCGTCGAGAGGTGCCGTACGCATGGTGTCCTCCTTCCCTACGGACGTCGGACGGGTACCGATGTCCTTCGAGGATGGGAGCGGGGCCCCGGCGCGGTGAGGGGCCGTTGGTCCCTCGTCGGCGGCCGGACAGGTCACCCCGGAGTCGGTGCCGGTCGGCCCTGCGGAGCGCTCTGTTCGGCCCCTGCCGCGGGCGGTTGCGGGCTGACACCGTGCTGGCAGTGACATGGACGAGGAGGTGCGGAGACGATGCGTGGCGGCAGGCGCACGAAGAAGACACTGTGGCGGTGGCGGAGCAACCCGCTGCGCCGGCGCGACGACGTGCTGGAGGCATGGATCGTCCTGGCCGTCTGGGCGGTCATCGCGGTCGGCGGCACGCTCGCCGGAATCGTGACAGCCCGAGCCGCGGACGACACCTTCGACCGGCAGCGCGCCCAGCGGACCCCCGTCAGCGCCGTACTCCTCGCGGACACCCCCAAGGCCACCTCGAACGCCTACCGGTCCTCCGCGAAGGTCCGCTGGACCGGCCAGGACGGCACCACCCACACCGCCAAGGCCCTGGTGGAGAGCGGGAAGAAGGCCGGGTCGCGCATCACGCTGTGGACCGACCCGCACGGCACCCTGGTCACCGCTCCGCCCAGCCCGACCGGCGCGGCCGTCGAAGCCGCACTGCTGGGTACCTCGGCCGCCCTCGCCGCGGCGGGGCTCGTGTTCGGCGCCGGCGGGCTCGTGCGGTGGCGGCTGGAGCGGCGGCGCATCGCGCAGTGGGGCAGGGAGTGGGACCTGGTCGGCCCGCAGTGGGGCCACAAGACGAGTTGACCGCGCCGCTTCGCCCGGTGCCGGGGCGCCGTCGCCGGGCGCCTGCCCCGTCGGGCATCCTGAGGGAGAGGTCCAAGGGGTGAGGGGAGCCGTGGTGGAGGAGCGCGCACAGGGTCGGGGCGACACCGGGATCACCGGCACGCCCCACCCCCAGTTGCGGCTGGACGAGCTGCTGGAGGGACTCCAGGAGCAGGTCCGGCATGTACGAGAGGCGCGGGACCGTATGCACACCCTTCTGGACGCGGTGCTCGCCGTGGGCTCCGACCTCGATCTGCGGGTGGTGCTGCGGCGGATCGTGGAGTCCGCGGTCACCCTGGTCGACGCCCGGTACGGGGCGCTGGGCGTGCTCGGCGAGGAAGGCACCATCACGGAGTTCATCACCGTCGGCATCGACGAGGAGACCATCGCCCGGATCGGCCACTATCCGCGCGGCGAGGGCATCCTGGGCCAGCTGATCCGCCACCCCGAGCCGCTGCGGCTGGCGAATCTGGCGGAGCATCCGGCGTCCGTGGGGTTCCCGGCCGGGCATCCCCCGATGACCAGCTTCCTCGGCACTCCCATCCGGGTGCGCGGGCAGGTGTTCGGCAATCTGTACCTCACCGACAAGCGGGGCACCGGCGAGTTCGACCCCGACGACGAGGCGGTGCTGCGGACGCTGGCCGCCGCGGCGGGTGTGGCGATCGACAACGCCCGGCTCTACGACGACGCCCGCCGCAGACAGCGGTGGCTGGCGGCCAGCGACGAACTCACCCGCAGTCTGCTGTCGGGCCGGGACCCGGCCGAGGTCCTCGACTCGGTCGTCACCACGGTGCGGGAACTGGCCGGCGCGGACCTGGTCACCCTCGCCGTCCCGGTCGGCGGCGACAGCGGCGAGCTGGTCGTGGAGGCCGCGTCCGGCACCCGGGCCGACGAAGTGCGCGGTCTGGTGCTGCCGGCCACGTCCCTGGCGGCGAAGGTGTTCACCTCCGGGGAGCGGGTGACGAGCGACGCCGTCAGCGCCGATCCGCGCGCCGAGGGCGGCAGCGCCTCCCTGGTCACGCTGGGCTCGGCGTTCTTCGTGCCGCTCGGCGCCCGGGAACGCGTCCGGGGCGTGCTCATGGTGGCGAACGTGCCCGGTGGCGCGGTGTTCCCGGAGGCCACCATCGACATGATCACCGCGTTCGGCAGCCAGGCGGCCCTCACGCTCGAAGTCGCCGAGCACCGCCGGGAGGCGGAGCGGATGCTGGTGCTCGGCGACCGCGACCGCATCGCCCGTGACCTGCACGACCTGGTCATCCAGCGGCTGTTCGCGGGCGCCCTGTCGCTCCAGTCGGCCCTCGGGCACATCGGTGACCGCCCGACGGCGAGCGAGCGGGTCCAGCGGGTCGTGGACGACCTCGACGACACCATCAAGGTCATCCGGTCCACCATCTACGCGCTGCGGGAGAGCGACCGGGCGCGGGGCGGCGGACTGCGGGCCCGTCTGGTCGCCGACACGGACCGGGCCGCACGGGCCCTCGGCTTCTCCCCGGCGCTGCGCATGACCGGGCTGATCGACACCGACGTACCCGCCGAGTACGCCGAACACCTGCTGGCCGTGCTCGCCGAGGCCCTCTCCAACGCCGCCCGGCACGCAGGCGCCACGGCGGTCGGCGTCGGCGTGGAGGTGGCCGACGGGGTGCTCCGGCTGCGGGTCACGGACGACGGACGCGGCATCGACCCCGCCGTCACCCGCCGCAGCGGCCTGGCCAACCTCGGTCAGCGCGCCGAGGAACTGGGCGGAACGCTCACCGTGTCCCCGAACCGGCCGAGCGGCACGGTCGTGGAGTGGGCTGTCCCGCTCCCCTCGCCGGCCTGACGCTTCCGGTGCCGCACCCGTGGGGCCCTCGCACAAGGGCCGACCGGCCCTAACCATGACCGCGCGGCCGGGTGGAGCATGGTCCGATGGTCCACAACGACGGCTTTCGTACGCTCGACCGGCAGGAATGCCTGCGCCTCCTGGCAAAGGTGCCGGTCGGTCGCGTCGTGTACACCCGTAGCGCGCTGCCCGCGATCCTCCCGGTCAACTTCTGTCTGGACACGGACTTCTCCGTGCTGCTGTGCACCTCGTCCGGCTCGGATCTCGCGCGCGCCGTGGACGGCGTCGTGGTCGCCTTCGAGGCGGACGAGTTCGACGCCGCGACCCGGTCCGGCTGGAGCGTGGTCGTCACCGGCCGGGCCGGCGTGGTGACCGACCCCGCCGAGCACGAGGCGCTCACACGGACCGGCCCGCGTTCCTGGATGCCCCTGCACGACGGCGTGTTCGTACGCATCGAGCCGGAGATGGTCACCGGGCGGGAACTGGGCGCGGCCCACAGCACCGACTGACGGTCCGCTCCCCGGGAGTTACTGGTCCTGCACGCCGCCCGCTCCCCGCCGGCCACGCCCTGCGCACCGGGACCGAGCAGCTCGCGGGTCGGCGCGCGGGGACACCCGCCCGCAGGATCCGCTACGAGGTCTTCGGCCCCGGCCTCTGGCTCGCCGGCACCACGTCCTGACCGAGGGGCCGTCGCCTCGGCGGGGCGCGCCCGGAAACACGGGCCAGGGACCCCGGCGGGCCGCCCCGGCTCCTCAGCCCGTCTTCCCGCCCCGCCGGGTGTCAATCCGCTCCCACTCCGCGTCCCACTCGGCGAGGCGCCGCCGTTCCAGGCTCAGCCGTACGATCCAGGCGGCGCCCAGCACGGTCCCGCCCAGGCCGATGGCGGCGAGGACGCCGCCCGCGACACCGTGCAGGCGGGACTCCTCCTCGGTCAGCGGTTCGGGGGTGATCCTGCCCTCGTCGTCCGTCCACACGGTGACGGCGCTGTTCGCCCGGCTCCCGACCGGCACCCGGGCCTGCTCGGTGTGCGTCCTGCCGTCCGGCGTGGTCCAGCGCACCGTGGCCCACACCCGGTGATCGGCCACGACACGCGCGGGGCCGTCGCTCTCCGCGTCCTCGACGAGCACGGCCGAGACCGCGCTGACCCCCGCTCGCTGCCGCTCGGCCGTCGTCTCGATCGCGTGGGCCGCCACGACACCCGCGATCACCCCGCCGACCAGTGCGAACACCCACGCCGAGAGCACGACCCAGGCCTCGACGAGGTCACTGCCCCGCCGCAACGGGTTCCGCCGCCACCGCCACCATCGCGTCCGTGCCACCGCCATCGGCCGACACCCCCTCGTGAGCACCGACAGCACACCTCCAGTGTGCGCCCGACGGAGCCCACTGCACGGGTGCTGACAGCACCCGGCGCGGTAGGGGGGCCGGGGGTGGCCGACCAGGCCTACACGTGTCAGCCCGCAGGCGCCGTGCGGATCGCGGCGATGTCGAGCTGGAGCCGTACCTTCTCGCTCACCATGGCGCCGCCCTCGGCCAGCCTGGAGTCGTAGTTCAGGCCCCATTCGGAGCGGTTGATGGTGGTGGTGCCGTCGAATCCGGCCCGTTGGTAGCCGAAGGGGTCGGTGACGTGGCCTATGTAGGTCAGTTCGAGGACCACCGGGCGGGTGGCGGACTTGATGGTGAGGTCGCCGGTCATGCGGTAGACATCGTTGCCAACCAGCTCCACGGCGGTGCTGGCGAACCGCATCCGCGGGTAGTTCGCCGAGTCGAGGAAGTCCCGTCCGGTCAGATGGGCGTCGCGTTGTTCCACGCCGGTGTCGACGCTGGCGGTGGACAGTACGATCTCCGCCTGCGAGCGGGACGGGTCGCGGCCGTCGAAGTACAGCCGGCTCTGATACTCCGCGAAGGCGCCGCGGACCGTGGTCACCATCGCGTGCCGCACGGAGAAGCCGATCCTGCTGTGGGCGGGGTCGATGACCCATTCGCCGGTCAGGGGCGCCAGCGCGGGATCCGGAAGGACCCCGGCACCGACGGCCGGTGACATCGTGGGGGGCTGGGGCGTGACGGTGCGCTCCGTGCGACGGAACGAAGTGTCACGGCTGAACAATTTCATGATTCACCTAATTACTGCACGGGAGTTCGAGCCGCAAGTCCTCATCGGCGCTCGCCGAAAACTCCACACATTCGCCATCCCTTCACCTACTCCGCCCCGAGGGGAAATCCGGCCGGAATGGAGACGATGCCGGGGTTTTGCAGTGGAAACAGGGCGAAATCCGCGGACGGGTAGAGCGAGGAAGAAGTGGAGGACTCCGAATTTCCGATGGGAACGACAGAGTCCCCGATATGCGGGACCGTGCACCTGCCGCGAATTCGATACCTCACCCCCCGCGAGGTTGTCTCAAATGCAGTGCACAGGACCGTCAAGAGACACCCAAGCCGGAGATCCACTCGGGGCTCGGTCATACGTTCGTCGCCGTGAACTTCTCAGACACCCCCCACAGAACGGGGCGCCGGACGCTTCTGCGCGCCGGCCTCACCGGTGCGGCAGCCCTCGGCACCGGCCTCTCCCTCGGCGTCTCCCCCGCCTCCGCGACCCCCGCCGGCACCCGCGCCCGGCCCAGCACGCCCGGGGAGGCGCTGCGGGAACTGGCCGCGGGCAATCTGCGCTGGCGCACCTTCCGCGAGCGGCATCCGGACGAGACACCGGCCACCCGGCAGGCTCTGACGACGGGTCAGCACCCCTTCGCGCTGATCCTCGGCTGCATCGACTCCCGGGTGCCGCCGGAGCTCGTCTTCGACCAGGGGCTCGGCGATCTGATGACCGTGCGCAGCGGCGGCGAGGTCCTGGACGAGGCCGTGCTGGGCAGTGTCGCGTACGGGGTGCTCGAACTCGGCATACCGCTGGTGCTGGTGCTCGGCCACCAGTCCTGCGGCGCGGTGAAGGCCGCCGTCGAGGCCGACATATCGGGGGCTCAACTGCCCGCGCACATCCAGTACTTGGCCGATCAGATACGACCGAACATCGACCGCACCGAGGAGGGCGACGCCCGCGTCGACGCGACCATCGACGCCAATGTCCGTGCCATCCGCTCCCGTATCGCCGGCGAGCCCGACCTCGCCGCGAAGGTGGCGGCCGGTGAACTGGCCGTCGTGGGCGCCCGTTACGAGCTGACCAACCAGCTCGTGCACCGGCTGGCCTGACACGGTTCGGGGGTTGCCGACGCCGTGAACTCGCCGTCGGCAACCCCCTGTTCCCCTTGTGAGGACTCAGAGGACCCAGAGAACTCAGAGGACTCAGTGGTCTGGCATCAGGAGGACAGCCACTCCGTGGCGTTGAGGGCGAGGGCCGCGTTCGTGGCGCCGGTGTCGTTCCAACCGTCGTAGAGGGTGTTGCCGGACTGGCCGGTGCCGTCGTCGATCGGGGAGCTGTCGCCCCAGAACGCGATCTTTCCGGTGCCGAAGGTGCTGGTGGCGAAGAACGCGCCGGTGTTGCCGGAGTAGCCGCTGCGGTAGAGCAGGCCCTTGACGGCCGAGTTGTCGGCGGGCTTCAGCGTGGCCGTCGTGCCGCTGGCGATGAGGCTCTTGGTGACGGTGCCGAACGAGCCGTGCAGCACGGGGTTCGTGCTGTCGCTGATCGCGGCCGGGTAGCCGGAGCTGATGCTGAGCGAGTCGATGGAGAAGCCGAACGGGTCGGTGGAGTCGACGCTGTTGTTCGTCATCAGGTCGTTGAGGATCTCGACCGCGTCCTCGCCGTCGTTGTTGCGGTCGGCGCCGGTGTGGTCGGAGATCATGAACAGGCCGCCGCCGTTCTTCACGAAGTTCATGATCGCCGTCTTCTCGGCGGTCGTGAACAGCGTGTTGGGCTCCGGCAGGACCAGCGTGTCGAAGTTCGACAGATCGGTCGCCTTCGAGCCGCCGTAGGTGAGGCTGGAACCCGACGGCAGGGTGTCCAGCGTGTAGTCGCCGGTCTCCTGGAGCGCCACGCCCCAGGAGGACAGCGCGCCCGTCCAGTCCGTCTCGTCGGAGGGCGAGGAGTCCTCGCCGGTGGGGTCGGGCTGGCTGGTCGAGATGATCCAGTCGGCGTTGCCGGCCGTTTCGGCGTGCGCGTTGTCGAAGAGGATGCGGTGGGTGGTGGCGGCGGCGGCCGGGGCGGCGGTGGTCGCCTGGACGGCGGCGCCGGTGGCCAGCAGGCCGAACACGGTGACGGCGGTGGTGAGTCTGCGGGGGGACGAGCCGAGGCCGAGCATGCGGTGAACCTCCGGAAGTGGGGGAAGGGAGGCGGTGCGGGCGCCGAATCTGCGCGCGTAGAACGGAAGTTGGGGGACTCCCGCGCCACACAAGGGTGGACGCTACACACAAGATCCAGACCGGCGGCAGAGCCCGCCGCGGCTTCACGTAGATCTCTTACCGTGCCCGACCGCCCCCGTCACCGTGCCCGACTGCCCCCAGGAAAGCCGCTGTTGACCGTTCCGGCCCACGCGGCCTTCGCCACCGCCGTTCCCGCCCGCAGCGCGGCCACGGGGTCGGCGGCCTCGTCCAGCTCGATCAGCACCGTCCCAGCCCCCGGGGTACGGGCCATCGCCTCGGCCCAGCCCGGCCAGTCCACGATGCCGGTGCCCAGCTCCGTCATGAAGGGCTGCTGCCGTGCGTACACCGTCTCGTCGATGGTGAGGTGCACGTCGATCGGCCGCACCGCGTCCTTCCAGTGGGCGAGGGCTATCCGCGGGGCGTGCCGACGGGCGACGGCCACCGGGTCGCCGCCGCCGAGGGCGATGTGGCAGGAGTCCGGGCACAGCCACACATAGCGGGGGTCGGTCAGGGCCATGAACAGGTCGATGTCCCGCTCGTACCACAGCGTGCTGTTCGACTCGGTGTGGAACGCCAGCCGCACCCCGTGCCGGGCCACTTCCTCCCCCACCGCGTGCGCGATGTCCGCCATCCGCCCCATGTAGGCGGCGTCGACGAAGAACGGCGGACGCTCCCCGTACGTCGTCCGCATCGGCAGCCCCGCCACCAGCAGATCCGCGGCCGCCTCCGCGAGGAAGGCCGCACGGCGTGCCGCGTCGGCGACGATCGCGGACAGGTTGTCCCCGGCGCGCCAGTCCGGGGCGTCCTCGCCCGCGATGAACGCGCTGACCACGGACAGGCCCCGTGCGGCGAGGGCCTCGCGGAAGGCCGTCGCGGTGCCGTAGGCGCGTACGGCCGTGTCGATGTCCCCGGGTGCGAAGGTCAGCTCGATGCCTGTGACCTCGGTCTCGGCCAGCGCGTCCATCAGCCGCTCCCAGAAGCGCCGGGGGTGCGCGGCGGCCAGCTCCCGCACCGCGTCCGCGGAGCCGACACCCCAGAACTCCGGGTGGTAGAAGGTGATGATGTCCGTGGCGAAGCGCGGTATCACTGGTCACCGCCCCGGGCGTTGTAGACGACGACGTCACCGGCGTCGACGGCCGCCCGGTAGTCGCCGAACACCTCCAGCGCCTCCTCACGCAGCACATCGCGGACGACCTCGATGCCCCGCGCCTCGAACTGCTCGGCCCAGTCCGCGCCCAGCGGGCCTTCGTCGAACGTGGTGAGTTCCTCCAGTTCCTTGCCCTCGCCGGCGACGACGAGACTGCGCACCCCGGACCACATGGTGGCGCCGTAACACTGGATACAGGGACGCCAGTTGACGACCAGTTCATGGGCGGGCAGGCCCTCGCCGCCGAGGTCCCAGCCACCAGTGGCCGTCTGTGCGAGGCCGAGGGCGACGACCTCGGCGTGGGCGCTGGAGACCCCGGAGGCGAGGACGACGTTGACGCCGACCGAGACGATCCGCCCGGTGTCCCGCTCCGCGACGAGCGCCGCGAACGGGCCGCCGTTGCCCTCCCGCCAGTTCCGGTCGGCGAGCCGGTGCACGAGCCGCATCCGCTCCTCGCGGCCGGGGATGACGGGCGGTACGTCGGACAGGGCGTCATCGATCCACGCGGGCAGCCCCACGCAGTACTCCTTGGCGATGTCGATCACTCTTGCTCAAGTCCTCTCAGTGGGCGGCGAGTTGCCGTGCGGCGACGGCGCGGGCGGCGCGGACCGCGGTCACCATGCCGGTCAGGGTGACGTTGGCGGCCATCGGGGTGGGGATCACACCGTTTCCGGCGAGGTAGAGGTTGTCGAGGCCCCACACCCTGCCGTCCGGGTCGCACACGCTGGTGCCGTCGTCGCCGGCCCCGGCGCGGACCGTGCCGGTCAGGTGCAGGGACGAGCCGGGCGGCAGGAGGGCGCGTTCGGTGGCGGGGTCGAAGGAGCCGAACTCCTCGGCCAGTGCCCGGACTTCGTCGAGCGCCCGGTTGATCAGCCGCCGGTCGGTGTCGCTGTAGCCGAACTCGACGCCGATGCGGGGCATTCCGGCGAGGTCGGTCTCGGTCGGTGAGAACACGAGCCGATTCTCCGGGCGGGACTCGACCGGAACGTACAGCGACATGCCCACCGAGTGGGCGAGGGGACGGTCGTCCTCGTCCACATAGGTGCGGTTCATGATCTGGCCGTGGAAGGGCTGGTCCGTGCCGTTGTGGGGCAGCCAGAGCGAGTCGGTGCAGAACTCGCCGGGGCGGGTCCGCGGCAGGTCGTCGAGGGTGAGGCCGAACCGGTCGAGGTCGAGCAGGACCCGCGCGGTGACGAACGCGTGTTCGTTGAGGTGGCGGCCGAGGGCGCTCGGGCGGATCCCGGAGGCGTAGAGGAGCTGCGGGGTGCGCAGGGCGTCGGCGCACACCACCACGGTGTCCGCGCACAGCTCGGACTCCCGGCCGTCGGCGACCCGCCGCAGCCGCGCGCCCGTCACCCGGTCGCTCATGACGACGAGCGAGGTCACGAGGGTGCCGGTGAGGAGGGTGAAGAACGGGTCCGTGGCCGTGGCGAGGGCGGGGAAGATCGTGGCCGGTGCGGTGCGGGGCATGGGGCCCGAGGAGGTCGGGGTCACGGCCATGGGCATCGGCTGGGGGCGCCGGTCGTACGGCCCGGTGGCCCCGTAGCGGCGGCGCAGGACGTCCAGCACGACGCGCCCGGTCCCGGTCGGGCCGATCGGGGACGGCGTGACGGCCAGCAGTCCGCCCGCGGTCGCGAGGTCCGCCGCCCAGCTCTCCGGGTCGCCGAAGTCGAAGACCTCGTCCCCGGCGGGCCAGGGTGTCGCGGCGGTCCAGTGGACGCCCATGCCGCCCGTGTTCCAGGCGAGCGCGGCCTGCGGCATGGCCTCGCTGCCCTCACCGAAGGCGAGGGCGTGGACCATGCCGGGCGGGAGGTCGGCGAGCCGGTCGGGGATCTCGCGGGTCGCCTCCGCGCCGGTGTACATGCCCTGGATGCCGGTGGCGACCTGTTCGTTGTAGCGCGCCCACAGGGTGGGGTCGTCGAGGTCGTGCAGATGCAGACCGGGGGTGCCGCCGATGGGGGTGCCGCCGTCGACCATGGTGAGACGCAGGGACGGATCCGTCTCGCGCAGCAGGCGGGCCATGGCGGATCCCATGATGCCGCTGCCCACGATGAGGACGTCGGTGCGGGGGGTGTGGGGCAACTCAGACTCCGTGGGGCGCGGGGGCGTGGGGGCCGAAGAGCTCGGTGTCCATGCGGTCGAGGGCGAGTTTCACGGCGCCGACGAGCGGGGCGTCGTGGCCGAGGCCGGTGGCGCGGAGTTCGACCGCGGGGGTGCGGGCGGCGCGCAGTGCCTCCCGGACCCGGGGCAGCAGGACGTCGGCCGCGTCCTCCAGGCCGCCGCCGAGCACGATGAGGGAGGGGGCGACCGTCCAGGAGAGGGTGGTGAGGATCGACGCGATGTTCTCCACGAACTCGTCGACCTCGGCGAGCGCGGTGGCGTCACCGGCCCGGGCCGCCTCGAAGCGGGCGAGCGCGACGGCCCGTTGGGCGGTCTCGGGCGAGGTGAGCCAGGCCACCGGACGGTGCTCGACCGACCCGGCGGGCATCGACACCGCCTCCACGATCTCGCCCGCGGCGCCGTCGAGCCCGCGGTGCACCGCGCCTCGGATGAGGATGCCGAGGCCGGCCCGGTTGCCGAGCATCGCCCATACGACGTTGTCGTGGTCGCCCGCCACCCCGCGCCAACGTTCCCCGAGCGCACCGAGGTTGGTGTCGTTGTCGGCGAACCAGGGCATCCGCACCCGCCGGGCGAGTTCCTCGGGCAGATGCACGCCTTCCCAGCGGGTGGTGTGCACGAGACGCCGTACGACCCCCTCGTCGTCGATCGCGCCACCGCCCGCGAGCACGCCCGCGCGCAGCCGCTCAGGGGACCCGCCCGCGTCGGCGAGGGCCTCCAGGACCAGCGCCGCGGCGTCGTCGAGGGTGATCCGGGGGTCCTGGTAGGCGCGCAGCGGGCGGTGGGCGCGGCCCAGGATGTGGCCGCGTACGTCGGCGACGACCGCGGAGGCGTCGACGGTGGTGATGCGCACGGCCGCCAACAGGGCGTGTTCGGCACGCAGTTCGTAGCGGCGGGCGGGGCGTCCGGCGCAGCCGCTGGTCGGGACGCGGTCGAGTTCGGTCACCCAGCCCGCGTCGACGAGGGTGTCCAGGACGAGTTCGATGGTGCGCCGGGACAGGCCGGTCCGCTCGGCGAGGGCGGTCAGTTTCATCGGCCCCGCCGACACCGCCAACGTACGCAGAATGACCGAGGTGTTGACGCGCCGTACCGCGCTCTGGTTCATGCCCGGCGTCAGCTGCTGCGCGGGGGCCGGCGCTCTCACCGCATCCCCGTTCCGGCGATGCCGCGCACGAAGTGCCGTTGCAGGAACAGGAAGAGGACCAGCACGGGCAGCATCACGACGATCGCTCCGGCGAGCATCAGGCCGTAGTCGGTGACGTGCGAGGCGGCCTGGCTGGTCGCGGCGAGACCGACGGGCAAGGTGTAGGCGGTGGTGCTCTGGGCGACGATCAGCGGCCAGATGAAGTTGTTCCACGAGGTGAGGAACGACATGATCGTGATCGTCGCGAGGGCGGGGCCCGCCAGCGGGAGGTAGACGCGGAAGAAGATACGGAACTCCCCCGCGCCGTCGATGCGGGCCGCCTCCAGCAGTTCGTCGGGGATCGACAGCGCGTACTGGCGCATGACGAACACGGACAGCGGCAGGGCCACGGCGGGCAGGGCGATCCCGGTGAGGGTGTCCGCGAGACCCAGGTCGACGGTGATCACGAACTGGGGGACGAACACCGCCGTGAACGGCACCATCATCGCCGCCATGACCGCGCCGAACGCGAGCCGTTTCCCGGCGAAGTCGAGCTTGGCGAGCGCGTATCCGGCGGCCGACGCCGCCACGACGTTGCCGAGGACGACGATGCCGGCGACCACGATGCTGTTGGTCAGGAACCGGCCGAAGCCGTCGAGGGCGAACAGCCGCGTGAAGTTGTCGAAGGTGACGTGCTGCGGCCACCAGGCGCCGGGGTCGGAGCGGATCTCGTCGAGGCTGCGGAGCGAGCCGCTCACCACCCACACGAAGGGCAGCAGGGTGAGCAGGGCGCACAGGACGAGGGCGGCGTAGAGCAGGGGTCGGCGGGGTGCGGTCATGTGCGGGACCTCAGCATCCGGAACTGGACGGCGCTCACCAGGGCGACGAGCACGAGCGTCACGAACGACGCGGCGGACGACATGCCCAGCTCCCCCGCCCCGAACTGCCGGTAGGTGTACAGCGCCACCGACTCCGTTGAGCCCAGCGGTCCGCCGCCGGTCAGCAGGTACGGCTCGTCGAAGACCTGGAGGTAGAAGACGCTCAGCAGCACCGACACCATCAGGGTGGTGGGCAGCAGCAACGGCAGGGTGATGTGGCGCAGTTGACGCCGGCGGCCGGCCCCGTCGAGGGCGGCGGCCTCGTACACCTCGTGCGGAACGGCCTGGAGCCCGGCGAGGAACAGCACCATCGCGGTGCCGAAGTTCCGCCAGACGCCCAGCAGGATCACGACGGGCATGGCGAGGTTCGGGTCGTCCAGCCAGTTCGGTCCGGCGAAGCCGAGGACGCCGAGCACCTTGTTGACCGTGCCGTCGGCGTTGAAGGCGTACTGCCAGATCAGTGCGACCGCGACGATGTTGGTGACGACCGGCGCGAAGAACACCGAGCGCAGCACGCCCCGCAGGCGCCGGACGCGGGAGTTGAGCGCGAGGGCCAGCGCGAGCCCGGTGCCCATGGTCAGCGGGACGCCGACGGCCACGAAGAGGGCGGTGTTGCCGAGGTCGCGCAGGAAGCTCGCGTCCTGGAACAGCCGGAGGTAGTTCTCGACGCCGGTGAAGTTCACCGCGAACGGGTGCCGCAGATCCGCGCCGCGCAGATCGGTGAGGCTGAAGCCGAGGGCGGCGACGGCGGGGATCGCGGTGTAGAGGACGAACACGACGGCGAACGGGGCGAGGAACACCCAGGCGACAGCCGTACGACGGCCGCGCCGCGCCTTGCGCGGGGTGGCCGGGGCGCTGCGGGGCACCGCCCGGGTACCCCGTACGAGGGTCGAGGTCATCGGCGGCTCACTCCGCCCCGGTCCCGACGCTCTCGGCGTACGCCTGGATGGCGGCGGCGGCCTTCGTCGCGCTGGTCGTGCCCTTGGCGACGGCCTCCATCTCCTTGCCCATCCGGGTGGCGACCTGCTGCCAGGTGCTCACCTGCGGGAAGGCCCGGGTGTTCTTCAGCTGGGTGAAGAAGGCGTCCAGGAGGGGCTGTCCGGCAATGGCGGAGTCGTCCCAGGCGGAGATGACGGCGGGCAGGGAGCCGTACGCCTTGTACTGGGCGACCTGGGTGCTGGGCTTCGCCATGTGCCGGATCAGCTTCCAGGCCGCGTCCGGGTTGCCGCTGTCGGCGAGCACGCCCCAGCTTCCGCCGGCCGAGAAGGAGACGCTGCCGGCGGACCCGGCCGGGAGGGGCGCGGTGGCGACATGGGACGCCGTCCAGCCGTCCTTCTTGGCAGCGGTGTCGAGCTGGCCGACGACCCAGGGGCCGGTGATCATCGCAGCCGTCTTCCCGGAGACGAAGTACGGCTGTGCGTCGAGGAAGGTGGGCCCGCTGGTGTCGGCGGTCTTCGCGGTGAAGAACGACGCGTTGTACGTCAGCGCGTCCGCCATCGCGGCCGTGTCGAGGGTCCACTTGCCGTCGGCCAGCAGGGAACCGCCGGCCTGCCAGGCGTACATCGCGACGTCCTGGCCGTTGAAGATGTCCCAGCCGATGTCGGCACCGAGCCCGTGCCCGGCACCGGCGCCCTGGAGCGCCTTGAGGAACGGCACCATGGCGTCCCAGGTCTTCGGCGCCTTCGCACCGGCCTTCGCGGCGAGGTCGGAGCGGTAGACCAGCGCGTACGTGTACGCGTACCAGGGCACCGTGTAGGCGATGTCCTTCGCCACCCCCGCGTCCCAGAGGCTCGTGAAGAAGATGCCCTGGTCGACGACACCGTCCGGTACGGGTCTGAGGATCGACGGGTCGACGAACTGCGCCTGGGACTCCGGGAAGAACTGGGCAAGATCGGGTCCCTTGCCGGCCGCGATCGCGGACTGGAGCTTCGTGTAGTACTCGCCGTTCGGGATCAGCGTGATCTTCACGGTGAGGTCGGGGTTGTCGGCCTTGAAGGACTTGAGGACCTTGTCGAGTACGTCGGCGTCGCCCTGCGCGGCCCACACCGTGACGGTGCCCTTGGCCGGGGAGTCGTCGACGCGCTCGGTGCTGCCGGTGGCCGCGCTGCCGTCGTCACGCCCGCAGCCCGCCAGCGGAAGGGCGAGGGCGAGGGAAAGGCCGGCGGTCAGCCGCAGGGCGCCGCGTCGGGAGAGGTCGGGCACGGTGGGCTCCTGGGGATTTCCGGGGGAAGTAGCCAATTCGGCGCGAGGCATCCCCCGAGGTCGATGGGGTCTGTGCCGCCGACAGCGACGCTACGAACGATGTGTTTCGGCCACATGGCGAGGTCGGCCCGCAATAATTTCGGAACTTGTAGCGAAATCGGGCGGGAGCGGATGCGGGGGCGCTCCCCGGCATCCAGCCACAGCCGACGGCGACGGCGGTCGGCTCGCCGTCTCTTTTGCCGTCCTGCCTGCGCGCGGCGCCGCCCATGGCCCAAGATGAGCTGGTCATGCCCCGCCCCGCACCGCACCGTCCAGCGCCCCTGCCCGTCCTGCGGGCCGCGGTGTTCGCCGTCGTCGGCGCGGTGCTGGGGGTGAGCGTGCATCACCTGGCCGCCGAGGGTGCCGTGCCGTGGGCGCGGGGTTCGGCCGTGGCCGTCGGGCTCTTCGGTCTGGGGCTGGTGGGCGTACGCCGTCCGCGGCACGTCGGCACGGTCGTCGCCTGGAGTGTCGCGGGCCAGTCGGGTCTGCACCTGTGGCTGACGCTCAGCGCCCACCCGCGCCCTCCGGCCCACCACCACGCCGCGCACCTTCACGGCGCCCACGCGGGCTCGTACGACTCCGCGGCCATGACGGCGGGCCACGCCCTGGTCGCCGTACTCGTCGCGGTGCTGCTGCATCGCGCGGACGCGGCGTGCTGGACGCTCGCCCGGGGTATGACCGCGGTGCTCGACGCGGTACGGGCCCAAGTCGCCGCGGCGCGGGCGCTGTTCAGGCGTCCCCGGACGTCCGCGCGACGGCTCGGGCGGCCGGTCCTCCCTCGGGCGGACGGCACCCGGCCCACGGCGGCGGTCCCGCTGCTCGCGCACGCGGTGGTGCGGCGCGGTCCTCCCTCCTCCAGGTCGGCTCTCGTCAACTGACCCCGCCAGGCGGCCTGTTACCCGGCTGCCTCGGCACCCTCATGCCGGGACACCCGTTGCCCCGGCACCCCCACCTGGAGACACCCATGTCCCGCACCATGCGCCGCCTCGCCGTCGCCACCGCGGCCGCGGCAACCGCCGTCGTGCTCACGGCCGTTCCGGCCGCCGCCCATGTCGAGGTCGAGTCCGCCCACGCGCAGGCCCTCGCCCAGAACGTCGAGATCACCTTCACCGCCGAGTCCGAGTCCGGCACCGCCGGCATCACCCAGCTCAGGATCGTGCTGCCCGAGGGCATCGCCCCGTCCGACGTGACATACGGCGAGGGCCCGGACGGCTGGAAGTTCAGCACCACCGCCGACGGCTACACCGTCAAGGGCCCGGCCGTGAAGGTCGGGGACGACGCCGAGCACTCCATCGTCGTCCGGCAGCTGCCCGACGCGAAGGAGCTCACGTTCAAGACGCTCCAGACCTACAGCGACGGCAAGGTCGACCGCTGGATCGAGCTGGGCGAGTCCGACGACGGCGACGGACACGGCCATGGCAACGAGGCCCCGGTCCTGAAGCTCAAGGCCGCGGCACCGGGGGCGGCCTCGGTCAGCCCCACACCCACCGCCGGCGCCACCCCCTCGCCCAGCCCGACGCCGACCGCCGACGGAACGAGCGCCGCGCCGACGCCACAGGCCGCCGACACCGCGAAGGACGAGGAGGACGGGGGTCTGTCCACGGGCATCTGGATCGCCGTCGCGGTCGTCCTCGTGGCGGCCGTGGTCATCGTCGTACGACGCCGTGGACGCGCCCAGCAGTAGGCCCGACCCGGCGTCAAGGGCCCCCGCACCGAGGTGAGCCGACGGTGCGGGGGCACTGGCCAACCGCGCCGTTCGCGGCGACGATCCAAGGGAGCACCGGCAAACCGGCGGTCGAGGTCAAGGTGAAGGCCAAGCTCAAGGAGAGCCCGATGAAGGCCATCGTCCAGCACGCCTACGGCTCCACCGACACCCTGGAGTTGAGGGACATCGAGCGTCCCGTCCCCCGGGCCGACGAGGTGCTGGTGGAGGTGCGCGCCGCCGGTGTGGACCCCAGCGTGTGGCATCTGATGACGGGACGCCCCTACATCGCGCGGCTCAGCCCCCAGCTCGGACTGCGCCGCCCCGCCCACACCGTGCGCGGCTGGGACGCCGCCGGGCGGGTCGAGGCGGTCGGGGCCGAGGTGACCGGGTTCAAGCCGGGCGACGAGGTCTTCGGCCAGTGCGACGGCTCGTTCGCCGAGTACGCGTGCGGCAAGGCCGAGCAGCTGGCCGTGAAGCCCGCCGCGCTCTCCTTCGAGCAGGCCGCCGCCCTCCCGGTCTCGGCGGTCACCGCGCTCCAGGGCCTCGACATGTCCCGCCCGCAGCAGGGGCAGAGGGTGCTGGTCATCGGCGCCTCGGGCGGGGTGGGCTCGTACGCCGTCCAGCTCGCCGCGCACTACGGGGCGCGGGTCACCGGTGTCTGCGGTCCCGGCGGCGCCGAGCTGGTGCGCTCGCTCGGCGCGGCCGACGTCATCGACTACACCCACGAGGACATCACCGCCCGAGGGGTCGGGTACGACTTCGTCCTCGACGCCGCCGGCAACCGCTCCCTCTCCCGCCTGCGCCGCGTCCTCGCGCCGCGCGGCATCGTCGTCTTCGTGGGCGGGGAGGACGCGGGCCCGCTGCTCGGCGGACTGGACCGCTGGGTCCGCGGGCTGGCCCTGTCCGTCTTCGTGGGCCAGCGTTTCCGGCCGCTGATGGCGGTCACGCGGCAGCAGGACCTGCTGCGGATCAAGGCCCTGGCCGAGACGGGCGCGCTCACCCCGGTGATCGACCGCACCTACCCGCTGGACGAGGCGCCCGCGGCCGTACGGCATCTGGAGACGGGCCATCCGCGGGGGAAACTGGTCCTCACGATCTGAGGCAGCCCCCTCCTTTCTCTCCCCCGAGGCCGCCGACGGGTCATCCGTCGGCCGGCGCTCCGGGTGGTTCCACGCGGGCGAGCCAGGTCGTGAGGAGCGTTTCGAGGGCCGCGGCCTCGGCGGGCTCCAGCAGGTCCAGGAGCTGGCGTTCGTTGCGCATGTGGTCGGCGAAAGCGCGGTCGATCAGATCGCGTCCGGGCCGGGTGAGGGCGACGATCCGGCCCCGCTGGTCATCGTCGGCCCGGCGGCGGGTGACGAGTCCGGCGCGCTCCAGGCGGTCGATGCGCTTGGTCATCGCGCCCGTGGTGACCATGGTGTGCGCGGCGAGTTCGCCGGGCGCCCGCTCGAAGGGCTCTCCGGCGCGCCGCAGGGCGCACAGCACGTCGAACTCCCCCTCGCTGAGCCCGTAGCGGCCGTAGACGAGGCACAGCTCCTCGGTGAGCCGGTCGGCGAGGCGGTGCAGTCGCCCGATGACCCCCTGGGGAGCGACGTCGAGGTCGGGTCGTTCGCGGCGCCAGTCGGCCTGGATACGGGCCACGCGGTCCAGTTCTTCCTCCATGGGGGTCACAGTACCTTCCCCGGAAGCTATATTATCTTCCATGGAAGCTAACAGTCGGTGGGTGGCGCTGACCGCGGTCGCTCCGGTGGCCTGGGGCACCAACTACTTCGTCACGCACGAGTACCTGCCGGCGGACAGCCCCCTGTACGGGGCCGCCCTGCGGGCGCTGCCGGCCGGCCTGGTCCTGCTGCTCCTGTGCCGACGGCTGCCGCGCGGCGCGTGGTGGGGGCGGGCGGCGGTGCTGGGTCTGCTGAACGTGAGCGTGTTCTTCGTGCTCGTCTACGCCGCTTCCCAGCTGCTTCCGACGAGCGTCGCGTCGACCGTGATGGCGGTGTCCCCGCTGACGATGATGCTCATCGCCTGGTCGCTGGTCGCCGAGCGCCCCCGCGCCGGGCATCTCGTCGGCGCCGTGATCGGCCTAGGCGGGGTCTGTCTGATGCTGCTCTCCGGGGAGGGCGGGGTGAGCGTGCCGGGGGTGCTGGCCTCGGCGGGGGCGATGCTGGTGTCGTCGTTCGGCCACATCCTGACGAAACGGTGGGGCGCCGGTACGGACGTACTCGCCTCGACGGCCTGGCAGTTGACCGCGGGGGCGCTGTTCCTGCTCCCGGTCGCCGCGGTGGTGGAGGGCCCGCCGCCCACGCTCTCCCTCACGGCGATCCTCGCGTTCGGCTATGTCTCCCTCGTCGCCACCGCGCTGGCGTTCGTCGCCTGGTTCGCCGGGCTGCGGCATCTCCCGGCGGGGACGGTGGGCCTGATCGGGCTGCTCAACCCGGTCACGGGCGTGCTCCTCGGCACAGTGGTCGCCGGGGAGGTGCTGACGGCGAAGCAGCTGTGCGGTCTCGCGCTGGCACTGATCGGCGTAGTCCTCGGCAGGCCCGCGCGTTCGGTCCGCCGGGGCTCCGGCGCGCGAGTCCTCACGCCTCCGGTGTCCGAGCCCTCCGCCTGCGATCGCCGCTGAGTGCGGTGCAAAGTGGTGCCGTGACCGAACGACACTTCGACGTATGGGCGGCCGGGAACGCGTACGAACGCTACATGGGCCGGTGGAGCCGCCTCGTCGCCGCCGAGTTCGTGACCCGTCTGCCCTGCCCGCCGGACGCGCGATGGCTGGACGTCGGATGCGGTTC
This sequence comes from Streptomyces sp. NPDC046909, assembly GCF_040644695.1. Classification (NCBI taxonomy): domain Bacteria; kingdom Bacillati; phylum Actinomycetota; class Actinomycetes; order Kitasatosporales; family Streptomycetaceae; genus Streptomyces; species Streptomyces sp. NPDC046909. The sequence continues at coordinate 128,390 of NZ_JBEYXC010000023.1, read as the reverse complement.
GGGCGCGTTGACCTCCACGGTCGCCGCCCGCTGCCGACCGCGGGCCCTTCTGGGCCTGGACGGTTCCGCCGCCTTCGTGACCACGGCACGCGCGTCGACCCCCGCACCGGCCCGCTTCGCGGTGGCGGACGCCCAGGCCCTGCCGCTGCCGGACGCGAGCTTCGACATCGCGGTCAGCGGCCTGGTCCTCAACTTCCTTCCCACACCCGCCGCCGCGCTCGCCGAGGCGGCACGCGTGGTGCGCCCCGGCGGCCAGATCGCCGCCTACGTATGGGACTACGCGGAGGGCATGCAGTTCCTCCGCTACTTCTGGTCAGCCGCGACCGAGGTGGACCCGACGGCCACCGCCCACGACGAGAGCCGCCGCTTCCCGCTCTGCACCCCACCCGAACTCCACCGCCTCTGGGACCGGGCCGGACTGACGGAGGTGACGGTCGAACCGATCGAAATCACCACCCCCTTCCCCCACTTCGACGACCTGTGGCACCCCTTCCTGTCCGGCCAGGGCCCCGCCCCCGGCTACGTCGCCTCCCTCTCACCGGTCACCCGAGAGCAACTGCGACGGACGCTGCACGACCGGGTACCGGCCGGGGCGGACGGGTCGATCACGCTGAAGGCCCGGGCGTGGGGCGTACGGGGCCGTAAGCGAGGCCGTTGACGGGGCGCCGAGGTATTCCACGGCCCCGGGAGACGACCTGACGGTCGTGGGCGAAGACTGTAACGGGCCCCGGGCTAACGGAGATCGACGGTGGCGCCGCAGCGTTCGAGGAGTCCGACGATCTCCTCGAAGTAGCTGAGCCCCGACTCCTGTACATCGTCCGCGAACGCCTCACGCGCGATGCGGGAGTCGTGCCAGACCAAGGTGAAGGGCAGGGCGATCCCGAAACCGCCGCTCAGACAGTCCTTGAACGCGTTCCACTCCCGCCCGAAGTAGCCACCGGGCCCCACCAACGCCTCCGCCATCGCGCAATGCAGGCCAGGTTGGTCGGTGACGAACCGGCCGTCGAGGTGGTGGACGCCCCCGGAGCGGTCGGGCCCCTGGTCGTCCATACCGGGGGCGGTCAGATCCAGCCACGCGGCCCGGCCCTCAATGGCGTAAGGGGCCCATTGATTACGGGCCTTCGGGCGCCCGCGATACCACGTCTCCCAGACGGGACGGGCCGACAGCGCAGGCCGGTCCCCGCCGCCGTCGGTGAGCTTGATGTCCCACAGGCCGGCCCCCAGGACGGACGGGCGGGCTGTCTCGATCCGCAGGTACACACTGTGCCGGTACATCACCCGGCCATGGCGGTCCAGCGCCCACAGCCCCACCCAGTCCCGGTCGTCCTCGCGCCGTCGTCCGAGCACGGCACGCAGGGGCTCGGCCGCCTCACAGCCGATGAGGCGCATCGGCACCGCGCCCGGTCCGTAGCGGGCCACGAACAGCCCTTCGACATCCAGACATGACCCGGCGGGCGCGGCAGCCGGCCCGGCGAACACCTTGAACGCCCGCTCCGCCGGCAGCGTGTGCCGCCACGCGTGCTCTTCCTGGACGCCCGCGCCCACGACGACATCCACGAGGGCAGGACCGTTCGGGTCCGGGTTCGGGTTCGGGTGCGGTTGATGGGCCAGTACGACGCTGTCGACGAGGGTCCACCACTGCAGCGGCCGCTCCTCGTCCCACACCTCGACGCACACGTCGCCCAGCAGCGAGGTCGCCTCACCGCCCGGCAACAGGGCGTCTCTCAGAGCGCCTTCGGGTGTGCAGCCCCGCAGGACCAGTACCTCGCGGGGCGGGGGCACCGGGTCGACGAACATGCCCTCGACGGCGGCACATCGCCCCCAGTACCGCTCCTCACCGTCCTCGTCCTCCTGAACCAGCAGATACCTGACCGGGAAACTCCGCTCCCAGTCCGCGTGATCAGCGCCCCGCACCCATCCCCCACGTCCGCACGACAGACCCCAGACCGCGGTACGGCCTCGGATCAGAGCAACGGAAGCCTCTCACCCCGCCGCGGTTCACGCCTCTCCATAAGCCAGTACAGATACCCCCGCAGGTAGTCCTCCAACTCGCCGTCCAGGTAAGCAGCAAACGCCCGCAACGCCTCCGGCCGATTCTGATCACCCGCGAGCTCGCCGCTGATCCACTCACGAACGGCCCCGCGCCCGGCCCACCACTCCCTCACCGCCTCCGGCGTCCAGTGATCGTCACCGTCCCACGCGTAGCCGCCCATGGGTTCGTCGTGGGCCATCTCCACCAGCCCGGCCACCTCACGCGGACTGGCGGGCTGGCGGTGGACGAACTCGAAGCACTGATCACTGGAGAGCACATGCTCAGGCAGGTAGTACGGCCCGTTCAGCCCGTCGTCGGTCTCCCCGGCATAGAACGGCCCGGGGACATTGAGCCAACTCCGCTCCTCCCAACGCCCGCCACCCATCGAGTCCGTGAGCCGCCGGGCGGTGGGCAACGGGTTCCAGTACGCCAGGTCCCGCCACGGACCGTCCGCCGGGTGGCGACTGAGACGGGCGCGCAGGTCCACGGCGGCTTGCTGGAGCCGTTGTTCGTGGGAGTTCACAGTGGCTCACCGCCGAGGCCCGTCCGGCGGACGGACCGCGGCGAGAATGTCATGGGTCCTATCCAGCCCTGGCGGACGAGGGCGATCTGGGAGGGCAGCGGGGACACCGGATCGACCGCCCGGCCTCGTGACCAGTTCTCCAACAACCCCTCCGTCGTGGCGACGGCGGACACCACCATGGTCACCTTCAGTTCCCCGTCGCTCCAGGTGTTCCAGAGCGCCCAGCCCTCGATCCTCGGCTCCACACCGATCCGAGCGCACACTTCGTGGTAATCGTCCTCCACCCCGGCCGGCATGGCTCCGGGCTTCAGCACCGAGGCTCCGACCAGCCGCACCGGAGGGCGGTCCTCCTCGGTGCAGCCGTCGCCCTCGAAGTGGTAGCTGCGCACTGCCCGAGCGAGCGCGTTCACACTGCGCTGGAGCGGTGTCGACGCTTCCGGGTTCGCCTCGAACGAGAGCCAACCTTCCTCGGCCGCCTCCGCTTTGACACGGTCCGCGAGGCGCTCGATCTCCCGGAGATAGTCCAGCTCACTGAGCTCGGGTGAGGTCATGGCCCGAAGTTTCGCACCGGCTGAGACTGCGGCGACACGGGTTATCGACCGGGCATGCCTAGTCGGCGGCCCGTTCGCCGTCGATCTCGTCGAGCAGCCGCTTCGCGGCGACGGTCGCGCCGTCGGTGCGGAGGGTGGTGGAGACGGCACGGGCTCGGGCGTTCGTCTCGGGGGTCAGGGTGGTGGCGAGGGCGGCTGAGAGGGAGTCGACGGTGGGGGTGCGGTCGTGGTGGGCGGTGCCGATGCCGAGTTCGGCGATGCGGGTCGCCCAGTACGGCTGGTCGGCGATGCGGGGGACCACGACCTGGGGGGTGCCGGCGAGTGCCGCGGTTGTCGTGGTGCCGGCGCCGCCGTGGTGGATGACGGCGGCCACGCGGGGGAAGAGTGCCTGCTGGTTGACCTCGCCGACGACGAGGCAGTCGTCCGCGTCGTCGATCGGGGCCAGGCCCGCCCAGCCCCGGGCCAGCAGCACACGGCGCCCCTGTCGCCGGATCGCTTCCACTGCCACCCGGGCGATGTCCTGCGGGGCGTGGGTGGCCATGCTGCCGAAGCCGACGTAGACGGGCGGTTCGCCGGCCTTCAGGAATGCTTCCAAGTCCTCGGGGAGCGGTCGGTCGTCGGGCAGGATCCACGCGCCGGTCTGGACGACGTCGAGGTCCGTCCGGCCCTGCGCCGACCACAGGGTCTCGTCCGCCGCGAGCCACGGGCGGTCGGTCAGGACGTGGTCGCGGACGTTGTCCACGGGCGGCAGCCCGATCGCCGCCCGATGCCGGTTCAGCGCCTCGCCGTACAGGGAGTTCACCCGCTGCGCGTCCTGCTCCCACAGCACCTTGTTGTCGGTCTCGCCCTCCGGGGACGGCTTCCCCGGCCGCGCCCCCGGCGGGAAGTGCCGCGACGGCAGTCCGAGCGTGTGGAAGCACGCGAGGACGTAGTGGATGCCGAGCTTCTCGGCCACGTCCCGGGCACCGGCCGGCATCAGTCCCGTCGCCACCAGCGCGTCGCACCCCTCGGCGGCCTCGGTGAACACCGTGAACCGCGCGGACACCAGCTCGGGCGCGAGCCGGAACGCGTCCTGCACCGTCGGCGGCTTGGCCCCGGCGACGATCGAGCGCACCGTCGGACCGAACGGCACCATCGGCACACCGACCCGGTCCAGCAACTCCACGAACTCCTCGTCCGGAGGCGCACACACCCGCACCTCGGCCCCTAGCTCCCGCAACGCCACCGCCAGCCCCGCCACCGGTTCCACGTCTCCGCGCGACCCCCACGTCGTCAGCAACACACGCATTTCGCGACCCCATTTCCGCAGCTCTCGGACTTCGGCCGCCGATTGTGCGGCACAACGGGGGCCTTGCCGCAAGCCCCCCAGTGCGCTATAGGTTGATAGTGGCGGGGAGAGTCAACTCCCTGCCTTTCGTTTTGGGCGCCGGCCGCTGTCGGCTCACCTCGCCCAGTGCGGCGTCCACGTCTCCGCCCCACCCAACCCCGGCCGCGCGCCTTCCAGGAACGTGCGGAGTGTCTCCAGCGCCGGATGGGCGTTGTCCGCGCGCCACAGCAGGGAGTGCGGGTACACCGGTGCCGGGTCACGCAGTGCGATGCGGCGCAGGTCCTGGCTGGCAGGCCAGACCATGCGGGTCTCCGCGCCGACCAGCGTGGCCAGGAGCGCGGAGTCGGCGATGGTGTCCAGGAGCGGGTCGGTGCCGAAGTCGGGTCCGGTGGCCTCGATGGTCAGGCCGAACTCGGTGGCGAACTCCTCATAGTAGTCCGCCCATTCGGTGCCGGGGACGAGGCCCGGCATCCAGATGCGGTGCCCGGCGAGCCGCGCCGGGGTGACCTCGCGGGCCGTGGCGAGGGCGTGGCGCGGGCCGGTGAGAAGCTGGACGGGTTCGTCGTGGACCCGGGCGGTCGCGATGCCGTCGGGGAGGTGGCGGGCGGGGACGGTGACGGCCCGGAAGGACGCGTCGATCGCGCCGGAGCGGACGGCGGCGAGGGCCTCCTTGGCGTCGAAGAGGGTCACCACGTCGAGCGGCACGTCGGGGTGGGCGCGATGGAAGTCGCGCAGCAGCGCCGCCGGGGCCAGCCGACGGCCGATCACGTCCACACGCAGGGCACGACTGCCGGGCCGTACCGAGGCGAGGGCCCGCTCCTCGGCGTCGAGGAGTGCCCGGGCGTGCGGCAGGAAGGCCTGCCCGTCGATCGTGAGCCGCACTCCGCGCGCCGTGCGGGTGAACAGCCGTACGGCCAGCTCCTTCTCCAGCGCGGCGAGCCGTTTGGAGACCGCCTGCTGGGTGACCGCCAGGGTCGCGGCGGCGTCCTGGAACCGCCCCGCCTCCGCGGCCGCGACGAACGTGCGCACGGCGTCGAGGTCCATGCCCGCCATCGTAGAGACCCCTCGCAGAGCCCTCTCGTAGAGACACAACCAAGGGTTGTGGCTCACCCGCGCGGGCGTTGTTTGATCTGCGGGTCCGTCGACCGCTTGGATGTCCCGGGACCCGAGGAGAGAGGCGGCGGTATGGGGCGGGCGTTCGGGTGGTTGTGGGCGGCGTACGCGGTCAGCTCGCTGGGCACCTGGCTGGCGTTCAACGCGTTTCCGCTGGTCGCGATCCTCGCTCTGGACGCCGGACCGGCGCAGGTGTCGGCGCTGGCCGCGGCGGGGCTCGCGGTCGGGGCGGTGGTGGCGGTGCCGCTCGGGCCGTGGGTGGAGTTCCGGCGCAAGCGGCCGGTGATGATCGCCATGGATCTGGTCCGGTTCGCCCTGCTGATCAGCGTGCCGGTCGCCTTCGCTCTCGACCTGCTGAGCTTCGTACAACTCCTGGTTGTGTCCGTGCTCGTCGCCGCCGCCGACATCACCTTCACCAGCGCGTCCGGCGCCTGCCTCAAGGCGCTGGTGCCGAAGGAGGACCTGCTGGCGGCCAACGGGCGCTTCGAGGCCACGATGTGGACCGCCACCATGCTCGGCCCGCCCCTCGGCGGTGCGGCCGTCGGCCTCTTCGGGCCCGTGACGACGATCGCCGCCGACGCCGTGAGCTATCTGCTGTCGGCAGCCGGGATCCGCGCGATGGGCGGGACGGAGACCCGACCCCCACGACCCGCCCCCGGCACCCGGCTCAAAGCCGGTGACCTGTTCGACGGTTGGCGCTTCATCCTCGCCGACCCCGCCCTGCGCCCGCTGTTCCTCAACACGGTCCTCGTGAACGCGTTGATCATGGTGGCGATGCCCCTGCTCACCGTCCTCATGCTCGGCCCCCTGCACTTCACCCCCTGGCAGTTCAGCCTCGCCTTCGCCGTGCCCTGCATCGGCGGGCTGATCGGTTCGCGGCTGGCCCGGCGGCTGGTCGTGCGCCGGGGACGGCACAGGGTGCTGATCATCGCCGGGGTGCTGCGGGTGTGCTGGCCGATCGGGCTGGCCTTCATCGGCCCGGGGCTGCCCGGGCTCCTGCTCGTCATGGCCGTCGAGTTCGCGCTGATCACCTGCTGCGCGGTCTACAACCCCGTCCTGGCCGCCTACCGCCTCGAACTCGCCCCGCCCGACCGTGTCGCCCGCACCCTGTCCGCCTGGTCCGTCAGCGGCAAACTGACCACGGCCGCCCTGACCGCGCTGTGGGGTCTGCTCGCCGCCGTCACCAGCCCGCGCACCGCGATCGCCGTGGCGGGGGTCCTCCTCCTCGCCACCCCGCTGCTGCTCCCCCGGTCCGACCGCTCCCGGTCCCTCATCGCCGCGGGGTGAGCGTCACGATGGCCATGGCCGCCGCTCACAGCCGCACAATGATCAACGCCGTGTCGTCCGTCGTCCCCTCCGGCGGAAGCAGCTCCAGCAGCACCGCGTCCGCCATGGCCTCCGGATCGGCGTACCGGTGCCGGGCGAGGGACTCCGCGAGGCGTTCGAGGCCGGTCTCGATGTCCTCGCGGCGGCGCTCCACCAGCCCGTCGGTGTACAGCACCAGCGTGGCGCCCGCGTCGAAGACGGTCGACGCCTGCGGGCGCGGGACGGGGTCGGGGCTGGCGTCCAGCGGAGGGTCGGTGGCCCCGTCGAGGAACTCGACCTCGCCGTCGGCGTGGACGAGCGCCGGCGGCAGGTGCCCGGCGCTGCTGTAGGTGATGGTGCGGGCGTCGAAGTCGATGAACGTGGTGACCGCCGTGGCGGACTCGGCGCCGGGGACCACGTGCGCGTACCGGCCGAGGACGTCCATCGCCTGCGCCGGCCCCTCCGCCACCCGTGACGCGGCGCTCAGCGCGCTGCGCAGCTGGCCCATCACACAGGCCGCCGCCAGCCCGTGCCCGACGACGTCGCCCACCGCGACGCCGACGCGGTCGCCGCCGATCCGGTCCACGAGGTCGTACCAGTCGCCGCAGACGTTCAGCGCGCCGACGGCGGGCCGGTAGCGGACCGCCGCCCGGTGGTCGCGCACCCTGCGCGGCGCGGGCAGCATCGCCTCCTGGAGCGCGAGGGCCACTTCGCGCTCGCGCGCGTGGGCCTGTCTCAGACGCTCGTTGACCTCCTGCAACTCCCGCGCGCGGATGTACAGTTCGGCCTCCAGCGCCCGCGCCCGGGTGCCGACCGGGCCGCCGCGGTCGCGGATGAACTCGGTGACCTCCTCCACCCGGTGCACGAGGAGGGCGGTCTCGCCGTCGGGGCCGGGCACGGGTGCGTTGATCGGGCTCCAGTAGCGCTCCTCCCAGCGCCCGGGCTGCTCCAGCGACTGGACGTCGTACCGCTGTACGGCCATGGTGTCGCGCTCGCCGGTGGCCAGGACGCGGTGCAGGGAGGCGGCGAGGTTGCGCATGCCGGAGGCGGCCGGGTCGTCGGGGTTGTCGGGGAAGACGTCGAAGAGGTAGTTCCCGACCAGTTGCTCCCGGCTGCGGCCGGACATGCGGACGAACTCCTCGTTGACGTCGGCGTACACGAGCTCGGGGGTCAGGAGCGCCACCATGCCGGGGAGCGCCTGGAACACCGCTGCGTAGTCGATCTCCGCGTCCGCCATGGCCCTGCCGCCTCACTGCCGATATCGCCTCACTTCCCACGATATGAGCCCCGGCCGACCGACGTGGCTCCCCCGGAGCCGCGGGTGCCGGAAATTGGGTTGCCAGCGGCCCGTCACGACGGGCTAGGTTCCGTCCATGGCAGACATCCAGGGCTCGTACGACGACCTGTTCACCGCCGTTCCCAACGCGCTGGCCGCCTACCTCGACGCCGGGGACGTCGGCGGTTCGGCCGCGGTCTTCGTGGACGGCGAGCCGGTGGTCGACGTGTGGGGCGGCCTCGCCGACGCCGAGCGCGGGGTGCCGTGGGAGCGGGACACCCTCACCGGCGTCTGGTCGGTCACCAAGACGATGACGGCGCTGTCCGCGCTGATCCTCGCCGACCGGGGCGAGCTCGACGTGGACGCGCCCGTCGCCCGCTACTGGCCCGAGTTCGCGGCCGAGGGCAAGGAGAAGGTGCTCGTACGGCATCTGCTCGGGCACACCGCGGGCCTGCCGGACTACGACGGGCCGGTGGAGGACCTGTACGACTGGTCCGCCGTCACCGCCCGGCTCGCCGCGCTGGCCCCGCAGTGGGAGCCGGGCACCGACGCGGGCTACCACTCGCTGACCCAGGGGTTCCTCGTCGGCGAGGTCCTGCGGCGGATCACCGGACGTACCGTCGGCGAGTTCTTCGCCGAGGAGGTGGCCGGCCCGCTCGGCGCCGACTTCCACATCGGGTTGTCCGCCGAACACGACCACCGTGTCGCGCTCGCCGTCCCGCCGCCGGGACACGACGAGACCTACACCGCCTCCGCGGCCGCCAAGGAGTCACCCGCCGGCGCGACCGCGCTCCGGGTCCGCGACGGCAACGGCATCCCCTGGCGCCGGGCCCAGATCCCGGCGGGCAGCGGCTACGGCAACGCCCGCTCGGTCGCCCTCGTCCAGTCGGCGATGGCCTGCGGCGGCACGGTGGGCGGGACCCGGCTGCTGTCCCCGGAGGGCTGCGCACGGGCCTGGGAGGAGCAGTTCAGCGGCGTGGACCGGATCCTCGGCACCCCGATCAGCTGGGGCCTCGGCTACGGCCGCTTCGGCACCACGTACGGCTGGGGCGGCTGGGGCGGCTCCCTCGTCATGGTCGATCCCGGCGCCCGCATGGCGGTGGCGTTCGTGACGAACCAGATGCGGGAGCCGGCGGAGGACCAGCGGGGGCTGGAGCTGGTGATGGCGGCGTACGAGGGGGTGCAGGGGCTGGGCGGCTGATCGAACCCGCCCGCCGCCACGCGAACCCACCCTCCGCACCGGCCTCCCGAGGCGAATCCGCCCCACCCGGATGCGCCGCGGGCGCCTTCTGGCGCATTCTTGCTGTGTCGCCCGTTCGGCGGCTCAGGGACGAGGCAGGCCGATGACTGGGAGCGGCGTAGACACGCACCGGGTGCCGGGACGGCTGGCCCCGCTGCTGATCGACGCCTCGACGGAGGCGATCGGCGCGGCCGGGGGTCACGCCGGCGGGGTCTACCTGCGTTCGAGCACGCCGGGGATGCTGCGCCTCGCGGTGCTCGCCGGGCTGCCGGGGCCGCTGTTCCGGCCCTGGTGGCGGCTGCACGCCGACCGGCCGTTCCCGGTCGCGGACGCGTACCGGCTCGGGGTGCAGGTGGTGCTGCCGAACGCGACGGAGACCATGCGCCGCTACCCGCAGTTCGCGGCAGGTCTGCCGTTCCAGTTCGGGTCGCTGTACGTGCCGGTCGTCGGGGCGGCGGCGACCTTCGGCGTCCTGACCGTGCTGCGGCCGGCGGCCGCGGACGCCACGGAGGTGCTGGCCGAGCGGGAGCGGGTGGCGGGCGTCGCGGAGGAGCTGGCCCGGCGCCTGGAGGGCCTGCGGGAGGACGGTCCGGTCGCCTGGGACGGTGAGCCGCTGTGCGTACGGCCCCCGGCCGCGCATCCGTCGGCCGGGCGGCTCGGCCGGTTCGCCTGGGACCCGGCGACCGGTGTGGTGACGGCGGACGCTCAGCTGTACGCCCTGCTCGGGGTGGCGCGGGCGGAGTTCGGCGGCACGGTCGAGGCGCTCGCGGAGGCGGTGTCCCCCGGCGACGCGCACCGTGTGCTCGCGGCGCTGCGGGAGACGGCGGCGAGCACCCCGTCGCTCCCGCTGTACGTACGGGCCGCGGACGGGGGGCTGCGGCTGATGGAGTTCTGGACCCCGGACTCCGCCGCGGGCCGTCCCGGCGCCCGGCCCGTGCGCGGGTTCGTGCTCGACCCGGGGCCGGGTGCGGCGGGCGACGCCGCCGCCGACCTGCTGCCCGAAGGCGTGTTCTGCCTGGACCGGCTGGGACTGGTCTCCTACGCCAATCCGCGCGCCGCTCAGCTGCTGCACCGGCCCCGGGACGTCCTGCTGGGGCGTCCGCTGTGGGAGGGCGTGCCGTGGCTGAACCAGCCCGACTTCGAGGACCATCTGCGCAGCGCCCTGCTGTCCCCGGCCCCGGTCCACGTCCAGGTGCGGCGACCGCCCGACCTGGAGGCCGCCTACGAGGGCGACTGGCTCGCCGTATCGGTGTATCCGGGGCCGGACGTGCTGACCTGCACAGTGCAGCCGACCAGCCGGATGTCGGGCGCCGTCGAGCCGTCCGGGCCCGGCAGCTCGTCGCTGGCGCCGCTGTACCGGCCCATCGTGCTGGCGATCGCCCTGACCGAGGCGGTCACCGCCCGCCAGGTGTCCGCGGTGGTGATGCGGGAGCTGCTGCCCGCGTTCGGCGGCCGCCGGCTGGCGATCTACCTGCTCCAGGAGCGGCATCTGTACCTGGCGTGGGAGTCCGGCTTCCCGCCCGGCTTCCTCGCCCCGTTCGACGGCGTGGCCCTGGAGACCCATCTGCCCGGGGTGGAGACGCTCACCACGGGCCGGCCGCTGTTCTTCGACTCGATGCAGCAGCTCACCGCCGCCTACCCGGGCATCCCGCTGGACGCGACGGAGGGTGCCCGCGCCTTCCTGCCGCTGATCGCCTCCGGGCGTCCGGTCGGCTCCTGCATCCTCGGCTTCGACCGCCCCCGCACCTTCAGCGGCGAGGAACGCTCGGTGCTCACCGCGCTGGCCGGGCTGATCGCCCACGCCATGGAGAAGGCGCAGCGTTACGAGAACGAGGCGGCGCTCGCCCGGGGACTCCAGCAGGCCCTGCTCCCCCGTCGTCTGACGGAACATCCGCTGGTGGAGACCGCGGGCCGCTATCTGCCCGGCACCCAGGGCATGGAGGTGGGCGGCGACTGGTACGACGTCGTCGAGTCGGGCGACGGGCTGGCCCTGGTCATCGGGGACGTCCAGGGGCACGGGGTGCAGGCCGCCGCGACGATGGGCCAACTGCGCACCGCGGTGCGGGCGTTCGCGCTCGGCGACCGGCCGCCCGACGAGGTGATGTCCGGCACGAACCATCTGCTCATCGACCTGGATCCCGGCCAGTTCGCGAGCTGTTGCTACATCCGCCTGGACCCGGTCACGGGGCTCGCCCGGGTGGCCCGCGCGGGACATCCCCCGCCCCTGTTGCGCAACCCGGACGGCAGCACCCGCGTCCTCGACCTGCCCGGCGGGGTGGTGCTGGGCGTGGACCCCAACGCCCGTTACCCGGTCACGGAGTTGCGGATCGAGCCGGGCGCCGTCCTGGCCCTCTACACCGACGGTCTGGTCGAGCGGCCCGGCGGTGACATCGACGACGGCATCAGCGCGCTGCGGGTGGCGCTCGCCCGGGCGGGGGCGCCGACGGCCCGGCTGGCGGGCATCGCCGACCGGCTCACCACGGCGGCCCGGCATGCCGCCGACCGCCCTGACGACATCGCCCTGTTGCTCGCCACCCGGAGGAGAGAGCGATGAGACTCCGTGAACAACCTGTCACGGTGTGTGACGCCTCTCGCCTCCTGGGGCCGTGCAGTGTAGACATGGCACATGGCCCGACTCTCGCAGCGTGACGCAGGCCGGTCGCGGCGCGGGCGAGTCGCCGAGGTGCGGTCGGCGCTGGGCGGGCGCAGCGTCGCCGGACAGGTGTTCGTATCCCAGGTCGTGATCGTGCTGCTGCTGGTCGTGGCCGCGGTGGTGGCACTGGTGCTCCAGGTGCGGCACGACAGCACGACCGAGGCCCGCAACCGCTCGGTCGCCGTCGCCGAGGCCTTCGCCAACGCCCCCGGCACCGTAGAGGCGCTCGACGCCCCCGATCCCACCGCGGTGCTGCAACCGCGCGCGGAGGCGGCCCGCAAGGCGACCGGCGTGGACTTCATCGTGGTCCTCAACACCGACGGCATCCGCTACACCCACCCCAAGCCGGACCGCATCGGCAAGAAGTTCGTCGGCAACCTCGCCCCCGCGCTGCGCGGAGAGGTCGTCACGGAGGAGATCGACGGGACCATCGGCCGGCTCGTCCAGGCCGTCGTACCGATCAGGGCGCCCGACGGGAAGGTCGTGGGCGCGGTGTCGGCGGGCATCACGACCGAGCATGTCGGCGGCACCGCGGACGAGCAGATGCCGCTCCTGCTGGCCGCCGCGGCGGGCGGACTCGTCCTGGCCATGGGCGGCACGGCGCTCGTCGGCAGGCGGCTGCTGCGCCAGACGCACGGTCTCGGCCCGCACGAGATGACCAGGATGTACGAGCACCACGACGCCGTCCTGCACGCCGTGCGCGAGGGCGTGATCATCGTGAGCGGCGAGGGCCGGCTGCTGCTCGCCAACGACGAGGCGCAGCGGCTGCTGCACCTGCCCGCCGACGCCGAGGGCCGCGATGTCCTCGGCCTCGGTCTGCCCACCGACACCGCGGAGCTGCTGGCCTCCGGCCGGGTCGCCACCGACGAGGTGCACCTGGTCGGCGACCGGCTGCTGGCCGTCAACCAGCGCGCCACGGAGCTGGAGGGCGGCCCGGCCGGGAGCGTGGCGACCCTGCGCGACTCCACCGAACTGCGGGCCCTGTCCGGCCGCGCCGAGGCCGCCCGCGAGCGCCTGAACATGCTGTACGACGCCGGCGTGGGCATCGGGACGAGCCTGGACGTGACGCGGACCGCCGAGGAGCTGGCGGAGCTGGCCGTGCCCCGGTTCGCGGACTTCGTCACCGTGGACCTGTTCGACGCCGTGCTGAGCGGCGGACAGCCGGACACGGCCGCCGATCTGCGCCGTACGGCGTTCAGCGGGATCCGCAAGGACGCGCCGCTGTACGCGGTGGGCGAGCGGATGCGGCTCGTCGCGTCCTCCCCGCAGGCCCGCTCGCTCCGTTCCGGCCAGGCGGTCCTCGAAGCACGCCTTGCCGAGGCCCCGGGGTGGCGGGCCCAGGATCTCGAACGCACCGCGCAGGTCCTGGAGTTCGGCATCCACTCGCTGATCGCCGTGCCGCTGCGGGCGGGCGCCCTGGTGCTCGGTGTGGTCAACTTCTGGCGCTCGCAGAAGCCCGAGCCCTTCGACTCGGACGAACTCGCCCTGGCCGAGGAGCTGGTGACGCGGGCCGCGGTGTCCATCGACAACGCCCGCCGCTACACCCGCGAGCACACCATGGCGGTGACGCTCCAGCGCAGCCTGCTGCCGCGCAATCTGCCCGAGCAGAACGCCCTGGACATCGCCTACCGCTATCTGCCCGCGCAGGCCGGGGTGGGCGGGGACTGGTTCGACGTCCTGCCGCTGTCCGGCGCCCGGGTGGCGCTCGTGGTCGGCGACGTCGTGGGCCACGGCCTGCACGCGGCGGCGACGATGGGCCGGCTGCGCACCGCGGTCCACAACTTCTCCTCCCTCGACCTCCCGCCCGATGAACTGCTGGCCCTGCTGGACGAGTTGGTCGGCCGCATCGACCAGGACGAGACCCAGGAGGGCGAGAGCGCCCCGGTCACCGGCGCGACCTGTCTGTACGCCGTGTACGACCCGGTCTCGCGGCGCTGCACCCTGGCCCGCGCCGGACATCCGCCGCCCGCGCTGATCCACCCGGACGGCAGCGTGGAGTTCCCCGAGGTGCCCGCGGGTCCCCCGCTGGGTCTGGGCGGGCTGCCGTTCGATACCGCCGACCTCGAACTCGCCGAGGGCAGCCGTCTGGTGCTGTACACGGACGGCCTGGTCGAGGACCGGGAGCGGGACATCGACGTAGGCCTGGAACTGCTGCGGGCCGCGCTGGCGCGGGCCGGTGACTCGCCGGAGAACACCTGCCAGGTCGTGCTCGACTCACGGCTGACGTCCCGGGCGAGCGACGACATCGCCCTCATCGTGGCGCGCACGCGGGCCCTGGCCGCGGACCAGGTCGCCGAGTGGGACGTGCCGTCCGAGCCGGCGGCCGTGGGGCGGGTGCGGGCGGACGTCACGCGGCAGCTGGCCCGATGGGGCCTGGAGGAACTGGAGTTCACCACCGAGCTGATCCTCAGCGAGCTGGTGACCAACGCGATCCGCTACGGCGGCGATCCCATCCGCGTCCGGGTGCTGCGCGACCGCACCCTGATCTGCGAGGTCTTCGACAGCAGCAGCACCTCGCCGCATCTGCGGTACGCGGCGATGACGGACGAGGGCGGCCGGGGCCTGTTCCTCGTCGCGCAGCTCGCCGAGCGCTGGGGGACCCGGTACACGCCCGAGGGCAAGGTCATCTGGGCGGAGCAGACGCTGCCGTAGCGCGCGGCTTGTCGATAGGTACGAACCTTTGACGCGACGGGTGTTCACTGTGCCTCGCATCTGATAGTAAACCTTCCTATCAGTGCAAGGAACGGCCAACTCCCCACCCCCCACCTCCACTTGGAGCCGCCGTGAAGCACCTGTCCCGCCGCGCCCTGCTCGCCCTGATGGGCGCGTCCACCCTCACCGTCCCCCTGCTCACCTCCGAGGCCGCCGCGGTCTGCGCCAAGGCGACCGGCCTCGACGACCCGGCGAAGAAGGAGATCGCCATGCAGCTGGTGTCGAGCGCGGAGAACTCCTCGCTCGACTGGAAGGCCCAGTACAAGTACATCGAGGACATCGGCGACGGCCGCGGCTACACCGCCGGGATCATCGGTTTCTGCTCCGGCACCGGCGACATGCTCGACCTGGTCGAGCTCTACGCCGACCGCCGCCCCGGCAACGTCCTCGCCCGGTACCTGCCGGCGCTCCGCGAGGTCGACGGCACGGACTCGCACGCCGGGCTCGACCCGGACTTCCCCCGGGACTGGCGCCGGGCCGCGCAGGACTCCGCCTTCCGGCAGGCGCAGAACGACGAGCGGGACCGGGTGTACTTCGACCCGGCGGTGCGCCGAGGCAAGGCCGACGGGCTGCGCACGCTCGGGCAGTTCGCCTACTACGACGCCATCGTCATGCACGGCGACGGCACCGATCCGACCAGCTTCCGCAACATCCGCGGGCGCGCCCTGAACCGGGCCCGGCCGCCGGCCCAGGGCGGCGACGAGGTCGCCTACCTCGACGCCTTCCTGGACGCGCGGGTCTGGGCGATGAAGCAGGAGGAGGCGCACAGCGACACCAGCCGCGTCGACACGGCCCAGCGGGTCTTCCTGCGCGCCGGCAACCTCGACCTCGACCCGCCGCTGGACTGGAAGGTGTACGGCGACAGCTACCACATCGGCTGACGCGGTCGAAGCGCTCGCGCCCGGTGTGAGAGTGTGCTCGCACACCGGGCGTCCGCTCATAACGTAGCTTTATGAGCTCATAGATCGGACCCGCGTACCAGCTTAGGCTTGCCTTAGCTTAGGCTTCCCGTCGAGATCGTTTGTAGCCGCTCGAAGGGAACCTGATCATGCCCCGCCCCCTGCGGGTAGCAATCGTCGGCGCCGGCCCCGCCGGTATCTACGCCGCCGACGCACTGCTCAAGTCCGACGTGGCCACCGAGCCCGGTGTGTCCATCGACATCTTCGAGCGGATGCCCGCCCCGTTCGGGCTGATCCGGTACGGCGTCGCTCCCGACCACCCCCGCATCAAGGGCATCGTCAAGGCGCTCCACCAGGTCCTCGACAAGCCGCAGGTCCGCCTCTTCGGCAACATCGACTACGGCACCGACCTCCACCTCGACGACCTGCGCGCCTTCTACGACGGCGTGATCTTCTCGACCGGCGCCATGGCGGACCGCGAGCTGAAGATCCCCGGTGTCGAGCTGGACGGCTCCTACGGCGCCGCCGACTTCGCCTCCTGGTACGACGGCCACCCGGACGTCCCGCGCACCTGGCCGCTGGAGGCCGAGAAGGTCGCCGTCCTGGGCGTGGGCAACGTGGCGCTCGATATCTCCCGCATCCTCGCGAAGACGGCGGACGAGCTGCTGCCGACGGAGATCCCGCCGAACGTCTACGAGGGACTGAAGGCCAACAAGGCCGTCGAGGTCCATGTGTTCGGCCGCCGCGGCCCGGCGCAGGCGAAGTTCTCCCCGATGGAGCTGCGCGAGCTGGACCACTCGCCCAACATCGAGGTCATCGTCAACCCCGAGGACATCGACTACGACGAGGGCTCGATCGCCGAGCGGCGGGGCAACAAGCAGGTCGACATGGTCGCCAAGACCCTGGAGAACTGGGCCATCCGCGACATCGGCGACCGGCCGCACAAGCTGTTCCTGCACTTCTTCGAGTCGCCGGTCGAGATCCTCGGCGAGGACGGCAAGGTCGTCGGCCTGCGCACCGAGCGGACCGAGCTGGACGGCACCGGCAACGTCAAGGGCACCGGCCAGTTCACCGACTGGGACGTCAACGCCGTCTACCGCGCGGTCGGTTACCTCTCCGACAAGCTCCCCAAGCTGCCCTGGGACATCGGCTCGGGCACCGTCCCGGACGAGGGCGGCCGCGTCATCGAGGAGAGCGGCGAGCACCTCCAGTCGGTGTACGTCACCGGCTGGATCCGCCGCGGACCGGTCGGCCTCATCGGGCACACCAAGGGCGACGCCAACGAGACGGTCGCGAACCTGCTGGACGACTTCGCGGGCGGCCGCCTCCAGACGCCGGCCTCCCCCGAGCCGGAGGCGGTCGAGGCCTTCCTCGCCGAGCGCGCGCTCCGCTTCACCACCTGGGAGGGCTGGTACAAGCTGGACGCCGCCGAGCAGGCGCTGGGCGAGCCGCAGGGCCGCGAGCGCGTGAAGATCGTGGAGCGTGAGGACATGCTCAAGGCGAGCGGCGCGTAAGCGAGTTCGCGGTGTACGCCGTGACGGGGCCGGGGCTCATCCCCCGGCCCCTTCACGCGCGCGTACGGCACTACAGGCGGTCGAGCTCCCCGGTCGTACGCCCGAGACAGGCGACGGGACCACCGAGATCCGGCACGTCGATCTCGTGGAAGCCGAGCCGGTCGTAGAAGGCGCGGGCAGGGATGTTGGCCGTCGCCATCACCAGATGCACGGCCGGCACCCCGCGTTCCCCCAGCGCCCCGAGGAACGTCCGCATCAACTCCCGCCCGTACCCGCGCCCTTGCCACGCGGGCAGCAGGTCGATGTGCAAGTGGGCGGGGTACGCGGCGAGTTCGGGCACGACCATCCGCTCGGGGTGGTGCAGCAGGGGGATCATCGCCTCGTCCGGGGTGCTCGGCGGGCCGCTGGGCTCGGGGTAGCGCCCGGCGACCAGCGGCAGCCACTTGGCACGGAAGTCCTCGGCGAACCGAGGGGTGTCGGCGGTCCCGAGGATGTACCCGACCGCCTCCCCTCGTCCGTCGTCCAGCACGAAGGCGAGTTCCGGCTCCAGCTCGGCGTACGGAGCCGCGAAGATCACCGGCAGGATGGACGGGTCGGTGTAGACGGGGCGGCTGTCCAGGCCGTTGTGCGCGGTGCGGACGCAGATGTCGTCGAGGGCGGCTCGGTCCTCGGGACGGTACGGGCGGATCACGGCTGACGAAGTCACCGCAGCATCCTGCACAGTTGGGAGCGCTCCCACAAGTACCTGCGCCCGACCGCCGTCCGAAGATCGCCTGTTAGCGTCCTGCGGTGTTCACCCTTCAAGAGCCTCCCTTCTTCACCCGTCTGCGCTCCGCCCGGCGGGTGCTCGTCGCCGGCGCGGGCGGCGGTTTCGACGTCTACGCCGGTCTGCCGCTGGCCCTCGCGCTGGGGGCGGCCGGCAAGGAAGTGCATCTGGCGAACCTCTCGTTCGCGGATCTGTACGGCCTCGACCCGGACGTCTGGCTGGACCGGGACGTCGCCGCGATCGGCCCGGACATCACCATGCGCGGCGACTACTTCCCCGAGCGGACCCTCGCCCAGTGGCTGGACCGCCAGGGCCTGCCCTCGACGGTGTACGCCTTCCCCCGCTCCGGCGTACGTCCGCTGCGCGCCGCCTACCGGACCCTCTTGGACCATCTGGGCCCGGTGGACGCCGTCGTGCTGGTGGACGGCGGCACCGACATCCTGATGCGCGGCGACGAGCACGGGCTCGGCACGCCGGAGGAGGACATGGCCAGTCTGGCCGCGGTGGCCGGGCTCGACGGGATACCCCAACGTCTGGTGGCCTGCCTGGGGTTCGGGGTCGACTCCTACCACGGCGTCAACCACGCCCTGGTCCTGGAGAACCTCGCCGCGCTGGATCGCGAGGGCGCCTACCTGGGCGCCTTCTCCCTGCCGCGCGAGAGCCGCGAGGGCGCGCTCTACCTCGACGCGGTGGCACACGCCCGGGAGGCCACCCCGGACCACCCGAGCATCGTCAACGGCTCCATCGCCGCCGCCGTCCGGGGCGACTTCGGCGACGTCCGCTTCACCGAACGGACCCGGAACAGCGAGCTGTTCATCAACCCGCTGATGTCCCTGTACTTCTGCGTGGACGCCCCCGCCCTCGCCCGCCGCAACCTCTACCTCGACCGCCTGGAGAACACCGCCCTGATGCGCCAGATCAGCTCCGCCATCGCCGGCTTCCGCGACGAACTGCCCCGCCAGCGACCGCCCCGCGCGTACCCGCACTGACCGAGACCCCATTTCGGGGAATCGGCCGTTACCGCACAGCAAGGCTGTATACGCTCCAGGTTCTTCTTCACCGAACCTTCACAAGGGGGACTTTGTCATGCGTATGCGTCTCGCCGCCACCACGGCCGCGGCCGCCGGCACGCTCATAGCGGTGGCCGCCGTGCCCGCGCAAGCCGCCGAGTACACGTCCGCGCTGAAGATCCGCGGGGTCCAGTACGACGCGCCCGGGAGCGACTCCAACAGCTGTTCCACCGGGAACACCGACGAGGAGTACGTGACGATCAAGAACTATTCCTCGACCAAGACCGTGAATCTGAAGGGGTACTGGGTCGAGGACGCGGTCGGGAACTGGTTCGAGTTCACCGCGAACCACTACCTCCAGCCCGGTGACTACGTGAAGCTGCGCGGCGGCAACGGCAGCGACTCCGACGCGAAGAACGTCGTGTACCGCGACAACTGCAACTTCATCTGGAACAACGACAAGGACACGATCTACCTCTTCAAGCCGTCCGGCAGCCGGGCCGACGTGCACTCCTACACGAAGAGCGGGTCGGACCCGGACCGCAACGGCTACATCAAGTTCCACAGCTGAGCGCGCGGCGCGGCCTCGTCACCGAGGGGTCAGGTCGCGCCTGGCCACCGCCCCCAGGACCACGACCAGCAGGGCGAGCGCGGCCGCCTGGGCGAGGGCGCCGGCAAGGAAGACGGTGGGCAGGGGGAGGCCGCGCCACAGGAGCAGGGACGCCGTTCGGACGGCGAGGATCAGTAGGCCCAGTACCGCCAGTGCCAGGGCACCCTCGCCGGCACCGGGTTCGGCGTGGCGGGCGCGCAGCAGCAGCCAGCCGGCGACGGCGAGGACGAAGCAGGTCGCGGGCGCCCAGGCGATGTCGGCCATGGCGGGGAGGAGCGCGACGGAACCGCCCGTGACGACGCAGCAGGCCAGGAAGGCGAGGCCGGGAGTGCCGAAGGGCAGGGCGGCCGGCGGGGCGTCGCGGTGGTAGGCGGCGCACACGGCGAGGGCCGGCAGCCAGGCGAACAGGGCGTTGGCGGTGACGAAGTACGGGGCCGACATCGGCCAGTCGGTCACCAGCGGCTCGATCAGCGGCCACAGCGAGGGCAGCGCGGCCAGCACCACGGCCACGCGGGCGAGGCGCCTGCGGTCGTGGAGGAGGGCGAAGAACCCGACCGTCCACAGCAGCGGCAGCACCCATCCGGCGATCGCGACGACGGTCGGCAGCGGACCGCTGCCGGTGAAGCCGGTCAGGAAGATGTCCCACTCGTGTGCCCCGCGGGTGGCCGACCACGTCACCCGCAGCACCTCGTCGGAGACGATGGCGGCCGCCTGGAGCAGTACGGCGTACAGCGCGAAGTGCCGGACGGCCGAACCGAGCAGGGCGTAGCGCCGGGGCGCCCCGGCGGCGGCCAGTCTGCTGCGGACGGCGAGGGCGGCGACGCTCGCCACCTCGCCGAGGGTGGGCCTGCTCTGGTCCTGGGTCTCCTGGTCGACGTCCCAGAGGTAGACCTCGACCATCTCCTCCTCGCGGGCCCTGCGGTAGTAGGCGGGGAGCATCCGCAGCACCGTGCGGTAGCGCGCTTCGAGCAGGGTCGTCATGCGAGGCCTCCCGCGAGTCCGGGTCCGGTGACGGGCGGGGCGCCGGTGGCCTTGCGGCCCTCGGCCATCCGCCGCTTGGCGGCGCTGGCGCCGGCCGCCATCCGCTCCGCCTCGGCGTCGAGGGCCCGCATCCCCTCGTCGGTGAGGCGGTAGTAGCGCCTGAGGCGGCCCTGCTGCACCTCTTCCCGGTCCAGGACGATGAGCCCGTCGGCGGTGAGCCGGTCGAGCACGCCGTAGAGGGTGCCGACCCGCATCTGCACCGCACTGTCGGACAGTTCCTCGACCTCCCGCAGGATGCCGTAACCGTGCCGCGGTTCGTCGGCCAAGGCGGTCAGGACGAAGAACGCCGCCTGTGTCATGTTCCTCGATGCCATGGCACCAGAATATATCGGCTTCCGATATATATCGAGAGCGCGACGCGCACCTTGGCCCGATCGGGTTCAGAGCGCGCGGCCCAGCAGCTCCAGCAGTGCCGCCCAATGCCGTTCCGTCGCCTCGGCGCCGTACATCGCCGTGTCGGCCTGGGTGAAGCCGTGGTGGGCGCCGGCGTAGACCTCGGCGCGATGGCGCACCCCCGCCGCGGTGAGGGTCTTGTCGAGGCGGGCGATCTGGTCGGCGGGGTTGGTGGTGTCCTGGTCGGCGTGGCCGAAGTAGAGCTCGGCGGTGATGCGCTCGGCGAGCAGGTGGGGGCTGTCCGGGGCGTCGGTGGCGAGGAACGCTCCGTGGAAGCCCGCCGCGGCGGCGACCCGGTCGGGGTGGGTGCCCGCGGTGCGCAGGGCGAGTCCGGCGCCCATGCAGTAGCCGGTGACGCCCACCTTGCCGTCGGTGGTGAGCGGGGACGCGGCGAGCCAGTCGAGATAGACGGCGGCGTCGCTCATGGCCCGTTCGGGGGTGAGACTCAGCGCGGCCGGGCGGAGGCTCGCGATGATCTCGGGGCGCTCGGCCGGGTTGATGAAGTCGGGCAGCTCCACCACCGGCGCCCGGCCGGAGCGGTAGAAGACGTTGGGCACGAGGACGGTGTAGCCGGCCGCGGCGAGCCGGTCCGCCATGCCCTTGAGGTGCGGGCGCAGTCCGAAGGCGTCCATGTAGAGCAGGACGGCGGGGTGCGGGGCACCGTCGTCGGGGTGGGCCAGGTAGGCGTCGGCGGTGCCGTCCGGGGTGGGGATGTCGATCATCGTGCTCATGCGGTGGCCCTCCCGGCCTCGACGAGTTCCTTCACGCGGGCGGCCGGGACCGGCACCCCCGGGCTGGCGAAGAACCAGCGCCGGGCTTCTTCCTGGCTGAGCCCCTCGGGGCGCTCCCCCATGTACGGCTGGACGTAGGCGGGGCTGCCGGGCCCGAGGGCGCCGCTGTCGGCGAGGCCGCCGATGTCCACCGCGTCGTAGCCGAGCGCGTCGAGGAACGCGACCACCTCGGCCTTGGCCCCGGCGTGGTCGCCCGCGACGGGCAGGGCGCTGCGGTCGGGGGCGCCGGCGGGGCGGGCGAGGGCGACCAGGTGGTGGAAGTCGATGGTGGCGAAGGTCTTCACCACCCGGGAGTCGGCGAGATGCCGCTGCACCAGCGAACTGGAGGTCAGCTCGCCCGAGTCGATCGCGGGGATGCTTCCGTCGCGCTGCGGGTGATGGACCATCGCGTCGATCACGGTCCGGCCGGCGAGTTCGGTGGCGGACAGCTGCTCGTAGGCCTTCAGCGGTACGGCGGCCACCACCAGGTCGGCGGCGTCGGCCGCCTCGGCGGGGGTCGCCGCGCGGGCGCGCCCGCCGAGTTCGGCGACCAGGTCCGCGAGCGTCTCCGGACCGCGCGAGTTGCTCAGCACGACGTCCATCCCGGCGGCCACGGCGAGGCGCGCGACGGCCCCGCCGATCATGCCGCCGCCTATCAGTCCGAGGGTGTGGGGCACGAGGTCTCCATGGTTCTCCATATCCAATGTGGAACTGAGTGTCACGCTAGCCACTGAGATCCACTCTTGCAAGTGAGAGTCGCGGAGACGGTACGATCGTGAGGTGAGCGGAGCAGTGCGTACGAACACCAGAGACATCGCCCGGGCCGCCGTACGGGCCGAACTGGCCCAGGTGGCCTTCGAGTTGTTCCGTCGCGAGGGGTTCGACAAGGTCACCCTCGACGACCTGGCGGCGGCGGCCGGGGTCTCGCGCAGCACCTTCCTGCGCTACTTCGGCACCAAGGAGGACGCCGTGCTCGGCGCCTTCGAGGGGCACGACCGCCGGGTCGCCGACGCGCTGCGCGCCCGTCCCGCGGACGAGGACGAGTGGACGGCGCTGCGGGGCGCGATGGACACCGTCATCGAGCGGTACCACGAGGATCCGGAGGGCTCGCTGGCGACGACCCGGCTCGTCCGGGAAACGCCCGCGCTGTGCGCCCGCCACCTGGAGAAGCAGCACAGCTGGCGTCCCGCCCTGGCGGAGGCGCTGGCCGAGCGGTCGGGTACCGAGGGGCCGCCGACGCTGGCCCAGACGGTGCGGGCGGCCGCCGCGATCGACTGCCTGGGCGTCGCCCTCGACCACTGGACGGCCTCCGAGGGCCGGCTCGATCTGGTCGCCCTGCTGGACGAGGCCTTCGCCGTCCTCGCGCAGCCCGCGACGCGCCGGTGAACAGGACCCGCCCCTAAGCGGATGACGGGCGGGCCCTGTTCGTCCGAGACATTGTGCTGGTCGCGCCCCGCCGGGGACATGGGTGAACGGCGACCACCCGAGGTGCGTCGCGCACACCCCGAGTGCGCGGGCGCGCGCGGCACCGCTCGGGACACCCCCGCGTGAACCGGGCCTACCTGCGGTGACGATACTGGTGGGTGCACGATCCCCCGCCCCACAGATGGACTCATGCAGATCTCCCCCGCGCCCCTGCCCCTCACCGTGTGGCCCGCCCGCGGCCGCCACGTCGGTTCCGCCGCCGCCGAGGTCCTGCGCGTCAACCTGCGGCAGCTCAAGGACGGCGCGGTCGTCGACGACTTCCACGAGCTCAAGGAGGAGCGGGCCTTCGAGGCCCGCTGGCGGGTCGACGGCGAGGTGACCGTACGGGCCCGGCTCACCCTCGGTCCCGGCGACGAGTGGGTCCTGGCGGCGGAGGCGGAACAGCCCTGGCGGCCCCGATGGCCGTCCCCCGTCGGCATGTTCTGGCCGCTCGGCCCGGACGCGGACTGGGACCACGACACCGTCGCGGGGC
This sequence comes from Streptomyces sp. NPDC046909, assembly GCF_040644695.1. Taxonomy (NCBI): domain Bacteria; kingdom Bacillati; phylum Actinomycetota; class Actinomycetes; order Kitasatosporales; family Streptomycetaceae; genus Streptomyces; species Streptomyces sp. NPDC046909. Next base: position 104,698 of record NZ_JBEYXC010000023.1, on the reverse strand, counting down.
TGCGGTTCCGGGAGGCCAACCGGCTGCCCGAGGACGACAAGGAGCTGCGGCGCCTGCTGCGGGACTGTGTGCGCGGTTCCTGGGCCGTGCACATCGTCGTCCACGAGGCCATGACCCCGGACGACCGCGGCCTCCGCCCGCTCACCGGGCATCTGCCGTCGAGCCTGCGCCACCGCGTGGTGGAGCACCGGGCGGCGCCGCACCAGCTGCGGGCCGTCAACTGGGCGCTCAAGGAGTTCGGCGTGCAGGTCCCGCGCGGCGGCGCCGTCGTCCTGCCCCCGCTCCCCTTCGACCACGACGCCGACGAGTTCTCCGTACGCAGTGTCTTCCTGGACGGCTCGGAGCCGACGGAGCTGATCGACGCCGTGACCCGCTTCACCGCGCTGCCGCGGCCCTTCCCGGAAGGTGCCGAGGAGGCGGTCACCGCGCTGCGCGAGCGGTGGCGGCTGACGACGCTCGAAGAGGAACTGGCCCGTCAGCGCGAGCTGGTCACGATGTACGCCGAGGCGCTCGACGCGATGACGAAGTCCCGTGACCTCTACCGCGAGGCCGCCGAGCGCGCCAACGAGGCGCTGGCCGCCTACCGCGAGGCGGGCGGCCTCGAGCCCGCCGAGCCGCCCGCCGAACCGCCCGGCTCACCGTTGCAGCAGCTCACCCGGACCCTCGAACGCTTCAAGCCCCGCAAGGCCCCACGAGAAGGGGGCGGTTGAGCAGCGAGGGCACGCGCGCGTGCGGGGCGTCGGCGTCGGCCCAAGCGGGCGGCGCGGTCATGACGGCGGCCTCGCCACCGTCGTACCACGGGAGTTGACCGCGGCGCCCGCGGAAGGCCCTACTCGGCCAGCAGGCGGTCCGCCGCGCTTCGCCTCGGTGTGTGCGAGGCCAGGCGGACGACCAGCGCGGTCAGTGCCGCCAGGGCCGCGCACACGGCGGCGAGGCCCGCGAGCCAGGCCGGTGCCAGGGTGAGGTCGAGGGCCCCGGCGAGTCTGCCCGAGGCGAAGCGGCTCGCGTACAGCTGGGACGCGGCCAGGGCCGCCGGGAGCAGGACCGCGCCGGCCAGCACCGGGAGCGCGGGGCGTGCGGCCACCAGCAGGCCGAGCAGCAGGCACAGGGCGCTCAGGCCGAGGACGAGGCCGTAGCGGCGCACGGACACGCCGTCCTGGTGCACCGGAAAGTGGGCGACGGCACAGATCAGCAGGGCCAGGGCGGTGAGCCGGCCGGGCCAGGCGGGGGCCGTCCTGGAGCGCGGGCGCACCGGGCCGGTGAGCCCGGCGGGGACCGGTGCCGGATCGACGTCGTCGACCGGGGTGGCCGGTTCGGCGGCCTGGGGCGGGTGTGTTCCCCGGCGTTCCTCGGCCAGGCGTCCGATGAGGTCCACGAGTTCCTCGACGGGCCGGCCGGTGGCGGCCGCCCTGACCGCCTCCTGCCCGCAGTGGGGCTGGAGCGGTGCCTGCTGGAGGAGGGCCATCAGCCGGGTCACGTCCTCGACCGGGCGGGACTCGGCGGCGGCGCGGATCGCCTCGTCGGCGCTCGCCGCGTCCCGGGGCGGGCGGGTGAGCAGCACGACCAGCCTGGTCACGTCGTCCACGGAACGGTTCACGCCGACCGCGCGGAGCGCGTCGACCGTGGCCCGCGCGTAGAGCGGGGACTGTTCGAGCAGCGTGATGAGCTGGGCCACCTCTTCCAGCGGCCGGTCGGCCACGGCGGCGCGCACCAGGCCGTCGACCGGGTCGCCGTACGCCGCCGGTCCGCTCGCGCCTTCGACGACGGGCAGCGGGCTCAGGGAGCCGGTGTTCTCCGTGGCGGGTATGGCGGGGTCGTTCGACTGCGGGGTTGACGAGCGAGTGCTCATGCTCAGGTCTCCAAGGGAGTGGATACGGCCGCTGCCGCGCGCCCCGACGCGCCACGCGACGTTACGGTGACCATTACTAGGTGCCGGTGCCGGGCCGTGCCACTCGGATGCGCCACGCGTATGACTGCCGCCCGGCGCCCACACCCCAGCACTCCCACTGGTGTTCGAGTGCACCCGTTTGACCTCCGGGGGCAATACCGGCGCCCCGAGGGGGAATCCGAGTATGCGTGCGCACTTCACGGCGCCCCGGAACCTCGCGGCGTCCCGTACGGAGGAGGGCCGTTGGACATCACCACCCGATGGATCGCCGTCGCCGCGCTCCTCGCGGCGGCCGTCCTGGCCGTCGCGGTCGCGGTGTTCGTACGGCTGGTGCGGGCCCGGCGCGGTCTGGAGCGGGCCGGGCTTCCGACCGGTCCGCGCTGGGTCTTCTGGGGTGCGCTGGCGTACTTCTTCCTGCCGGCGGACCTGGTGCCCGATCCCGTGTACCTCGACGACATCGGGGTCCTGCTCCTGGCCTTGCGCACCATGCGCAGACATTCACGCAGTGAACCTGTCTGAGTTCACCCACGTCTCCTCCGTTGTCCGGTCCGTCGGCCGGACTATCAACCGCCTATGACTACGCAGCGTAAGGAAACCAATCACCCGTTCGATTCGTATAAGTCTCAGGAAGCCGACGGAAGTCGGCGGCCCGGGCGACGGCGCAAGGTGACCATCGCTGGATCGGCGCAGGATTCACGAGGGAGAGACGATGCAACCGTTCGCGCTCAACTACGCACGTCCGGCAGCGGAGTCGGAGGTCATGGCTCCGTATGTCTACGACACCGGGCTGCAGTTGAACGTGCTCTCGGACGGGCGGATCGCCGCCCATGACCGGGCACTGCTGAGAGAGCTCGGGACCACGACCTCCACCGCGGGGTCGAAGACGCACTTCGACGACTGAACACGGGCGGCCACACATGACCGTGTTGATCCTGACCTGTGAAGCGGATGTCACCGCCGACATGGTGGTGGTCCATCTGCACGCCACGGGGGTTCCGGTGGTCCGCCTCGACCCCGCCGACCTGACCGAGGGCGCGGCGCTGTCGGGCGAGTACGTGCACGGGGCGTTCCGCGGCCATCTGTCGTCGGGGGGACGGCTGGTGAGCATCGGCGGGCTGCGGTCCGTCTGGGTGCGCCGCCCCGGCACCGCGGCGACCCGGGCGGCCCAGCCCTCGGGCTGGCTGACCGAGGAGTCGTCCCAGGCGCTGTACGGGATGCTCCGCAGCTCGGGGGCGCGCTGGATGAACCACCCCGACGCGGCCCGCCGGGCCCGGCACAAGCCCTGGCAGCTGCGGCACGCCCAGCGCAGTGGACTGCCCGTGCCGGCCACCCTGATCACGACCTTCCCGCAGGCCGCCCGGGAGTTCTCCGCGCGCTATCCGGACCTGGTGGTCAAGCCGGTCTCCGGGGCGCATCCGCAGGACCCGCCCCGGGCGGTGCCGACCAGCCGGGTGGCCCCTGACACGGACTTCGCCGCCGTCGCCTTCGGACCCACGCTGCTCCAGCGGCGGGTCGCCAAACGGGCGGACATACGGCTCACCGTGGTGGGCGAGCGGATGCTGGCCGCCCGCAAGGTGACCGCGGCGGACGACGAGGTGGACGTCCGGTTCGCCTCCCCCGCCTCCCCGTGGCGCGCCACCGATGTGCCGCCCCGGGTCGCGGACGCGGTGCGCGCCTATATGCGGGACGCCGAACTGGCCTACGGTGCCTTCGACTTCGCCGAGGACGCCGACGGGACCTGGTGGTTCCTGGAGTGCAACCAGTCGGGACAGTTCGGCTTCGTCGAGGTGGAGACGGGTCAGCCGATCGCCCGCAGCATCGCCGAGTGGCTGGCCCGCCCCGAGCCGGGCGCCGAGGCGCACGCCAACGGCAGGGACACCGCGGCGACTTGAGCGTCCTGGCCTGTCGGCTCTATCGGCGTCCGCCGAACTCCCAGTCGTGGACCTCGATGTCCGCGTACCGGTCCGCGGTCAGGACGGCGCGTGCCGTGTCCGGGTCCGGGGCCCGGAGCAGTACCGCGGTCCCCAGCCAGGTCTCGCCGTCGTCGGACAACAGCGGCCCGTACGCGACGAGTTCGTCCCGGTCGGGCGGTACGTCGAGGTCGGCGGCCTGACCGGCGGTGCCGAGGCCGAGCACCAGGTACCGGTCGTCGCCGGTGCGGCCGCCGGGGAAGTCCCACATGGTGCGGCCCAGCAGATTGCGCCACCGGCGCAGCAGCACGTCCCGGTACGCGCCGGCCTGGTATCCGGGCTCGTCGAAGGCGAACGCGCGGGCGGCGGCGGGGTCCGGCAGATCCACGATGTGCACACTGCCGGTGGGCGTCTCCCCGTCGGCGCCGAAGGTCGGGCCGCGGGCGATCAGCTCCTTGGCGTACCGGTCCATGTAGGACCAGTGCTCTTCCAGCAGCTCCTCCCGCAGCGGGAGGGAGCCGGGCCGGTCACGGTGGTAGCAGAAGAACTCCATGCCCCGGACCCTGCTCGATGCCCGGCCGCGGCTCAACAGGGTTTCACGGTGTCACAGCTGTCCGGGGCCGGGCATGAGGGCGTTGCGCTGCCACTGCGGGGCCGGGGTGGTCGGCAGCTCCCCCAGGTGGGAACGGCCCATGGACATCAGGGGCTGCATGACGAACTCCAGTTCCCTGCTGACTCGCTCGGCCTCCCTGCGAACCTGAGTGGGTACGTCGCCGCGCTCCGCGATGAGTCGGTCATAGATGGGGGAATCCTGGAACACCCGTCAACGTGCCTTTCGTGTCATGGCCCATATGTATGGGCGCAGCTGCCGAGTCTAGGCGCCCCTGCACCCTGCGGGGTGAATTCGCCCGTTCGGCTTGACTCAGGCTCCCGTCGTGGAACCGGGGCGGACGATCATGAGGACGGTGACGGTGGCCCACAGCAGGTTGAAGATGCCGGTGAGCATGGCGAGTTGAACCGTGCCGGACCGGTCGACCGACTGCCCCTCGCCCACCTGTTCCAGCAGCTCCTCCTGGCGGGGCAGCACGAAGGCGACGAGGATCCCGGCGGCCACGGCGGTCAGGGTGATGGAGATGATCAGCCAGCCGTCGCCCAGGATGCCCATCGCGGCGGCGGTGGCGAAGCCGAGCAGGGGCACCGCCAGACCGAGGCGGGCGTAGAAGCGGCAGACGCGGTGCAGCAGGGCAACGGTGGCCTGGCCGCCCTCGGGGGTGCCGGCGCGGCGCGCGGCCGGCGGGAACATGCTGGCCGCGACGGTGACGGGGCCGATGGCGACGATGGCGGCCAGGACATGGAGGGACAGCAGGAACTTGGTCATCGGGAGGTGTCCAGGGGCGGTCGGCGGGACGGGTCGACGGCCACGCTAAAGATCCTTTCGCCGGGCGCACAGTGGCTGGAACGACAGGATCCGACAGATTCCCGCCAACTGCTTCAGCAGCGAATCCTTGTCCGATCCGTCTTCGTCATGCGGCTTCTTCATGCGGCTTGGACCGGGTGGCGGGAACCTGCCTATCGTGGCGTTCATGCACACCGTGGCGATCCTCGCTCTCGACCAGGTGGTGCCGTTCGACATGGCGGCACCCATGCAGGTCTTCGACTGGACGCGGCTGCCGGACGGCCGCCGGCCCTACCGGATCCGGCTGTGCGCCGAGTCCCCCGAGGTCCGGGCCGACGGCGGTTTCTCGCTGCGCGTCGAGCGCGGCCTGGAGGCGCTGGCGGACGCGGACACGGTGATCGTGCCGGGCTGCTCCCCGGCGGCCGGACCGACACCGGCGCCCGTCCTGGACGCACTGCGGCGGGTGGCGCAGGCGGGCACCCGGATCGCCTCGGTGTGCACGGGTGCCTTCGTGCTGGCCGAGGCGGGGCTGCTGGACGGACTGCGCGCGACCACGCACTGGGTGGCCGCCCAGGAACTGGCCCGGCGCTTTCCCGAGGTCCGGGTCGAGCCGGACGTCCTCTACGTCGACAACGGCCGGATCCTGACCTCGGCCGGGGCCGCCGCGGGGCTCGACATGTGTCTGCACATGATCCGGCGCGACCTCGGCTCCGCGGTCGCCGCCGACGCCGCCCGGATGTCCGTCATGCCGCTCGAACGCGAGGGCGGACAGGCCCAGTTCATCGTCCACGACCATCCGCCGGTGCCGCGCGGCTCGACCCTCGAACCCCTGCTGGAGTGGATCGAGGACCATCTGGCCGAGGAACTCACCCTGGCGGCGATGGCGTCCCGTTCCGGGATGAGCGAGCGCACCTTCAGCCGCCGGTTCCGTGAGCAGACCGGCAGCACACCGTTGCAGTGGCTGTTGCGGGCGCGGGTGCGGCGCGCCCAGTACCTGCTGGAGAACAGCGATCATCCGGTCGAACGCATCGCGCGGCAGACCGGGTTCGGCTCACCGACCGCTTTCCGCGAGCGGTTCCGCCGGGTGGTCGGCACCAGTCCGCAGGCCTACCGTTCGGCGTTCCACGGGAGGACGGGGGCCCCGGTCGCGCGTGCCTGAACCGGCGGCGGCGGTGCCGGCCATGAGCAGGGCGTCCGCCTTGGCGACCGCGTCGTAGACGTCGGTGGTGCCCATCATGACGCACAGCGTGTAGCTGACGTCCTCCAACTCCCTTGCCGTTTCCGGCCTGCCACGCTCCGCGTAGGCGATCCGCAGGGACGCGTACCGCGTGAGCAGCTTTCTGACGGCTTTCGGGTCCGGAACCAGCACGGAGAGCCCCTCTCTTCACTTATCGCATGCGTGTGCCCAGGCAAGGGAAGACCAGTCCCGCTCTTCGCTCTCCGGCCCGCGATTGACGGAATCCTGTCGCCCGGTGCCCGACTCGCGCTCGATTCCCGCCGGTGCGCAACCCACAGGAGTGACGTTCCGGCGGGTACCGCGCCCACCCGCTTCCCTCCGGGCCGCGGACAGTTGAACAGGGGGCTCAAGTACGCACAGCCGACTGTACGAACGGTGTACGCCCATGAACTGCCCCCGGCGCCTGCTCTACGCGCTCTACGTCACCACGAGCGCCGGCCTCGCCTGGACCACGGCCCTCGAGTTCCGGCACGGCCCCGCGTGGGCCGGGTTCCTCTTCGCCGCCGCGAGCCTCGTCCCGCTCATCGCGGTCATCCGCGAATCGGAGATGCCCCACGAGCCCTTCATCGCGTACGGCGTCGCGGCCGGCGCGCACGAGGACGTCGTGCGCGCCGAGCTGGACGGCGCGTGCTGCGAACGCTGGTGGACGAGTTGCGGCACGGATCACGACACGACGTGTCCGCACCGCATCCCGCGCAGCAGCGCCGCCTGAGAGCCCTGCCGCCAGGTCGCCCGACGTCCGACGCCTGCCTCAGGCGACCTGGCCGCTGTGCAGGGCCGTGTACGCCCCGCCCCGCGACAGGAGTTCCTCGTGCGTGCCGATCTCCTGGATCCGGCCGTCGCCCATCACGACGATCCGGTCGGCGCCCCGCACGGTGGACAGCCGGTGCGCCACCACGAACGTGGTACGGCCGCGCAGCAGCCGGGCGAGCGCCTGCTGCACCAGGGCCTCGGAGCGGGTGTCGAGGGCCGAGGTCGCCTCGTCAAGGACCAGCACCCTGGGGTCCCTGATCAGGGCGCGCGCGATGGCGAGCCGCTGCCGCTGGCCGCCCGACAGCCGGGCGCCGCGCTCGCCGACGACCGTGTCCAGGCCCTGCGGGAGCCGCTCGACGAACTCCAGCGCGTTGGCGTCCCGCAGCGCGGCCCGCACCGCCTCCTCGTCGGCCTCGTCCTCCATGCCGTAGGCGACGTTCTCGCGGATCGTGCCGTCGAAGAGGATCGACTCCTGCGGCACGACGGAGACGTACCGCCGGTAGGTGCGCAGGTCGAGGCCGTTCATGTCGGTGCCGTCGAGCAGCAGCCGGCCGGAGGTCGGGCGGATGAAGCCGATGACGAGGTTGAGCACGGTGGACTTGCCCGCGCCGGACGCGCCGACCAGGGCGATGGTCTCCCCCGGCCGCACGGAGAGGGTGAAGTCGTGCACGGCGGGCCGTTCGCCGTCCGTGTAGGCGTGCCCGACCCGCTCGAAGGCCACGGCCCCGCGCACCTCGGACACCTGCGACTTGCCCTCGTTGTCCTCCAGTTCGGGCGCCTGGAGGACCTCGCCGACCGAACGCACGGACTCCAGGCCCTTGGTGATCACCGGAGCGAGACCCGCCAGCGTCGTCGTCGAGTTGGTGAGCGTGGTCAGGAAGGCGCTGAGCATCACGACGTCGCCGGGGGTGACGCCCCAGACGCCGTGGTACGACACCAGCGCCGCACCGGCGAGGACGAGCACACCGACGACGTTGAGCACGACCCAGGCCAGCGAGCCGAAGCGGCCGTTGACGAGGTCGAGCCGGTTGCCCGAGGTGAGCAGCCGGTCGAGGGTGCCGTCCATGCGGCGCAGTGCCTTGCGCTCCAGGCCGTGGGCGCGGGTGACCGGGATGAGCCGGGTCATCTCGGTCACGCGGGACGAGAGGGTCTCCACCTCGTGGCGGAAGTGCTCGTTGTGGGTGCGCAGCCGGGCCCTGAGGCGGGCCACGACGAGCGCGGCGGCGGGCACGACGACGAGGAACACCGGCAGGAACTCCGGTGTGCGCACACCGATGATGACGAGGCCGCCGATGAGGACGGTGCCCGCGCCGAGCCCGGTCTCCGCGGTCTGCTGCACCATCTGCTCCACGGTCTCCACGTCCCGTACGACCTTGGCCTGGAGCACACCGGCGCTGACGCGGGAGTGGTAGCCGATGGACAGCTGCTGCATCCGGGTGCAGAGCGCGGAGCGCAGGGAGGTGCCCATGCGGCGGACGCTGCCGTACAGGAGGCGGACATAGAGGACGTGCAGGGGGTAGTTGACCAGCAGGATCAGCAGAATGATCCCGGTGCTCAGCCAGAGTCGGCCGATCGGCCCGTGCTCGACGACGGTGTCGATGATGGACGCGGTGATCAGCGGCAGCAGCCAGACCGGGCTGTGCTTGACGGTGAAGATGCCGACCGCGGCGGCGAGGCGGCCGCGGTCGGCGCGGAACAGGTAGGCGAGGGTGCGGACAGGGTGCTCGCCCCGGTAGCGGTGGTCGAGCGGTCTCTCCAACGGCGAGGCCATTGGCGGTGGTTCCTTCCGAGGGTCCGGATCAGCAGGTCTCCGGCCGGCGACCTGCCGGCAAGCGGCTTCCTGGCAAGCACGCAGCCTGCCAGCAAGCGCTTTCTCCCCACCTCGCCCCGCTCTACACCGCGTCGAGCGCGGCGATCTCCTCGGCCGTGAGAACGAGTTCGGCCGCGGCGACCGAGTCACGGATCGTCTCCGGGCGGCTGGCGCCCGGGATCGGTACGACGACCGGTGACTTGGCGAGCATCCATGCCAGGCACACACGCTGCGGGCTCACCCCGTGCTCCTCGGCGATCCGGGCGAACGGCGCGTAGGCGGAGCCCAGTTCACGGGCCCGGGAGATCCCGCCCAGGGGGCTCCAGGGCAGGAAAGTGATGCCGAGTTCGTCGCACAGGCGCAGCTCCGGCTCGCTGGAGCGGAACGCCGGGGAGAACTGGTTCTGCACGGAGACCAGCCGGCCCCCGAGGATGTCCTGGGCCTGCCGGATCTGCTCCGGGTTCGCGTTGGAGATCCCCGCGAGCCGGATCTTCCCCTCGTCCAGCAGGTCCCGTACGGCGCCGACCGACTCCGCGTACGGCACGCGCGGGTCGGGCCGGTGGAACTGGTACAGCCCGATGGCCTCCACGCCGAGCCGGCGCAGGGACGCCTCGCAGGCCTCCTTGAGGTGCTTCGGGCTGCCGTCGAGGGTCCAGCTGCCGTCGCCGGGCCGCAGATGGCCGCCCTTGGTGGCGACCAGGACGTCCGCGCCCCGCTCGTGGGAGGAGAGGGCCTTGGCGATCAGGGTCTCGTTGTGGCCGACCTCGTCGGCGTCGCGGTGGTAGGCGTCCGCGGTGTCGATGAGGGTGACGCCCGCGTCGAGGGCGGCGTGCAGGGTGGCCAGGGAACGCGCCTCGTCGGGCCGCCCCTCGATCGACATGGGCATCCCGCCCAGGCCTATGGCGCTGACCTCGACATCACCGATGCGTCGTGTGGGCATGGGTCGTGACCTCATTCCGGCGGGTGGGTGCGGCAAGCGGTTTCGCCACGGCGTACGGGCACCAGCCTGGCCCGGTCCGCGGCCGGAGGTCCAATAGAAGAAAGTGAACGCATTCAGCACTCACAGGCCTGAATTGCGGCGTGTGTCAGGGCCGGTTCGGTCCTTGTCCTCCACTTGGTTGCGCGGCCTTCGGGTGCGTGTGGCACGCTCCCCTTCGACCGGTCGTTCCCTGTTCGGCGGTGTGGAAAGGCGGCGGTATGCGCATCGGACTGCTCGGCACGGGCCCCTGGGCCGAGGGGGCGCACGCGCCCGCCCTGAGCCGGCACGGCGAGCTGGAGTTCGCCGGGGTGTGGGGGCGTCGCCCGGACGCCGCCAAGGAGTTGGCGGGCCGGTTCGGCACCCGGGCCTACGACGACGTCGACGCGCTGTTCGCCGACGTGGACGCCGTCGCGGTGGCCCTGCCGCCCGCCGTGCAGGCCGGCCTCGCGGTGCGGGCGGCGCGGGCGGGCTGCCATCTGCTGCTGGACAAGCCGCTCGCGCCGACGGTCGAGGAGGGCCGGGCCGTGGTGGAGGCGGTGCGGGAGGCCCAGGTCGCCTCGGTCGTCTTCTTCACCACCAGGTTCCAGAGCGTCACCGAGGCATGGATCACCGAACAGGCCGCCGTCGAGGGCTGGTTCACCGCGCGGGCCGAGTGGCTCGGCGCGGTGTTCACCACGGACAGCCCGTTCGGGGCGTCCCCGTGGCGGCGGGAGAAGGGCGCGCTGTGGGACGTGGGCCCGCACGCCCTGTCGGTGCTGCTACCGGTCCTGGGTGACGTACGGCAGGTCGCGGCGGCCGCGCACGGTCCCGCGGACACCGTGCACCTGGTCCTCGAACACACCGGTGGCGCGTCGAGCACCCTCACGCTGAGCCTGACGGCCCCGCCCGCGGCGGCGGGAGCCTCCGTGGAACTGCGGGGCGAGGCCGGGGTGGCGCTGCTCCCGCGCAGCCCGGACGGCGCGGTCCCCGCGCTCGAACGCGCCGCGGACGCCCTGCTCGCCGCCGCCCGCACCGGCCGCCCGCATCCGTGCGACGCCGCGTTCGGGCTGCGGGTCACGGAGATCCTGTCGACGGCGGAGGGGATGCTCACGGGGTGAGGATGGCCGGCGGTCGGTGCGGTGGGGCTGCTTGCCGGGTGTGGGGCCGCGAGTCGGTACGGAGGGGCTGCTTGCCCGGTGTTGAGGCTGCCAGTCGGCCGGAACGGCCGCTCGCCGGGAGTCGGGGCCGCCAGCCGACCGGAGGGACCGCCCACCGGGAGTCGGGGCCGCCAGTCGGCGCGGAGGCCCTGCCGGTCGCTGACACCGGGGCGCCGTTCACCCACTGAGGCCGATCACCACTCGGTGGCGACGGCCTCCGTCAGTCGGGCGAGGGCGGCCGGGTCCGGCAGGCTCGCCAGCGTCTCGACGGCCATCCGGCTTCCGAACTCGCGCTGTTCCGGGGTCACATGGGGGTCGATCGCGCACTCGGCCTGGACGCGCACGAAGTTCAGGTCGGTCGCGATCAGCATGGAGAACGAGTCCAGGCTCTTCACCGTCGCCCGGCCTCCCGCGTCGACGTACGCCCGCACGAGCCGTCGGGCGGCGTCGGCCGAGAAGTCGTTGCCGCCCGCCCACACGTACACGGCACGGGCGAGTTCGCGTTCCGCCGAGACGGGCCCGGCGTTGTCCCAGTCGAGGAGGATGGGACCGGCCGGGCCGACCAGGACGTTCTGGGGCCGCATGTCGAGGTGCGATGTCACCACGTCGGCCGGGCCGGAGGCGGAGACGTGGCGGGCGAGCTCCGGTATCCGGGTGTCGATGAACCGGCCGAGCGTGTCCGCCCACGGCAGCCCGGCCCGGCGGATCTCCGCGTGCAGCCTCGTCCAGTCGGCGTCCTGGGGACACTCCTCGTACCAGGCGTCCGGTGTCTCGCGCGCCCCCTCTCCGGCCCGGTGGAGGAGGGCGAGGGTTCGGCCGCACCAGCTCAGCAGTGCCGGGTCCGAGGGGTCCGCCTCGGTGCCGTCGACCCAGTCGTACAGCTTCACGTGGGAGCCGGTGAGCCGCGTGACATGGGTGCCGTCGCGGTTCGGGAGTAGCCGGGGCGCCGAGATCCCCAGCTTCTCCGAGGCGTCGCGCAGCGCGGCCTCCCGCCGGACCTGTTCCTCGTCGCAGCCGAAGAGCAGTTCCTTCACCGCCCAGGCCGAGTCGGGCCCGGACAGCTTCCAGATCTGCCCCAGCGCGCCGCGCGTGACGGGTGTGAAGGTCCACGGTCCGTCACCGAGTGCGTAGGTCTCCGCGATTGACACCGCTGCGCTCTGCATACAGGTCCTCGTCACCTATTCGTCGAACGGTTCGTCGCTCCACCGGAACCAGGCCCGGTCCCCGTCGATGTGCAGCAGGAACTCGGGGACCGGGCCGTCCGGCGAGCACAGGGACACACGTCGCCTGATCTCGTCGTAGACCCGCTCCCACTCCTCCCCCTCGCCCCCTTCCACCAAGGCGAGTTCGCGCGCGAACAGCTCTCGGAGGGCGTCGAAGGCGGGTGCGGCGGTGAAGCGGCCCGACAGCCAGGGGAAGTCGGCGTCGTCGATCAGGATCTCCCCCACCGGCTCGTCGCCGCTGTGCGGATGCCGCAGATGCCAGACCTGGCCGTCGAACCCCAACTCCGCCTCCGCCACCTGGTGCCGCTGCTCACCGACACCTTGCCATCCGGCACTGACAGTCGGGCCTTCTACCGGGCTTCCTACCCCTGGTCGGCGGGGCGGTGGAAGTTCACCCTCTCCCTCGTGACCGGGTAGCCGACCTTGGCGAAGTGCGCGGCCATCGGCAGGTTGCCCTGGTCCGTGTCGGCGACGATGCGGTCGGCGCCCTGCTCCGCGAGGAAGTGGGTGCACTCGGTCAGCAGGTCGTAGGCGTAGCCGTGGCCGCGCTGTTCGGGGACGACGCCGATGAAGCCGACGATCGGGGCCTGGTGGTTGCGGGCCGGGACATGGATGCCCACCAGGTCGCCCTCCGGTGTCCGGGCGACCTGCCACCACGCGCGCGGGGACGGGCACCAGCGGAAGAAGTCGAGCTCCTCCTGGGCCGCCCGGTCGAGGCCGCCCTCGGCGATGGTCTTGAGCGTGTGGGCGTCCAGGGTCGCGGAGTGGATGCGGCGCAGCGCGTCGAAGAAGACCGCGTCGTCCGGTTCGGCGGCGAAGACCAGACGGCCCGGTCGCTCCGGCAGACCGCACTCGGGGGTCCAGTTGTACTTGAAGCGCTCGACCAGGAGCTCGTACCCGGCGGAGCGTGCGGCGGCGAAGCGGGCCTCGACGGCCGCGCGGAGCGCCGGGTCCTCGCGCCAGCCGGGCGGGAGGCTGAAGTCGATGTCGACCTGCCAGAGCGCCGTGCGCAGGAGTTCGGCGGCCGCCTCCGTCTCGCCTTCGGCCAGGTCGAGCCGGTCGACGCAGAGCGGTTCGGTGTCGTCGGGGCCGCCCCACCAGGCGGCGCGGGCGACGATCCGGCCGTCGCGCACCGCCACGCGCTGCCATTCGGGGCGGTGTTGGGTCAGCGGGTGTGCTTCGCGCACGCCGAGCGGGTCGGGCAGGGAGTCGAACTCGTGGGCGGTGCTCTCGTCGAGAGCGCGGATGACCAGAGCGGTCATGGATTCCTCCGGGATGTGAACTGCGTGGAGCGCTCCCGGGAAGGTCAGATGCACACGCCGGGGGCAACGGGAAGGGAGCGCTGGATGTGGATGAACTGCATGGCTCTCGCCTCCTTCCGTCTCGTCTCGGGGCGTGACACGCACACGCTAGGAGATCATCGGGGCGCGCGTCCACCGGATTTACGCGGCGGCTCACTCGGCGTGCGCGGCGGGCCCGGCCGTAGGAGCGTGGAGGCGTGGGAAAGGCGCACGTCATCCGGGATCTCCGGGACTGGGACCGGCGGGGCTGGCTGCACGGCGCCCCGCCGCCCGGCTGGGTGCGGATCCTGCCGCCCGCCCTGCTCGCGGGGGTGTGCGCGGCGACCCTGACCAGTACCGCCCCGCTCGACATCGGCTTCCTGCTGGGCGCCATCCCGCCGCTGGCCGTGCTGTCGTACGGGCCCCTCGCGACCGCGCTGCTCGGCGCGCTGGTGGTGACCGTGCTGGTCGTCCCGGCGTTCCAGCTCAACGACCCCGGCACCACCGATCTGCTCACCGTGAGCTTCGTGGCGGCGCTGAGTGTGCTCGTGTCATTCGTCCGCAGCCGGCGTGACGCCCAGCTGGTCACCGAGCGCGCCGTCGCGGAGGCCGCCCAGCGGGCCGTCGTTCCGCCGCTGCCGGAACGGGTGGGGCCGGTGGAGTGCACGGGCCTGTACCGGGCGGCGCAGCGCGGGACCCTGGTGGGCGGGGACTTCTTCGACGTACGGCAGGGCCCTTACGGGGTGCGTGCGGTGATGGGCGATGTGCAGGGGCACGGGCTGTCGGCCGTGGCCACGGTCGCCTCGCTGCTGGGCGCCTTCCGGGAGGCGGTGCTCGACCAGCCGGACCCGGAGTCGGTCGCGGCGCGGCTCGACCGGCGGCTGGTGGTGGACTCGGCGGACGTGCCGCACGCGGAGCTGTTCGCGACGGCGGTGCTGCTGGAGTTCGCGCCCGACGCGCGCTCCGTGCGGGTCGTGGTGTGCGGGCATCCGGCGCCCGTGCTGCTGCGGGACGGGCGGGCCGTCGAGCTGGAGGTGACGGCGGGTGTGCCGCTGGGGCTCGGGCTGGCCGGGGCGGGGGTGCCGCGGGGGCTCACGGTGCCGTTGCGGGCGGGCGACCGGCTCTTCCTCGCCTCCGACGGGGTCTCGGAGGCCCGGAGCGCGGCCGGGGACTTCTACCCGCTGCTGGAGCGGCTCCCCGGGTTCGCCGACGACGAACCGGCGGTCATGGTGCGGCGGGTGTGGCGCGACGTCACCGGACACTGCGGGACCGTGCTGGACGACGTGACGATGCTCGTCCTCAGCCCTGCATGACCTTCGGTCTGGCGGCCGCCGCCTCGTGCTCCCCCTCGGCGTCGATGTGCGGCAGGACCCGGTCCAGCCAGCGGGGTGTCCACCAGGCGTGCCGGCCCAGGAGGGTCATGACCGCCGGGACCATGAGCAGCCGTACGACGGTCGCGTCGATCAGGACGCTCACGGCGAGGCCCAGTCCGAGCATCTTGACCACGATGTTGTCGCTGACGATGAACGCGGCAAAGACGCTCACCATGATCAGTGCCGCGCAGGTGATGACACGGGCGGTGATCTCCAGCGCGTGGGCGACCGACGCCTCGGCGTTCCCGGTGCGCACCCAGGCCTCGTGCACCCGGGAGAGCAGGAAGATCTCGTAGTCCATGCTCAGCCCGAAGATGATCGCGAACATCATCATCGGCACATAGCTCTCGATGGGCACCTTGCCGGAGACCCCGAGCGCGGGTCCGCCCCAGCCCCACTGGAAGACGGCGACGACGACACCGTACGAGGCGGCGATGGACAGGACGTTGAGGACGGCCGCCTTCACGGCGACGAGCAGGCCGCGGAAGACGGCGAGGATGATCAGGAAGGCCAGCGCGACCACCACGCCGATGATCAGCGGCAGCCGGCTGGAGACGATGTCGCGGAAGTCGACCTGGGCCGCGGTCGTGCCGGTGACATAGCCCTGGGCGTCGGTGCCGGTGACCGCGGCGGGCAGGGTGTCGTCGACCAGGCGGTTGGTCAGGTCGGTGGTGTCGGCGCTCTGCGGTGAGGTTTTCGAGTAGACGGTGCCGATGAGGACGTCGCCGTCCTTGGTGGGTGTCAGCGGGGTGACGGCGGCCGCGCCGGACACGCCGTCGAGGGTCTTCTGGGCCTGGCTCGCGAGGGCGGAGCGCCCGGAGTCGGGGACGCCGCTCTGGTCGATGACGACGGTGAGCGGACCGTTGGATCCGGGGCCGAAGGCGTCGGTCATCAGGTCGTAGGCGCGCCGGTCGGTGAAGGACCTGGGGTCGGCGCCGTCGCCGATGTGGCCGAGCTGGATGGAGAACACCGGGATGGCGAGGACGACCACGGCGGTGACGCCCGCGGCCAGATAGCGCCAGGGGTGGTGTTCGACGCGCTGCGCGTAGCGGTGCCAGGTGCCGTGCGGGGTCGCGCCCGGCTCGGCGTCGGTCTCGGCGACGGGGCGGCGGACCCGGTAGCGGTCGATCCGGGTACCGATCAGGCCGAGCAGGGCCGGGACCAGGGTGAGGGCGCCGAGGACGGCGGAGACGACCGTGACGGCCGCGGCGAGCCCGAGTTTGCCGATGAAGGTCACGCCGGACGCGGACAGTCCGGCGAGCGCCACGATGACCGTGCAGCCGGAGACCAGCACGGCGCGGCCACTGGTGGCGGTGGCCCGGCCCGCGGCGGTGACGGGGTCGGCGCCGTCCATGAGGTTCTGGCGGTGGCGGGTGATCAGGAACAGCGCGTAGTCGATGCCGACTCCGAGCCCGATCATCGTGGCCAGGGTCGGCGAGACGGTGGCGAAGGTGAACGCGGAGGCGAGCAGTCCCAGACAGGCGAGGCCGCCGATCACACTGATCAAAGCGGTCACCAGGGGCAGTCCGGCGGCGATCACACTGCCGAAGCCGACGAGCAGCACGACGATCGCCACGGCGAAACCGATCAATTCGCTCACCCGGTCGTCGGCGGCGGGCCGCGCCAGTTCGCCGAGCGGCCCGCCGTACTCGACGTCGGCGCCGGCCGCCCTGAGCGGCTGGACGGCCTTGTCGACGCCGGGCAGGTAGTCGTCGCCGAGGGTGGAGGGCTGGACGTCGAAGCGGACGGTGACGTAGGCGGTCTTCGCGTCGGAGGACAGCGGGCCCACCGGCGAGGCGGTGGCGGTGAGCGGGTTCTGGACGGCCAGGACGTGCGGCAGCTTCTGCAGGTCGGCGACGGCCGTGGACATCTGGGAGTCCAGTGCGGTGAGGGCCTTGTCGCCGTCGTGGACGACGATCTGGCTGCTGTAGCCGCCCGCCGCCGGGTCGTGCTTCTTCAGGACGTCCAGGCCCTGCTGGGACTGCACGTCCGGGAGGGAGAAGTTGTCCTGGTACTCACCGCCGACGGACCGGTTGAGGGCCTGCACGGCGACCAGGGCCACGAGCCAGGCGACGATGACGATCACGAAGTGCCGGGCGCACCACTGCCCCAGCCGTCGCAGTGCCCCGATGGCGGCGGTCCCCTCGTCCCCTGCGGTGTCTCGGGTGGGTGACATGGCCTGGACTTTCGTTCGCTGCCCCCGGCTACTCCCATTAGACGCCCGGCCGATCACGTCGGCATCCCGGCCGTGGCCGCTCCGGATGCACGCCGCGCTCTCCAGGTGAATGGTGATATCGGACCCGCTGACGACCCGAGGAGCAGAGATCATGCCGACGTCACAGCCCGACGCGTCCGGGCCGTCCGAGGACCGCGCCACCCCGGACGCCCTGCTCCACACCCGTACCGGCACCGAGGTGTCGCCCGAGGACGTGGTGCTTGCCGCAGGCAGGGACCTGACCCCGCGCAACCTGGAATGGGCCAGGCGCAAGATCGAGGCCGAGGGGCCCGCGGCCCTGGAGAAGCTGCTGCCCTGAACCGGCGCCGTCGCGGGCCCGGTCCGCACCGGGCCCGTCAGTCCGGCGCGTCCTCGTCCAGGCAGAGCACGGGCACCCGCTGGACCAGGTTGTTGGCGAACCCGCCCCGGTTCCACGGCTGTTCGAGCGGCTGCGTGTGCCCGTCCTCGTCCGTGGCCCGCGCGCTCAGCACATGCTCACCGGGCGTCGCCGTCCACATGGCACGCCATCGGCGCCACGCCCAGCGGTGCCCGCCGTCCGGCTCCAGCTCCGCCCGGTCCCAGGTGTGTCCGCCGTCGGCGCTCACCTCGACCCGCGCCACGGGCGCCGCCCCCGACCACGCGCGCCCCTCCAGCGCCACCGGGCCAGGCCGGACCACGCGGGCCCGGGACATGAAGTCCGGGAATCCCGGCGGCACCAGCAGGGCGCGGGGCACGATGCGGGTGACGGGTTCGCCGGGGTCCTCGGGGTGCTGCCGGACGCGGTAGGCGACGGCCTGCTGGAATCCGGTGAACTGCGTGTCGGTGACGGTCACTTCACGCAGCCACTTCACCTGCGCCATGCCGTACCAGCCGGGCACGACCAGCCGCAGCGGGTGGCCGTGCTGGGGCGGCAGCGGGGCGCCGTTCATGGCGTACGCCACCAGCACCTCGGGTGCGCCGCCCGTGGCCGTGGCGAGCGGCAGGGCGCGCTGGTAGTCCTGCTCGACCCCGCGCTCCACCCCGTGGTCGGCACCGGTGAAGACCACGTCGACGGCGCCGGACTCGACGCCGGCCCGCTCCAGGAGCAGCCGCAGCGGGACGCCCGTCCACTCGGCGGTGCCGACCGCCTCGACGAGCCAGGGCTGGCTCACCGGGCGGGGCGTCAGCAGGGCCCGTCCGTTGCCCGCGCACTCCAGTGTCACCCGGGTGGTGACCTGCGGGAACGCCCGCAGTTCGGCCAGGTCCAGCCGCAGCGGGCGGCGGACCAGGCCGCCGACGGTGAGCCGCCATGCCGTCTCGTCGGGGACGTACGGGATGTCGTAGTGCGTCAGGACGTAGTGCAGGCCCGGCGGGGTGAGGTCGTGGCGCAGGGCCTCCAGGGGCAGTCCGTGGTTGCGGGTGGCGAGGGCGAGTTCGTCCGGGCCGATGCCCTCGTCGGGGCCGGCCAGCCGGGCGGGTGCGCTCGCGTCATCGAGTCGATGGCCCATGCCACCAGTGTCGCCCCGCGGGCCAACCCTTGCACGGTGTCCGCCGGTTCACCCTTTCGGAGCGGGCCCTCGGGCTGCCAGACTGCGGAGGGTGCCCGACTTCGACATGCTCGTCATCGGATCCGGTCCGGGTGGCCAGAAGGCCGCCATCGCCGCGGCCAAGCTGGGCCGCCGGGTGGCCGTCGTCGACCGCCCCGACATGGTCGGCGGGGTCTCCATCCACACCGGCACCATTCCCTCCAAGACCCTGCGCGAGGCGGTGCTGTACCTCACCGGTCTCACCCAGCGCGATCTGTACGGCCAGAGCTACCGGCTGAAGGAGGACATCACCGTCGCCGATCTGACCGCCCGCACCCAGCACGTGGTCAGCCGCGAGGTCGATGTCATCCGCAGCCAGCTCTCCCGCAACCAGGTCTCCCTCTTCGCCGGAACCGGACGCTTCGTCGACGCGCACACCGTCGCCCTGCGCGAGGTGACCGGGCATGAACGGATGCTCAGCGCCGAACACATCGTGATCGCCACCGGTACCCGGCCGGCCCGTCCCGACAGTGTCGAGTTCGACGGCCGGACCATCATGGACTCGGACAACGTCCTTGCCCTGGAACGGGTTCCGCGCTCCATGGTCATCGTGGGCGCCGGGGTCATCGGCATGGAGTACGCGTCGATGTTCGCCGCGCTCGGCAGCAAGGTCACCGTGGTGGAGAAGCGCGCGGGGATGCTCGACATGTGCGATGTCGAGGTGATCGAGTCGCTCAAGTACCACCTGCGGGACCTCGCCGTGACCTTCCGCTTCGGAGAGACGGTGGCCGCGGTCGAGCGGCATCCCCGGGGCACGCTCACGATCCTGGAGAGCGGCAAGAAGATCCCCGCCGACGCCGTCATGTACTCGGCGGGCCGGCAGGGCCTCACCGACGAACTCGACCTGGACAAGGCGGGCCTGTCGGCGGACCGGCGGGGCCGGATCACGGTCGACGCGTTCTACCGCACCGAGGTGCCGCACATCTACGCCGTCGGGGACGTCATCGGGTTCCCGGCGCTGGCCGCGACCTCGATGGAGCAGGGGCGTTCGGCGGCGTACCACGCCTTCGGCGAACCGGTCGGGCAGATGCACCAGTTGCAGCCGATCGGCATCTACACCATCCCGGAGATCAGCTTCGTGGGGCGGACGGAGGACCAACTCACCGAGGAGAGTGTGCCGTTCGAGGTCGGTATATCCCGTTATCGGGAGCTGGCGCGCGGCCAGATCATCGGCGACTCGCACGGCATGCTGAAGCTGCTGGTGTCCCCCGAGGACCGCACGCTGCTCGGGGTGCACTGCTTCGGGACGGGGGCCACCGAGCTCATCCACATCGGGCAGTCGGTGATGGGCTGCGGCGGCACGGTCGACTATCTCGTCGACGCGGTGTTCAACTACCCGACGCTCGCCGAGTCCTACAAGGTCGCCGCTCTCGACGCCACCAACAAACTCCGTCAGATCGACCGGATCGGGGACTGACCTGCGGGCTCGACAAAGCCCCTGACCTGCGGGGCAGTTGGATCCGGGAGATTGCCTTCCGGTCAATCTTGAAAGGGCGCCCGGTAGGGCTATCATCACTCGCACACACGGTGTGTGACCGTCTGCCGACGCGATGCTGAACGGTGTCCGCCGCCCCCCATGTGCCGCCCCTGGCCGAGGCCATCCTCCCTCCGGTCCGAGGCGGGTCCAACCCCCCACCCCCCATTACGTCGTCGGGGCCTGGTCGTCCCCGCGTCGTGCACGACGGAAAGCAGTTTGCGCATGAGCAACAACAGGGGCAGAGGGCTGCAGGCCAACGCCCTCGGCACATTCGACACGGTGGTGATGGCCGTCGCGGGCAGCGCCCCGGCCTACTCGATCGCCGCGACCACCGCGGTGCTCGTCGGCGCGGTGGGCCTGGCCAGCCCGGCGGCGCTCCTGTACTGCGCGATCCCGATGCTGGGCATCGCGCTGGCGTTCAGCTATCTCGGCCGTATCGACGTGAACGCGGGCGCCAGTTACTCCTGGGTGGGGCGCACGCTGCACCCCTTCCTCGGCTTTCTGAGCGGCTGGGCGCTGGTGGTCTCGGCGACCATCTTCATGGTGGCCGGCTCGCTGCCCGCCGGTTCGATGACGCTGGCGCTGTTCGACGAGAACCTCGCCGACGACACCGCGCTGTCCACCCTGGTCGGCGCGGCCTGGTTCGTGATCATGCTCCTCGTGGTGCTCGGCGGCGCCCGGCTCACCGTCCGCGCCCAGCTCCTGATGTCCGGTGTCGAGCTGGTGATACTGGCCCTGTTCGCCGTGCTCGCCTTCTTCCACACGGACAACGCCCGGGTCTTCGACTGGTCCTGGTTCGGCTTCGACCAGTTCGACGGCGTGTCCGGGTTCGCGTCCGGTGCGCTGATCGCCGCGTTCTACTACTGGGGCTGGGACGTCACCAGCAACCTCAGCGAGGAGACCCGCAACAGCCGTCGTACGACGGGACTCGCGGGACTGATCGGGGTCGGGATCGTCTTCCTGCTGTTCGAGGTGTTCACCGTCGCGGTGAACGTCGTGCTGACCTCGACGCAGATCCAGGACAACGACGCCAATGTGCTGGCGGTGCTGGGCGAGGAGGTCTGGCCGGGCTGGGGCGGCAAGCTGCTCGTCGTCGCGGTGATGCTGTCCACCATCGCCACCCTGGAGACCACGCTGATCCAGGTGACGCGCTCGCTGTTCGCGATGGGCCGCGACCGTACGATGCCGTCCGCGCTGGGCAAGGTGCACCGCGAGTGGAACACGCCGTGGGTCGCCATCGCCGTGGTCGGCGCGGTGGCGCTGGTGATGTTCATCGCCTCCAACGCGCTGGGCTCGGTGGGCGACATCCTGTCCGACGCGATCTCGGCGATCGGTCTCCAGATCGCCGTCTACTACGGTCTCGCGGGCCTCGCGGTGGTGGTCGCCTACCGGAAGATGCTGCTGAGGTCGGCGTCGAACTTCTTCTTCGGCGGGCTGTGGCCGCTGCTGGGCGCGCTGTTCATGTTCTGGGTCTTCGTCGAGTCGCTGGGCGAGCTGAGCGGCGCCGCGGTCGGCATCGGCGTGGGC
This sequence comes from Streptomyces sp. NPDC046909, assembly GCF_040644695.1. Taxonomy (NCBI): domain Bacteria; kingdom Bacillati; phylum Actinomycetota; class Actinomycetes; order Kitasatosporales; family Streptomycetaceae; genus Streptomyces; species Streptomyces sp. NPDC046909. Next base: position 82,929 of record NZ_JBEYXC010000023.1, on the reverse strand, counting down.
GGGCTCGCCGTCGGGCTGGTCCCGATGCTCTGGTACTGGCGGCAGGGCAGCGACTACTACCGGCCCGCCAAGCTGGACGCCGCGCGCACCGTCGAGGCGGAGTACGTCCCCGACCGGGCCGTGCCCGCGCAGTCCCGTGCCCATGAGGGTCTCCCCACCGATTTCTGAGGGAGACGACGATGGCGCGAGACCGCTTCGCTCCCGACTTCGACCCCGATCTCGGGGACGTGCCCCTCACCACGGCCCGCCAGGACATCGTGATCGGCCGCTGGCAGGGCCTGCGGGAGCTGCTGCGGGCCACCGGCCCCGACTGGCCGGTTCGCGGCCACCGGGTCCGGGTCCTGGCCCAGGCCTGCGCGGGCAGTTCGACGGCGGAGTCCTGGCTGGCCGCCGAGCCGCACAGCGCCGACGCGCTGGTGCTGCGGGCGGCTACGGAGACGGCCCGGGCGTTCAACGTGGCGATCGCCGCGGGCCGGGGTGTACCGATCGAGCAGCACCGCGTCGACACCGCGGTGACGTCCTGCCTCCAGGCCGCTTCCGCGTACCCGGACGATCCGACGCCGTGGATCTCCCTGATCTCCGTGGCCCGGCTGTACCCCTCGGGCGTACGCCGGCAGGAACTGGCGCGCTGGTGGGACGAGTTGCACCAGCGCGACCCGTACAGCGTGGAGGGCCATCTCCAGGTGCTGCACTACTACTCGTCCCGCTGGCACGGCACGCACGGTCTGATGTACGACTTCGCGCGCGACGCGGCCGGCGTGGCACCGCCGGGCTGCGCGCTCCCGGTGCTCGTCCAGTACGCCCGCGTCGAGGAGTTCCGCTTCGCCCTGGACGCCGCCAAAGGACGGCAGTCCTCGGTGGCCCTGGCGCAGCACTGGAGCAACGACGGCGCCGTCAGCGACGTACGCCGCACCTGGCACCGCTGGATCGCGGGCCGCCCGGAGACCGAGGTCACCCCCGCCGAGCTCCGCGACCTCAACTACCTGACCCACGCGGCCTGTCTCGCGGGCCTGCCGGACATCGCGGGGGCGCTGTTCCGGATGCTCGGACGGCGGGCGACCCGGACTCCCTGGTCGTACACGGGCGAGCCGGACAAGCAGATCGTCAAGTGGCGGAAGGAAGTGGGGCTGCGCGCCTGATCCGCGTCAGTGGTCGGCCAGGTCGGCCGTCCACTTCTCCTCGATGCGGCCGTACTTCCACACCAGCAGGGCGACGATCCAGGTCAGGACGAACAGGGCGACGACCACGAAGCCGAGGGCGTTGAGGTCGAGGCCGGAGATCCAGTCCCAGAAGGGGCCGTGCAGGTCGGCCTTCTCGGCGACGAGGCCGAGGAGTTCGACCGTGCCGATGACGAGGGCGACGGCGACGGACAGGCCGGTGACGGTGAGGTTGTAGTAGACCTTGCGGACCGGTTTGGAGAAGGCCCAGCCGTAGGCGAAGTTCATGAAGGTGCCGTCGATGGTGTCCAGCAGGGACATGCCGGCGGCGAAGAGGACGGGCAGGCACAGGATCGCGTACCAGGGCAGCCCGGACGCGGCGCCCGAGCCCGCGAGGACGAGCAGCGCGACCTCGGTGGCGGTGTCGAAGCCGAGGCCGAAGAGGAGGCCGAGGGGGTACATCTGCCAGGACTCGGTGATCGACTTCATGATGCGGCCGAGGAGCCGGTTCATGAAGCCGCGGTTGTTCAGCTGCTCCTCCAGGGCCGCCTCGTCGAAGCTCCCCGAGCGCATCCTGCGGAACACCTTCCAGATCCCGGCCAGGATGACGAGGTTGATGCCGGCGATGACGTAGAGGAAGACGCCGGAGACCGTCGTGCCGATCAGGCCGGTGACGTCATGGAGTCCCGAGTCGTCGTCGCGGACGGGGCCGGCGAGGGCCTTGACGCCGAGGGAGAGCAGGAAGGTCAGGGCGAAGACGACACTGGAGTGGCCCAGGGAGAACCAGAACCCCACCGACAGGGGCCGTTTCCCCTCCCCCATGAGCTTGCGGGTGGTGTTGTCGATCGCGGCGATGTGGTCGGCGTCGAAGGCGTGCCGCATGCCGAGGGTGTAGGCGGTCACGCCGATCCCGATGCCGAAGGACTTCTCGCCGACGCTGTAGTGCCCGGGGGCGACGAGGGCGACCAGCGTGAACCAGCCGATCACATGGAGCGCCACGATGAACGCGGCCATCCCCCCGACCCTGATCCACTCCTCCCGTGTCATCGAGCCGCGGACACGGGACCAGAGCGGAGCGGAGTCAGGGGCGGCCGTCATACGGGGAGGATCTTTCGTTCGGTCGTACGGCCGCGCACCGCAGCCTCGTGCCATCCTCCAGTACCTGCAACTCATGTGCAGTAAAGGCCGTGGCAGATCTTCCCCACGGGAGGGGAAAGTCCACGGTCAGGACGGTGTCAGGGGGTCGCCGTCGGGCCGTCCGGGCTGCTGCGGCGGTGCTCGACCATCTCGCGGGTCAGTTCCTCCGTCTCCGGTTCGGGCAGCCGCTCGAAGCCGTCCTCGGTGATGACCGAGACGATCGGGAAGATCCGGCGGTTGATGTCGGGGCCGCCGGTCGCGGAGTCGTCGTCCGCCGCGTCGTAGAGGGCCTGGAGGGCGGAGAGCGCGGCCTCCCGGCGGGACATGCCCCGGTGGAACAGCTTCTTCAGCGCGCCGCGGGCGTAGGGCGAGCCGGAGCCCTCGGCGTGGAAGTCGGTCTTCTCGTACAGGCCGCCGGCGACGTCGAAGCTGAAGATGCGGCCCTTCTCGCCGTCCGGTGCGGTGTGGTCGTAGCCGGTGAGGAGGGGGACGACGGCGAGGCCCTGCATGGCCTGGCCGAGGTTCTGCCGGATCATGCCCGCCAGGCGCCGGGCCTTGGCGTTGAGGGTCATCGGGATGCCCTCGATCTTCTCGAAGTGCTTGAGCTCGACCTGGTACAGCTTCACCATGTCCAGTGCGAGGCCGACGGTGCCGGCGAAGGCGACCGCGGTGTAGTCGTCCGCCGGGTGCACCTTCTCCAGGTCGCGCTGGGCGATGAGGTTGCCCATCGTGGCCCGGCGGTCGCCGGCGATCAGCACACCGTCGCGGTAGGCGAGGGCCAGCACGGTGGTGCCGTGCGGGAAGGCGTCGGGCGCGGCACGCACTCCGTCCGGGAAGGGCCTGCGGGTGGGCAGCAGCGCCGGTCGGTGCGCGGCCAGGAACTCGGTGAAGGACGAGGTACCGGGAGTGAAGAACTCCTCCCCCAACCGCCCGCCCCGCTCACTGTCCGTCATGGCGTTCCCCCTCGTCTGCCCGGGCCGACATCCGAGTCCTACCTGTAGCCGCCGTGCGGGAAACACGCGGTCGTCGTCACAACTGCCCTCGGGAAGCGTCCCGTTGCTCTCACAACGCCTTGCGCCGCACCAGCACCCCGAGCACCACGAGGCCCGGCACCAGCGGCAGCCACACCGTCAGGAGCCGGTAGCCGAGCACGGCGGAGGCGGCCGCGGTGGCCGGGGCGCCCGAGGCGGTGAGGGCGAGGGCCAGGGCCGCGTCGAGGGAGCCGAGGCCGCCGGGGGTGGGCAGCAGGGCGGCGGCGCTGCTGGCGGCGAGATAGAGCAGCGCCACCCGGGCCGGGGGCAGCGACAGGGCCACGGCCTGGGTGACGGCGATCAGGACGAGGGCGTGCAGGGCGGCGAAGGCGAGCGAGCCGCCCCAGAGGGCCGCGGCCCGGGACGGGTTGGCGTGCACGGCCCTGATGTCGGCGATCACGGCGGCCAGCGCGCGCCGGCACCGCGACCAGGCCAGCACACCGGCCACGCCGACGGCCGCGGCAAGCAGCGCGAGGAGCACGCCCGCCGAGAGCCGCGGCATCCGCAGGACGCCGGGGCAGGCCACCGTGAGCGCGACGATCAGGACGGCCCGGACGGCCACCCCCGCGGTGCCCTTCACGGCGAGGGCGCTCGCCGCGCGGCCGGCCGGCAGCCCGCAGCGCATGAGGAAGCGGAGGTTGACCACGCCCGCGCCGAGCCCGGCCGGCAGCAGGTGGTTGGCGGCACAGGCGGCGAACTGCGCGGCCACGAGCCGCCCTTGGGGCAGCCGCCGCACCACCGCGCCCTGCTGGGCCAGTGCCGCGCAGACCCAGGTCGCGGCGGCGGCCGTGGCCCCCACCAGCAGCCAGCCCTGGTCGGCGACGGCGAGCCGCACGGCCCCTTGTTCGAGCACCGGCCAGTGCCGCCGGGCGAGACAGGCCGCGCCGATCAGGACGGCGAGCGAGAGCGCGCCGTGCCAGTAGACGCGTCTTCGGCCAGGGGCGGCGACGACGACCGGTTCGGACGTCATGGGCCGCCGCCGTCCCCGGCCGGTGCGTCCGGCCCGTACGTCGTCCGGGCGCCGCCGCCGTCCCCTGCGGGGCCGACCCGTACGTCCGCCCCGTCCGCCAGCCGGTACGGGGTCCAGTCGCGGGCGTACCCGGCGGGAGGGCTGCCCGGGTAGACGAGGTGGGCGACCGGGACGCGGCGGGCGGCGTCCTGGATCTCGGCCGCCGTGGAGTTGGTGTTGGGGCCCTTGACGGCCGCGGAGGAGCAGCCGGTGTAGTAGGCGATGGGCAGCGCCTCGTACCCGGTGAGCACGCAGGGCGGGCTGACGCCCAGGCGGTGGAGTTCGTCGGCGGTCCGCTCCCAGGCCTGGCGGTCGGTGGTGCCGCGGGTGACGACGCGGTCGACGACGGCGTACTGCACCGCCAGGTGCGCGGCGAGGCCGAGCGCGACGAGGGTCGTGGCCATCGGCCGCCATCCGCCGCCGGGCGCGGTCACGAGACGGAGGAGGCCGTCGGCGATCGGGATCGCGGCCAGGGCGTAGGCGGGCAGGAGGAAGCGGGGGGCCGCGTACCCGATCAGGAACAGGTACGGGAACGCCGCCGTGGTGGCGCAGAGCAGCGGGATCAGGCTGTGCGCGGTGCGCCGGGCGCGGACGGCGACGACCAGGCCGAGGACGGCGAGCACCGGGAGGACCAGCCACCACACGGTCAGCGCGGGATGGGGCATCGAGCCGGTGCACGGGCGGCACAGGGTGCGGCCGACCTGGCTCTTCATCTGGTCGTCGACGGCGAAGTTCCAGCCGAGCCCGCCCTGGATGCGGGAGCCCTCGTGCAGCCGCTGCGCCAGGCCGCCGTAGCTGACGTACGCCTCGATCACCCACTGGGCGGCGCCGAGGGCGAGCCCCGCGACGAGACCGCCGAGCAGCCGCCACCGTCGGCCCACGACCGTGAGGACGAGGAGGGGCACCGTCACCCAGACGGCGTCGGTGGGCCGCATCAGGGCCATCAGGGCGGCGCCCGCCAGCACGCCCCACACCCGGCCCTTCAGGAAGCAGCCCACGGCCACCAGGGCGCCGATCGCCACCCAGTAGTTGGGCATGGCCTGCGGACCGTAGTAGAGCGTCACCCACAGGGAGGCGAAGAGTGCCCCGGCGCCCGCGAGGACGCGGGCGGGGAAGACTCCGCGCCAGACGCGCAGTGCGAGGTAGAGGGCGAGTCCGGACAGGACCGCGAGATAGATCCGCAGCAGGGGTGTGGACGTCGACCAGGAGGCGATCGGCGCCACCAGCAGGGACACGCCACGCGCGCGTGGGGCGCTGAAGTAGGAGGCGGGGGCCTGGGCGCCGACCTGGCTGACGTACACGGTCTCATCCCAGCCGAGGCCCATTCCGGGCCGTACGAGTGCCAGCTGGGCGAGGACGAACGCGGCGGCCACGCCGGCGAGCAGGGCGTCCCCGCGCGTCCGCCGGAGCCTGCCGGGCACGGGCACCGTCTCGTGCCTTCGCGCGCCTGTCAGCACGGCGTTCACGCCCTGCGTCATCGTCCACCCCTCACCCCTACACGCCGTAGGGCTCCTGAGACCCCACGGCTTTGAGCTGGGGAAATACAGAAAACACGGACAAACTAACCCGCGTCCCGTCTGTACGCAGCGCGAAGTTCGGCCAGGTGCCTCATATTTCGTCCGATAATCGGCGCAACCTGTGCGTCAGTCGTGCGGGAACGAGTGGTGCTCGTGGGCGACGAGCCAGCGGCCGTCCTGTTTGCGCAGACCGAACGTCAGCCGCAGGCGCAGGGTGGGGTGTTCGGCGAGTTCCTCGGGGGTCGCGCAGCGCAGGAGGGCGTGGGCGTAGGCGACCTCGGAGCCGGCGGTGACGTCGAGGGTCTCGATGTCGAAGCAGGCGCCCTGGGCCTGCCAGGCGAAGAACGGGGGCCAGGCGGCGCCGTAGGCGGCCAGTCCGTGGATGCCGTGGTGGGGCGGCGGCACGTCGTACATGACGATGTCCTCGGCGTGCCCCGCGAGCACGCCGTCGAGGTCGCCCCGGTGCACGGCGTCGGCCCAGTCGGTGATGAGGGTGCGGATCTGTGTGACGTCGTCGGGCACGGTGGCGGCTCCCTCCTGGGTCCCCTCGCCATCCTCCCCGCCGCCCCGGGTCCTCGCCCGGCGGCGGGTGACACACTCTCCGTGTGCCCCTGACTTTCGACGACCTGCTCCTCCGCGCCCGTTCCCTCGTCCGGGCCGACCGGCGCGCGATCCTCGGTATCGCGGGCAGCCCCGGCGCGGGGAAGACGACGCTCGCCGAGACCCTGGTGCGGGAGCTCAACGCGGGCGGTGAGCCGTGGGTGGCGCACGTCCCCATGGACGGCTTCCATCTGGCCGACGTCGAGCTGGACCGGCTCGGCCTCCGCGACCGCAAGGGCGCGCCCGGCACCTTCGACGCGGCGGGATACGCGGCGCTGCTGGGGCGGCTGCGCGGGCGGGAGGACGACGGCATCGTGTACGCGCCCGGCTTCGAGCGGGTGCTGGAGCAGCCCATCGCCGGGGCCGTGCCGGTGGCGCCGACGGCCCGCCTTGTGGTGACCGAGGGGAACTATCTGCTGCTGGACACGGGCGCGTGGACACGGGTGCGGCGGCAGCTGGACGAGGTGTGGTTCTGCGAGCTGGACGAGCGGGAGCGGATCCGCCGGCTGGTCGCCCGCCACGAGGAGTTCGGCAAGGGGCACAAGGAGGCCGTGGCCTGGGTGCTGGGCACGGACCAGCGCAACGCCGACCTGGTCGCCGCGACCCGGGACCGGGCGGACCTGATCGTGCCGGCCACGGCGCCGGCGGGCCGTCAGGCGGTGTCGTAGGCCTGCCGGGCCTGTTCGACCGCGTCGAGGTGGTCGGCGGACCAGTCGGCGAGGTGCGCGAAGAGCGGGCCGAGGGTGCGGCCCAGCTCGCTGATCTCGTACTCGACCCGGGGTGGCACCTCGGGGTGGTACGTCCGCACCACCAGCCCGTCACGCTCCAGCTGGCGCAGCCGCTGGGTCAGCACCTTGGGCGTGATCTTCGTGATCCGCCGCTCCAGCTCGACGAACCGCTGCCGGCCGTGCGCGTGCAGGCTCCACAGGATCGGGGTGGTCCAGCGGCTGAACACGATGTCCACCACCGGCGCTATGGGGCAGGCGAGTTCGGGGTCCTGAGCGGTGTCCGTGACCTGCATCCGCGTCCCTCCGGGGTAGTCACTTTCCTCTAGGTACCTACTATATCCACGGTGTTAGCGTCCCTTCGTCGGCAACAACGCCGGTTTCACAAGGGAGTTGCTCATGATCGTGGTGACGGGGGCGACGGGGAACGTCGGCCGGGAGCTCGTCCGGACGCTGGCCGCTTCGGGTGCCGAGGTGACGGCGACGTCGCGGCGGATCGCCGAGGGGGACGTGCCGGACGGCGTGCTGTCGCGGCGGGCGGAGCTGACGGATCCCGACAGCCTCAAGCCCGTGGTCGACGGCGCGGAGGCACTGTTCCTGCACGACGGCGGCCCTGTCGCGCATCTGCTCGACGTCCCGCGGCTGCTGGAGGTGGCCGAGGCCGGCGGGGTGCGCCGGGTGGTGCTGCTGTCCTCGCTGGGCGTGGTGACCAGGCCGGAGTCGGCCTCGCACGGCGGTACGGCGCGCGCCATCCAGGAGGCCGTACAACGCTCAGGGCTGGCGTGGACCCTGCTGCGACCGGGCGCCTTCCACTCCAACGCGTTCCAGTGGGCGGATTCCGTGCGGGAACAGCGCACGGTGGCCGCGCCCTTCGGGGACGTCGGTCTGCCCACGGTCGACCCGGCCGACATCGCGGCGGTGGCCGCGGTGGCCCTGCGCGAGGACGGACACGCCGGGGAAGCCTACGAGTTGACCGGCCCGGCCGTGGTGACGCCCCGTCAGCAGGCCCTGGACCTCGGGGAGGCGGTCGGTGAGCCGGTCCGGTTCGTCGAGCTGGGCCGGGACGAGGCCCGGGCGCGGCTGCTGCACTTCATGCCCGAGCCGGTGGTCGACACCACCCTCGCCGTCCTCGGCACGCCCACCCCGGCCGAGCAGCGGATCAGCCCCGACATCGAGCGGGTCACCGGGCGGGCGCCGGGGACGTTCGCGGAGTGGGCGCGACGAAACGCCGAGGCGTTCCGGTAGGCCGCTCCCCGTACGCCGGCGCTCACGCGCGCAGGGTCAACTCCGGCTCTCCCTGGGCGTCTCCGGCGGGATCACCGATGACGGCCGTGAAGGCCTCGGTGCGGACGGTCAGTCCGTCGGCACCGTACTCGAAGGCGGGCGTGAACTCCCCGCCGGGCCCGTAGCGCACCGCGAAGACGTGCAGGCCCTCGGGCGCGTCCGGCACCGGTTCCGCCTCCAGGGCCGTCGAGGAGACCAGGTGACGCCAGCCCTCGTCGGGGTTTCCGTAGCCCCGGGGGTCCTCGGCGAGGGCGAAGGCGGCCAGCTCCTGGGTGGTCTCCGAGCGGGCGTCGAAGTGCTCGGCCCCCGCCGACTCCGGGTGGGTCAGCCGGAGTTCACCGGCGGAGGCGACCCGCGCCTCGGCGGTCCGGCGGACCCGGTCGCCGTCGTCCTCGGCGTACGGCAGCCCGGCGAGCAGATACGGCGTGCCGGGGAGGCGCTCCACGGCGACCGTCATCCACAGGCTCGCACCGTCGGTGACGTACAGGGACCGCACGTGCCGCAGGACGTGGTCGCGGCCGACGACCGGCTTGGTGACCAGCTTGGCCACGAGGCCGCCGGTCCGTACGTCACGGACGCGGACCCGGCCCATCGGCCGGCAGAAGACGAATCCGTCGACGACCGGACCGAACCCGTGCTGCCGGTCGACCGCAGCGGGCAGGTAGTACGTGCCGTCCGCCTCGACCACCGCCGGGGTCATGTGACTGTCGAAGGCCACCGACACGGCGCCCGACCGGAGTTGATGCCGGGCGGGCTCGGTCGACGGCGTGCGGTGCCAGGGCGTGGTGTCCTGGATCTGCCAGACCAGCATCCACGCGAAGTGGCCGTCGACCCCGCCGTCCTCCTTCACCGCGTGCCGGGCCCAGCGGCTGTCGCCCCGGTAGCGGCCCAGGTCGGAGCCGATGCGGGAGCCGAAGTAGCGCAGGCCCAGGACCGACTCGAAGGCGGAGTGCTGCTCGCTGTAGCGGGGGCCGCCGTTGTCGAAGCCGCCGTTCGTCAGGCGGGCGTCGATGTAGCGGGCGAGGGCCTCGCCGTCCTCGGCGAAGATCTCCTCGCCGCTGATCCGGTGGGCCTGGGCGAGGAAGGAGAGGGAGATCGGGCCGTAGTTGTTGTCGTAGGCGCCGCCGTGCTCGGGGGGCAGCAGGAAGCCGCGGTCACGGACCCGGTGGGCGCGGATCTCGTCGGCGTACAGCTCCAGCGCCCGCTGCCGTACCGACTCCCGCTCCGGCCCCGGCAGATGGGCGGCAAGCATCAGGCCGCCGACCACACAGCCGATCGCCTGATTGCCCGCCTCCTGCGGGTTGAAGAAGGTCGCCTCGGTCAGCCAGCGCCAGTATCCGCGTGCCACGTCCAGGAGTTGAGCCCGCGACCCGTCCTCGACGAGGCCGTCCGCCAGGTCCAGCACGTTGACCGCCTGGAGCAGCGCCCACACCGTGCTCGGCCAGTCGCCGATGGGGTGGGCGCCCGCCGCGAGGGTGTAACGGGCGTACGGGAGGCCGGAGTCGCGCACCTTGAGGTTGGGGTAGCCGGGGTTGTCCTCGGTGTAGACCCGCTCCCTCAGATGGAAGGCGAGGCTGCGGTTCACGGCCTCCGGCAGTCTCGGGTCCTTGCCGCGCTGCCAGTTGAGGGCGAGCAGGGAGGTGATGCCGAGCGAGGTGTCGCCGATGTCGTCGAGGCAGTCGGGGTGTTCGAGGTTGCCCTCGGGGGTGAGGCGCGCGAGGGCCTGCTCGGTGACGTCGGCGAGGACGGCGTCGTACGCCTCCGGGGTGTCCGGCAGGTCGTGCAGCGGTCCGAGCTGGCGTGGGAGGTGCAAGGAGATCAGCCCTTCATGCCTGAGAGGTGGCGCGCAGTGTGAGGGTCAGTGTGTGCGGTCCGTGTCCGCCGAGGTAGACGCGGTTCCCGGTCGTCGCGTCGGTGCCGCCGGCCACGGTGTAGTCCTGCCCCGGGTCGTAGCGCAGTACGTCGGTGCGGTCCGGTCCGGCGAGGGGTTCGCCCGTTTCCACGGTCGCCTCGACGCGGATCTCGTCGTCGCCGACGCGGTAGGTCATCGGCTCGGTCGTCAGGCACCAGCGTCCGTCGCCGAGCGGTACCACGCCCTGCGGCTCGCCGCCCGGCCGGAAGGTGAGTTCGAGGGCCCAGGGCACCGAGGGGCCGCTGATGTCGATCCGCAGGTCGGCGCCGTCGTCCCGCAGGTCCACCTCGACGCGGGTCGTGTGGGAGACCTCGTCCTGGGGGCGGTCGGGGAAGGACATCGCGGCGGAGAAGCGGCCCTCGTCCACCAGACGGTAGGCGCCGTCGTCGCGCCTTCGGTCCTTCGGGAGCGGCTGGTAGTAGGCGGCTGTGAGGGTCTGGCTGAGCCGGTACCGGTGGTCGGCGATCCGTTCCATGTCGGCGGCGCGGAACGGGCCCAGGTCGAAGAACGTCCGCGAGAGGCGGACCGCGTCGAGGACTGCGGCACCGGCGAACAGGCGCAGGAAGGTGGGGTTGCAGGCGAGGCCCGAGCGGATGCGCCGGTGCTCGGGCACGTCGGAGCCGCCGTACACCACGGTGTGCGCGGTGGCCGAGACGTGGGCGGCGAGGCGTGCGGTGCTCAGGTACCGGTCGCGCGGGAGCCGCTCCGCGTCCGGGGCCGGCAGGGTGCGGCACAGGTCCGGGGTGAGGAGCGTCTGGGCGAGCAGGTCGGGGTCGTGGATGCCGTCGGCTGCGGCCAGGCGGGCCGCGCGGGCGAAGTCGCCCCGGCCGGTGCGGATCGCGAGCAGCCGGTAGTGCGGCAGGTAGGGCCACACCGCGAACGACTGCCTCTGGTCCTGGCGGCGCGAGTGGACGGTCTCCACCGTGCCGTCCGGCCTGATGAGGTCCAGGGTCGCGGCGAGGTTGCGTTCGACGGCGGCCGGCAGGTCGCTGCGCCCGAGCACCTCGGCCAGCACCAGCAGCGCCGGGTTGGTCACGATGGACGCGTAGACGGCGCTGCGTTCCGAGTACAGGCCCTCCGCGTCGATGTCGACGCCCTCGGCGAGCCACTCCTCGACGCGGTCGAGCAGCCGGTCGTCGGGGAACGAGCGGTGGAGCCGGGCGAGTGCCGCGCTCAGCTCCCAGCGGTGGTTCGGGGTGTGCACCCCACCGGTCAGGAGGCTGGGGGTGGCGGCGCGGGCGATCTCGGCGAGCGCGGCCGTCACCTCGCCCAGTTCCGGTCCCGCGTCGGCGGCGAGGACGTACGCGTCGCACACGTCGTTGACGGTGAACGCGGAGTCGGGCGGTGACTGGACGTTGTCGCCGCCCGCGAAGAGACCGGAGGGCGTCTGCACTGCCCGTAGGGCGCGCAGGTGGGTCAGTGCGGCGGCGACCGCGTCTCCGCTGCCGTGCAGGGCCGAGTCCGGGGAACGGTAGGCCGCTGTCAGGGTCTTCACCCGCCGCGCCAGACCACGGTGCGGCACGCCGGCGGGTGCCACGTCCGGGTCGGCCGCCAGGGGGGCGGCCGTCCGGTCGGCGGCGTGCGCCGCCGACCGGACGAACTCGTGGTCGAGCGGGTGGGGCAAGGTCAGTCCTTCAGTCCGGCGTTGATGTCGGCGTTCATGACGTACCGCTGGAAGACCAGGAAGACGGCGATCAGCGGGATCATCGAGATGACCGAACCGCCCAGCAGCACCGACCAGTTGATGTTCTGGGCGCCGACGAGGCTCTGGATGCCGATCTGCACGGTGAACTTGTCGGGGTCGTTGAGCATCAGCAGCGGCCAGATGTAGTCGTTCCAGCGCCACTGGAAGGACAGGATGGCGAGCGTCAGCATGATGGGCCGGGAGATCGGCACCATGATCCGCAGGAAGATGGACAGTTCGCGGGCGCCGTCGATGCGGGCGGCCTCGATCAGCTCGTCGGGGACCGTCAGGAAGAACTGGCGGAACATGAAGCAGCCGGTCGCGGTGAGCACCGCCGGGAGGATGATGCCGCCGAAGGAGTTGTAGAGGCCGAGGTCGCGGACGACCAGGAACTCCGGGGCGAGCATGACCTCGGACGGCAGCATCGTGGTGGCCAGGATGCAGACGAAGAAGACCTTGAGCCACTTGTTGTCGTACTTGGCCAGCGCGTACCCGGTGCAGCAGCTGGCGCCCACCGTGAGGACCGTGGTGATCACACACACGAGGGCCGTGTTGATGAAGTACTGGGAGAAGTTGGCGCTGTCCCACGCCTCCTTGTACCCCGACAGGGTGGGGTTGTGGGGAAGCACGGTCAGCGGCAGGGAGAAGAGGTCTCCGGCCGGCTTGAAGGAGCTGAGGACGAACCACAGCACCGGGAGCCCGTAGAGGGCCGCCATGATCCACAGCAGGGTCGTCGCGGACACCACGTGCCGAAGCCCACCGTTGCCCCCGCGGCGGGACTGCTTCTTGGACAGGGCCCGGACGGAACCGGTGTCGACCTTGCGCGGTGTGTCGGTGGTGGTCATCGGTTCTCCATCCGCCGGTTGACGATCAGCTGGATGATCGCGACGGCCATCAGGATGAGCATGAGCACGAACGACGCGGCGCTCGCGTAGCCGATCTGGCCGGTTTTGAAGCCGGTTTGGTAGATGTACTGGACGAGCAGGTTGTTCGACGTGCCCGGTCCGCCGTTGTTGAGGGCGAGGAAGAGCGGGTACTCCTTCATCGCGTTGATCGTGTTGAGCAGGATGACGATGAAGGAGGTGGGCGCGATGCTCGGCAGCGTGATGCTGATGAACTGCCGCCAGGGGCCCGCCCCGTCGAGGGAGGCCGCCTCGTAGTACGAGGTGGGCACGTTCTTGATCGCCGCGATGAACAGCAGCATCGAGAAGGCCGTTCCCCACCAGGCGCCCGCCATCACCACGACGCCCAGCGACAGGTCCGCGTTGGACTGCCACGCGATCGCGCTCCCGCCGAGCTGCTCGATGACGTAGTTGATCAGTCCGAAGTTCTCACCGAACAGCCACCGCCACAGGACGCCCACGACGATGGGCGAGATGAGCCACGGGATGAAGAAGATGACCCGGGCGATCGAGGCGCCCTTGGCCTGCTTGCTCACCACGAGGTTGGCGATGAGCAGGGAGAGCACGAAGTTCAGCGGTACGACCAGCACGGTGTACAGCAGCGTCCGGGACAGCGCGTCGTAGAACGTGGAGTCCCCGAACAGGTTCTGGTAGTTGTCCAGTCCGACGAACTGGAACGCTCCCACACCCGTGTAGTTCGTGAACGAGTAGACGAGCCCGATCACCGCAGGCCACACGAAGAACAGCGAGAAGAGCACGACGTTGGCCGCGATGAGGACGAGCGGCGCGAGGGTGTACTTGCTGCGTCTCCTGGTCCGGCTCGGCGGGCTCGCTGACACGTCCGAGGCGCGTTTTGTCATCTTCCTGACTCCGTGCTGGTGGAATGGATTGCGGTGGGCTCAGACCATGCGCCCGGCATCACAGGGGATTCCGGGGGCCGGGCGGCGGCGGTGTCTTGACCCCGCCGCCCGGGCCTGCCGGACTGTGATCAGCCGCCGACCTGCTGGTTGTAGCCGTCCACGATGTTCTGCAGCGCCTTGTCCGCCGACTGCTGGCCGTTGATCGCCTTGCCGAGCTCCGTCTTGGTCGGGTCCTCGGTGAGGCTCTTGCCCTTCAGCACCCAGTTGGTCTGCGCGCCGTTGAAGTAGCCGGAGATCGGGTCGTAGAGCGGGATCTCCTCGTTGTAGAGCTTGAACGCCGCCTGCGCCGCCTCGGACTTGAAGGGGTACGTCGGGTTCAGACCGCTCTCGACCGGCAGGAAGCCGGAGGCCTCGCACAGCGCCTTGTAGTGGGCCGGCTCGTACAGCCAGGACAGGAACTTCGTCGCGGCCTTCGCGGCGTCGGCGTTGTTGTTGAAGCCGACCGTCATGCCGCCGCTGTTGACGTCACTGGCCTGCACCGGCTGGGCGGGGGTCGGGACGCTCGCCCACTCGAACTTCTTGATGCTGTCCGCGAAGGCGGGCACCTGCCACACGCCGGACCAGTAGGCGACGACGTCACCGCTCTGGAACATCGCCGACGGGTCCGCGCCGCTCGTCCACACCGACTTCGGCATGGTCTTGTCGTCGTTCCAGCCGACGAAGGTGTTCACGGCCTTCTTGGTCGCCGCGTCCACCGAGAACTTGCCGGAGTCGTCCGCGTGGACGTACTTGCCGCCCATCTCGTACACCATGGCGCGCAGGCGCGACGGCGACTGGTCGAAGGTCAGGGAGTACTTGGCGTCGGTCTTCTCGCGGACCTCGTTCGCCGCCTTGATGAACTCGTCCCAGGTCCAGGTCTTCGAGGGAGAGGTCGGGTAGTCGACGCCGGCCTTCTCGAAGAGGGACTTGTTGATGAACATGCCGGACGCGGTGACGTCCGAGGGGATGGACAGCACCTTCCCCGACGAGTCCTTGGCGAGGAAGTTCGCGTTGATCTTGTTCGCCTTGTTGTTGGCGATGTCGCTGAGGTCGAGCAGCTTGTTCGACCAGATCGGGTCCAGCGCCGGGACGGCGGCCACGTCGGGCAGCGAGTTCGCCTGGGCGGCGTTGTGCAGCTTGGTCGTGTAGCCGTCGTAGGGGATGTTGACGAGCTTGACGGCGACGCCGGTTTCCTTCTTGTACTGCGCCACCATCTTCTTCCAGCCCGCGTCCTGCCCCGGCACCGTGGAGATCCAGAACGTCAGCGACTTGGAGGTGCCGCCGGAGTCGGAGCCACCTCCGCAGGCGGAGAGCAGCAGGGCACCTGCCGTGGTCACGGCAGCGAGGGAAGCCAGGCGGCCCATACCGCCGCGGCCGAGTCGGCGAGAGCGCCGCGCACCTACATTGATCATCTTCGATCCCTTTTTCGTCACACGGGACGGAGCACGGCGCCGACCAGGCGGCACTGGTGCATTTTGCAGGAAAAGTCACTTTCCGGGGGCGCGGCCTCGCCCGGCCGCGTCATCCTGACGGGCGAGGATCCCCGGCCTCCGGCCGTCACCGCACGGGCACGCCCTCGTGCGGTTGCCGTACGTCGAGTACGGGCGGGACGCTCGCTCCAAGTCGGCGTCCCGGCCAACTTAGAAAGCGCTTGTCCGGACATTGGCAGACCGAGCCGGAAACCGTCAATCCTTGGTCCCCCCGCCCTGGGTCACGGTTTGGACTCCCCGGGCGACCGCGAGGCGGGCGGCGCCCACGACGGTGCCCAGATCCCCCACCGTGCTGCTGACCACCTCGGTGGGCCAGCTCAGCCGCGCCATCTCGGCCCGCACCCCCGCGAGCAGCTGCGGATCCGCGCCGGTACTGCCGCCCAGGACGATCAGCCCTGGGTCCAGTACGGCGGTCACGGCGGCGGCCAGCCGGCCGATGTCGGCGGCGTGCCGGTCGACGGCCGTACGGGCCGCCGTACGGCCCTCCCGGGCGCGGGCGAAGAGCTCGTCCGGGGTGCGCGGGCGGGGCCCGTCGGTTTCCGGCCAGGCCTCCGCGGCCCGGCGCACCAGCGAGCGGGCGCCGATGTACTCCTCCAGGGCCTCCTGGCGGGGCTCCACGGCCTCGTCCCAGGGGTAGGGCAGCCGGGCGAGCTCACCGGCCGCGCCGTTCGCTCCACGGAGCACCTGGCCGCCCACCACGATGCCGAGACCGATACCGACGCCTATGCGCAGATAGCCGAAGGTGTGTCTGCCGCGCGCGGCGCCCTCGTGCAGTTCGGCGAGCGCGGCGCAGTTGACGTTGTTCTCCAGGTGCACGGGGACGCCCCGGGGCAGGGCGACGGTGATGGCGTCGAAGACCGGCCCGGCCTTGGCGGTGGCGGGTCGCGGCCCCGCGCCCTCCTGCTCGGCGGTGACATCGCCGACGGCGACGACGATGGAGCGCACCGGGGCACCCTCGGGCAGCGCGAAGACGGCCTCGCGGACCACGTCGGCGGCCTCGTCCCGGGAGCCGGTGGCCTGGGCGAGCAGCGTGCCGTCCAGGGCGCAGCCGCGCACCCGGGTCAGGGCGGGGCCGAGGTCGACGGCGAGTACCGCGCCGGCCGCCGGTCCCAGACCGTACACGGCGGCGGAGCGGCCGGTGGTGCCGGAGGCGGTGCCGGAGTGGGCGGCGAGCCGGGCGCCCTCCAGTTCCGCGACGGCGGAGGAGACCGTCGGTTTGGACAGGCCCGCCAGGCTCGCGAGCTGCGGGCGGGTCGCCGTCCCGGCCCGGGCGAGAACGGCGAACACGGCGCTCGCGCTCTCGGTCAGTCGGGGGGCTTCCGCCACGTCGTGTTCCACAGTTCTCCCACGGAGGTCGAGCGCCGCGCCCCGGGGTCGAGGAGGCTCCACGGGAGGCGGCGATGGGATGCCATGACGTCGCGCGTTCCCGCCCCGCAGCGGCTCTGCGGTGGTCGAGTGCGCGTTTTCTCTTGACGCACTGTACTTCGTTAGTTAACTTCCTAACGAACGTCACGGTACTCGCCTGCCGTGGTCCGTCCAGAGGCCCGTCCCGGGGCTTCCCTAGTTCCCAACTGCCCTTCCTCCAGCACGGTTTCGCCCGCCGTCGCATGCTCGCGCAACGACGAAAGAGGATCCGTGCAGGAATCCGTTCCCGTAGTGGTCGGTATCGACGTGGGCGGCACCAAGACGCATCTGCGCGCCTTCGCGGGCGACACCCCGGTCGCCGATCACGTCCGCTCCAGCAGTGGCTGGCGGCCCCACGACCCCGTGGCCGCCGCCGGCTGGCTGGCCGCGCTCGCCTCCGACGCCCTGCCGTCGGGCATCCGCCCCTCCGCCCTGGCGGTCGGCGGACACGCCTGCGAGACCCCGCGCCAGTGCGCGCAGATCCGTACTGCACTGCAACTCCACTTCGACGCGCCCGCGCTGGTCGTGGGCGACGCCGAACTCCTCGTCCCCGCCGCGGGACTGGACAAGGGCGTCGGCCTGGTGGCCGGCACCGGTTCGGTCGCGGTGGGCCGCTTCCCCGACGGCCGCCCCGCCCAGGTCGGCGGCTGGGGCGCGGTCCTCGGCGACGAGGGCGGCGCCGCCGGTCTCGTCCGCGAGGCCGCCCGCGCCGTATGGGCGGCCCATGACCGAGGCGAGGAGCCGGACGCGCTCGCGCACGGGCTCGTCGCCTCCTTCGACGTCCCCGAAGTCCCCGCGCTCGGGGCGGCGATGGAAGCCGCCACCGACATCTCCGCCGAGTGGGGCCGGCACGCCCCCGCCGTGTTCGCCGCGGCCGAGGCGGGCTCACCGCTCGCCCGCCGGGTCATCGAGGAGGGCGGCCGCTCGCTGGCCGCGCTCGTCGAACGGCTCGCCGCGCGCGGGGTCCCGGTGGACGACGTGGTGGTCGCGGGCAGTACCGTCCTCGCCCAGCCCGTCCTGTACGACGCCTTCGCCTCCGCCCTCTCGGACACGGTGCCCGCGGCCCGGCCGCAGCCGCTGCGGGTGCCGCCGGTCGAGGGGGCGGTGGCGCTGGCGCGTTCACTTCTGTGACACCCGCCGGACGCCGGGTCCTCCCCGGTCCGACACAACTCGCCCGTAGATCTTCGCTCGTAGCCTCATGGGGCCGCACGCGTCTCGTACGTCTCACCGCGCCCCACGGGCTGTCATCGCACGACTCCCCCGGCCGTACGGCCGAAGAACTCAAGAGAGGCAGCAGCATGCCGTCATCCGCCGGGCCCCGCTCCACGTCGCCGGTCAGTGAACTCGCCGTGAACAGAAGGGGCTTCCTCCGGACGTCCCTCGGTGTCTCGGCCGGTGTGCTGGCCGCGCCCACCTTCGCCTCGTGGCTCGGGGCCGCGGACGCGAAGGCCGCGACCGGTGCCGCCGCGTTCGTCGACGACTACAAGACCAACATCACGGCGAACCAGACGGCGGAGACCAACGCCGTCATCCGGATCCTCGGCGGCTTCGCCGAGATATGGAAGACCGGCGGCGCCTGGAACACCGGCACCCCGCTGCTGCCCGAGATCCTGCGCGCCAACATGCGCTACTGCGCCCGCCTCACCGGGGCGCGCACGGACGCCCAGGCGAAGGAATCGTTCATCTACGACCGCCAGCACCAGAGTTACGCGATGATCGGCGCGCTCGGTCCACTGGCCGACCTGTACAAGTCCGGTGCCAAGGCGGTCACTTCGATCACCTCCGCGCCCGAGGGCACCCCCTCGGGGAAGATCAACGACGCCGTGCCCGCCGACGCCCCGGCCGGTTCCGCGCTGGGCGCGGGCTCCTACGACTCGGCGCTCGGCCAGGTCGCCCGGCTCGTCGACACGGTGCGCGGCCCGTACGCCTCCGGCAACCCGGCCAAGTTCGCCTTCCAGTACCCGCGTCCGTGGCGGATGAACGAGGAGAGCGAGGTCGTCGACACCGGCGCGACCGACGCGCTCGGCTTCCCCGTCTACGAGTCCGAGGTGATCGTCGCCCCGCAGCTGCTGTGGCAGCGCGGCACCACCCCGGCGGAGGACGGCGGCTTCCCCAGCGGGCACACCAACGCCTTCCACCTGGCGGCGCTGGCGTTCGCGTACGCCGTCCCGGAGCGCTTCCAGGAGCTGGTGACCCGCGCCTTCGAGCTCAGCCACACCCGGATCATGTCCGGCATGCACTCCACGGTCGACGTCCTCGGCGGCCGCGTCATGGCCACCGCTCTGGCCGCCGCCGCCCTCGCCGACCCGGCCAACGCCGACCTCAAGGCCGCGGCCCGCGCCCAGGCGCTCGCCTACTTCGAGGCGCGGACCGGCACGACGGCGGACACGCTCTACGCCTACGCCCACTCCGACACCTCGGACGCGTACGCCGACCGCGACGCCAACGCCTGCCTGGTCGAGCCCAAGCTGACATACGTCCTCACCCGCCACGGGCGCAGCGAGCCGCTGACCGTGCCCAAGGGCGCCGAGGTGCTGCTGGAGACGCGGCTGCCCTACCTGGACGCCGAGCAGCGGCGCGAGGTGCTGCGCACGACCGCCCTGCCCTCCGGGTACGTCCTGCTGGACGGCTTCGAGCAGTGGGGCCGGCTCAACCTGTTCGCCGCGGCGGACGGTTACGGCTCCTTCGACTCCGACGTGACCGTCACCCTCGACGCCGCGGCCGGCGGTTTCGGTGCCGCCGACACCTGGCGCAACGACATCGACGGCGACGGCGGCCTGACCAAGCGCGGCACCGGCTCCCTCACCCTGACGGGCCACAACCGGTACACGGGCGGCACCGTGGTGCGCGAGGGCGTGCTGTCCGCCGCCTCGGCGCACGCGCTCGGCCACGGCGACGTCCGGGTGTCGGGCGGCACGCTGCGCGTGGCGACCAAGTCCTCGGCGCAGATCCACGGCGGCTACGCCCAGGAGTCCTCGACGCTCGGCGTGACGCTGCGCTCGGGCCGCGGCCCCGCCCTGGAGGTGACCCGGCGCGTGCTGCTCGGCGCGGGCAGCGTGCTGTCGCTGTCGCTCGACTCCGAGAAGCCGCCGGTCGCGGGCAGCACGGTGCGGGTGATCGGTTCGGCGGGGCTGCGCGGCCGGTTCGACCGGGTGGAGCTGAACTCCGACACGCTGCGGGCCGTACCCGTCTACACGGCGGAAGGTCTGTCGGTACGACTCCTGAAGCGGTGACGCCCCGCGGGGCGGGAGCTGATGCAGAGTAGGCGCATGAGGCGTCCTCGCATCGCTCCCGCCCCCGCGCGGCCCCTGTCATCGCGGGGCGGATGATGGCACGCGAACCCCACCCGGTCATGGACCGGGAGGCACCCCCCGAGGCACCCGCCCCACGGTCGCCCAGGCGCCCGGCCCGACGATGGCTCGTACCGCTCCTCGTCGCCGTCCTGCTGGCCCAGATGGCCGCCGCGATGGTGACCACGGCTGTGCAGCAGACACCCACCATCGACGAGCCGGTGTACGTCGGCACGGCCGCCGACTCCCTGCACGAGCACGAGATCCGCTACAACCCCGAGCACCCGCCCCTGGGCAAGCTCGTCATAGGGCTCGGGGTCGCCGTCGCCGACCCGCACTACGACCCGTCCTTCACCGGGGACCAGGGGCAGGTCGGGCGGCATCTGCTGTACGAGTCCGGCAACGACCCCTGGCGGGTGATGCTGTGGGCACGGCTGCCGGTGATCGTGCTGACGCTGGCGTTCGGCCTCGTGGTGTTCGCCTTCGCCCGTGAACTCACCGGCCCGGCGGGCGGAGTCGTCGCGCTCGCCCTGTACGCCTTCTCCCCCGACGTCATCGCGCACGGCTCGCTGGCCACCCTCGACGTACCCGCGGCCGGTTTCCTGCTGACGTCCGCGTGGCTGCTGTGGCGGGCCCGGCTGCGGCCGCGCCTATACGTGCCGCTGGCCGGAGTCGCTGCCGGGGCGGCGCTCGCCACGAAGATGAGCGCCCTGCCCGCCCTTCCGGTGCTGCTGGCGCTCGCGGCCTGGTCGATGTGGCGCCACGACCCGACGCACCGCCGCACGGCGCGGCTCGCGGCCGGGGTCGTGGCGATGGCGGTCATCGCGGTCGCGGTCGTCTGGGTGTCGTATCTCGTGGTCGATCCGCGGCTGCGCTGGAGTCCGCGGCAGCACATCCCCGTGGTGCACGGGCTGCGGGCGCTGCTGGTGGATCTGATGCCGTTCCCGGAGGCCTACCGGGACGGGATGCGGGTGCAGTTCGGCTTCGAGAACCACCCGTGGCAGGGATTCCTGTTCGGGCACCTCTACACCGGCTCCCTCTGGTACTACCTGCCGGCCGCGCTGCTGGTGAAGACCCCGCTCGGCATGCTCGCGCTGTGGGCCGCGGGTGCCGTCGCGGTCGTGACGGTACGGCGGTTGCGGCCGGCGGCGCCCTATCTGCTGATCCCCACCGGTGTGCTGCTCGCCTCGGCCATGACCGGCTCCCGGGACTTCGGCACCCGCTACGCCGTGTTCGTGCCGATGTTCCTGGCGGTGGCGGCGGCCGGCCTGCTCGCCGCGCGATGGCGGTGGGCCGGTGCCGTGACGGGGGCGCTGGTGCTGTGCGTCGCGGTCAGCTCGGTGCGTACGTTCCCGTTCTATCTGCCGTACTCCAACGAGGCGTTCGGCGGGACGGCGAAGACGCATCTGCGGCTGCACGACTCCAATGTGGACTGGGGCCAGGACCTGGGCCGGCTCGCCGACCGGCTGCGCGAGCGGTATCCGGGCGAGCGGATCTGGCTCGTCTACAAGGGCAGTGGGGTGCCGTCGTACTACGGCATCGATGCCTCCGACCCGCGCACGGTGCCCTTGGACACCGTGCGCGGGCTGCTGGTGGTGTCGGACTCCTCGGTCGCCAAGGCCACAGGCCGGCTTGCCCAGTTGATCGACAGCAGCGACTCGATCGATCAAGTCGGTCATTCGATCACGATCTACCGACGGTGAGCGCACAGCCCCTGGTCACGACCGTGTGTGAGCTATGTTGAGGCACTGTGGAAGACAAAGGAGGCGCACCGGTGCCATCGCCGCAGCAGGCACGCGCACAGGCATCCGCGATCACCTCTGGCAAGTCGGTTCCCGAGGCCGAGGCCTCACCGACCTCCCAGCTCAGGACACTCTTCGACCGGCCCCGGCTGTCCCCGGGGCAACGGCGCATCGCCCAGTACCTGATCGAGCACATCACCGAGGCGGCGTTCCTCTCGATCACCGATCTCGCCGAGCGGGTCGGAGTGAGCCAGCCGTCGGTGACCCGGTTCGCCGCGGCGGTGGGGTTCAGCGGGTATCCGGCGCTGCGGGAGAAGCTCCAGTCGATCGCGCTCGGCACCCTGGCGGGCGGCCCCGCGCCGGCCGAGGAGAACCGCGGCAACGAACTCCAGGCGGCGGTGGACGCCGAGATCGACAACCTGGAGAACCTGCGGCGCGACTTCGCCGACCCCGACCAGGTCATCGACATCGGCCGCAAGCTGTCGGAGTCGACCCCGCTGACCGTGCTCGGGCTGCGCATCTCGGTGTCGCTCGCCGAGTACTTCGCCTACGCCGCGCGGCGCGTCCACCCCGACGTACGGCTGGTGACACTGGGCGGCAGCGTCGCCTACGACGCGCTCCTGCAGTCGCGTGAGGCGGGCGGCACCTGGGTCCTGGCGTTCTCGATGCCCCGGCACGCGCAGGAGACCCTGACCGCCGTACGCGTGGCCCGCAGCGCGGGACTCAAGGTCGCCCTGATCACCGACCTGGCGCTCGGCGCGATCGCCGACGAGGCGGACATCGTCTTCGCCACCGGCACCGGCTCCCGCCTGGTCTTCGACTCCTACGCCGCCCCCGGCGTGATCGCCGCCGCCCTGCTCCAGGCCATGACCGACGCCGACCCCGAGCGCACGCACGCCCGCCTCGAGGAGTACGAGCAGATCTCCGAGCAGCACCAGTTCTTCCTGCGGGACTGACCCGCCCCTTCCGGCCCCCTCCGGCCACACCTGCCGAACAACACCACAAGGGGATCAATCACCTCATTTCCCGCATGAATGTTTTCATACGTCTTGCAAAGCGGACGGCATATATAAATACTGCTCACGGATCGCACCCGGCCGCTCCCGGGACACGTTCCGCACCCCCGTCCCCACCCGCTCCACCTCCGCATCTGCCCGTAGAAAGCCGACGGTCCGCCCATGCGCACGCTGCACCATCCGCCGCGCGGCCGCCGTCTGCCGACCCGGGCCCCTGCGCGGACATCCGAAGCCGCCGTCACCTACCCGCGTCGGCGCCCCGGGTGTTCGATCGGGCCTCGCCTCGGCGAGCGCCCTGGGCGGCCCCGGTCATCCCCTAGGCCGGGGCCGCCCATATCCGTCGGACCACCCCTCCTGACGCCGCACACCCGGAAGAGATGGCCATGACTCCCATGACTCTGACGACCACGCGCCTCAGCCCGGACTGGCCCTGCCAGGTCAAGACGCCCGGCAGCTACGACTGGGAGCGCTCGGCGGCCAAGTGGCTGCGCGAGCTGGTGCCGGCCCGCTACGCCAGCTACCCGGCGCTGATCCGCCACCCCGTCCTGCTCGCCCGGCACGCGCAGATCCAGGTCCAGCACGAGATCCGGGTCGCCCGCACCGCCCTCCAGACGGCCCGCGCCGACCTCCCCGCGCTCGGCCTGCCCGAGTCGGTCATCGAGCACACCATCAAGCTGTACGCCGCCGAGGTCCTCCAGCTTCAGCACATCGCCCGCAGCGTCCGGGCCGTCACCGGGGCCCTGATCAACCACGGCGCCGCACACTGAGGCCCGGACCGCGCCCCGGGCGCCGGGCGTCGACCGGGGCGCGGGAACTCCGCACTTTCGGGTGAAACCAATGGTGACAAGGCAGTGATCGACCCGCGGGCGATGTGCGATGCTCGACGCGTGACGAGCGAGCCAGCCGGCCCGATGGAGTCCGGTCCCGCCCCTGACACAGTCGCACTGGCCAGGACCGTCGCTCTCCAGCGCGCCGAGCTGGACCGGCTGCGCGACCAGGCGGCGACCGCGGCCGTGGTGGAGCGTGCCAAGGGCGCGGTGATGGCGCTGACCGGGTGCTCCCCGGACGCCGCCGGCGAGGAACTCCTGCAACGCGCCAAGGCCGCGGACCACACGCTCCTGGAGGAGTGCTGGATCACCCTCGGCGGCCTGGTCCCGCCCCTGCTCGACACCGCGCACCAGCCCGACACGGCTCATGACACCGCGGTCCCCGCCTCCCGGGACACGCCCGATCACCGCATCCCCGACCTGAGCCGGCTCGGCAAGGCCCTCGTCCGCGTCGGGACCCCGCAGGACCTCGCCCGGTGCCTCCTGGAACATCTGTCGGCCGCGGAGGACGCCGACGCCATCATGATCTTCGAGCGGCTGCCCGCCGGGGGCCTCGAACTGATCGGGCACGCGGGAATCGACGACACCCTGGCCGCCCAGTGGCGCCAGGTGCCGCCGCTGAGCGGGATCGCCGCGCTGGAGGCGCTCGAAGTCCTGGAGCCGCGCTGGCTGGAGGACCTCGACACGGACCGGCAGCGGTATCTGCTCATCGGCGACCCCCCGGAGCGCTGGCTGTCGCGCGCCTGGCTGCCCGTCATCAGCGGGGACACGGCCGCCGTCTGCCTCGGGATCCTGCGCACCCGCGGCGGGCCGTTCACCCCGCGCACCCGGGAACACCTGCTGGCCGTCGCCCGGCTCTGCTCCGGACGTCTGCGCGCCTTCGACCCGCGCCTGGAACCGGCCACCGACGCCGCCGTGACCGCCGTGCAGCAGGTCCTGGACACCCTGCCGGGCGCGACGATGCTGCTCACCCCGCTGCGCACCGCGTCGGGCGACACCGAGGACTACCGCGTCTCCGCCGCCACCGAGGAGGCGTTCGACCTCCTCGGCCGCACCGGCTCCGAACTGGTCGGGCTGCGGCTCCTGGAGTGCTTCCCGACGCTGTCGGACGAACAGCCCCTGTGGCAAGGGCTTCGGCACACCCTGACGACCGGGGAGCCGTACGAGGGCGAGCCGTTCGCCCAGCAGGCGATGGTGGCCGGGGTCGCGGAACTGTCCATGTACTCGGTCCGGGTGGCCCGGCTCGGCGCCGGACTCGCGCTCACCTGGATCCGGCACGACCCCTCGGACCGGCAGGAGCAGCGGCTCGCGGACCTCCAGCGGCTGGGCAACCTCGGCTGGGCGAACTGGAATCTGATCACCCACGAGGTCACCTGGTCCTCGCAGGTCTACGCCGTCCTCGGCCGGGATCCCGCCGAGGGCCCGGTCCGGATCACCGCGCTCCCCGACCTCACCCTGCCCGAGGACGTGCCCGCGCTCACCCGCGCCGTCGGTGACCTCATCCGGCACGGGCGGCCCTGCGCGATGCCGTTCCGGGTCCGGGCGGCGGACGGGGTCCGGCATCTGCGGATCGTCGCCGAGGCGGTCACCGACCTCCAGGGCGCGCCCGTCGAGGTGCACGGCTTCGTACAGGACCTGACCGCGCAGCGCAGCGCCGAACTCGCCCTGGTCCAGAGCGAGCAGGCGATCGTGACGCAGCACGACGTCCTGCGTGCCGAACGGACGCTCGCCGCCCGGCTCCAGCACGCGCTGCTGCCCCTGCCCACCAGACCGCAGGGGCTGGCCGGGCTGCGCGTCGAGATCACCTATCTGCCGGCGCAGTCCGGGATCCATGTCGGCGGCGACTGGTTCAGTGCGATCGAACTGCCCGACGGCGACGCCCTGTTCGTCGTCGGTGACGTCGCCGGGCACGGCATCGACGCCGTCGCGACCATGGCCCAGCTCCGCTTCACCGCGAAGGGCATGGTCATCACCGGCTCCTCGCTGACCGGTGCGCTGGCCCGGCTCAACACCCTGCTGCTGCACTCCCGTGACTCGCACGGCACCGCCACCATGGTCATGGCCCGCTACAGCCCCGCCGAGCGCCGCCTGGTGTGGGCGCAGGCCGGGCATCCGCCGCCGCTGCTACTGCGGGGCGGCGAGGTGCGCTATCTGGACCGGCCGAGCGGCATGCTGCTCGGGGCGAGCGCCGAGCCGCGCTTCACGGAGGCCGAGTGCCGGCTCGAACCCGGCGACCGGCTGCTGCTGTACACGGACGGCCTGGTGGAGCGGCCGACGGAGGGCATCGACCGGGGTCTCAAGCGGCTCGCCGAGGGCGTACTGGCCCACCGCGCCGACGAACCGGGCTCGCTGGGGCCGCTGTTGGCGGAGCTGCTGGAGGGTGAGCGGCGGGACGACGTGTGCGTGGTGGACATCCGGGTGCCGTCGGACGAGGTCTAGGACGCTGGGCCGGGCCTGGTTCCGGACAGGACGTCACTCGTCGTTGCGATGCCGCCAGTACCAGCACACGCCCACGACGAGGGCCACGAGGAACAGGGCGGGCAGCAGGAGGCCCGGGATGCGGGTGGCGCTCATCGGCATGCCTTCGGTCGGACGGGTGCCTCCATCGTGAGGCCCGTCGACCGGCGGTCCGCTGTTCTTGCGCGATGCGTTACCCGGCGTTCGAGAGATCAGCCCGTTCGGGACTCCAGTGCGAGTCGGGTGTCGTTCCCGTAGACGCCGGTCTCGTCGCCCCGGATGCCGTACCAGAGCTGGAAGCGGGCCACGGCCTCGGTGAGGACGGTGTCGTAGGTGCCGTTGGTGGGGCCGTCGCGGTAGACGTCGGGGATGCGCAGGAGGCGTTGCTGGAGCTCGGTCACCTCAGGGCCGCTGTCGCCCTCGCGCAGGGTGCCGGGGCCGTCGGGGTCGGCGGCGGCCGGGGGTGCCGAGGCGGTGGGGCTGGGGGTGGGGGTCGGTGTCGGGGAGGGTGCGGAGGCCGCGGTGTCGTCGGCGCGGCCCGGGAGCAGGAGGGCGCAGCCGAAGCCGATGAGGGCGGCGGCGCTGACGCCCACCACGACGGCGGCGCGGCGCAGGCCCGATCCGGGACCGTGGGGGCGGGGGCCGTAGTGGGCGGGGACGGGCGGCAGTTCCTGGGTCGCGTCCTCGGCGTCGGAGAGCCGTCGCGGCATCACCACTGACTCGTAGCGGGAGTTCCCGGGCGGCGGGTCGTCCCGGAACAGTTCCGCGAGGGCGTCGGTGCGGCGCGGGCGCAGGACCCGGATCGGCTCCAGGGGCGGGCGGTCCTGCGGTCGCCCGCGCTCGGGCGGTGTGGCCATCTCGCTCTCCTTCGGTCCCGTGCACGAGGCCGGACTCTCGCGCACTGATACGCGCCTGCGGCCCGCCTAGTTCAGCGGCTCTTCCCGAAAGTCGAACGATCGATACGCTCACCTTGGTGCGAACTGTTGAGCGTTTGATCGATGGCGTGCTAGAAACCGCCGTCATGACGACTCGTTGGTCACGCCGCGGCTTTCTGGCCGCAAGCACCGGTACCGCTGTCGCTGTCGGTCTCCCGGCACAGCCGAGCCTCGCCCTTCCGTCCGCCGTGCGGGCCGCGGACGCGGACGAGTTCACGACCCTGCGGGCGAAGTGGCGCACGCTGATCCTCGGCGAGGGGTTCAGCCCCACCGCCGAACCGTTCAAGAGCCGGCTCACCGAACTGGGTACCACCGCGGCCCAGTTGCAGTCCTCGATGGCACCGGCATCCGGTTCCCTGTGGCCGGACCTGGTGTACGCGGATCCGGAGCCCGACACGGACCAGGAGTCGTACGGCTACTCGGGCAACCTCAACACCAGTTACAACCGGCTCAACACCCTCGCGCAGGCGTACTGCCAGCAGGGCACAGGGCTGACCGGCGACGCGAGCCTCGCCACGGCGATCCTCACCGGCCTCGACCATCTGCACTCCGAGGCCTACAACGCCGCCCAGACCCGCTACGGCAACTGGTACAGCTGGCAGATCGGCGCCCCGCAGGCACTGCTGGACATCTGCGTCCTCATGTACGACCAGCTGTCGGCGACCCAGCTCGCCGACTATGTCGCCGCCGTCGACCACTTCGTCCCCGACTCGGCCGTCGCGAGCTACACCGGCACCAGCACCGGCGCCAACCGGGTCGACCTGTGCCGGGTGCTGGCGCTGCGCGGCATCGTCGGCGGCTCCGCCGCGAAGGCCGCGCTGGCCAGGGACGCCCTCTCCCCCGTCTTCCCGTATGTCACGAGCGGCGACGGCCTCTACACCGACGGGTCGTTCATCCAGCACACGACCGTCCCCTACACCGGCTCCTACGGCTCGGTCATGCTCGGCGGCCTCGGCATGCTGTTCGCGCTGCTCGCCGGATCGACCTGGGCGGTGACCGACACGAACCGGCAGATCGTGTTCGACGCCGTGGAGAACGCGTGGGCGCCCTTCCTCTACAACGGGCTCGTGATGGACGGGGTGTCGGGCCGGGCGATCAGCCGGGGTCTGTCGGCGACCGACACGAAGCAGATCCAGGCCAACGATCATCTGCGCGGTCATCCGATCCTCGCGTCGATCGTGCTGCTCGGCCAGGGCGCGAGCACGACGGAGAACGCCCGCTGGCGCGGACTGGTGAAGGGCTGGATCCAGCGCGACTACTACAGCCCGCCGATGGACAACCCCTCCCTGGGCCTGACGAGTCTGGCCCGCCTCAAGAGCGTCCTGGACGACACGACGGTCACCGCGATCGCCGAGCCGACCGGCCACCGCCTGTTCACCAACATGGCGCGCGCCACCCATCGCAGACCCGGCTGGGCGGCGTCGATCAGCATGGCCGACCGGCGCATCACCTACTACGAGACCGGCAACGGCGAGAACCTGCGCGGCTGGCACACCGGTTCCGGAATGCTCTACTGGTGGGGCGACACCTACGCCAACGGCCAGTACAGCGACGCCTTCTGGCCCACCGTCGACCCGTACCGGCTGCCAGGGACGACCACCTCCCGGCTGGCGCTCGCGGACGCGGCCGGCGGCGACTGGGGCGCCTCGCTGCCGGACGTGAACTGGGTGGGCGGGGCCACCGACGGATCACGGGCCGCGATCGGCCAGTACCTCAAGGGACTTCAGTCGACGCTCCTGGCGAAGAAGTCGTGGTTCTGTCTGGACGACTCGATCCTGTGTCTCGGCGCCGGCATCAAGTGCACCGACGGCACGACGGTCGAGTCGACGATCGAGAACCGCAACCTCGGCCCCACCGGCACCCACTCCTTCACCGTCGACGGCACCGCCAAGCCGACCGCCGCCCCCTGGTCGGAGACGCTCACCGGCGCGACCTGGGCGCACATCGGCGGCATGGGCGGCTATGTCTTCCCCGGCGGCGCCACGGTGAAGGCGCTGCGCGACTCGCGCGACGGCGCCTGGAGCACCATCAACAAGGGCGGCTCCACGACCGTCATCAACCGCAAGTACCTGACCCTGTACGTCGATCACGGCACCGATCCGACGAACGGCACCTACGCCTACCTCCTCATGCCCGGTGCCACGGCCGCCCAGACCCAGGCGCGGGCCGCCGCCACGAGCTGGCTGACCGTGCTGGCCAACACCGACGACCAACAGGGCGTGTCCGTGCCCTCGTTGGGCTTCACCGGCGTCAACTTCTGGTTCGGCGGCACGGTCGGCAGCCTTGTCGCGAGCGCCCCGTGCTCCGTGACGATCAGCGAGAAGAGCGACGGCACCGCGGTGATCTGTGTGAGCGACCCGAAGCGCATGAACACGAGCCTCACGCTCACCTGGAACCGGGCGGTGTCGTCGGTGGTGTCGAAGCCGTCCACGGTGACCTCGGCGACGACGGGATCCGCGTTGCAGCTGACCTTCGGGGACATGACCGGCCTGGTCGGCGCCACCCAGAAGATCACCGTCAAGCTGGGCTGACCGCTACGCCCCGAGGAACCGGTGCAGGGACGCCTTCATCGCGGCGACGAA
Source organism: Streptomyces sp. NPDC046909 (assembly GCF_040644695.1). NCBI lineage: Bacteria > Bacillati > Actinomycetota > Actinomycetes > Kitasatosporales > Streptomycetaceae > Streptomyces > Streptomyces sp. NPDC046909. The sequence continues at coordinate 53,329 of NZ_JBEYXC010000023.1, read as the reverse complement.
GGCGTCCCGGCCGTCCTCGCTCAGCGCGTCCAGGGACAGATACGGGTTCAGGTCCTCCAGTTCGACGAGCAGCAGCTCACCGCCGGGCGCCCGGCAGGCATCGACGCGCTGGATGCCGTGGCCGATGCCGTTCCAGTCGATGAACCGGCGGGCGAACTCCAGGTCGCCCTCGGTGGGTTCGTACGGTTCCAGCTGCCAGCGCCGGTCGGTGTGCGGCGCGTACAGGGCGTACTGGAAGTCGTGGTCGACGAAGTAGAAGGACACCTCGTAGGCGAAGTCGACACACGGCTGGACCAGCACCTCCCCGGTGATGAGCGCGCGCACCCGGTCCGCGGTGACGATCTCAAGGCCCAGGGAGTCGGCGCCGAGCTTCGGCTTGACGACATACCGTTCCGCCTCCGGCAACCGGTGCAGGTCGTCGGCGCGGTCGACCGTGGGGATCACGGGATACCCCGCCGTACTCAGGTCGAGCAGATACCGCTTGCCCGCCATGTCGGCCTTGCCGGACAGCGGGTTGTAGACGCGCGTCCCGGTCCCGATCGCCCGCTCGCGGAAGGCGTCGTACGCCTCCTGGTACGCGAGGACCGGCCCGCTGTTGCGGACGACGACGGCGTCGAAGGCGTCCATCAACGCCGCCGCGTCCCGCGGACCGCACAGCGCGAGGTCGAACTCCTCGCGCAGGCGTGAGGTGAGGAAGATGTCCTCGTCGCAGTACCGGCGCCCGCGTGCCTCGTAGGCCAGGTCGGTGACGTACAGGATGCGGGACATGCGGCTCTCCTCGGCGGCTGCGGCGAGGAGCGATCGTATGCGGCAGGTGTTCCTCGAACAAAATTCCGGTCTACGGCGTCACAGGCCCGCCGCCCACAGCTCCCGCCGCCCGATCCCCTTCAGGTCGGGCACCACGGTCCGCCGGGGCGCGGGGTCGATCGCCGTGTACGAGGGGACGGCGAGCACCCGGCACCCCGCCGCCTCCGCCGCGGCCACCCCGGCCGGCGAGTCCTCGACCGCGAGGCAGGCCGCCGGGTCGACGCCGAGCGCGCGGGCCGCCGCGCGGTAGGGGTCGGAGGCGGGCTTGGTGCGTGGTGTCTCGCCTTCGGCGACCGTCGTACGGAATCGGTGGGCGCCCAGGATGTCGAGGACCGCGTCCACGACGGGCCGCGAGGAGGCGGAGACGAGGGCGGCCGGGATGCCGGACTCCTGGAGGAGGTCCAGGAGGTCGAGCGCGCCCGGCAGTGCGGTGGCCTCCTGCCGGACGGCCGCGAGGAAGTGGGCCTCCAGGTCGGCGGCGAGTTCCCGCGGGTCGGCGCCGGTGCGGGTGTGCAGGTGGGCGGCGGTGTCGGTGACCGAGCGGCCGAGGACGTGGTCCATGTCGACGTCGGGCGCGATCTCGCGGACCGTGCGCAGCCACAGGGACTCGGTGTCGACGAGGGTGCCGTCCATGTCGAGGAGGACGGCGTGCGGGCGGGCCGCGAAGGGGCGGCCGTCCAGCGACCAGTGCCGGTCCGGGTGGCGGCCGGCGGAGACCAGCGCCTGGACGGCGACATCGATGTGCCGGACGACGGGCGGCGCCGCGCCGATGCCCGGACCGACCGCGGCCAGCCACGCGGTGCGCTCCTCGGGCGTACGGCCGCCGTGGCCGCCCGCGTCGGCGTGGCCGTGGTCGGTGACGACGAGGAAGGTCCAGCGCTCGTCGGCGTACGAGGGCCGGGAGCGGACCGCCGTCAGCAGCCGGCCGAGGCGGGTGTCGGCCTGGCGTATCGAGGCCTCGTACTCCTCGCCGCAGCCCAGGAAGTGCGCCGTCTCGTCGGGTGCGCCGAGGTAGACGAACGTCGCCGCCATGTTCTCCCCGGCGAGCACGCGCACGGCCTCGGCGGTGATCCGCTCGTCGCACTCCTCCCAGGCCTCGGGGGTGTCCTCGGCCGGTGCGATGTAGACGGACCGGGCGGGGGCGCGGAACAGGGGGCCGCCGCCGCGGGCCTGCATGAGGGGTTGCCAGCCGGCCGCGACGAAGGTGGGGCGGTCGTCCTTCTCGGCGAGGCGGGTGGTGAAGTCGGGGAAGACGTCTAGCCGGTGGCCGGTGAAGTTGTTGCTCCACACCGCGTGCTTGGCCACCGTCACACCGGTGACGATGGTCGCCCAGCACGGGCCCGACATGGTCGGGGTGTCCGCGTCCACCTCGACCGGGGTGAGGAAGCCGTCGGCGGCCAGGGCGTCGAGGTGCGGGGTGGACAGCCGGCGCAGCACGTCGAGGCGTACGCCGTCGATGCCGACGACGAGGACACGATCCTGCACGGGATCTCCCTTCGGGGGTGGGGTGTTCAGGCCGAGCGGGACAGTTCCTCGGATCCGACCTCATGGGCGAACGGCAAGCCTCGCGCATACCGGGAGACCTCGTCGATGGCCCAATCGGTCATTCGGCGCAGTTCGTTGCCGAGGGAGCCGGCGATGTGCGGGGTGAGCAGCACGTTGGGCAGCGTGTACAGCGGCGAGTCGGCGGGCGGTACGTCCGGTTCCGTGACGTCGAGGACGGCGTGCAGGCGGCCGGTGACCAGGTGTGCGGTGAGGGCGTCGGTGTCGACGAGGGAGCCGCGCGCGGTGTTGATCAGTGTGGCGCCGTCCCGGAGGAGTGCGATGCGGCGGGCGTCGAACATGTGGCGGGTCTCGGGGAGTTGGGGCGCGTGGATGGAGACCACGTCGCATCGCCGGACGAGTTCGTCGAGGCTCACCGACTCCGCGCCGAGATCGCGGGCCTGCCGGTCGTCGACGTACGGGTCGTGGAGGAGTACGTCGAGGTCGTGCGGGCGCAGCAGGTCGAGGACCCGGCGGCCGATGCGGGAGGCGCCGACGATGCCGACCGTGCGGTGGTAGTTGCCGTGGCCGCTGTAGTACGGCAGGAGGTCGGGCCGGGTGCGGGCGGCGGCGTAGTCGCGGGCGACGTCGAGGACGCGTTTGTTCGCGAACAGGATGGCGGCCAGGGTGAATTCGGCGACCGGGAGGGCGTTGGCGGCGGCCGCGGAGGAGACGGTGATGCCGCGCCGCCAGACGGCGTCGGTGACATGGTGCTTGACCGAGCCGGCCGCGTGGACGACCGCGCGCAGCCGGGGCAGCCTGTGCAGGGTCTCCGCGGTGAGTTCGGGTGCGCCCCAGTGGGTGAAGAGAACCTCGGTCTCGGCGAGTCGACGGGGGTCGGCGGTGGCGAGGTCGGTGACGGCGGTGGCGATGTCGACCCGGGCGACGGAGTGGAGCCGGTCGAGGGAGCCTTCCGTGAGGAGCCGCTGGTGGATGGTGGCGCCCATGGCGAGCAGGGTGGCCGGCGGGTGGCTGGTGTTCAGGAGGGTGCCTTCCGGGGCGGGCAGGGTCACTTGACGGCGCCGGCGGTCAGGCCGGAGCGCCAGAAGCGCTGGAGGCAGACGAACGCGACGATCAGCGGGACGACCGCGACGAGGGAGCCGGTGATGACGAGCGAGTAGAACTCGGGCTGCTGCTGGGTGGTGCTGTTCCACATGAACAGGCCCAGGTTGACCGGGTAGAGCTTGTCGTCGTTGAGCATGACGAGGGCGCCGAAGAAGTTGTTCCAGCTGGCGGTGAACGAGAACAGGAAGATCGTCATGAAGCCGGGCGCCAGCATCGGCAGCGAGATCCGGGCGAACAGGCCGACTTCGCCGGCTCCGTCGACACGGGCCGCCTCCAGGACCTCGTTCGGGACGTAGCCCTCGGAGAAGACGCGGGCCAGGTAGACGCCGAAGGGGTTGACGAGGGCGGGCAGGAGCAGCGCCCAGTAGGTGTTTACGACGCCCGCCTCGGTGGCGAGGAGGTACATCGGCAGCTGGATGACGGTGGTGGGGACGAGGACGCCGCCGAGCACCAGGCCGAACAGCTTCTCCTTGCCCTTGAAGTCGTACTTGTCGAAGGCGTAGCCGGTGGCGACGCACAGGAGCGTGGAGGCGGCGGAGCCGACGACCGAGTACAGGACGCTGTTGCCGAACCAGCGCAGATAGATGCCGTCGTTGAAGGTGAAGACGCGCTGGAGGTTCGCGAACAGGTTGAAGTCGCCGAAGGCGAAGCCCGAGGTGGCGAACAGGTCGCGGTGGTTCTTGGTGGCGGCGAACAGCAGCCAGCTGACCGGCATGAGCGTGTAGAACGCGGCGACGAGGAGGAGGCCGTTGACGGCGCCCTTGGACAGCAGGGTGCCTGCGGAAGTGCGGCGGCGGGGGCGGGCGGTGGTGCGGGAGCTCGGCTCCTCGCGGGTGGCGGGTGCGGTGTCGTGGGTGAGGGTGCTCATGACGTGGCCGCCTTCCACCGGTTGCCGAGCCGGGTGACGAGATAGGAGAGGACGACACCGAGCAGCGCGAGCATCAGCGACGCGGCGGCGGCCAGGCCGTAGTCGTGCTGCACGAAACCGGCCTTCCAGATGAACAGGGTGGGCGACCACTCGGTGTCGATGGAGGGCGCGCCCCGCTGGCCCATCATCTTCGGCTCGGTGAAGATCTGGATCGCGCCGACGCAGGTGAACAGAACGGTCATGACGACCGCGGAGGCGATCATCGGCACCTTGATGCGCAGGGCGGTACGGATGGCGCCGGCGCCGTCCACGACGGCCGCTTCGATCACTTCGCGCGGTACGGCCTGGAGGGCGGCGTAGAAGATGACCATGTTGTAGCCCATCCACTGCCAGGCGCACAGGTTGACCATCGACGCGAGCACATGATCGTTGCTGTAGAAGTCCCAGGAGCCGCCGAACAGGCCGATCCAGTCGATCACCGGGCTCAGACCCGGGGTGTACAGATAGATCCAGATGATCGAAGCGATCAGTCCGGGGATCGCGTGCGGCAGGAACAGGGCGAGCTGGAAGAAGCGCTTGGCGCGGGCGAGGGCCGAGTCCACGAGCAGGGCGAGGCCGAGCGAGCCGCCGATCATCACGGGGATGTAGAGGGCGCAGTAGAGCGCGATGTGCGCGAAGGAGCTGCGGAAACCGGCGTCGCCCAGGGCATGGGCGTAGTTGGCGAAGCCTGCGAAGACGCGCTCGGTGCCGCCGAAGCCGAGTCCCATGGACCGCTCCTGGAACAGGCTCATCCACACCGCGTAGCCGATGGGCGCCGCCATCACCGCGGCGAACAGGACGAAGAACGGGACGATGAAGAGCGCGGCGGTACGACGCTGACTGCGCCGGAGCTTCGTCACGCGCGGCGGCTGATCCGGAGGCCGGCGCACGGCCGGCCGGCTCGCGGGTCGGGCGGAGGAGAGTGCCACGGGGGCTCCTTGACGGGCGGGGGTGAGGGACGAGGTCAGAAGGCTTGGCCACTGAAGGTGGCGGGGCCGTGTCGCCGGCGGGACACGGCCCCGTGGGGTTCGGTCGGGCCCCGTCGCTACTTCGCGAGCTTCAGGCCTCGGTCGGTGATGCCGGACTCCGCCTTGGTCTGGCCCGCGTCGACGCCGTCGGTGAAGCCGGACTTGGCGGTGGTGTCGGAGATGGCGGTGTAGACGTCCATCTGGTTCGGGCCCCAGGTCCAGCCGGGCACGATGGTGTCGGCCTGCTCGGAGGCGAGGGTGTAGAGGTCCTGGCCGTTCAGGTACGCGGTGTCGAACTTGGCGGCGGCCACCTCACGCATCTCGGGGTTGGCGGGCAGGGCGCTGCTGGGCGACTCCAGGTCGGCGAGCCGGGCCTCGACGCCGGCCTTGTTCGTGGTGAGCCAGGTGATGAACTCGGCCGCGGCCTCGGTGTGGTCGCTGCCCTTGAGGACGACGTAGGAGGTGCCGCCGTAGTTGCCGCTCGCGGCGGTGCCCCAGTTGGGCATGGGCGCGGCGGCCCACTTGCCGGCGAGGTCGGGCATGGAGGTCTTCATACCGCCCGCGGACCAGGAGGCGCCGAGGAAGGAGAGGGTCCTGCCGTCGGTGCGGGCCTTGGTCTCCTCCGGGCTCCAGCCGGTGAAGGTCTGCACGAGGTCGTCCTTGACGAGGCCGTCCCAGTAGGCGGCGACCTTCTTCGTGGCGGCGTCGTTCACGCCGGGCTTCCAGGCGTCGCCCTCGGTGCTGAACCACTTGCCGCCCGCCTGCCAGGACAGCGCGGCGAGCAGGGCCGGGTCGCTCTTGGGCATGGAGGCGAGGCGGACGTTCTTGTCCTTCTTCTTGACCGTCTCGGCGGCCGCCTTGAACTCGTCCCAGGTCTTGGGGACTTCGATGCCGTACTTCTTGAACAGGTCGGTGCGGTAGTAGTACAGCTGCGGCGCGACGTCGTAGGGAACGGTCCAGGTCTTGCCGCCGAAGGTGACCAGGCTCTGAATGGACTCCGGGAACTTCGACTTGACCGTTTCGCCGGCGTATTCGGTCAGATCGATCAGGTTCCCCTGGCTCGCGAACTCCGGGACCATCTGGTACTCGATCGTGGCCACGTCGGGCGCGTTGCCCGCCTTCACGGCGTTGGCGAGCTTGCTGTAGCCGTCCGTGCCGCCCGGTATCTCGGTGAACTTGACCTGGATGTCCTTGTGGGTCCTGTTGAAGGCCTCGACGGTCGACTTGGCGCCGAACGTCCAGGTCCAGTAGTTCAGGGTGACCGGCTTGCCGTCGGACGCGGAGTCGGTCGAGTCGCCGTCGCCGCCGCCGCAGGCGGTGGCGAACAGACCCAGCGCTGCGACGGCGGCTACGGCTGCGGTGCGGAACGAACGGGAAGTGCGCGTCATGTACGGCTCCTACGAGACCTCGTACGGAAAGAGGCGGTCGCAGGACATCTTTTGTGCGCACCCGATCGGAGTCAAGAGCGTTCGCGCAAGACAATCAAAACGATCGCACAACGCTCATTGATCGATCGTTTGACTTCAGTTGGCGGGCGCCTCGCCGCCGCAGGACGCCCGGACCCTCAACTCGGGCAGCAGATCGAGGTGTTGGCGGGGCGCCGGCTGACGCCCGGTCCGGCGCTCCGCGACCCGTTCGAGCAGCAGCTTGGCGGCCTGCTCCCCCACCGCTCGCATGGGCGGCGCCACGGCGGTGAGCGGGACGTCGGCGAGGCCAGCGACCTGGTCCTCGAAGGCGATGAGCGCCAGATCGTCCGGCACCCGGACCCCGCAGGCCTGGAGCCGGGGCACGAGCACGATCGCGTCCTCGTCGCTGTGCACGAGCGCCGCGGTGACACCGCGCTTCTTCACCGCGTCGATCAGATAGTCGACGCTGGCCTCATAATCCCCGTGTTCCCGCACGCTCGGGGCGCCCGCGTCGACGTCGAGGCCCAGCGCCCGCACGGCGGCCTGGAAACCGGCGGCGATCTGGGTGGCGTGCGGCCCCTCCTGCATCACGGCGGTCACCTTGCGATGGCCGAGCGAGGCGAAGTGGCCGACCGCGACGGCGGCGCCGTGCGCGCGGTCGGTGCGCACCCGGTCCAGTCCGGCCGCCGGATTGCCGGGCGGGGCCGAGCGTTCGACCAGGACGGCCGGCACGTCATGCTCCAGGAGCCACTTCTCCTGGCCGTCCGCGGGCACGCCATCGAACCAGCTGGGCGCGACGAGCAGCCCCTCCGCCCCGCCCGCGACCAGGTGTTCGGCCTGCACGGCGTCCTCGGCGTCGACATATCCCGTCACGCCCAGGACCAGACGGCCCCCTTGCGCGGCGACGACCTCGCGGGCGGCGCGTACGACGTCGACGAAGACATAGTTCGTGGTCGGAACGATCATTCCGACCACCACGCCCTCGGCGCTCTCCGGCCGCTCCCGCACCTCCACCGCGCTGTCCCCCGGCCACACCACCGCGCCGTGCAGCCGCTGCACCCGGCCCTGCGCCGCCAGCGCCTCCACGTCCCGCCGCAACGTGACCGCCGAGACGCCGAGTTCGGCGGCGAGTTCGGCGACCCGGAGGCTGCCCCGCTCCCGGACGAGTTCGAGCACCCGCTCATGACGCTCGTTGACGTGCAGTCGCATGGAATCCCCCTGGGGCGAGGCCGGACGAACGATCAGACGGGCCGACGCGGAGCGTGATCCCGAATCGCTCACTCTACGCCCCCAATCATATCGATCACTTACGATCAATACGATCGAAACGAGTGACGGCGGCACTCGGTACCCCTATAGAAGAGCACTTAGTGCCATCGGGCGCCGTCCGGTGCTACGTTCGCGTCCATGAGCTCCAGCAGTGCGGCGCCCCGCCGCGGCGAGAAGACGGACGCGGCGCCCAGCAAGCCGCCCATGCGGGACGCCCTGGTCGCGGCGGCTTTCCAGCTGTTCCTGGAGCGGGGGTACGAGCAGACCACGGTCGACGACATCGTGGCGCTGGCCGGGGTCGGGCGGCGGTCCTTCTTCCGCTACTTCCCCTCCAAGGAGGACGTGGTCTTCCCCGACCACGAGGGCTGCCTGGCCGATGTGACGGCGTTCCTCGCCGCGGGCGACGACACGGACGAGCCGGTGCAGCGGGTCTGCGAGGCGGTCCGGCTGGTGCTGCGGATGTACACCGAGAACCCGACCTTCTCGGTCCAGCGCTACCGGCTCACCAAGCAGGTTCCCGGGCTGCGCGCGTACGAGCTGTCCGTGGTGTGGCGCTACGAACGCGCCTTCGCCGAGTACCTCCGGGGCCGGCTCGCCGGGCGGCGCGACGGCTCGCTCCAGGCCGACGTGGCCGCGGCGGCCGTCGCGGCGGCGCACAACAACGCCCTGCGGTCCTGGCTGCGTTCGGACGGCAAGGGGGATGTAGGGACGGAGATGGACCACGCCCTCGGGTACGTCCGCGCCGCGTTCGACAGGCCCGCCGACCGGCCCGGGGACGCCGAGCGGTCCGAGGACGTCGTGGTGCTCGTGTCCCGGCGCGGGGCGCCGCTGTGGCGGGTGGTCCAGGAGATCGAGGCCACGCTCGGCCAGGACTGAAGCGAGGCCGTCGCGAAATTCAGGGTACGCAGTGCCTTTACGCATGACACTGAGTGCCATACGCTGAGCTCGTGCACGGTGGCACAGCGAACCGCGCACGTGTGATTCCGGCCGAGCGCAGGGAGTTGACCAGCGTGTACCACCACTCAGGAAGCGTTGCCCGTCAGGGGTTCGGCTCCGCCACGAGCCTTCTGGAACCCTCGGCCCCGGCCTCCGACGCCCTGCTCTACCAGCGCTGCAACTGGTGCGGCACCGCGATGTACCACCGGCTGCTGTGTCCGGTGTGCCAGGGCAGCGATCTGCGCACGGAGCGCAGCGAGGGCGTGGGCACGGTCCGGCACTCCACGATCGTGCACCGCAACACCCCCGCCGCGCGCAATGTGTCGATGATCGAGATGACCGAGGGCTTCGTCGTGCGCGGCCGGGTCATGGGCCCGCCCATCGGCATCCACAGCGGTGACCGCGTGCGGCTGTCCCAGGCGAAGGACCCGGTCCGCGGCGAGCCGGTCTTCCAGCTCGTCGACGAGCCCTACCGCGCCTGGACCTGATCCTTCCCGTCCCACACCCCCTGGATCAGCCGGTGAGGGTCACGCGCAGCCCGATGGTGCCGTCGGTGCCGCGGCGCAGCCGGCTGCCGAGGAGGCTGAGCCGGCCCATGAGGCCGTACTTGCGGGCGATCAGCTTGCGGTAGTGGGCGCTGATGCCCGCGTCGCAGATCTCCGCGGTGGCCGGGACGGGGTCACCGGTGGGGTTGCCGCGCAGGTCGCAGGGGCCGACGAGGATGTCGGCGCGGGCCCGGATCCGCTTGACCTTCCAGGAGTCGGCGACCGTCCATACGCCGAGGGCGTCCCCGTCGCGCACCACCCACACCGGGGTGGGGACCGGAGTGCCGTTCTTGCGGTAGCTGGTGATCAGCAGGTATTTGCCGGCGCCGAGCCGGTCCAGCGGCGAGTCATTCATGGCAGGGAGTCTAGGCAGCGCCCACAGGTACGGCCCCGGCGCGTCGTCACATCGGTTCATCTCGGGTTTCGTCCGGGGGATGCTGAGGGTGACGGACTGGACAGGGGGCTTCGGAGTGACCGGGAATCCTGAGAACGGCGCACGGGGCGCGCTGGAGGTCGTCTGCGACGAGTCGGGGTCGGACGGGGAGAACCTGACCGGCGGCAACACCGATGTGTTCGCGCACGCGAGCGTGTCCATGCCGGTGGATGTGGCCGCCGCGTACGTCCAGGAGGTCCGGGACCGGATCCGTTCGCCCGCCACCGAGTACAAGGCGACCCATCTGCTGCGGGAGAAGCACCGGGACGTCCTGGAGTGGCTGCTCGCGCCGTCGGGGCCGCTCGACGGGCAGGCCCATGTCCTGCTCGTCGAGAAGGCGTTCTTCGTCGTGGACCGGGTCGTCGACCTCCTGCTGGGCGACGCGTCGGAGGCACTGGACCTGTACCGGCAGGGGCGGCGGGCTTTCGGTGAGGAGCGGTGGCAGGGGTTTCTCGACGCGGCCAACCGGCTGCTGCGGGTCCGCACCGACGGGGAGCGCGGCGACCCCGTCGACGGCTTCTTCCGCACGGTGGACGATGTGCGGCGCGCGCATCCCCGTATGACGGCCCTGGAGCGGCTCGCGTCGGCCCGCCCCCGCGCCGACGCCTACCGGGCCCGGCTCGCCGAGGGGCCGCCGCTGATCCCCGTACTCAATCCGCTGTTGCCGGCCGTCGTCCGCACGCTCGCGCACTGGAGTGCGGGCGGCCGGACCGTGCGGCTGGTGCACGACCGGCAGAACATGCTGACGGAGCGGCGTATCGCCTGGATCGGGGAGCAGGCGGTGCGGGCGGGGATCCGGTTCGGCGGGATGGAGCTCGGGCAGGCACGCTGGGATCCGCGGATCGGGCTCGCGGACTTCCTGGCCGGGATCGCCCGCAAGGTCGCCTCCGACGAGCTCAACGGGCGGGCGGATCCGGTGCTCGTCGTGTTGCTGCGCCCCTTCGTGGGGCCGGCGTCGGTCTGGGGCGACGAGCGAAGTCGGGTCTCACTCATCGAAAATGCGTCCGCACCCTCACCAAACATCAACTCCGCGGTTTAGATTGCCGGTTGAAGCAGCACCCACTGCTTTCCAGCCAGGCATTCCAGGAGAACGAGCCCCGTGACGGACGCCGAGGACCTCGCCGCGACGCTTCGCCGGCGGATCAACACCCTGCAACCGCACACGGCCCGGATCTGGAACTACTGGCTGGGCGGCGGGGATTACTACGAGGTGGACCGCGTCGCGGGTGACCGGATCCGTGAACTGCACCCGGACATCGGCGAGTACGCGCGCGCCGACCGGCTGTTTCTGGGGCGCGCGGTACGTCATCTGGTCACCGACGCCGGGATCCGGCAGTTCCTCGACATAGGCACCGGGCTGCCCACCGCGGAGAACACCCACGAGGTGGCGCAGCGTGTCGCCCCGGAGTCGCGGATCGTCTACGTCGACAACGACCCGCTCGTCCTCGCGCACGCCCGCGCCCTGCTGACCAGTACGCCCGAGGGCGCCACGGACCATCTCGACGAGGACCTGCGCAATGTGGAAGCCATCCTCCGACGGGCCGCCGCCACCCTGGACTTCACCCGCCCCGTCGCTCTGATGCTGCTCGGCGTGGTCATCTTCATCGGCGAGGACGAGGACCCGTACGGCATCGTGCGGCGGCTCATGGACGCGCTGCCCTCCGGGAGCCATCTCGTCCTGTCGCACACCGTCGTGCGTCCGGAGATGCCGGACGTGGACGAGGCCGTGCGGTTCTGGAACGCGCACGGCACCCCCAGACTCACCCAGCGCACCCCCGAGGCGGTCACCCGTTTCTTCGACGGCCTGGACCTGCTGGAGCCCGGGGTGGTCTCGTGCTCGCGGTGGCGCCCTGAGCGGGTGAACGGTGTCGAGCCGGTGGAGGTGGCGATGTACGGCGGAGTGGGGCGCAAGCGCTGAACGGAGGCCGCCCGGGCCGCGTATGACAGGGGGGTGCTCAACAACCGGAGTGCCTCGCGGTGTCGACGCCGCGCTGTTCGGGGTTCGGGAGCCATGCATGAGGCACGCACGACGACGGGTCGTCCGGCGGGTGACACGGCTGGCCGCAGTCGGCGGACTTCTTCTGGGCGGGGCGATGGTCACCCAGGCGGTGGCGAGCGAGCCCGCGGGCACCTCCGCCGCGCCGCGTACGACCGCGCAGTCGGCCGCGGTGACGGGCACGGGCCTGGTGACGAAGCTCGGCACCGCCCGTACGGCGGGCACCTGGATCGGCTCGGACGGTAAGCCGGTCGTGGCCGTCACCGACGAGGAGGCGGCCGCCGACGTCCGCCGGGCGGGCGCCACGGCGAAGGTCGTCCCGCACAGCATGAACGAGCTCAAGTCGGCGACCAGCACGCTGAGTTCGGCGCCCCGGGTGGCCGGTACGGCGTGGGTCGTGGACTACCGGACCAACGAGGTGGTGGTCCAGGCCGACCGAACCGTCTCGGCGTCCGACTGGACCGCGCTCACCAAGGTCGCCAGCAGCATCGGCGGCTTCGTCCGGATGGAGCGCAGCCAGGGCGCCTTCACCACCCGGGTCAACGGGGCGCAGCCGATCCTGTCGACCGGCGGGCGCTGTTCGGCGGGCTTCAACGTGACCAACGGCCAGCGTGACTTCATCCTCACCGCCGGGCACTGCGGGCCCACCGGCTCGGTCTGGTTCGCGGACAACCGGGGCCGCACCCAGATCGGCGAGACCGTTCAGCAGAACTTCCCCGGCGCCGACTTCTCCCTGGTCCAGTACGACAGCGGCAAGGCGGGCGACGGTGCCGAGGTCGTCGCGATCGGCAACGGGAACGGCGTACGGATCACGGGTGCCGCCGATCCGTCGGTCGGGCAGCGGGTGTTCCGCAGCGGCAGCACGAGCGGGCTGCGCGACGGGACGGTGACGGCGGTCAACGCCACGGTCAACTACCCGGAGGGCACGGTCACCGGCCTGATCGAGACGAACGTGTGCGCCGAACCCGGGGACAGCGGCGGGCCGTTGTTCTCCGAGGGGATCGCGCTCGGCGTGACCTCGGGCGGCAGCGGTGACTGCACGGTGGGCGGTACGACGTTCTTCCAGCCGGTGACGACGGCGATGACCCAGCTCGGGGTGCAGCTGATCGTGGCGGCGCAGCAGGCCGGTGCCGGGCAGCAGAGCGCCTCCCCGGCACCGTCCGCGACGGCCCCGGCGGGCGCGGTCGCACCCGGTGCGGCCACGCCGGGTGCGACGACCCCCGTGGCGGGCGGAAGCGTCGGACAGACGCTGCTGGCCCGGCTCACCGACACCCGGAACATCGGGCCGGGACTGCTGGTGATCGGGGGCAGTCTGATCGCGCTGGTGGCGACCCGGTACATCCGGGCCGAGCAGGACCGCAAGGCGTATCAGCGGTACTACTCGGCGACCTGGGGCTGACGACGGGCGGGGACGGGAGGCGTGCGCGAGAGGTGTACATGAGAAAGGCACCCGCGTGAGCGGGTGCCAGGTGGTGGTGCTCCGAGGAGGGGGCGTCAGACCGGCTGCGGGGCCGCGGCGGCCCACTCCAGGACGAGCCGCTGGTACTCCTCGCGCTGCTCGACGCTCAGTGTCCCGCCCGACCGGAACCACAGGGCCCGGATCTCCTCGTTGACCTCGTCTGCCGTCCTATCGAAGGCGGGTTCAACAGTGGTGGACATGCTGTGAAGCATACGGCGCCCGAGGTGAAGGCCGCGTGAGTAAGTACGACCAATACGGACATTACGGACCGTGTTGCTGATCACGCCTCCGTCGCCCCGAGCACCAGCACCTGGATCGCCAACACGGCCGCTCCGCGCGCCCAGTCATGGAAGTCGGACACCTTGGTCTCCAGGTCGACGGGGGCGGCCAGCGGATCGCGTCCGGCACGGATCGTGTCGTCGACGGTCTTTCCGGCGACGTCCATCAGGCCGACCCCTTCGCCGGCGAGCAGGATCTTCTGCGGCATCACGAAGTTGGAGATCTGGGCGACCAGGGTGCCGAGGGCGCGGGCGGCCTCGTCGATGACGCGGGCGGGCAGGGGTTCGCCCGCGGCGGCGAGGGCGAGGATCTCCTCGTAGGTGTGGTCGCGGCCGGTGCCCGCGTGGACCTGGTAGCGGATGTTGGGGATGGTCAACAGCGAGACGGCGCTGCCGCGTTCGCCCTCGGGTGTGAGCGGTCCGTTGGGGTTCACGATCCAGTGCCGTCCGAAGCCGCGGTCCTCCTCGGCGCAGGGCACCCGTCGGCCGCCCAGGACGAGTCCGTAGCCGAGGCCGGCGCCGATGGTCAGGACGACGAACCGGTCGAGGCCGCGACCCGCGCCGAACCAGGTCTCGGCCTCCACCAGGGCGGCGACGTCGTTCTCCACGACGACCGGCAACCCCGTGCGCTCCTCGACGAGTTCGGCCAGCGGGACGTCGCGCCAGTGCAGGAAGGGCGACTCCCCCACGACGGCCCGCTGCTGGACCAGGCCGCCCACCCCGATGCCGATGCCGGCGAGGCGGGCGTGGTGGGCGCGGGCGAGCTCGGCGGTCATCTCCGCCAGCAGATCGGCGACTTCGGCCGGGTCATGGCTGGGCAGGGGGCGGTCATGGCGGGCGACGATGTGGCTCCTGAGGGTGGTGACGACGCCGTACACCATGTCGTCGGTGACCTTGAAGCCGATGAAGGAGCGGGAGTCGGCGACGACGTCGAGGGGCTGCGAGGGGCGGCCGGTGCGCGCCTCGGCCGGTGCGCCCGCCTCGGGGACCTCGATCAGCAGGCCCGACTCGATCAGCGGCTTGGTGAGCCGGGTCAGGCTGCCCGCGGACAGGTCAAGCCGGCGGGCGAGCTCGGTGCGCGACAAGGGTCCGTTGACGAGCACCTCGATCGCCACCGAGCGCTCACCGGGGCTCAGTGGATGCCAGCTGGCGGCTGCTGCGGTCATGCGGGTCAGTCTCCCCCCTCAGATTTCTTTCGAGATGAAAGCAATATGGCCACTCTATGCCGTCCGGGACGCCCGGAAAAGATGTTTGCACACCCCTTGACGCCCGGATTCTTTCGCCACAAAAGTAAGTGGCCCGAGGACGAGCCGCCGTAGACGAGGGAGTCTCCCGATGACCATCGCCTCCAGCAGCCCTCCGTCACGTCTGCCTGTGGGCGGCGGCGAGACGGCGGGGACGACAACCGGGACGCGGAAGGCGAGGGCCCGCGAGGGCGGGGGTGACGGACGGCTCGCCGCGGTGTTCATCGCGCCGGCGCTGCTGGGCTACCTGGTCTTCCTGCTCTGGCCGACGCTGCGGGGCATCTATCTCAGCTTCACCCGCTTCAACCTGCTCACCCCGGCGGAGTGGGTGGGCCTCGACAACTACGTCCGGATGGTCCACGACCCGATCTTCTGGAACTCGCTCACCGTCACCGTCGAGTACGTGGTCATCAACATCGGGGTCCAGACGGTCGCGGCGCTCGCCATCGCGGTCCTGCTCCAGCGGCTGACCCAGTCGGCGACGCTGCGGGGCGTCGTCCTGACCCCCTATCTGATGTCGAACGTGGTCGCGGGCCTGGTCTGGCTGTGGATCCTCGACACCCAGCTCGGCATCGGCAACCAGATCATCAGCGGGCTCGGCTTCGACCGCATCCCGTTCCTCAACGACGAGACCTGGGCCATCCCCACGATCGCCCTGATCAACGTGTGGCGGCACGTCGGCTACACCGCCCTGCTGCTGTTCGCCGGACTCCAGGCGATCCCGAACGACATGTACGAGGCGGCCAAGGTGGACGGCGCGAGCGAGTGGCGGATGTTCTGGCGGATCACCATGCCGCTGCTCAGGCCGGTCCTCGCGGTCGTTCTGATCATGACGGTGATCGGTTCGTTCCAGGTGTTCGACACGGTCGCCGTGACGACCGCGGGCGGTCCGGCGAACGCGACCAACGTCCTCCAGTACTACATCTACGGATCCGCCTTCGGCCGCTTCCAGTTCGGCTACGCCTCGGCGATGTCCGTCGCCCTGCTCGTCGTGCTGAGCGCGATCACCGTCCTTCAGTACCGGCTCACCCGGGCCGGCCGGACCGACCTCGGCTGACGGAAGGAGACACCGACATGGCCACGATGACGACCGCCACGACCACGACGCCCGGTGCACGACCGGTCCGGCGCGGGTTCTCCCCCGGCCGGGCCGCCGCCTGGACGGTGATGGGGCTGATCGTTCTGATCACCCTGCTGCCGTTCTACTGGATCCTGCGCACCGCGCTGTCCAGCAACGCGGGGCTCAACGCCGACCCTTCGAATCCCCTCCCCGTCGACCTCAGCACCAGCGGTTTCGAACGCGCCCTGGGACTCCAGTCCGCCGAGGAGGCGATCGCCCAGGGCGGGGCGGGCGGCGGGCTGGACTTCTGGCGCTATCTGCTCAACTCGGTGATCGTCTCAACCCTGATCACCGGCTGCCAGATCTTCTTCTCCGCCATGGCCGCCTACGCCTTCGCGCGGCTGCGCTGGCGCGGCCGGGACAAGGTGTTCGCCCTGTTCCTGGCCGGGCTGATGGTGCCGACCATCTTCACGCTGCTGCCGAACTTCGTGCTCATCAAGCAACTCCACCTGGTGGACACGCTGTGGGGCATCGCGCTGCCGAGCCTGTTCATGACGCCCTTCGCGGTGTTCTTCCTGCGGCAGTTCTTCATGAACATCCCCCGCGAGGTCGAGGAGGCTGCGCTCCTGGACGGCGCCGGGAAGGTCAAGATCTTCTTCCGGGTGATCCTGCCGATGGCGTCCACGCCGATCATCACGCTGTCCGTGCTGACGTACATCACCTCCTGGAACGACTACTTCTGGCCGCTGATGGTCTCCTACAGCGACTCCTCGCGGGTGCTGACCGTGGCGCTGGCGATCTTCCGGGCGCAGACCCCGGCGACCGGCGTCGACTGGTCCGGGCTCTCGGCGGCGACGCTGATCGCCGCGCTGCCGATGCTGGTGCTGTTCGCCTGCTTCGCCCGCCGCATCGTCAGCTCCATCGGCTTCACCGGGATCAAGTGAGGGACCTGGAATGCGACTTCGTACGCTGACCGCGCTGGCCGGAGCGCTGGCCCTGTCCCTGGCGACCGGCTGTGCGCGGGGCGACTCCACGGGGGCGTCCGCGAACACGGTGACGTACTGGCTGTGGGACGCCAACCAACTGCCCGCCTACCAGGCCTGCGCGAAGGGGTTCGAGAAGGCGAACCCCGGACTGCACGTCAAGATCACCCAGTTGGGCTGGAGCGACTACTGGACCAAGCTCACCGCCGGGTTCATCGCGGGCACCCAGCCGGACGTCTTCACCGACCACATCCAGAAGTTCGGGCAGTTCGCCGATCTGAAGGTCCTGGAACCGCTGGACGACCTCGACATCCAGGACTCCGCCTACCAGCCAGGCCTCGCCGCCAACTGGATCGGCCAGGACGGCCACCGCTACGGCACCCCCAAGGACTGGGACACCGTCGCCCTCTTCTACAACGACAAGATGGCCAAGGAGGCCGGTCTCACCGCCGAGCAGCTGAACAGCCTTTCCTGGAACCCGAAGGACGGCGGGACGTTCGAGAAGGCCATCGCCCACCTGACCGTGGACGAGAACGGCAGGCGGGGCGACGAACCCGGCTTCGACAAGGACAACGTCAAGGTGTACGGGCTCGCCTCCAACGGCGGCGGCTACGGCGACGGCCAGACGCAGTGGAGCATGTTCACCGCGTCCGCCGGGTGGGACTACACGGAGAAGGCGCGCTGGGGCACCGAGTACCAGTACGACAGCAAGACCTTCCAGTCCGTGATCAAGTGGTACTTCGGGCTGGCGAAGAAGGGCTATCTGGCCCCGTTCTCCGACTACAACGTGCAGTCCAACCAGTCGAACACCCAGGTCGCCGCGGGCAAGGCGGCCGCCTCCTTCGACGGCGCCTGGATGATCTCCACCTACGCCGGCTTCAAGGGCCTGGACATCAAGAGCGCCCTGACTCCTGTCGGACCGACCGGCCGGCGCGCGACCATGATGAACGGCCTTGCCGACTCCGTCACCAAGGCCTCCAAGAACAAGGTCAACGCCCGTAAGTGGGTGGCCTATCTGGCCTCCGACGCCTGCCAGACGGTGGTCGGGAAGGCCGGGGTGGTCTTCCCCGCGACGCCCGCCGGCACGGAGGCCGCCATCGCCGCCTACAAGAAGAAGGGCCTCGACGTCACCGCGTTCACCGAACCGGTGGCCGACAAGAAGGACTTCCGCACCTTCTCCTACCCGATCACCAACTACGCGGCCGACGTCACCGCGCTCATGCAGCCCGCCATGGAGGACATCTACGGCAACGGCAAGCCCGTGAGCAGCCTCGACGAGACCAACGACCAGATCAATCTGATCCTCGACCAGTGAAGGGCACCGCATCCATGACGTTCTCCCTCGGCATCGTCGGCGCCGGGCAGTTCTCGGGCCAGTTCGCGAAACTGTTCCTGGCCCACCCCGGCGTCAGCGACGTCCACGTCACCGACCTCCTGCCCGAACGCGCCGAACTCCTCGCCGCCGCCGAGGGGTTGACCGGCACCTTCCCCTCGTACGAGGCGATGCTGGAGTCGAAGGCCGTCGACGCGGTCGCGATCTTCACCCAGCGCTGGACGCACGGCCCGCTGGTGGTGCAGGGCCTGAACGCCGGCAAGCACGTGTACTCGGCGGTGCCCATGGCGATCACCACCGAGGAGATCGCGGCGATCATCGACGCGGTCCGGGCGACCGGACTGACGTACATGATGGGCGAGACCAGCCAGTACAACCCGGCGACCGTGCACGCCCGCAACCAGATCGCCGAGGGCGCGTTCGGGCGGCTCTTCTACGCCGAGGGCGACTACGTCCACGACATGGACCTGGGGTTCTACGAGGCGTACCGGTACAGCGGCGGCGACGACTGGAAGGCGACCGCCAGCTATCCCCCGCTGCTCTACCCGACGCACTCGGTGGGCGGGGTGCTCGGCGCCTGGCAGACGCACGCGGTGAGCGTGTCGGCGATCGGCGTGGTCGACGACCGCGGGGACGGGGTCTTCGACAAGGAGGTCAGCCAGTTCGGCAACGACTTCTCCAACGCCACCGCGCTGTTCGAGGTGGCGGGCGGGGGTTCGTTCCGTACGAACGAGTTCCGGCGGGTGGGCTATCCCTCCCACATCCGTGAGTCCCGTTTCCGGTTCTTCGGCACGGAGGGGAGCATGGAGCAGCTCGCCACCTTCGCGCTGTGGCAGGACAAGAAGGGCGTGAAGGACATCAGCGAACTGCTGGAACCCAAGCCCACACTGTCTCCTGACGATCCGTCACTCCAGCACATCGCGCCGGACCTGCGGGCCGCCTTCACCTCCGGTTCCGCTCCGGTGCACGACCGGTCGCGGCTGCCGAGGGAGTTCGACAACCTCCACAACGGGCACGAGGGCAGCCACCACTTCCTGGTGGACGACTTCGTGACCGCGGTCAACTCCCGCACCCTGCCGTCGGTCAACGCGTGGGTGGCGGCCCGCTACACCCTGCCGGGCATCATCGCGCACGACTCGGCGCGGCAGGGCGGGGCACGGCTTCCGATCCCGGACTTCGGGGACGCGCCTCAGTGAGACGCCGACCGTGAGCCGGGTGCCAGGGATCAGGTGCCCGGCTTGCGGCCGTACACGAAGACGTCGTCGCCCTTCTTCAGCAGCGACCAGTACTTCTTGGCGGTCGTCTTCGTCATGTTGACGCAGCCGTGCGAGCCCGGCGGGTTCCACATGCTGAGGTTGACCGAGTGGAAGGCCTGGCCGCCGTCGAAGAACTGGCTGTAGGGCATGGGCACGTTGTAGATGTTCGAGACGTGGTCGATGTCCCGCCAGTAGATCTTCTTCAGACCGGTGCGGGTCTCGTAGCCGTCACGGCCGGTACGGACGGGCACCGGGCCGTAGACCAGCTTGTCGCCGTCCTGGATCCAGCTCAGCTGGAGGGTCAGGTTGACGCAGGCGATCCGGCCCTTGTTCACCGGGCACTTGCCGTCCTTGTTGGGCTTGTTGCCCACGGCCTTCTGCTTGTTCATCAGGTCCATCACACCCCAGGTGACGGAACCCGCGTAACCGGCGTTCGGGGTGATCCCGTGCTTGTTCTGGAAGGCCTGGATCGCCTTGCAGTCGGTGCTGGACTGCTTGCCGTCCACGGGGAGGCCGAGGAACTTCTCGACCTGCTTCTGGTACGGCCCGGTCTGTGTCGTGCAGCTCGCCGCCTGCGCGGGCGCGGCGCCCAGCGTGAGGGTGAGCGGTGCGATCAGTCCGGTGATTCCGAGAGCGACTGCCCCTCGTCTGCGTATGTCCCCCATGGCGGGCCCTTCCCCTTTGCGCGGTCCTGTACGAGCTGCCTGCTAGACCGGTGCGCGGGGCCGGCGGTTGTATGCCTGCTCAGGCTGTGACGAAACGGTGAACTTCCTGCTCGGAGCAGCGGCGCAGCAGGCCCGCCGCGCGGGTGAGGACATCCGGGGTCGCCGTGAACGGCAGCCGGAGGTGGTGGGTGAGCGTGCTGCGGTCGGCGGCGAAGTGCGGACCGGGCGTCACCGCGAGGCCGAGCCGGGCCGCCCGGGCGGCGAGCTCCGTCGCCGCCGTGTCCGCTCCCAGGTGCGGCCACAACGACAGACCGCCGTCCGGGATCGTGTACGTCCATCCCGTCCCGTCGAGGAGTGCGGCGAGGTGGTCGCGCTGGGCGCGCAGCCGGGCCCGCCGGTCCTCCAGTACGGCGTCGATGCCCTCCCCGAGGATCTCGGACGCGATGAGCTGTTCCAGGGGCGGGGGCGACAGCTGTGCTTGGAGGGGGTTGCGGCGCAGGTGTCGTACGAGATCGGCGCCGGCGCGGATCCAGCCGACCCGCAGCCCGCTCCAGACGGTCTTGCTCGCCGAGCCGATCTGGATCACTCGGGGGCCCGCGAGGTGGGGTTCGGCGCCCGGTTGGGCTCTCAGGTCCAGGTCGCGCATGGTCTCGTCGGCGATGACGGTGAGCGGGAGGCGGGCGATCCCGGCGCGGGTCGCGGCGTCCATGTGGGCGCCCGTGGGGTTCTGGAAGTCCGGGATGAGATACGCGAGTCGGGCGCCGCGGGTGCGGACCGCGGTGCCGAGGTGGGCCGTGTCCCAGCCCGCCTCCGAGGTCACCGGGATGGACAGCAGTCTCGCGCGGCGGGCGCGCAGGACCGCCAGGGCGCCCGGGTAGGTCGGGCTCTCCACGGCGACCGGGCGTCTGCGGTCGGTGTGGAGGTGGTCGAGGAGCAGGGTGAGGGCGGCCTGGGCGCCGGAGGTGACGAGGATCTGTTCGGGGCGGGTGGCGAGGCCCGCGCGGGTGTAGCGGTCGGCGAGGAGTTCACGGAGGCGGGGCAGACCGGCCGTGGCGACGCCCGAGTCGACGAGGAGGGACGCGCTGAGTTCGGCGGCGCGGGCGAGGGCGGCGAGGTAGGCGTCGTGGGGTGCGGCCGTGACGGCGAGGGTGAGGTCGAGGTCCGCGTCGCCCGCTCCGCCGCGGTCCAGGGACCAGGGCGTGGTGCGTTCGGTGAGGCGGGCGGGGAGCCGGACCAGGCTGCCGCTGCCGTGCCGGGTGTGCAGCCAGCCGTCGTCCCGCAGCAGGGTCAGGGCGGCGACGACCGTGCCGCGGCTGAGGCCGAGGACGCGGGCGAGTTCGCGCTCGGAGGGCAGTCGGGTCCCGGCGGGCAGCCGGCCGTCGACGACCGCCTCGCGTACGGCCGCCGCGAGCGTGTGTGTCAGTGGTCCGCGCCGCTCGCGCCAGGCGCCGAGGGCAGTGGCGAATCCCGTCGTCATCGGTCCAGTCTGGCCCAGGTGGACCAGGTGTCGGACGGTGCCCCCTTCTCGGCGGTCTGAGCCGCAGCCCTGATCCAGTTTGGATCAAGTGGACCAGGCGCGGAGCAGAAGCCCCTCCTAGGCTGCCGCTCATGCACCGTACTCTCGCCGACGATCTCTCCCGGCTTCCCGAACTCCTCCAGTCCGCCCGCGACCTCGCCGCCCGTGAACTGGCGGGGCTGGCCGAGCGGCCGGTCGTGCGGCTCGACAAGGCGCCCGACCGCGAGGCGCTGCCGACGGGGGGTGCCGGGGCGGAGGGGGCGCTCGCGCGGTTCGCCGAGCGGTGGGCGCCGGGTTTCTCGGGCTCGGCGGGGCCGCGCTACCTCGGCTTCGTCACCGGCGGGGCGACGCCCGCCTCGGTCGCCGGGGACTGGCTGACGAGCGCCTACGACCAGAACGGCTCGGGGGCGGTGGGGTCCTGGGCGACGGCCCTGGAGCGGGAGACCGTCGACTGGCTGCGCGAGCTGTTCGGGCTGGGCGCGGCGCACAGCGGGGCGTTCGTCACGGGGGCGACCGCGTCCAACACCGTGGGGCTCGCCCTCGCTCGTGAGTGGCTGGGCGAGCGGCAGGGGGTGTCCGTGTCACGGGACGGGGCGGCGGCGCTCGGCCCGGTCGAGGTGCTCTCCGGGAGCCCGCACTCCAGCATCGGCAAGGCCCTCTCCGTGCTCGGCATCGGCCGGGACAGGCTGCGGACCGTGCCCGTGCTGCCCGGCAACCGGGAGGCGGTCGACGTCGAGGCGCTGGACGCCGCGATGTCCGGTCTGGAGGGCCGCCCGGCGATCGTGGTGGCGAACGCCGGCACCGTGAACACCGTCGACTTCGACGATCTGCGGGCCGTCGCGGCACTCAAGGAACGGCACGACTTCTGGCTGCACGTCGACGCCGCGTTCGGCGGCTTCGCCGCGCTCTCCCCGTCGTACGCCGATCTCGTCGACGGTCTCGACGCGGCCGACTCCGTCTGTGTCGACCTGCACAAGTGGCTCAACGTGCCCTATGACGCGGCCGTCCAGTTCACCCGGCGCCGGGATCTTCAGGTGGCCGTCTTCCACAACGCGTCGCCGTATCTCGGACTGCCCGCCGGCGAGCCCGACTTCGTGCATCTCACGCCGGAGAACTCGCGGCGGCTGCGGGCCCTTCCGGCGTGGTTCTCGCTCATGGCGTACGGCCGGGACGGGCACCGGGAGATCGTCGAGCGGAATGTCGCGCTGGCCCGTGAGCTGGGTGAGCTCGTCGCCGGGACCGACGGGCTGCGGCTGCTCGCCCCGGTGCGGCTGAACGTCGTCTGCTTCACCCTGGCCAAGGAGCCGACGCAGGAGCGGGTCGACGCGCTGGCCCGAGCGGTGGCCGCGACCGGCGAGGCGTTCGTGACGCCGACCGTGTACGGCGGAGTGCCGGGGCTGCGGGCGGCGTTCAGCAACTGGCGTACGTCGGCGGCTGATGTGGAGCGGATCAGCGGGGCTCTGGCTCGGGCGCTGTGAGCGGGGCGCGAGGGGCGGATCAACTCGGCTGCCTCGCCGGGGTCTTGACCGGGGCGTGCTGCGGGAGTTCGCGGCGGGTGCGGACCGGGGAGAGGTAGACCGGCAGGAAGGCCGTCGCCATCAGCGCGCCCCCGACCCACAACGTGGCGCGTACGCCGATGAGTTCGCCGAGCACGCCCGAGACGGCGGCGCCGATGGCGAGCATGCCGGTCAGGGCGAAGCGGTAGGTGGCGTTCATGCGGCCGAGGAGGTCGTCGGAGGTCATCCGCTGGCGCAGGCTGACGCCGAGGACGTTGTCCGTGCCGGTCTTGAACAGGATCAGGGTCCATCCCGCGCCGGCGATCCACGGCCAGGGCCCGCGGTCGATGAGGGGTACGAGCAGGGCGGCGGGCGCCAGTGCCGCGCCGACCAGGCCGAGGGTGCGGCCGTAGCCCAGTCGTGCGGCGAGGGGGCGGGCGCAGCGGGCGCCGAGGAGGAGGCCCAGACCGCCCGCGGCCCAGAAGAGGCCCAACGCGCCGGCGGGGAGGCCGAGTTCGTGGACGAAGAGGAGGGGCAGCATGGTGTTCACGGTCTGCATGCCCAGGTTGATGAGGGCGGCGGTGAGGGCGAGGGCGCGCAGTTCCGGATTGCCGAAGACGTGCCGGAGGCCTTCGGCGATCTCGTTCTTCAGGCCGGCTCGCCGGGTGCGGTCCCGCGGGCTCTCCTCGCCCCGGATCAGGGTGAGTTGGAGGGCGGAGGCCAGATAGGTGAGCGCCGCGCCGAGGACGGCGACGGGGGCGGTGAGGAACTGGACCATGGCGCCGCCCGCGCTGCGTCCGGCGACGTTGCCGACCGCCTGGAGGCCCACCAGGGCGGCGTTCGCGGGGACGAGGGCCTCGCGTCCGACCAGTCGGGGCAGGGTGCTCTGGGAGGCGACGTCGAAGAAGACGGTCGCGGCACCGTTGAGGAGGACGACGGCGTACAGCTGGGCGAGGGTGAGGGTGTCCGTCCACCAGGCGAGCGGCACGGAGGCGAACAGGAGCGCACGGGCCAGGTCGGCCACGATCAGCACCCGGCGGTGCCGCATCCGGTCCACCCAGGCCCCGGCGGGCAGCCCGATGAGCAGGAACGCCAGCGTACTGAGGGTGGCCAGCGCGCCCACCTGTGCGGGACCGGCGTCCAGCGCGAGGACAGCGATCAGGGGGACGGCGACATAACTGACGTTGGTGCCGAGCTGGCTGAGGGTGCTGGCGGCGAAGAGGGTGCGGAAGTCCGCGCTGCGCCAAGGGGATTCGGTGTCGGGCACACGACCACGCTGCCCGACGGCGACCGCGAAGAACAAGTGAAAAGATCTACATCAGTACTTAAGCGTTCCTACGGAATCGCCGGAACCCGGTGTCGCCCGCGGTGATCCCGCCGTCGACCGGCAGGGTGGCCCCGGTGATCCAGGACGCGTCTCGGGAGGCGAGGAAGAGGATGGCCGCGGCGATGTCCTCGGGTTCGCCGACGCGTCCCAGGGGATACAGCTCGCGCAGAGTGTCGAGCTCCTCATCGCGGCCCTCCCAGGCGCTGGTGCGCACGGTGCCGGGGGCGACGAGGTTGACGCGGACGCCCCGGGCCGCGGCGTGTCCGGCGAGGGTACGGGTGAGGGAGCCCAGGCCGGCCTTGGCGGCGCTGTAGGCGTGGTTGCCGAAGTCGGACAGGCCGTTGACGGAGCCGACGTTGACGACGGCGCCGCGACCGGAGGCGGCGAGGTGCGGGAGGGCGGCCCGGCAGCAGCGGTAGGCGCCGGTGAGGGTGATGTCGAGGTCGGCGGCCCACTCGTCGTCGGGTTCGTCCTCGAAGAGCGGGGCGTCCGGGGTGCAGTGGAAGGCGTTGTTGACCAGGACGTCGAGCGAGCCGAAGAGGTCGACGGCGTGCGCGACCGCCGCCTCCACCGCCCCCCGGTCCCCCACGTCGCACCCGAACGCCTCGGCCGCCAGGCCCTGTTCGCGCAGGCTCGCCGCGGTCTTCTCCGCCGCGGGCACGTCGATGTCGGTCACCAGTACCCGCGCCCCCTCCGCGGCGAACCGCCGTGCGGTCGCGGCGCCGATGCCGCGGGCCGCGCCGGTGATGAGAACTCCGTACCCCTCGAAGCGCGTGGTGTCCGTCATGGCCTCGCACCGTAGTGCCCCGTCGGTCAACTGGGCAGATACCGCGCGCCCATGTCCGCGTTCCTACAGCAACTGCCCGCGCTGCTCGGTGTCGTGATCGGCGCACTCGGTTCGTATCTGGCGGTCGTCCGGACGTGACGGCTACTACGCCGCCGTACGCGACGACTTGGCGCTGCCACCCGGACTGTCGGTGCGGAGGCAGCTCCCGTCCGTGGATCAGCCCTGATCTCGGAGGTGGCCGGTTGAACCCACCGGCAGCCAGTCGATCCCACCGATAGCCGGCTGATCTCACCGGTAGCCGGCCGTGTCCGCCGGTTTCCCCGCGTCCTGGACCTCCACGAGATAGCGCCAGGCGTCCGGGCGGCTGCCGTCGAGGTCGGTGAAGCCGTAGGTCCGGGCGAGGGCGCCGCTGGAGAGGGACTCGCCGTTGAAGCGGGCCACGTCGGGGTCGGCGGCCAGGGCGGCGACGGCGCGGCCGACGTAGCGCGGGGTCTCCGAGATGGCGAAGTGGGGGACGCGGTCGAGGGCGTCGCGCCAGTTGTCCTCGCGGACGCCGAAGTTCTCCAGCATCATCTCCGAGCGCAGCCAGCCCGGGGTCAGGGCGACGGCGGTGGCTCCGCGCGGGCCGAGTTCATGGCCGAGGGCGAACGCCATGCGCAGGACGGAGGTCTTGGCGAGGTCGTAGAAGAAGGAGTTGCGGTAGGTGGTGCCGTTGTACTCGGCGGTGCCGTCCGTCATCTCGACGACCAGGCCGCCGGGGTGGCGCAGCAGCAGGGACAGGGCGTGGTGGCTGGTGATCGCGTGGGTCTCGACGGCGAGGCGGAGCAGCCGGAGTCCGTTGTCGAGGTCGTGCTCCCAGACGGGGTTCTCCCATTCGAAGAGCTTCTCGCCGCCCCAGATGTCGTTGACGAGCACGTCGAGGCGGCCCTGTTCGTCCGCGATGCGGTCGACGAGGGTGCGGACCTGTGCGGGGTCGAGGTGGTCGGTGGGTACGGCGATGCCCTCGCCGCCCGCCTCGGTGACCAGGGCGGCGGTGTCCTCGATGGTCTCGGGGCGGTCGTACTCCGAGCGGCTGGTCCGGGTGCTGCGGCCGGTCGCGTAGACGGTGGCGCCGGCCGCGCCGAGCTCCACGGCGATCCCCCGTCCGGCGCCCCGGGTCGCCCCGGCGACCAGTGCGATCCTGCCCTTCAGCGGTTGTGACATGTCCGGCCTCCCGTGTGTCCGTCGTTCACACCACCGTGCCGGGTAAGCCGGACATCTTCTGTCACCTTTTCGCAAGGTCACCCGGTTCTTCGCAAGGTCACCCGGTCGCCTGCCTAGTGGCCCCGCGTGATCGCCTTCCTAGTGGCCCCGCGCGATCCACTCCTCCAGATGCGGGGCCTCCGCGCCGATCGTCGTGGGGTCGCCGTGTCCGGTGAGGACCTTTGTCTCGGGTGGCAGGGCGAGCAGCCGGTCGCGGATCGAGTCGATGATCGTCGGGAAGTGGGAGTAGGAGCGGCCGGTGGCACCGGGGCCGCCCTGGAACAGGGTGTCGCCGGTGAAGACGGCGCCCAGGGCCGGGTCGTAGAGGCAGACCGCGCCGGGTGCGTGGCCCGGGGTGTGCAGTACCCGCAGATCCGCGCCGGCCGCCTCGATCACCTGGCCGTCCTGGAGGCGGGCGTCGGGGTCGCGGTCGGGGTGGGTCTGCTTCCACAGCGGCAGGTCGTCGGGGTGCAGCCAGATCGTGGCACCGGTGAGGTCGGCCAGGGCGGGCGCGGCGTCGATGTGGTCGTTGTGGGCGTGGGTGCACACGATCGCCGTGAGTCTGCGGTCGCCGACGGCGGCGGCGATGGCCTCGGCGTCGTGGGCGGCGTCGATGACGATGACCTCGTGGTCGTCGCCGACGATCCACACGTTGTTGTCGACGTCCCAGGTGCCGCCGTCGAGGCTGAACTGCCCGGAGGTGACGAGGTGTTCGATGCGGACGGCCATCAGAGCGTCACCACCGAACGGAGGACGTCGCCGTGGTGCATGCGCTCGAAGGCCTTCTCCACGTCGCTGAGTTCGATGGTCTCGGTCACGAACGCTCCCAGGTCCAGGCGGCCTTGCAGATGCAGGTCGATGAGCATCGGGAAGTCCCGGGAGGGCAGGCAGTCGCCGTACCAGGACGATTTCAGCGAGCCACCGCGTCCGAAGACGTCCAGGAGCGGCAGTTCCAGCTTCATGTCCGGCGTGGGGACTCCGACCAGGACGACCGTGCCGGCGAGGTCGCGGGCGTAGAAGGCCTGCTGGTACGTCTCCGGGCGGCCGACCGCCTCGATGACGACGTCGGCGCCGAAGCCGCCGGTCAGTTCGCGGATCGCCTCGACGGGATCGGTCGCGCGCGAGTTCACCGTGTGGGTGGCGCCCATCGACCGCGCCTTGTCCAGCTTGGCGTCGTCGATGTCGACGGCGATGATCCGCGCCGCGCCCGCGAGCCGGGACCCGGCGATCGCCGCGTCCCCGACCCCGCCGCAGCCGATGACGGCGACCGTGTCACCCCGGCCGACGTTGCCGGTGTTGATCGCGGCGCCGATCCCGGCCATCACCCCGCATCCCAGCAGCCCGGCCACCTGTGGCGCGACCGACGGATCGACCTTCGTGCACTGCCCGGCCGCCACCAGGGTCTTCTCCGCGAACGCGCCGATGCCCAGCGCCGGGGCGAGTTCCTGGCCGGTCGAGGCGAGGGTCATCTTCTGCCGGGCGTTGTGGGTGTTGAAGCAGTACCAAGGACGCCCGCGCAGACAGGCACGGCAGTTCCCGCACACGGCACGCCAGTTGAGGATCACGAAGTCCCCGGGCGCCACGTCGGTGACGCCCTCGCCGACCGCCTCCACGACACCGGCCGCCTCATGGCCGAGCAGGAACGGGAAGTCGTCGGAGATCCCGCCCTGCTTGTAGTGCAGATCGGTGTGGCACACCCCGCACGCCTGCACTTGGACGACCGCTTCGCCCGGCCCGGGGTCGGGCACCAGGATCGTCTCCACCCGGACCGGCTCGTCCTTGCCCGGTGCGATCACGCCGCGAACTTCCTGCGCCATGGTGGTGAACCCTTCGGTAGAGCGGTGTCCGTCCTTTCGACCCTACGTGCAACTGATCAGTAACGGCAGGTGAGCGGTCCCGCCGGGAGCCGCGGCCTCAGCTCAGGAAATGCCCGTCTCACCTCAGGAAATCCCGTATGGCCCGCCCCAGCGCCGCCTCGTCGCGGACGTCCGCCCCGCCCAGGGCCAGCAGCCGGTGCGGTACGTGGACCAGGGTCCGGGCGACCTCCCGGGCCGAGGTCCCCGCGAGGCCGGGCTCGACCAGCACCACGTCCGCCCGGTCGGCGGCCAGCGCGGCGGTGCGCAGCCCGATCTCGTCGAAGGGCCGGACGGTGGTCGCGTAGAGCACGGCCAGATCCAGCCCCTCGGTGGCGCGCAGCACCGGGTCGAGGGTGGCCCCGACGGCGGCGACCACGCCCTCGAGGCCCTCGCGCACCAGCTGGAACCCCTCCGCCGTCGCGCGCGGAGCGCCGTTGGTCTCGGCGGTGACATGCACATACGCCCGTTCCCCGTCCCGCACGGCCGCCAGGACCGCCCGCCGTGCCTCGTCGGGGTGGCCGGGGATGTGCACGGTCCAGCCCGGGGTGGCGGCGAATCGGGTCAGTTCCTCCATGGCTCCGTAGCCGATGAGGACGGTGCCGTCGGTCGGAGCCCCGGGGAGGGGCTCGGTGGCGGCGAGCAGCATGTCGGATCGCATGGAACGGCCTCCGGGTGAGAATTCTCTGCCGATGCGTCAAGAATTCGTCAGGAAACGTCTCGACGCTCTCTCATATCGTTCCGGATTCCCCGGACTTGAGCCGCGCACCCCAGGTATTTCAACCCTTTAACAGGCTCACAGGAATGTGGGCGTCTCTTTGCCCGGTCAAGATGTCCGCCTGGTTCTTGTCCACGGCTCTCCGCGTTTACGTTGCCGTACATGACTGATACGCCACCCACTCCACATCCATTGGTCCATCTCATCGCCGGGCCGACCGGGGTCGGCAAGAGTGCGGCGGCCACGCGCCTGGCCCGCGAGACGGGGGCGCCGATCGTGGTCGCCGACCGTCTCCAGTGCTTCACCGACCTGGCCACGACGAGCGCCCGTGCGGGGGCGGAGGTGCCGGGGGTGTGCCGGTACTGGCTCGGGGACCGTACGTTCGCCGACGGTGATCTGAGCGCGGTGGCGGCGACGGACGCGCTGGTCAGGCTGGTGGAGGAGCTGGGCGGCCGGTATCGGCTGGTGATCGTGGAGGGTGGTTCGATCTCGTTGCTGCGGGAGCTGGCCGCCCGCCGGGCCGAGCTGTCCTGGCGGCTGACGGTGCGCCTGCTGTCCCCGCCCGGGCCGGACGAGTACGTCGCGGCCCTCACCCGCCGGGCGCGCGAGATGCTCGCCCCGGACGGACCCGGCCGCGGTCTGCTCGCGGAACTGGCCGCGCTCTGGCACGAGCCGCGGCACCGGCTGCTCGCGGCCTCCGTCAACGGTTTCGAGGCCGTCCTGGAATGCTGCGCCAAGTACGCGCTGGATGTGGAAAGCCTCGACGAACAACCGCCTCCCGAGCGTGTGCTGGAACGGATGGCCGCGCTGATCGCCGAACGGCACGCCGAGCACGGCTTTCTGCAACATCGGGTGTTCTCCGAAATTTTCGACAGTCGAATACCGGATTCCGGATTCGACGAACGCCATTGGGAGCGTGTGGCGTGAATACGACTCACGAGGGCACGACACCCGCCTCACGCGATTTCGGCCATATCGTCGAATCCCGTCCGCTCGGTGTGCTGACCGCGCGTTCCTGCGCGGCGGTCGGCGAACTCGTCACCTTCGCCGGATCGCACGGACTGCCGGTCGCGGCCCGGGGCCGCGGGCACGCCCCCTACGGACAGGGGCAGGCACACGGCGGGTACGTCGTCGACATGGGTGCCTTCGACGAGGTGCGCTGTGTGCCGGGCGACCGGACCCTGGTCGCCGGAGCGGGCGCGACCTGGAACGAGGTCGTACGGACCGCGCTCGCCGAGGGCCTCGTGCCGCCGGTGCTCCCCGACCATCTGGGGGCGAGTGTCGGCGGGGTGCTGAGCACCGGCGGGTTCGGCGCCTCCAGTCACCGCTGCGGTCTGGTCGCCGACTGGGTACGGGAGCTGGAGGTCGTCACCGGTACCGGCGAGCGGCTGATCTGCTCGCCCGAGCAGCACCCGGACCTCTTTCACGCGGTCCTCGCCGGCCTCGGCCAGTGCGCGCTCGTCGTCCGGGCCACCCTCCGTCTGGTGCCCGCCCCCGAACTCGTCCGCCGCTACCGCCTCTACCACGACGACCCCGGCACCTACTTCACGGACCAGCGGCGCCTCGCCCGCGACAGCCGCTTCACCCATGTCGCCGGACAGGCCCGCCCGGCGCTCGGCGGGACCTGGCGGTACATGATCGAGGCGGTGACCCCGCACGACGGCCGACTGTCCTGCGTGGACGACCTGTTGATCGGCGACCTGGACCACGACCGGGACACCGAGGAGATCGAGGATCTGTCGTTCGCGGAATACCTGCACCGCCTCGACCGCGACGAACGTCTGCTGCGCGCCACCGGCGAGTGGGACCGCCCGCACCCCTGGCTGACGCTGCTGCTCCCGGAGGCGGCGGCCGCGTCCTTCGTCCCGGCGGTGCTGGCCGAGGCCGATCAGCGGGGCCTGCGCTGCTGCGGAACGGTCCAGCTCCGGCCGCTGTCGGGGCGCGCCCTGCGCACACCGCTGCTGCGCAGGCCGCCCGGTGAACTCCTGTGCCTGCTCTCCCTGATGCGCACCGCGCCGCCCACGGACCCGGAGACCGTACGGCGGATGGTCGCCGCCAATCGCGTCCTGTACGAGCGGGCCAGGGCCCTCGGCGGTGTCCTGCACCCCGTGAGCGCGCTGCCGATGACCCCGGACGACTGGCGGGTCCACTTCGGCCCCGTCTGGGCGGACCTCGCCCGCGCCAAGGAGCGGTATGACCCGCACTCCATTCTGACCAGGGGGTACGGACTGTGGGCGTGAGTGCCGTGACCGTCTTCTGCGGCGCCTCCCCCGGTCAGCGGCCCGGCCATCTGCGGGACGCCACCGCGCTGGGCCGGGTCCTGGCCGAGGCGGGGATCCGGCTCGTCTACGGCGGTGCCCGCACCGGTCTGATGGGCGCCGTCGCGGACGGGGCGCTGGCCGCCGGGGGCGCGGTGACCGGGGTCGTGCCGCACGCCATGCTGCCGTACGAGCTCACCCATACCGGGCTCACCGAGCTGGAGGTCGTCGCGGACCTGCATCAGCGCAAGGCGCGGATGGCCGCGTCCGGGGACGCGTTCGTGGCGCTGCCGGGCGGGCTCGGTACGGCGGAGGAGCTGCTGGAGGCGCTGTCCTGGGGGCAGTTGGGCCTGCACGGCAAGCCGTGTCTGCTGCTTGACCCGTCCGGGTTCTACCGTCCGCTGCTGTCCTTCCTCCAGCACGCCCGCGACGAGGGTTTTCTGCGCCCCGGGGATCTGGAGCGGATCGTGGTGTGCGGGTCGGCCGAGGAGGTGGTGGCGCGGCTGACGAGCATGCCGCCGACGGGCCCGGCGGCTCGGGTGCCGCGGGGCCGCACCGCGTTCCTGTTCTCGGCGGCCGGGTCGCAGCAGCCGGAGATGGGGCGTGAACTCCACGCCGGTTCACCGGTGTTCGCGGAGGCGCTGGACGAGGTGTGCCGCCTCCTCGACCCGTATCTCGAACTGCCCTTGCGGGACGTGATGTTCGCCCCGGCCGGGACACGCGCGGCGGCGCTCCTCGACCGGGTCGTGTTCGGCCTTCCGGCGATCTTCGCGGTGCAGGTCGCCCAGTACCGGCTCCTGGAGAGCCAAGGGCTGCGCCCCGGCGTGCTGTTCGGCTACTCGGCGGGGCATCTGGCGGCGGCGCACGCGGCGGGGGTGTTCTCGCTGCCGGACGTCTGCCGTGCGGTCGGCACACTGTCGCGGCTGATGGGAGAACTGCCGGAGGGCGGGAGCATGGCGGCGGTGGAGGCGGCCCCGCGGGAACTGCGTCCGGCGCCGGGCGTGGTGGTCGCGGCAGTCAACGGGCCGCGGTCGGTCGTGGTGTCCGGGGACCGCGCGGCGGTCGCGGCGGTGTGCGAGGAGTGGTCGGCGCGGGGACGGCGCACCCATGTGCTCCGGGTGGACGCGGCCGCGCACTCCCCGCGGTTCGAACCCCTCCTGGCCGCCTACCACCGCACCCTGCTCACCATGGAGCTGCACGTCCCCCGCATCCCGCTGTTGTCCGACACCACGGCGGAGCCGATCACCAAGGCGGCCACGGAGCCCGGCTACTGGGTCCGCGCCCTGCGCCGGCCGGTCCGTTTCGCGGACGCGGTCGCCCGGCTGCGCGCCGACGGCACGACCACCTACCTGGAACTCGGACCGGGCGAGGTCCTGACCGGAATGCTCGACGCCTGCCTCCCCCGTGGCGCCGAACGCCCCCTGATCCTGTCCGTGACACGGAACTGGCGAGCCTTGCGCGAGGGGGCGGACGTAGCCTGAATGCTCCGCCCGACCCGCAAGGAGCGCCGTGAGCATCGCCGCGACCGAGCAGGCCCCGCCGACCTGGCGGCTGCTCCTCGGATACGTCCGCCCGCACCGCTGGGCCCTGCTGGCGGGCGCCCTGCTCTCCCTGGTCACGGGCGCCACCGGACTGCTGCTTCCGCTGGTGGCACGGAAGTTGATCGACGACCTCTCCCACGACCGCACCATCACCGGCGCGTTGCTCGTCATGTCGGGCCTGGTGGTGGCCAACGCGGCGCTGGGAGCGCTGGGTTCGTACGTGCTGCGGCGCACCGCGGAGTCGGTCGTGCTCGGGGCGCGGCGCGCGCTGTCGTCGTATCTGCTGCGGCTGCGGATCACCGCCGTGGACCGCAGCGAGCCGGGTGACCTGATGGCCCGCATCACCTCGGACACCACCCTGCTGCGCGAGGTCACCACCGACTCCCTGGTCGGTCTCGGCACCGGCGGGCTCACCCTGGTGGCCACGGTGGTCATGATGGGCCTGGTCGATCCGGTGCTGCTGGGCGTCACCCTGGCCGTCATCGCGGGCGCGGCGACCGTCCTCGGGCTGATCGTGCCGCGCATCAACCGGGCCAGCCGGCGGGCACAGGACGCGGTCGGGGTGATGGGCGCCTCCCTGGAACGGATCCTGGGCGCGCTGCGCACGGTGAAGGCGTCCGGCGCGGAACACCGCGAGGAACGCACCCTGCACGAGGCGGCCGAGGAGTCGTGGCGGCAGAGCGTACGGGCCGCCAAGTGGTCGGCGGCCGCGGGCAATACGGCGGGACTCGCGATGCAGATCGCCTTCATCACCGTCCTCGCGGTGGGCGGGGCACGGGTGGCGACCGGCGCGATCGACGTCGGCACACTGGTCGCGTTCCTGCTGTACGTCTTCTATCTGATGTCGCCGATCCAGCAGGTGGTGGGTGCGATCACCCAGTACCAGACGGGCTCGGCCGCGCTCGCCCGTATCCAGGAGGCGCTGCGGCTGCCCGCCGAACCGGCCGGCGCGCCCGCCCCGTTGCCCGCCACCGGCGCGGAACCCGCCCAACTCGCGTTCACCGACGTGCGTTTCCGCTACGCCGACGACCTGCCGTACGTCCACCACGGCGTGACGTTCGCCGTGCCCGCCCAGGGGATGACGGCGTTCGTCGGCCCTTCCGGCGCCGGGAAGACGACGGTGTTCTCGCTCATCGAGCGGTTCTACGACCCCGAGTCCGGCTCGATCACCCTCGACGGCCGCGACCTCGCCGACTGGGAACTGCCGCGGCTGCGTTCGGCGATCGGGTACGTCGAGCAGGACGCGCCGGTGCTGTCCGGGTCACTGCGGGACAATCTCCTGCTCGGCAACCCGGAGGCCGACGAGGCCGCGCTGGCACGGGTGGTGAAGACGACCCGGCTCGACGGTCTGGTCGCACGCCTGCCGGGAGGCCTGGACACCCTGGTGGGCCATCGCGGCACCAAGCTGTCCGGCGGCGAGCGTCAACGCGTAGCCATCGCCCGCGCGTTGCTGCGCCGCCCCCGGCTGCTGCTGCTCGACGAGGCGACGTCACAGCTGGACGCGGTCAACGAGGCGGCGCTGCGGGACACGGTGTCCGATGTGGCGCGTACGACGACGGTGCTGGTCGTCGCGCACCGGCTGTCGACGGTGACGATGGCGGACCGGATCGTGGTCATGGACGCGGGGCGAGTACGGGCGGTGGGGACGCATCGGGAACTGGTCGAGTCCGACCCGTTGTACGCGGAACTCGCGGCGACGCAGTTCCTGGCGACCGCCGGCTAACTCTCCAGTCTCCGCAGCCTCTCCGCGTCGCTCGTGCGCGGGCACGTCGAGCAGGCCTCGGCCGGGCGGATCGCGTAGAACATGCAGCAGCCGGTGCGGGTACGGGTGGCGTGCCGGCTGCCGTCGTCACCCACCAGATAGCGGAAGTCGGCGCCGCTGGGGTACGGCGGCACCGGGATCGGCAGGACCTCGGTGGCGGCCCTGATCGCGGCGCCCTCCTCGCCCAGGGTCCGGCCGAGGTACCAGATCGCGGAGACGAGGTCGTCGGAGACCATGCCCCACAGGGCGCGTGAGCGGCGGCGGGCGACGGGGGCGATCGCGGCGAGGAGCGGGCGCATGTGTTCGGCGAGGGACATGCGCAACTGGGCCCGCAGCTGGTCCTCCTGAGGGAGTGTCAGTACACCGGGGAGTGCGGTCATCGTGTCCTCCGGCAGACAGGCGAGTTCGGTGCCGGGGGCGATCTCGTACGTCCCGGAGGCGAGGTCGAGGCGGAGGTCCTCGGGGCGGATCCGGGGCACCCGTCGTTCCAGGTGCCAGGCGCCGCCCATCAGCATGCCCACCGTCCAGGCGTAGTCGTGCAGGGCGCGGGACGCGGCGACGTCCGGGCGTACGGCGACGCCGTGACGGTCTCGGACGCGGGCCGCCTCGGCTTCGACGAACGCGTCCAGTGCGGTGCGGTCGGATGCCAGCTCGGCGGCGGAGAGGGCGACTTGAGGGGTTTCCGTGATCCGTACGTCCAGCACTTCGCAGATTCCTGCCAGCCGTCGGTACACCTCACCGAGGGCTCGCGCGACTGCACCGTCCGGTGAGGTCTTCAGGGCCACGGACATGAGCGTGCTCCAGTGCGGGGGAGTTTCAGTAGAGTCTTAATAGGCAAGCCTTACCTTAGCTTGATCAAGGGACTCCCACGTCAAAGCCGCTCAAAGGAATCCCACAGTCAGTTGAAAAGTAAAGCAAGCCTCACCTAAGCTCACGCCTCGTGACTGCGACCCATCGGGGCGCACCCCCCACAGGTGTGCCCTTCCGTGCCTTCAGGCACATACCGCTCCTTCTGACCGGCCTCGCGGCCCTGACCCTCTGCACCGCCCTGAGTCTCGCCCTCGGCGCCCGTTCGGTGCCCCTGTCCACCGTGGCCGACGCCCTGTTCGGCCACGCCCACGGCCGGGACGCGCTCGTGGTGACCGGGCTGCGGCTGCCGCGTACCGTCATCGGCCTCGCGGTCGGTGCCGCGCTCGGCGTCGCCGGGGCCGTCGCCCAGGGCATCACCCGCAACCCGCTGGCCTCCCCCACGACCCTCGGCATCAACGCGGGCGCGGGCTTCGCGGTCGTCGTCGCGATCTACGCCCTCAAGCTCAACGACCCCGTCGAATATGTGTGGTTCGCCTTCGCGGGAGCCGCGGCCGCCGCCCTCTTCGTACAGGCGCTGGCCCGGCGCGCCGGGGACATCGACCCCGTACGCCTCGCGCTCGGCGGCACCGTGCTCCAACTCGTGCTGCTGTCCTGGACGTCCGCGGTGATGCTCCTCAACCAGCGCACCCTCGACGAGGCACGCTTCTGGCTGGCCGGCTCGCTGTCGGGGCGGCCGCTGGACACGCTGTGGCCGGTCCTGCCGACCCTGCTGCTCGGGATCGTCGTCGCACTGGCCGTCTCCCCCGCGCTCAACGCCCTCGCGCTGGGCGACGATTCGGCGCAGGCGCTGGGTGTTCCGGTGGCCCGGATCCGGCTCGCCGGCGGTGTCGCGGTGGTCCTGCTCGCCGGGTCCGCGGTCGCGGTGGCCGGGCCGATCGCCTTCATCGGGCTCGCCGCACCCCATCTCGTACGTCCGCTGCTCGGCGGCGACCACCGGCTGCTGCTGCCGGGTTGTCTGATCGCCGGTCCGCTGCTGCTGCTCTCCGCCGATGTGCTCGGCCGGATGGTGATGCGCCCCTCGGAGCTGGAGGTCGGCATCGTGACCGCGTTCCTCGGCGCGCCCCTGCTGGCGCTGCTGGCCCGGAAGGTGGCGACCCGATGAGCCCCGCGACCCGCCGCACCCGCGTCCTGCTCCACGCCGTCTCCGCGGCCGCGGCGCTGTTCGTCCTGCTCACCGTCTCCCTGACGACCGGTGAGATGCGGATCCCCGCGCTCACGGCGCTGCGCGCGCTGGTCGGGCTCGGCGACGCGGGGGACGTCCTCGTGGTGCAGCAGTTCCGGGCGCCCCGGTCCATGGCGGCGATCGTCGGCGGCGCAGGGCTCGGGGTGGCGGGGTGCGTGCTGCAACGCCTGTTCCGCAACCCGCTGGCCTCCCCCGACGTCATGGGCGTGACCGGCGGCGCCTCGCTCGGCGCGGTCGCGCTCATCGCCGCCGGGGCCTCGCAGACCCTGATCCCGCTCGGGGCACTGGGCGGCGGCCTCCTCTCGGCGCTGCTGCTCGGCGTGTTCGCCTGGGGCTCGGGACTCGCCGTGACCCGCCTGGTCCTCACCGGACTCGCGGTGCAGGCGGGCCTCGCCGCCGCCGTGAACCTGATGATCGTGCGCTTCCCGGCCGAGCTCGCCGGCTCCGCGCTCCAGTGGACCACGGGTTCGGTGTACGGGCGGACGTGGACGGACGTGTGGGGAGCGGGCGGCGCCATGGTGCTCGCGCTCGCCGCCGCCTTCGTACTGCACCGCCGGCTGGCCGTGCTCGACCTCGGTGACGACTCGGCGGGCGCCCTCGGCCTCAACACGGCCGCCGCCCGCCTCCAACTGCTCTTCCTCGCCGTCGTGTTGGCGTCCCTGGCCGCCGCGCTCGCCGGTCCGGTGACGTTCGTGGCGCTCGCGGTGCCGCACATCGTGCGGTTCGTCACCGGACCGCCGACCGCCGCGTCCCTGGCGCTGGCCGGTCTCACCGGGGCGGTGCTGCTGCTCGCCTCCGACCTGGTGGTGCAGCACCTGCTGCCGATCGAGGGGCTGCCGGTCGGCGCGGTCACCGCCACGCTCGGCGCGCCCTGGCTGCTGGTGCTGATGTTCCGGCAGAGCTCGCCCGTGAAGAGGAGTCACGCATGAAGGCCGCACCGGAGAACCGGATGGACACCCTCAATCAGCTTGCCACCCAGTCCCTCGACCTCCGCTACGGCGACCGTGTCGTCGTCGGCGGCCTCGACCTCACCCTCCCCGGCGGGGCCGTGACCGCGATCGTCGGCCCCAACGCCTGTGGCAAATCGACCCTGTTGCGGGGGCTGAGCCGACTGCTCGCCCCGGCCGCCGGTACGGTCACGCTCGACGGCTCCGACATCCACCGCATGTCGGCCAAGTCCCTCGCCCTGCGCATGGGTCTGCTGCCGCAGCAGCCGGTCACCCCCGAGGCGATCACCGTGGAGGCACTCGTCCGGCTCGGCCGCTATCCGCACCAGCGGCTGCTGAGCCCCTGGTCGGCCGCCGACCAGAAGGCCGTCGACGAGGCCCTGGAACGCACCGGCACCACGGCCCTGCGCGACCAGCCGGTGGACCGGCTCTCCGGCGGTCAGCGCCAACGCGCCTGGATCGCCCTGGCGTTGGCCCAGGACACCGAGCTGCTCCTGCTCGACGAACCCACCACCTTCCTCGATCTGCGGCACCAGCTCGACGTGCTCGACCTGGTGGCCGCCCTGCACGCCGAGGCGGGCCGCACCGTGGTCATGGTGCTGCACGACCTCGGACAGGCCGCCCGTTACGCGGACCACATGGTGGTCCTCAAGGACGGCCTGCTCGCCGCCGCCGGAGCCCCGGCGGACGTCCTCGACGCGGAGCTGGTCAAGTCCGTGTTCGACGTGGACTGCCGGGTCATCCCCGACCCGGAGACCGGCACCCCGCTGGTCATCCCACTGAGCCGGCGGGGCGCGCCGGTGTCGAGGGTCCGAGCGCGCGGAGGCCCGGAGGGCTGAGCACGGTCGGGCCCTCGACACCGGCTCAAAGCGCCCCGTTGGCGAACAGTCAAAGGGGCGCAGCGCGGTACGGCACTCCGCCGCCACCGTCTGATCAACTCCTACCCGGAAAGAACCAACCCCCCATGTCCCACCGCTTCGCCATGCCCGGAATCCGCCGGATTCTGGCCCCTCTCCTGGCCGTCACCCTCGGTACGGCCGCCCTGGCCGCGTGCGGAAGCTCGGAGTCCGACGACTCCGCCGCCGCGAAGCCCGCCGCCGACACGAGCGGCGCCTTCCCGCGCACCCTCAAGACCGCCATGGGGGACGTGAAGATCCCCTCCCAGCCCAAGCGGGTCGTCGTCCTCGACACCGGTGAGCTGGACGACGTCACGCTCCTCGGCATCGACCCGGTCGGCGCGGTCGCCCCGCACTTCAAGACCGAGGGCGGCTTCCCGACGTATCTCAAGGGCGAGTTGAAGAACACCGCCGATGTCGGCCCACTCCTGGAGCCCAACCTGGAGAAGATCGCCTCGCTGAAGCCCGATCTGATCCTGTCCTCCAAGATCCGGCACGAGAAGGTCTACGACAAGCTCAGCGCCATCGCCCCGACCGTCTTCACCGAGACCACCGGCGGGGTCTGGAAGGAGAACCTGAAGGTCCACGCCGAGGCGCTGGGCCTGGAGAAGGAGGCCGCGGCCAAGCTCAAGGAGTACGAGACACGGGCCAAGGCGCTGGGTGAGGCCATCAAGAAGAAGGACGGCGGCACCATGCCGACCGCGTCCGTGGTCCGCTTCATCGCCGGTCCGACCCGCCTCTACCAGTCCAACTCCTACAGCGGTGTCGTCCTGAACGACATCGGCTTCAAGCGGCCGTCCTCGCAGGTGTCCGACGACCCCGAGGTCACGATGAAGGACGTCAGCCCGGAGCAGATCGACCAGGCCGACGCCGACCTGATCTTCGTCACCTCCGCCGACGTGGACGACAAGACGCAGAAGAAGCAGGTCACTTCGAACCCGGTGTGGAAGTCCCTGCCGTCCGTCAAGAACGGCAAGGTCTTCGAGGTCCCGGACGAGACGTGGATGTCCGGCATCGGCGTCCAGGCCGCCGAGCAGATGCTCGCGGACGTCGCGAAGGCCACCGGCGTCGCACTCCCCGCCAAGTAACTCCCGCTGAATCGGGGCGGGCCGCAGCCATGGCCGAGGCCCGCCCCTTCAACCCCCCACCCGCTAGCGGAAGTTCTCACCCAGTCATGCGTCTGTATCTGCTCGCCCTCAATCCGACCGACTCCGTCACCGAGGGATTCCTGCCCGCGGCCGCCCGGCTCGGCCTGGACGTCACCGTCCTCACCGACCACCCCGACGCCCACCGCGCCACGTATCCCGACATCGAGATCCTGGAGTGCGACGTCCGCGACTTCCGGGCCGTCGTCACCCGCGTCTCCACGCACCACCGCCCCGACGCGCTCTTCACCAACAGCGACCACCTCCAGACACAGGCCGCCCTGGCCGCCGCCTACTTCGGCCTTCCCGGCAAGGACTGGCGGGCCACCCTGCGCTGCAAGGACAAGGCCGAGATGCGCCGCCGCCTGGCCGAGGCGGGCGTGGACACCGTGTGGTCGACCGAGCTCACGGAACCGGCGGCGCTCGACGCGCCCTACCCCTGTGTCCTCAAGCCGCGCGAGGGCGTGGCCAGCGAGGACGTCGTCCTCGTCGACACCGCCGAGGACCTGATGACCCGGTCCAAGGAGATCTTCGACCGGCGTCCCGGCACCGTCCTGGTCGTCGAGGAGTACCTCCCCGGCGAGCTGTACACCCTCGAAACCCTGGGCGACGGGCACACCCGGCATGTCCTCGGCGGCTTCCACACCGAGCTGTCGCCACCGCCCTACTTCATCGAGGAGCGCCTGACCTTTGTCCCGGCCCACCCCGAGCCGGTCGTCGAGCAGGTCCTCGCCCAACTGGACGCGCTCGGTGTCGGGTTCGGCGCCTGTCACACCGAGTTCGTGGTGCACGAGGGGCGGGCGCGGATCATCGAGGTCAACTACCGGGCCATCGGCGACCAGTGCGACCTGCTGCTGGCACGGCTGCTGGAGATCCCGCTCTTCGAGCACATCCTCCGCACCCACCTGGGCGAGCGGCTGGCCGGGGACCTGGGCGCCCGCCGCGACGGCGCGGCCCGCCTGGAGTACCCGTGCGCCGAGCGCCCCGGCACCCTCACGGACGCCCCCGAGGCGACCGAACTGACGGTGGACGGCGTCCACTTGACGTACCGTCCGCTGCGCGCGGTGGGTGAGCGGCACGACCTGTACCGCACCAACCGCGACTACCTCGGCGTCCTGCGCGCCACCGGCACCGACCAGCCGACCGTGGACCGGGTGACGGCCGACTTCCTGGCCGGGCTGCGCTGGGAGATCCAGCCATGACGGCCGCGACGACCGACACCCGCGAGGAGACGACCGACGCCTGCGAGCAGGAACTGGTCACCCGCGTGCTCAGCGCCTTCCTCCGCGAGGACGTGGTGGGCCTGCGCACCGGCAGCACACTCACGCACCGCCCGGACGGCCCCTGGCTGCGGCTGCCCGGCGCGGACGACGCGCTGCTGCTGCCCGTCGTCGAGGACGGCTTCCAGTGCGAGTACGCCGCCCGGCTGCCGCTGCTGGTACGCGAGTCGGACGGCGCCGAGCTGACCTCGTACGACACCGTCCTCGCCGCACTGCGCGCGCTCGCGGACCCGGTGGACCGCGGGGGCTTCGACGCCTACGCCGAGGAGTGCCGTCAGACGCTGGCCACCCTGCGGCTGCACGCGGCCACCCGGGCCGACATCACCGAGACGTTCGGCGACGACTCGACGCGGTGGCCCCCACTGGCGTACGA
This sequence comes from Streptomyces sp. NPDC046909, assembly GCF_040644695.1. NCBI lineage: Bacteria > Bacillati > Actinomycetota > Actinomycetes > Kitasatosporales > Streptomycetaceae > Streptomyces > Streptomyces sp. NPDC046909. Next base: position 11,983 of record NZ_JBEYXC010000023.1, on the reverse strand, counting down.
CACGCTCGCCGCCCGTCTCGACCATCCCGTCTATCCGACCGCCCGGGGCCGCTCGGGACTCTCCGAGGCTCAACTCCAGTCGTACGCACCGGAGTTCCATCCCCGTTTCGCGCTGCGCTGGATCGCCCTACGCCGGGAGACGGTCACCCTGACCGGCACGCTGCCCGACTTCTGGCCGACGCCCCGGCAGCTCGGTCTGGCCGGGGTGGAGGGTACGCATGTCGCCCTGCCGGTGCACCCGTTGACCGTCGGCGCCCTGCTGGACGCGGGGCTCCCGGACGGGGCGGTGCTCGCGGATCGGGCGCATCTGGAGGTCGTACCGACGCTGTCGATGCGCACGGTGGCCGTCAGCCCGTCGGTGCATCTCAAACTCCCGTTGGCCACCGCCACGTTGGGGCTGCGCAACAAGCGGACCATCAAGCCCGGCACGCTCGTGGACGGCGCGGCGGGACAGCGGCTGCTGGAAGCCGTGATCGCCCGCGAGCCCCGGTTCCGGGACCGGATCCTGCACGCCGACGAGACGACGTACGCGCATGCCGGGCACGAGCTGCTCGCGGTCCTGTGCCGTCGTTTCGCGACGGGCGGCACGGATGAGGTCGTGCCGCTGGCGGCCCTGCTCGCCGATGCCCCGGACGGGCGGCCGGTCATCGACCACCTCGCCGACCGGTTCTACGGCGGTGACCCGCTCGCGCTGCTCGACGCATTCCTGACCTTGCTGTTCGACTGGCAGACCACGCTGTTCGGGTACGGCATCGCCCTGGAGTCGCATCAGCAGAACATCTCCCTGGTGCTGCGGCCGGGCGAGCTGCGGCTGCTGTTCAAGGACAACGACGGGCCCCGCGTCAACGCCAAGCGGCTCGGCGCCGTGCTTCCCGGCCCCTGGGGCTTCGACGACGCGCGGACCTATGTCTCCGGTGACAGCCCGGTCGCCGACCTGTTCGCCACCATCACGGTCCATCTGTGCGCGGGAGCCTACGCGTTCGGCCTCCCCCGGCACCGGCGGGCGCTGCTGGATCTCGTACGGGACCGGCTGACCGAGGCGGTGGACCGGCTCGGCGGCGACGCGGACGCCGTGCTGCGCGCCCGGGTGCTGGAGGCCCCGCGGCTGCCGGTGAAGGCGATGGTCACGGCCGGCACGCTGCTCTCCAAGGAGCGGTCGGGCGCGGCCGACATCAACAAGCACTACACCACCGGGCCCAACTACCTCCTGCGGCAAGGGGGTTCGGCATGACCGCCGAAACCCTCCGGATACCCCGGGCCGCGTTTGGGCGGGGCCATGTGCACGCGGTGGCGGGCTGCTACTTCGTGGCCTCCTTCGCGGCCCTGGGTCTGCCGCCGTATCTCACCGAGATCCTGCCGGGGCTGGGTGACCGCGAGGCCCGTTGGGCGGGCGTGCTCTATGTCGTGCCGACCGTGTTCGGTGCGATCGCGGCCCCGCTGTGGGGGCGGCTGGCCGACCGGTACGGGCGCAAACGGCTGCTGCTGCGCGCCCAGTTGGGGCTCGCGGTCGCCTTTCTGCTCGCGGGCTGGGCGGACTCGCTCGCCGGCTTCACCCTCGCGCTGGTCCTTCAGGGCATCCTCGGCGGCACCTTCGCCGCCTCCAACGGCTATCTGGGCGCGGCCCTGGAGGGCCCCGCCCTGTCGAAGGCGCTCACGCTGATGCAGGGCAGCGCCCGCGCGGCTCTGGTGTTCGCGCCGATCGTGGTCGGTGCCCTGTCCGGCTGGCTGTCACCGCACCGCCAGTACGCGCTCCTGGCGATCCTCCCGCTCACGGCCGCCCTGCTGCTCGCGGCCCTGCCCGAGCCGGATCCGGTCGAGCCCGCCACGCGCGAGCCGCGAACGGTGGCCGCCACACCCCCGGTGATCTCACTCAAGGCCCTCTACGCCCTCGAGTTCGCCTTCGTCTTCTCCACCGTCATCTCCTTCCCCTATCTCATCGCCCTGGTCGACAATCGCCTCCCGGGCACGTCCCCGATCCTGTCCGGGGTCCTCTTCGCCCTCCCTCACCTGTGCTATCTGGTGGCCGCGCTGGCCGTGCACTCCGCGTTCCGGAGCCGCCCCAGGGCCGGGATCGTGCTGGGCTTCCTCCTCATCGCCCTCGGTCTCGCCGGACACGGGTTCGTCGACTCGCTGCCCGCGCTGATCGCCGTACGGCTGCTGCTCGGCGCCGGACTCACGCTCGGTCTGGTCTGCCTCCAGGTGCTGGCGGCGGACTGCGCCAAGGGCCGGGCGCCCGGCGGGATGTTCGGCTCGCTGGAGTTCTTCTCCAAGGCCGGCGCGGTCGCCGCCGGTCTCGCCGCGGCCGTCGGCAGCGCCCGCTTCGGCCCGGCCGCCCCCGTGCTGACCGGGGGCGCCGCCGCCGCGCTCACCGCCGTGGTGACCCTCCTCCCCTCCATGACCCCCCGCTGGAGCCGCTGATGCCCTCGCTCACCCATACGGAACTGCCCACCGCCGACGAGGTCGTCGCCCACACCCTCCTCAACTGCCTGCTGCGCGAGGTCTCCGGACCCGAGCACCAGAGCGTCGTCACCGACGGCGGGCTCCTGCTGCGCCTGCCGCGCCGCGGAGTGCTGCTGCGGGTCGCCCTGCGCCGCACCTCGCTGCTGGGCGCGCACCGGTTCAGCGGTGCCGTGCACGAACAGCGCGACGGCGGCTGGGCCGAGGTGGACTGGCGGCGGCTGGCCGAGTACACGCACGACGAGCTGGCGCTGCGGACCGGGGTGCGCAACGACGAGTTCCTGGAGCAGGTCGCCTCCAGCCACGAGGCCGTGACAGCAGGGCTCGCCGGCACCCGCACCTCGCCGACCGACGCCTACCTCGCCTCCGAGCAGTCCCTGCTCTTCGGTCACCGCTTCCACCCCACCCCCAAGGCCCGCACCGGCGACCCGCGCGCCTGGTCGGCCTACGCCCCGGAGGTCGGGGCCGCCTTCCCGCTGCGGTATCTCGCCGCGCGGGAGCACCTGATCGCCGAGGAGTCCGCGCACCCCTCGGCCACCGCCGCCCTGGACCGGCTGCGCCCCGGCGTCCCGGACGGCTACCGTCTGCTGCCCGCGCACCCCTGGCAGTACGACACGCTCCGCGAGCACCCGGCGCTCAAGTCGGCGCTGGACGACGGCGATGTCCTGGACCTCGGTCCGGGCGGGCGGCTCTTCGCCGCGACCGCGTCCGTGCGCACGCTCTACGACGGGGAGACCTTCCTCAAGTGCAGCCTGAACGTGCGCATCACCAACTGCCTGCGCAAGAACAGCAGTTACGAACTCTCCGGCGCCGTCGCCCTGACCCGCGTCCTGGCTCCGGCCCTGGCCGACCTCGCCGAGCGCTTCCCCGGCAGCGCGGTGCTCCGCGAGCCCGCCTACCGCACGCTCGCCCTGCCCGGCCCGGACGGCACCCCGGACCGCGCCCTGTTCGAGGGCTTCGGAGTCATCGTCCGCGAGGGGCTCCCCGCCCGGCTCGCCCCGGGCACCACTCCCCTGCTGGCGGCGGCCGTGGCCGACGAGTACCCGAGCAGCGCCGCGCACATCTCCCGTCTGCTCGGCGCGGCGGACGAACGGACGGCCCTCGACTGGTGGTCGGCCTATCTCGACCTGCTGCTCCCGCCGGTGCTGGCCGCCTACTTCGACCACGGCCTGGTCCTCGAACCCCACCTCCAGAACGTCCTGGTCTGCGTGGCCGACGACGGCATGCCCGCCCAGGTCCTCTTCCGCGACCTGGAGGGCACCAAGCTCGTCCCCGAGCACCACGCCGACACCCTCGCCGCGCTGCCGCCGGAGGTTGCCGGGCCGATGACGTACGACGCCCAGCGCGGCTGGGACCGGGTCGTCTACTGCCTGCTGGTCAACCATGTCGCCGAGCTGCTCGCCGCCCTCGCCGACCTGCACCCGGGGGCGGAGGCCGCGCTGTGGGGGCGGGTGCGGGAGACGCTCCGGGCCTACGCCGACCGCCTCGGCTGCCCGCCGCGGCTCGCCGCGCTGCTCGCCGGGGTGCCGCTGCCCGCCAAGGCGAACCTGCTGACCCGCTGGGAGCGCAAGGCCGACCGCGAGGCCGGATACGTCCGTCTGCCGTCCCCCCTCGCGGAGGACATCCTCTCCGGGAGCACCCGATGACCCCCGCCGTGCACGACCGCGCCCTGACCCTGCCGGCGCCCGAACTGCCCGCGTACGTCTACGACTTGGCGGCACTGCGGGCCCACGCCGCCGCCGTCCGGGCCGCCCTCCCCGAGCGGGTCGAGCTGTACTACGCCGCGAAGGCGAACCCCGAGCCGGAGATCCTGGCCGCGCTCGGTCCGTACGTCGACGGCTACGAGGTGTCCTCGGGCGGCGAACTCGCCCATGTCGCACGGGCGGTGCCGGGTCGGCCGCTGGCGTTCGGCGGGCCGGGGAAGACGCCGGACGAGGTGCGGGCCGCACTGGAGCACGGGGTGGAGCGCTTCCACGTCGAGAGCGAGCACGAGCTGCGCGTGCTGGCCGAGCTGTCGCGGCAGCCGGGACGGCGCGTCGCGGTGCTGCCCCGGGTCAATCTGCCGTTGTCCGACGGCTCGTTGGCGGGCAGCTCGCTGGCGATGGGCGGGCGGCCGACGCCGTTCGGCATGGATCCGGCTGAGGCCTCGCGGGTCGTGCGCGCCCTCACGGACGGCACCTACCCGCATCTCGAACTGCGGGGCATCCACGCCCACTTGGCCAGCGGTCTGGAGGCGCTGGAGCAACTCGCCGTGGCCGAGGCGGTCGTGGCCTGGGCCGTTGGGCTGGGGGTGCCGCTCGCGGAGGTCAACGTCGGGGGCGGCATGCAGGTCGACTACGGCGACCCGGACCGCCGCTTCGACTGGGGCACCTACGGGAAGGGGCTCGCCCGACTCGCCGAACGGCACCCGGGGTTGACCTTGCGCATCGAACCGGGGCGGGCACTGACGGCGTACTGCGGCTGGTACGTCACGGAGGTGCTGGACGTGAAGCACAGTCACGGCGAGGAGTTCGGCGTCGTCCGGGGCGGCACGCACCATCTGCGGACCCCGGCGACGAAGGGGCACGACCAGCCCTGTGCCGTACTGAAGGTGGACGACTGGCCGCACCCTTGGCCGCGACCGGCCGCCGAGGGCGAACACGTCACGCTGGCGGGGCAGTTGTGCACGCCGAAGGACGTCCTCGCGCGCCGGGTGCCCGCGCCGGGGCTGCGAGCCGGGGACCGGGTGGCGTTCTCGCTGGCGGGGGCCTACGCGTGGAACATCTCCCACCACGAGTTCCTGATGCACCCCCGGCCCGGCTTCCACTTCCTGGACGCCGGGCCGGAGTCAGGGGTCTAGAAGGGGTAGTGCGCCTGCTGGGTGGCGATGGTCACCCAGCGGGTGTTGGAGAAGGCCTCCAGGCCCCAGCGTCCGCCGAAGCGGCCGTATCCGGAGGCCTTGAAGCCGCCGAAGGGGGCCTGGGGTTCGTCGGCCACCGACTGGTCGTTGATGTGCACGATGCCGGTGCGGATCCGGCGTGCGACAGCCAGTCCGTGGGTGGCGTTCTCGGTGATGATGCCGCAGGTCAGACCGTTCTCGGTGTCGTTGGCGACGGTCACGGCGGTGTCGTCGTCGGAGAACGTCTCGACCACGCAGACCGGCCCGAACGCCTCCGCGTGGTACAGCTCGGCGTCCTTCGGGACATCGGTGAGGACGGTCGCCGGGTGGACCGCGCCGTCGGGCTTGCCGCCGCCGGTGAGGACCTTCGCGCCCTTGGCCACGGCGTCCTCGACCAGCCCGGCCACGCGCTGTGCGGCGGAGGCGGCGACGAGCGGACCGACCACGGTGTGCGGGTCGCCCGGGTCGCCGGCCTGGAGCGAGGCCGTCTTGGCGGTGAACTTGCGGGTGAACTCCTCGGCGAGGGACTCGTGGACGAGGATCCGGTCGCCGGACATGCAGATCTGCCCGGCGTTCATGAAGACGCTGAAGGTGACGGCGTCCACCGCGTAGTCGACGTCGGCGTCGTTCAGCACGATGACGGAGTTCTTGCCGCCCAACTCCAGGACGGCGGGCTTGAGATGACGGGCCGCGTGCTCGCCGATGATCCGGCCGACGCCCGTGGAGCCGGTGAAGTTCACCGCGCGGACCCGCGGGTCGGCTATCAGGGCCTCGGCGATCCCGGCCGCGTCCTCCCGGGCGTTGGTGACGACGTTGAGGACACCGTCGGGCAGGCCCGCCTCGCGGAGCACGTCCGCCACGAACAGAGCGCAGGCGATGGGCGCGTCCTCGCTCGCCTTGACGACGACCGTGTTTCCGGCGGCCAGCGGTGCGGCGACCGCCCGGACGCCGAGGATGACCGGCGCGTTCCACGGCGCGAACGCGGCGACCACGCCCACCGGTTCGCGGACCGCGAGGCCGAGCGCGCCCTGTTCCTGGGCGGTGAGGACCTCGCCGCGCGGCGCGGTCACGGCGGCGGCGGCCTCGCGCAGCATGTTCGCGGCGAGGTAGACGTTGAAGTGCGCCCAGGGCCGGGTGCCGCCGGCCTCGTGGGCCATCAGCTCGGCGACCTGGTCGCCCTTGCCGTCGAGGAGGTCGGCGGCCTTGAGGAGGATGGCGCGCCGCGCGAAGGGGGCCAGCGCGGCCCACTCGGGGAACGCCGCGTCGGCCGCGTCCACGGCCCGCCGCACGTCCTCCGGGCCCGCGGCCGCGACGGTCGCGTACACCTCGCCCGTGTAGGGGTTGAGGTCCTCCGCCGTGCGGCCGGAGGCGGCGGGCACGTCCTTGCCGCCGATGAACAGTTCGCGCGTGATGGGCATGATGCGGACCTCTTTGTTCGCCACGTGAACCAAGATTCATTTCTAAGCGCATGCTCTGTTCAACCGGCAACAATGTCAAGGGCCGCCCGGCTGTGCTCGGCCGGGCGGCCCTCGGTGTGGACGTACGCGTTGGTGTCAGTACTGGATTCCCGGCAGCAGCTGGGTGACGGGGGCGGCGAGGTCGGTCACCTGGCTCAGCTGGTTCAGGTCGTTCAGCTTGTTGAGCTCGGCCAGCTGCCTGGAGGGCCGCGGGATCGCGTCCTTGTACTGCGCGGGCAGGTCGCTGACGGTGAGCGAGTCGAGCGTGGCCATCGGGCTGAGGGGGGCGGCGCCCGCTTCCTCGGGGGCCGCGCTCGCCATCGGAGCGGCGAGACCGGCGACGCCGGCGGCGAGGCCTACGACGGCGGCGATACGTCGAGTGGAGATCATGTTTTCAGCAACGCCGACAGGCCCGCCGTGGACACGGGCACCGGGTCCTCCTCACCCGTCAGGCGGAGTGCGGCCGCTGCGCTTGCCGAGCCCGGCGGGGCGGAGGAGTCTCGAAGAAGAGGCCCACGCGGCCCGCTCCCGTCTGCCGCGGGCCTCGCAGGAGGTCGACATGGGCACCGGGTTCAGCACCGACACACTGCGCCGGGGCATCGAGGGAAGCACGGCGGCGAATCTGCTGTCGCTCTACACGGACGACGCCGAGTTGCGCGTCGTGGACCGCAACACCCAGCCCAGCAGCCCGAGGGTGCTGCACGGCCGGGACGAGATCGCCGAGCTTCTGGAGGACGTCTACAGCCGCGACATCAAGACGCACAAGCTGGAGGAGTGCATCGTCCAGGGAGACCGCGCCGCGTACACCGAGTCCTGTGAGTACTCGGACGGGGTCCGGGTCTTCGCGGAGTCGATGATCACGCTGCGGGACGGCAAGATCGCCGAGCAGACGATGATCCAGGCATGGGACGAGTAGGGAGGCGGTTGCCGAAGGTCCAGATCACGACTCGGCTGACCTGGACCTTCGCGATGCGGGCCGCTCCGGTCCGCGCTCCGCGGCCACGACGAGCTTCCGCAACAGGTCGGCTAGCGTCCGTTGCTCTGCTGCGGTCAGTACTGCGAGGAGCGCGAGCTCGTTCGCTTCCTCCGCCGCCGCGTGCTGTTCGAACGCGGCGTTCCCGGCATCGGTGAGCCGGACCCGCACTCTGCGCCGGTCGCCGCTCTCGTGCGTACGGGCGATCAGCCCGGCCTCCTCCAGCGGCGCCAGCCGCGCCGACAGCGCGCCCCGCGTCAGCCCCAGCCGGTCGGCGAGTTCCGAGGGACTCGCGGTGTAGGGCGGGCCGTTCCGGCGCAGCGTCAGCAGCACCTTGTACTGCCAGTGCCGCAGCCCGTCGGAGTCGAGGGCGTCGCGGCGGGCCTGGGAGGCGTGCCGGGCGAGCTTCGCCAGCCGTGCGTAGATGGCCTCCTTCACCGGGTCCATCCAGACGAGTTCCTTCGACCACGCCGCGACATGCCGGTCGACGGAGTCCTCCATTGTCTGCCTCCCGCAGTGATTTCCTTGTGGATGGTTTTTTCTCTCACTACCTTCCCCTGTCATGACGAACACCACGAGCACTTTCGTCGATCTCGACGAACTCCTCGCCTCCGCAAGGGACTTGGCGTTGGCAGGACGATGGCAGCGAGCGCTGCGCCTGCTGGACACGACGACGTGCGAGGCACCCGAGGACCGCGCGCGCCTCGCCCTCGCGGCGGCCGAAGTCGCCCTGGAGAGCGACTGGTTCGGCGGTACGCGGCTCACCGCCGACCGCGCCGAGCGGGCGGAGAAGGAGGTGCCGGGCGGGGACTGGGACCTGGACTTCGTGCGGCTGCGCCACGACTACCTGCGGCTGTTGCGCCCCGACGGCGCCTCCCGGCACGGCCCCGAGGGCAAGGCGCCGGATGCCCTCGCGGAACTCCGGCGCCGCGGACAGGCCCTGCGCGAGGGCGCGCCCGACGAGGTGCGGCGGGGCTGGGCCTCGATGTATCTGGGGCTCATCACCGACAATCTCTTCGGCGAGCGTGACGCGGCACCCGCCCACTACGAGGCCGCCCTGCGCGCGGGCGAGTCCGGCGGCGACGACCTGCTGGTCCGGGAGGCGCTGCGGCACCTCGGCGACCACGACCACGACGCCGGCGAGCACGAGCGGGCCCTGGAGCGCTGGCGGCGGGCCACCGCGCTCGGCGCCCGGGCGGGGATGATCCCGGGGGTGCTCAGCCAGCAGATGCTGCTGGCGGTGCTGGCCCGCGACACCGGCGACGAGGGCGGCGCGACCGCGCTGGCCACGGAGATCGCCCGCTGGGCCGAGGCGATCGGCGCCGGTCATCTGCACGGCCAGGCGGCCGGGTTCCTGGCCGGGATCGATCCGACCGCGCCTCCGCAGGGCAGGTAGGCTGTCGGCGGGCCGTGACTGGCGCTGAGGTGGAGCACCACCGGGGAGCGGACCGCAGGACCTGATGCCGTGCGCCTGGGCGAACCTACTACCAGCCCAGGAGTGGATCATGTCTCAGGCCCGGCTCATGGACGGCACCGCGCTCGCCCGGCGGATCGTGGAGGAGACCGGCAAGCGCGCCGCCGACCTCACCGAACGCACCGGCACCACCCCCTGTCTCGCCACCGTCCTGGTGGGCGAGGACCCCGCCTCCGTGACCTACGTCCGGATGAAGCAGAACCGCTGCCGCAAGGCCGGCATCGCCTCCCGGCATGTGGAGCTGCCCGCGGCGACCACCACCGAGGAACTGGTGGGCACGCTCAAGGAGCTGTCCGCCGATCCCGCCGTGCACGGCATCCTGCTCCAGCACCCGATGGGCGAGCACATCGACGAGCGGGCCGCGTTCGAGGCGATCGCGCCCGAGAAGGACGTCGACGGGGTCACCTTCGCCTCGTTCGCGACGATGAGCTTCGGTCTGCCGGGCTTCGTGTCCTGCACGCCGGGCGGCATCATGCGGCTCCTCGACGAGTACGGCGTCGACCCGTCCGGCAAGCGGGCGGTGGTCGTCGGCCGCAGCGCGATCCTCGGCAAGCCGGCCGGGATGCTGCTGCTCGCCCGGGACGCGACGGTGACGTACTGCCACTCGCGGACGGCGGACCTGTCGGCGGCCGTCCGGGAGGCGGACATCGTGGTCGCCGCGGTGGGCCGGCCCAAGCTCATCAAGGGGCAGGACATCAAGCCCGGCGCCGTGGTGATCGACGCCGGGTACAACGAGGGGAACATCGGCGACGTCGACTTCGACTCCGCCGTGGAGCGGGCCTCCCTGATCACCCCGGTGCCGGGCGGCGTCGGCCCGATGACCATCGCCACGCTGCTGGAGCAGACGGTGGACGCCGCCGCCCGGCAGCTCGGGGCCTGAGTCAGCGCATCCAGGCGCTGTACTCCATGACATCGCCGGCCTTGACGCCGTACTCGGGCTCGGCCTCCGTGAAGGTGGTCTCCAGCCCGAGTACGGCACCGGTCGCCGGGTCCATGATCAGCATGCTGCGGGTGCCGGACCGCTCGTGGACATACGCCTGTCCGCGCCGCCCGAGCCGGTCGATGACCTGCCCGACGGGCTTCAACCCGTCGGCCTCCGCGAGGAGTTGGGCGAGCGTCGCCGTCTCGCGGGCGCCCAGGGTCCAGGTGTTGAGGAGCACCTTGACGGCGTAGAGAAACTCGCCGGTGTCCAGCTTCTCCTTGCTGTACGTGGCCTCCTGGAGGTAGGCGCGCAGGCGGGCGACGTCGTGCGGGGGCGGGGACTGCGGTGGTGCGTCGCTCCAACTGGGCGGGTACGTGCGCTCGGTGCGGTGGCGGCCGTCGTCGACGATCTCCGTGTGGCTGTCGTCGGCGTGCCAGCGCACGATGCGCTCCTCCGGATAGGTGATCGGGGGCTTGTCCTCGCTCATGCCCAGGCTCCATGACTTCACATGGGTGCCCTTGCGGAGCTCGGCCCCGGCCTCGGCCGCGCGCGCCCGTCCGGCCAGGGTTTCCAGGGGTACGGGGGTGGAGTCGGCCTGCACGATCAGCGGGCGGGGTGCGGCGACCGCCGGCGCGGTGGTCTGGTCGGCGAACAGCAGCGCCGACACCAGCGCGGCGACGACCGCGGTGGCCGCGAGGCCCCAGTAGAGCCGGGGGCGGCGCGAAGTCCGTTGCCGCAGCAGCCGGTTGAGCCGTCGCTCGGCGTTCTGGTCGAGGGGGCCGTCGCCGAAGTGGGGGGCGTCGGTGGGCACCGGGTTGGCACGGCGCAGGAGTTCGAGTTCATCAGCCATGGCCGTATTCCTTCGCTTCCTTCGCGAGGCTCGTGGTGCTCGTGGGACTCGTCCGGTCGATCTCGGCTCTGAGCCGGCGCCGGGCCCGGTGCAGCCGCATCGACGCGGCCCGGCTGCCGCAGCCGAGGACGACGGCGACCTCGTCGATGCCGAGTTCCTCCCAGGCCGTCAGCCGCAGCACCTCCTGGTCCGCCGGGGAGAGCCGGGCCAGCGCCTCGTGCACCCAGGCGCCGGGGGTCTCCGCGTCGGGGCCCGCCTCGATGTGCCGCCGGTGCGCGGTGTCGTCGTGGCCCAGCCGGTCCACCAGTCGCCGCCGGCGCCCCTGCCCCCGTACCGCGTTCGCCAGGCAGTTGCGGGCCACCCCGTACAGCCAGGGCAGCGGGGTGTCCGGGAGGTCGGTCCGTCGGCGCCAGGCGACCGTGAACACCTCCGCCACCACTTCCTCCACGTCGTCGGTACGCCCGTCCAGTCGCCGCGCGACATAGCGGCTGACCGCCCAGTAGTGCTCGCGATAGGCAGCGGCGAAGTCGTCGTCGTTGCTCATGTTCCGTTCGTGTCCGGCACCCTCGGGATCGTCACAGCCGTTTCCGTGATTCTCGTCGCGCCCCCGAAGTGTGACGTCCGGGCCGCGGTCGGACACAGGCGGGGCATGAGACACCTCAAGTGGCTGACGACCACGGATCACAAAACAATCGGAACGCTCTATCTGGTCACGTCGTTCGCGTTCTTTTGCGTCGGTGGCGTGATGGCGCTCTTCATGCGCGCCGAGCTCGCCCGCCCCGGCTTGCAGATCATGTCGAACGAGCAGTTCAACCAGGCGTTCACGATGCACGGCACGATCATGCTGCTGATGTTCGCGACGCCGCTGTTCGCCGGTTTCGCGAACTGGATCATGCCGCTCCAGATCGGCGCCCCCGACGTCGCCTTCCCGCGGCTGAACATGTTCGCCTACTGGCTGTACCTGTTCGGCTC
>NZ_JBEYXC010000022.1:0-175981 GCF_040644695.1 Streptomyces sp. NPDC046909 | reverse complement strand
TGAGTTCTCAAGGAACGGACGCTTCCTTTGTACTCACCCTCTCGGGCTTTCCTCCGGGCTTTTCCCTTCGGTCTTGCGTTTCCGACTCTATCAGATCCTTTCGGCGTCCGATTCCCTGTCGGCGGGATTTGCCGAGGGCTTCCGGCTTTCGCCTGTCGGCCTTTCGACATTCACTACGTTAGCCGATCCTCGCGCCAACTCATAATCGAGTTCCGCGAGTTCGAATTCAGGCATGCAGGCACACCGAATTCACCCTCGCTGAGAGGATGTCGTAGGTAGTGGTTTGGCCGCTTCCGGCTGCTGACGATCGCAGTACCCGGTTCAAGCGGCTCGGGCTACATTACGCACCCCGCAAGGGCGCGTCAACTTGAGCGACGCCTTGGCGTATGGGCCCGATAAGGGCTCACCGTCGGGTCGTTGGCGATCCAGAAGCGCCAGGGGTGGACGCCTCCGTCGCCGGAGACGCCGGTGCGGGGACCGTTGCGTACCTGGTCGGGGGCGACCGGGGTGCCGGTCAGGACCCTGAGAGGTGTGTCGTCGGAGGTGCACGCGTCCGTGCCGTCCAGGGAGCGGGCCACGTCCAGGGCGGTGGCCAGGCGGGCAGGGCCTTTGGCCAGTTCCTTGTCATTTCGGGCCGAGAGTCGACGTTTGCGAGCGAGCTCGGCGCCTTCGACGATCTCGCCGGCGCGCAGCAGGACCGCGCTCGCGGTGCCTTCGGGACCGCAGACCAGGTTCATGCAGTGCCACATGCCGTAGGTGAAGTAGACGTACACATGGCCGGGCGGACCGAACATCACGCTGTTGCGGGCCGTGCGGCCGCGATAGGCGTGGGAGCCGGGGTCGTTCGGGCCGTCGTAGGCCTCCACCTCCGTCAGGCGCAGGGCGATCGGACCGTCCGAGGTCGTGCGTACGAGGATGCGGCCGAGGAGGTCGGGGGCGACTTCCAGTACGGGGCGGTCGAAGAACTCCCTCGGGAGGGGCGTACGGTCGGGGGTCGCGATCATGCCGTCCGAGGGTAGTGGAGACGGGTGGCTGCAACGGGGTGGTCAGTCGGCGTTCGCCTTGGAAGGGTGAGCACGCGGAACCGGCCGCGTCCGGATCGCGTTTGTAGGGATCAAGGATCCACTCGCTCCACGCACAAGATGCAGGACGACATAAAGGGAGAGTCATGGCGTTCAAGAAGCTGCTCGCGAGCCTGGGGGCCGGCGGGGCTTCGGTCGAGACGGTGCTGACCGAGGTCAACGTCGTGCCCGGTGGTGTCGTCCAGGGTGAGGTGCGGATCCAGGGCGGGTCCGTCAACCAGGAGATCGAGGGGCTGTCGGTCGGGCTCCAGGCCAAGGTCGAGGTCGAGAGCGGCGACCAGGAGTACAAGCAGGACATCGAGTTCACGAAGGTGCGGCTCGGTGGCGCCTTCGAGCTCCAGGCCGGTGCGGTGCACGCGGTGCCGTTCGGGCTGGAGATCCCGTGGGAGACGCCGATCACGACGATCGACGGGCAGACGCTGCGCGGTATGCACATCGGTGTGACCACGGAGCTGGAGATCGCGCGTGCCGTGGACTCCGGTGACCTGGACCCGATCAATGTGCACCCGCTGCCGGCGCAGAAGGCGATCCTGGACGCCTTCATCCAGCTGGGCTTCCGGTTCAAGAACGCGGACATGGAGCGCGGTCACATCCGCGGTACGCGCCAGAAGCTGCCCTTCTACCAGGAGATCGAGTTCTTCCCGCCGCAGCAGTACCGCGGGATCAACCAGGTCGAGCTGAGCTTCGTCGCCGATCAGAACGCCATGGACGTGGTGTTGGAGATGGACAAGAAGCCGGGGCTGTTCAGCGAGGGCAGCGACACGTTCCGTTCCTTCCAGGTGGGTCTGCACGACTACCAGGGCACCGACTGGGCGGCCTACCTCAACCAGTGGCTCTCCGAGGTCGGCAGCAAGCGCAACTGGTTCTAGGCTCGGTACTGCTGATTCCGGTAATCGATCAGGAGGTACCGAGGTGACCGAGCTGAAGCGGCGGCCTCTCCCCCATGACTTCCACCCGCCCGTCCCGTCGTTCACGGTGACGAGCGAGGACATCGAGGAGGGGGCCACCCTCAAGGACGCTCAGGTCTACGCGGCCGGCAACACCTCGCCGCAGCTGCGGTGGGAGGGCTTCCCGCCCGAGACCAAGAGCTTCGCCGTGACCTGCTACGACCCCGACGCGCCTACGGGCAGCGGGTTCTGGCACTGGACCGTGTTCGACATCCCGGCCTCGGTGACCGAGTTGCCGGCGGGCGCGGGCAGCGGCAAGTTCGAGGGGCTGCCCGAGGGCGCCGTACAGGTGCGCAACGACTACGGCACCAAGGACTTCGGCGGGGCCGCGCCGCCTCCCGGGGACGGGCCGCACCGGTATGTCTTCACGGTGTACGCGGTCGGTGCGGAGAAGCTTGAGGTGGATTCCGACGCCTCTCCCGCGGTCGTGGGCTTCAACCTGCGGTTCAAGGCGATCGCGCGTGCCCAGCTGATCGGTGAGTACGAGAACCCCGCGCAGAACTGAAGAAGCGGCTGAACAAGCCGAACGTTCATGGAACGTTTGCCCGCCCCTGGTCTTGGAAGTGATCAGGGGCGGGCACTTTTTATTTCGTTGTCCATCTCGGCGTGCCCGGCCAGAGTTGATCCCAGCCCGCCATACGGGGTGGGCCGCTGCACATGGGAGGTGGGCTGGTCATGCGGGACACGCTGGTACTGAACGCGAGCTTCGAGCCGCTGTCGACGGTGACGTTGAATCGAGCCGTCGTTCTGGTGCTGCAGGACAAGGCTGTTGTCGAGCAGTCCCACCCCGAACTGCGTATGCGCGGAGCCGCGGTCGACATACCGGCGCCCCGGGTGATCAGGCTGTGCAGGTATGTGAGGGTGCCGTTCCGAAGACAAGCGCCGTGGTCCAGGCGGGGTGTGCTGGTCAGGGACCGGCACCGGTGCGCGTACTGCGGGCGCAGGGCGACGACTGTGGACCATGTGGTGCCGCGGGCGCAGGGTGGCCAGGACTCGTGGCTGAACACGGTGGCCTCCTGCGCGGAGGACAACCACCGTAAGGCGGACCGGACTCCGGACCAGGCCGGTATGCCGCTGCTGCGGCAGCCGTTCGAGCCGACGCCGGCGGACGCGATGCTGTTGTCCCTGGGCCACGAGGACTTCGAGGCACTTCCGGACTGGCTGGCGCAGCCCGCCGCGTGACCCGCATGAGTACGACGATGGGGTCCGCCCTCTCCGCGAGGGTGGACCCCATCGTCGTACGGCCGTCTCGGTGTCAGTCGATCGACGGCTTCTCTCGGCGGTCCGATCCGCCGTTGCCCTGGTTGCCGCCGCCTCCTGAATTGCCGCCCAGGGGGTTGAAGTTGCCCATGGCGCCGGAGAGGCCCTTCAGGGCGTCGCCGATCTCGCTGGGGACGATCCAGAGTTTGTTGGCGTCGCCTTCGGCGATCTTCGGGAGCATCTGGAGGTACTGGTAGCTCAGGAGCTTCTGGTCGGGGTCGCCGGCGTGGATGGCCTCGAAGACCGTGCGGACCGCCTGGGCTTCGCCCTCTGCTCGCAGGGCCGCGGCCTTGGCCTCACCCTCGGCGCGGAGGATCTGGGACTGCTTCTCGCCTTCCGCGGTGAGGATGGCGGCCTGGCGGGTGCCTTCCGCGGTGAGGATCGCGGCGCGCTTGTCACGGTCGGCGCGCATCTGCTTCTCCATCGAGTCCTGGATGGAGGTGGGCGGTTCGATCGCCTTGAGCTCGACTCGGTTGACTCGGATGCCCCACTTGCCCGTCGCCTCGTCGAGGACGCCGCGGAGGGCCGCGTTGATCTCCTCGCGGGAGGTCAAGGTGCGTTCGAGGTCCATGCCACCGATGATGTTGCGGAGGGTGGTGACCGTCAGCTGCTCAATTGCCTGGATGTAGCTGGCGACTTCGTAGGTCGCGGCCCGCGCGTCGGTCACCTGGTAGTAGATGACCGTGTCGATGTTGACGACCAGGTTGTCCTGGGTGATCACCGGCTGCGGGGGGAACGGGACGACCTGTTCGCGCAGGTCGATGCGGTTGCGGATCGTGTCGATGAACGGCACGACGATGTTGAGGCCCGCGTTGAGTGTCCGCGTGTAGCGGCCGAAGCGCTCCACGATGGCGGCGCTGGCCTGCGGGATGACTTGGATGGTCTTGATCAGGGCGATGAAGACCAACACCACCAGAATGATCAAAACGATGATGACCGGTTCCATCGTCGCTTCCCCGTACCTCTCTCCGCCTCGGCGCTTTCGGAAGATCTTATGGTTGTTGAAGATCTTGCTGGTCGAGTCTGACAGACCGTCGAGCAACTCGTGGGCTGTTCGGTTCAGTTGAGTCGTACGAGGTCAGATGACGATCGCGGTCGCTCCCTCGATCTCCACGACGTCCACTTCTTGTCCTACTTCGTAGGCGCGGTCGACGTCGAGGGCGCGGGCCGACCAGACCTCTCCGGCCAGCTTGATCCGGCCGCCGCCAGAGCCGTCGACGCGTTCCAGCACGACCGCCTGTTTTCCCTTCAACGCCTCTACTCCCGTGGCGAGTTGGGGGCGTTGTGCGCTGTGCCGGGCGGCGATGGGTCGTACGACGCCGATGAGGGCGACCGAGACGACGACGAAGGCGAGCACCTGTACGACGGCGCCGAAGCCCAGGCCCGCGAGGATCGCGCCGGCGACGGCGCCCACCGCGAGCATGCCGAACTCCGGCATCGCCGTCATCACGAGGGGGATTCCGAGCGCGGCCGCGCCGATGAGCCACCACACCCATGCGTCGATGTCGTTCACATGGTCATGGTAGGTCCGCAAGTCCCGCCGCGGACAGGGCGCGAGGAGCGTCAGGACAGCGGCAGGCCCTGGGCCGTCCAGCGTTCGCCGACCTGCTCGACGACGAGCGGGAGGCCGAAGCAGAGGGAGAGGTTGCGGGAGGTGAGTTCGAGCTCCAGCGGGCCCGCGGCGAGGACCTTGCCCTGGCGGATCATGAGGACGTGGGTGAAGCCGGGGGCGATCTCCTCGACGTGGTGGGTGACCATCAGCATCGAGGGGGCGATCGGGTCGCGGGCGAGGCGGCCGAGCCGGCGTACGAGGTCCTCGCGGCCGCCGAGGTCGAGGCCGGCGGCGGGCTCGTCGAGGAGGAGCAGCTCGGGGTCGGTCATCAGGGCGCGGGCGATGAGGGTGCGCTTGCGCTCGCCCTCGGAGAGCGTGCCGAACTTGCGCTCCACGTACTCGGTCATGCCGAGGCGGTCGAGGAAGGCGCGGGCGCGCTGCTCGTCGATCTCGTCGTAGTCCTCCTGCCAGGTGGCCGTCATGCCGTACGCGGCGGTCAGTACGGTCTCCAGGACGGTCTGGCGCTTGGGGAGCTTGTCGGCCATGGCGATGCCGGCCATGCCGATGCGGGGGCGGAGCTCGAAGACGTCGGTGCCGGGCTTGCCGAGGGTCTCGCCGAGGATGGTGGCGGTGCCCTTGCTGGGGTAGAGGTAGCTGGAGGCGACGTTCAGGAGGGTGGTCTTGCCGGCGCCGTTGGGGCCGAGGATGACCCAGCGCTCGCCCTCCTTGACCGACCAGGAGACCTGGTCCACCAGAGCCCGGCCCTCCCGGACCACGGATACGTCCTGAAGCTCCAGAACATCGCTCATGAGCGCGTTGTCTCCCCTTGCAGTGTGACCGGTCTCGGCGTCTCGGCTGTCGCGTGCGCGCATTTTCGGGCGCAGCCCTCAAGGAAATCTACGCCACCGGTCGGCCGCTCCATTCCATCGGTCCGGTCCTTAGGGTGGGGGCATGCTCTTGGAACCACGTTCTGGACGTCTTGCCGCTTGGGGAAATGGTCTTCTTGCCGGACTTGTCTCGCCTGACGACGCCGTGCTGGCGATCGTGGGCGAGGACGCCGTGCACCGGGTGGAGGGGCTGCCGGGTGAGTCGGCGCCCGTCGGACTCACGCTCGCGTTGGGGCGGTTGCGGGCGCTCGGGGTGACCGGGCTGCGGGTCGCGTTGCCCGCGTCGGGGCATCCGCTGGGGCTGAGCGGGCCGCCGGAGTTCAATGCGCGGGCGCTTGAGGCCGAGGAGGCGGTGATCTGCCAGGGCGCCGCGCTCGGGCTGGTGCCGGAGGTGTCCGAGGCCGGGCCGTCCGGTGACGTTCATGTCGAGGTGGTGTGGCATGTGCTGCCGGTGCGGGAGGCTCCGCCGGCGGATGTGCCGTCGCTGGGTGAGGCCGAGCGGGAGTTGGCGGAGGCGTTGCGGGAGGCGACGGAGGTGTTGACGCGGCTGGATGTGGCCGGGTCGGGGCCGGTGGCCGCGGCGGCGATCGATGCGTATCGGGCGCGGGCGGAGCGGGGGCGGGAGGTTTTGGCGCCGGGGTATCCGCCGCGGGCGGTGCGGGTGTTGGAGCTGGCGCAGCGGGTGGGGTTGTTGATCTCCGTCGCCTATGAGAACGGGCATGGGGGTGCGGTGTCGGCGGGGGAGATCGCGGCGCGGGCGGAGGCGTTGCGGCCGGTGGAGCGGGTGGCTCGGCGGGCGCAGGTTGCCGCGTACAACGCGTATGTGGAGGAGCGGGAGCGGGGAGTGCGGTAAGCGAGAGCGGTGCGGCGGGGTGGGGGTTGCGGTGGGGGGCGTTTCGCTCGCCCGCGCTGGCGGGGTGCCGCCTCTCTGTGGGTCGGGAGCCGCCCCAGGCGGCACGCATGCCCGCAGACGGCGCCGGGATAGCTGGCGGCGACTGGACCTGCTAAGGGGCGCGGGGAACTGCGCGACCGGCCCCCACCTACCCGCAGTCGACGGAAACCCGCCCCGTACACACACCGAGGGCCCCGCAAGTCTCCGTTGACCTGCGGGGCCCTCCGGCTCAGACGCGACGTCAGTCGTTCGTGCCCTGGTTGCCGAAGGCGGGGTTCAGGGCGCCGATCAGGTTCGCGGTGTTGCCGACGACGTTGACGGGGACGTGGACGGGGACCTGGACCAGGTTGCCCGAGCCGACGCCCGGCGACTTCACGGCCGCGCCGTCGGCACCCGCGTCGGCGACGGCGGCACCGGCGGCGGCACCCGTGGCGATACCGGCGACGGTGAGGGCCACGGCGGCCTTCTTGGCGATGTTCATGAGAAGCGTTCCTCCTGCGTTTGCGTGTCCGACCCGGCCGCGGGTCGTGCGCTGATCAACGCGGAAGTACACGGAAACGGTACGGAAAGTGGACCCCAACTGCCCGTTCGGCGCAGTCGGCAGAAAATGGGAAGAAAAGCCGACCGGCCTCCCAGGGGATCCTGAGAGGCCGGAAAGTCACTGCTGCTCCGTGGTGGAGGTCAGCGGTTGACGCCCAGGTTGCCGAAGGCCGGGTTGAGGATGCCCACGACGTTCACACTGTTGCCGACCGCGTTGACCGGGATGTGCACCGGGGCCTGGACGAGGTTGCCCGAGACGACGCCGGGCGAACCCACGGCCTTGCCGTCGGCGTGCGCGTCGGTGGCGGAGGCCATGCCCGCACCGGCGGCGATCAGCCCGCCGGCCACCATCGTCACGGCCGCTGCCTTCTTCAGGTTCTTCACTTCTGACCCCTCCTAGCGATTGCCGCGGCAGTCGCCGCAGCACGCACTGGAGAACGGTGGAGATCCACGAAGGATGCGCCATCCGGGGGACATTCCCACGACGGTATGAATCTCAGTCCGGAGCGGAACCCTCCGTATTGCCGCGCGTCCGAGGATGCCCGGTGGATCAACCGGCCACACCGTGACGTACCGCCCACAACGCGGCCTGCGTGCGGTCCGCCAGGTCGAGTTTCATCAGGATGTTCGAAACATGCGTCTTGACGGTCTTCTCGGAGAGGACGAGGGCGCGGGCGATCTCCCGGTTGGAGCGGCCGTCCGCTATCAGGCCGAGGACCTCGCGCTCCCGCTCGGTGAGCGAACCCGCCCTCCCCTGGCCGTTGTTGGCCTCGTCCTGGGAGAGCAGGGCGCCGGCGACCTCGGGCTGGAGCAGGATGTGCCCGGCGTGGACGGAGCGGATGGCGCCGGCGAGGGCGACGGGGTCGATGTCCTTGTAGACGTAACCGGCGGCGCCGGCGCGCAGGGCCGGGATCACCGTGCGCTGTTCGGTGAAGCTGGTGACGATCAGCACGCGCGCGGGGTTGTTCAGTTCGCGGAGCTTGCGGAGCGCGTCCACGCCGTCCATGCCCGGCATCTTGACGTCCATGAGGACGACGTCGGGTTTCAGCTCCTCGGCGCGGGCGACTCCTTCGGCGCCGTCGGCCGCCTCGCCGACGACCTCGATGTCGTCCTGTACTTCGAGGAAGGTGCGCAGGCCGCGGCGGACCACCTGATGGTCGTCGACGAGCAGCACCTTGATTGCGTCAGCCACCAGGGACCTCCATCTCGATCGTGGTGCCCTTGCCGGGCGCCGATTCCACGGTCAGGCCGCCGCCGACGCCGCTCGCCCGGTCCCGCATGGAGACCAGTCCGAGGTGGCGTCCCGCGCGGCGGGTCTGCTTCGGGTCGAAGCCGCTGCCGTCGTCGGTGACCCGGAGGACGGCACCACTGGCCCGGCGGGCGAGCGTCACGTCGACGTGCTCGGCGCCGGAGTGCCGCAGGGCGTTGTGCAGGGCCTCCTGGGCGACGCGCAGGACGGCTTCCTCCTGGGCGGCGGGCAGGGCGCGCACGCCGCGGCTGTCGAAGGTCACGCGCGCGGTGTGGGCGCGGTCGAGGACCTGGACCTGGGTGCGGAGGGTGGCGATGAGGCCGTCCTCGTCGAGGGCGGCGGGGCGCAGTTCGACGACGGCGGCGCGCAGTTCGTCGGCGGCCTCGGCGGCGAGCGCGGCGACCTGCTGGAGCTCGCCCTTGGCGCGGGAGGGGTCGCGGTCGACGAGGGCGGCGGCGGCCTGGGCGGTCAGCCGCAGGGAGAACAGTTTCTGGGCGACCGCGTCGTGCAGTTCGTGGGCCAGGCGGGAGCGTTCCTCGGCGATGGTCAGTTCGCGGCTGCGCTCGTACAGGCGGGCGTTGGTCAGGGCGATCGCGGCGTGCTGGGCGAGGATGGAGAGGAGTTCCTCGTCCTCGGCGGTGAAGCCGCAGCTGCCGTCCTGTTTCGGGCACGGGGGGTGTGGGGGGTTTCCCCCCACAGGACGCAGCTTGTTGGCCAGGAACAGCGCGCCGATGACCTCGTCGCCGTCGCGGATGGGCAGGCCCAGGAAGTCGGACATGTCGGGGTGGGCGGAGGGCCAGCCCTCGAAGCGGGGGTCCTTGCGTACGTCCGCGAGGCGCTCGACCTTCGCCTCCTGGAGCATCGCGGCGAGGATGCCGTGCTGGCGCGGGAGGGGGCCGATGGCCTTCCACTGCGCGTCGCTGACTCCGTCGACGACGAACTGGGCGAAGCCGCCGTGGTCGTCGGGGACACCGAGCGCCGCGTACTGGGCGTCGAGCA
This sequence comes from Streptomyces sp. NPDC046909, assembly GCF_040644695.1. Lineage (NCBI taxonomy): Bacteria > Bacillati > Actinomycetota > Actinomycetes > Kitasatosporales > Streptomycetaceae > Streptomyces > Streptomyces sp. NPDC046909. The sequence goes on along the minus strand of NZ_JBEYXC010000022.1, from coordinate 166,573 downwards.
GTTCGCGGGCCGAGGCGACGATCGTCTTGAGGACGTCGCGCACCTCGAGATGCCTGCTCATGGCCAGCAGCGCGGAGCTCACCGCGGCGAGGCCGGACCTGGGGCCTTGACTCATGCCCTCACGGTACCGGCGGGGTGTGACAGTCCGTATCGGACCTGTGGCGGCGGCCGCCTAGGGCGGTGGGCCTAGGCCGAAGGACCCCGCTCTCTCGCGACCCCCGTCCGACGCGTCGGGCGCGGTCCGGTTCCTACGTTGAAGTCACGCCGATCTGGAGGCGTCGAGTTCAGCGAGGGGACGTTGTCATGGCGGTAGCGATCATCACGGGGGCCTCGAAGGGTCTGGGGCGGGCGCTCGCCGAGGTGCTGGCCGCGCGCGGCTGGGATCTGGTGCTGGACGCCAGAGGGCCGGAGGGGCTGCGGGAGGCGGCGGAAGGGCTGGAGAAGTACGGCACGCGTGTGAGGGCGCTGCCGGGGGATGTCACGGACCCCGGGCACCGGGCCGAGCTCGTCGGCGCGGCGCGGGGGCTGGGCGGTCTCGGTCTGCTGGTGAACAACGCGGGGGTCCTGGGCGCCGAGCCCCTGGTGCCCCTCGACCGCCATGCGCTGGACGCCTTCCGCGCGGCGCTCGAGGTGAACGTGGTGGCGCCGCTGGGGCTGCTCCAGGAAGCGCTGCCCCTGCTGCGCTCCTCGCCGGACGGTGCCGTGGTCAACGTGAGCTCGGACGCGGCCGTGGAGGCGTACCGGACGTGGGGCGCGTACGGGGCGACGAAGGCCGCCCTGGACCAGCTGTCGGCGGTGCTGGCGGTGGAGGAGCCGGAGCTGCGGGTGTGGTGGGTCGACCCGGGCGGGATGCGCACGGACATGCTGGCCGCCGCCGAGCCCGAGGAGGATCTGTCGGTGACGCCCGCGCCGGCGGACGTCGCCCCTGCCTTCCTGCGGCTGCTCGACCGGCGCCCGGCGAGCGGGCGGTACACGGCCGACGCGTTGCTGGAGGCACGGTGACCCTGTCGCTGCGGGTGCCGGAGGAGCTGTCCGCCCGGATCCCGGCCGAGCAGCGCGGCCCTGGGCTCGACCGGGACGCCGTACGACTGCTGGTGTCGTCCGGGACGGAGGTCTCGCATCACGCGTTCGCGGATCTTCCGCGGCTGCTGCGGGCCGGGGATCTGCTCGTCGTCAACACGTCGCCGACGCTGGCCGCGGCCGTGGACGGGCGGATCGGGCACGCACGCGTGGTCGTGCACTTCTCCACGCGCGGCGACGACGGGCGCTGGGCGGTCGAGCTGCGGGACCCCGACGAGCGAGGCACCACGCGCGCGCGTACGGGCGGCCCCGCGGGTACGGAGGTACGGCTGCCCGGGGGTGTGCGGCTGTGCCTGGAGGGGCCTCTGAGCGCCACGAGCGGGCGGCTGTGGTGGGCGCGAGTGTCGGGGGCCGGGAGCGGCGGAAGCGCCTCCGAGCGCGCGGCGGTCGCGCGCGGCGGGCCGGGTGGCGTGGTCGCCGGGCTGTTGCGGGAGTACGGGCGGCCCATTCGCTACTCCTACACCGAGCGGGATCAGCCGCTGTCCGTCTATCAGACGGTGTTCGCGCTGCCCTCCCCCGGCGGGGCCGGGAGTGCGGAGATGCCGAGTGCGGCTCGGCCGTTCACCGCGCGGCTCGTCGCGGAGCTGGTGAGCCGGGGGGTGCAGTTCGCGCCGGTCGTGCTGCACACGGGGGTGGCTTCGGTGGAGGCGCACGAGGCGCCGTATCCGGAGCGGTTCGCGGTGTCGGAGGCGTCGGCGCGGCTGATCAACGCCGTGAAGGCGGGGGACGGGAGGGTCGTGGCCGTGGGGACCACCGCGGTGCGGGCCGTGGAGTCGGCGGCCGGCGTCGACGGGGTCGTACGCGCGCGTGCGGGGTGGACGGATCTCGTGGTCACCCCGGAGCGCGGGGTGCGGGTGGTGGACGGGCTGCTGACCGGGCTGCACGAGCCGGAGGCGTCCCATCTGCTGATGCTGGAGGCCGTGGCGGGGCGGGCCGCGGTGGACCGTGCCTACGGGGAGGCGCTGCGCGGGCTCTACCTGTGGCACGAGTTCGGGGACGTGCACCTCATCCTCCCGGAGGAGGGTCCTCACACAGAGCATTGCTTCAGCAACTGCTGGTGAGACTGTTACGCGGTCGATGTGAGCCCGCGCATAGGGCGCACATCACGTACGAAGGTGAATAGGAGATAAAGCGGTCCCCGGTGAGCGGGACAGACGTTCCTGTCTGTCCCGTTTTGCCCTTCCCTGATCCACTACCCGGGATCGTAGGTCACACCTTTGCCACAGATTTTTGCGGCCGCTAAGAATGGCTGCCGTCGCTCAGCGCCGCGGGTTCCCCCCGCGGCTTTTGTACGCAGAGCGGCCTCCGCGCTATTCGAAGAGGTCCATCCGCATGTCCAAGAAGAGCCACAGTCGCGCGCTGACCAAGCGCCACAAGGTCGCCATCGCCGGTGTCGCCGCCCTCGGTGCCGCCGCCCTCGCGTTCTCCGCCGTGCCCAGCAACGCGGAGAGCACCACGAGCGAGGCCGCTTCCTCGGCCGCGGTGGCGTACAGCTCCGAGCAGCTCAAGGACCTGCGGTCGGACGTCACGGAGCAGCTGGCCGACACGAGCCTGCAGTCGCAGGCCGCCGAGGCCGCCGCCGAGAAGAAGGCCGCCGCGGAAGCCGCCGCGAAGAAGAAGGCTGCTGCGGAAGCCGCTGCCAAGAAGAAGGCCGCCGCCGAGCGTGCGGCGAAGGCGGCCGCGAACCGGTCCGCCCAGCGCGCCAAGGTCAAGGCCGCCGCCACGAAGACCTACGCCAACAACCTCGACGGCTGGATCAAGAAGTCCCTGGACATCATGAAGTCCAAGGGCATCCCGGGCACCTACAACGGTCTCTACCGAAACATCATGCGGGAGTCCTCGGGCAACCCGGACGCGATCAACAACTGGGACGTCAACGCGATCAACGGCACCCCGTCGATCGGTCTGCTCCAGATCATCAAGCCGACCTTCGACGCGTACCACGTCTCCGGCACGGCCTTCAGCCAGTACGACCCGGTCGCCAACATCGTCGCCAGCGCCAACTACGCCGCCGACAAGTACGGCTCGATCGACAACGTCAACGGCGCGTACTGAGGCTGCGCGGACCTCTCGCAGTACGCCGAAGGGCGGCACCCCCACCGGGGTGCCGCCCTTCACCGTCGTACGGGTCCGTCGTACGGATCCATGCCGTACGGGTGTGACTACTTGCGCATGACCTCGGGCTCGTGGCGGCGCAGGAAGCGGGCCACCAGGAAGCCGCAGATCACGCCGAGGACGATCAAGGCGATCATGTCCATGCCCCAGGCGCCGACGGTGTGGGCCCACAGCGGGTCGTCGCTGTCGCCCTTGGCGGGCGGGCTGATCCTGTTGAAGTCGAGCGTGGCGCCCGCGGCGGCGACTGCCCAGCGCGACGGCATCAGGTAGGAGAGCTGGTTGACGCCCACCGAGTTGGCCAGCGGGAACAGGCAGCCGGTGAAGACGACCTGGACGATCGCGAACATGACCAGCAGCGGCATGGTCTTCTCGGCGGTCTTCACCAGGGCCGAGATGATCAGGCCGAACATCATCGCGGTGAAGCCCAGCGCCATGATCGGGATGCAGAGTTCGATCAGGACGGGGACCTTGCCCTCGCCGAGGATGAGGCCCTTCTCCGGGGTGGTGCGGCTGGAGAAGCCGATGATGCCGACCAGCAGTCCCTGGAACATGGTGACCAGGCCGAGCACGAAGACCTTGGACATCAGGTACGCCGAGCGGGACAGGCCGGTGGCGCGCTCCCGCTCGTAGATGACCCGTTCCTTGATCAGCTCACGCACGGAGTTGGCGGCCCCGGCGAAGCAGGCGCCCACCGCGAGGATCAGCAGCACGGTGAGAGCTGTGCTGTTGGTGGCGGGCTTCTGGTTGCTCGGGTTGATCTCCGTGTTGACCAGCAGGTCCTTGCCGGAGTCGATGAGCAGGCTCACCGAGCCGAGGACGAGCGGCAGGATGATCGACAGGGCCAGGAAGCCCTTGTCGGAGGCGATGACCGAAACGTAGCGGCGCACCAGAGTGCCGAACTGGGACATCCAGCCCTGCGGCTTGGGCGGCTTCATCGCCTGCATCGGCGGCATCTGTACGGACTGTGGCGCGACGGCGTCGATGTCCGCGGCGTACATCTGGTAGTGCTGGGAGCCCTTCCAGCGTCCAGCCCAGTCGTAGTCGCGGTAGTTCTCGAAGGCGGAGAAGACGTCGGCCCAGGTGTCGTAGCCGAAGAAGTTCAGCGCCTCCTCGGGCGGGCCGAAGTAGGCGACCGACCCGCCGGGGGCCATCACGAGGAGCTTGTCGCAGATCGCCAGCTCGGCCACCGAGTGGGTGACGACGAGGACCGTACGGCCGTCGTCGGCGAGGCCGCGCAGGAGCTGCATGACGTCGCGGTCCATGCCCGGGTCGAGGCCCGAGGTGGGCTCGTCCAGGAAGATCAGGGACGGCTTGGTGAGGAGCTCCAGGGCCACCGAGACGCGCTTGCGCTGGCCGCCGGAGAGGGAGGTGACCTTCTTCTCCTTGTGGATGTCCAGCTTCAGTTCGCGCAGCACCTCGTCGATACGGGCCTCGCGCTCGGCGCCGGTGGTGTCGGCGGGGAAGCGGAGCTTGGCCGCGTACTTGAGGGCCCTCTTGACGGTCAGCTCCTTGTGCAGGATGTCGTCCTGCGGGACCAGACCGATGCGCTGGCGCAGCTCGGCGAACTGCTTGTAGAGGTTCCGGTTGTCGTAGAGCACGTCGCCCTGGTTGGCGGGACGGTAGCCCGTCAGCGCCTTGAGCAGCGTCGACTTGCCGGAACCGGACGGTCCGATGACCGCGATCAGTGACTTCTCCGGGACGCCGAAGGAGACGTCCTTGAGGATCTGCTTGCCGCCGTCGACCGTGACGGTCAGATGGCGGGCCGAGAAGGAGACCTCACCGGTGTCGACGAACTCCTCGAGGCGGTCGCCCACGATCCGGAACGTCGAGTGACCGACACCGACGATGTCCGCCGGCCCGAGCAGGATCGAGCCGCCCTTGGGGATCGGCTGACCGTTGACGTAGGTGCCGTTGTGCGAGCCGAGGTCGCGGATCTCCATACGGCCGTCGGGCGTCGAGTGGAACTCGGCGTGGTGACGGGAGACCTGGAGGTCGGAGACGACCAGTTCGTTCTCCAGGGCACGACCGATGCGCATCACGCGGCCGATCGAGAACTGGTGGAACGTGGTCGGGCTGCGGTCGCCGTAGACCGGCGGCGCCCCCGCGCCGACGCCGGCACCCTGCTGCGGCGGGATGTTCGCGGCGGGCTGCTGCGGCTGCTGCCAGCCGGCCTGCGGGGCCTGCTGCGCCGGTGCCGGCTGGGCCCAGCCGGGGTTCGCGGCCGGAGCCGCACCCTGGGCGCCCTGGGCGACGTACGGCTGCTGCTGAGGCTGTGCGGCGGGTGCCGCGGTGCCGGACAGGCTCACGCGCGGGCCGTCGGTCGCGTTGCCGAGGTTCACCGCCGAGCCGGCGCCGATCTCCAGCTGGTGGATCCGCTGGCCCTGCACGAACGTGCCGTTCGTGGAGCCGTGGTCCTCGATGACCCAACTACGGCCGCTCCAGCTGATCGTGGCGTGCCGCCAGGACACCCTGGCGTCGTCGAGCACGATGTCACCCTGCGGATCGCGTCCGAGGGTGTAAGGCCTGGACGGATCGAGCGTCCAGGTGCGTCCATTCAATTCCAGTACGAGTTCCGGCACTCCATGCCCCATGAGTAGTCCCCCGAGTTACCCCCAACACAGGGAGTCTAGGGATGTCGAACATCGTCGGGAACTATTTCAGGCTCGCCCCCCTGACCGAAAGTCGGGCCTTGTGAAGACCACGCGCACACGCTTCGACTGGTTCCGTTGACGGGGTTGAAACCGACCCGGAGAGTGGTAATCCACGCGAGGGGGACATGCGCGGCGATCGCCGCGCCGCGGATCGGGGGGTCTGCCGTGAGTGCGTCCATGAGCATCGACACCAGGAAGCACGGCGCGAAGTTGCCGTGGGGAGACATCCTGCTGACCGCGATCGCCGCGGTGAGCTGGGCGTTGATCGGGATGGCGGGGGTCGCCGCGCTCGGTCTGCACCTGCTGGAAGCGGACTCCGCGGCATCGCTCGGCCCGATGACGGCGGCGGTTGTGGCGCTTGGGGCGGGTGGTTCGGTGACACCGTCCGGCGATGTGTCCGCATTCGGCCTCACCGGCGCGGAGGCGGCGACGGCCATCGAGATCACGCCACTGGGTGTGAGCCTGGTAGGTGCTGTGCTTTTGTCATGGTTCTTCCTACGGTCCCTGCGGACGGCCGGAGTTGGGATCACACCGGCCGAACTCCTCGCCCGCGCGGGCACGGTGGTGGCCCTCTTCGTGGCCGTGCTGGGCGGTCTGGCCTGGGCGGGTCACGACGTCATCACGATCGACGGCGGCGCGCTGGGGCTCGACAACCTGCCGGGGGGCGGGGGCGGCGGCGGAGGCCTGAACATCCCCGGTCTCGGGGACATCGGGGACATCGGCGGGCTGCTCCCCGACCAGATCGGCGACCTCATCGACGCGAAGGCGGCGGTCGGCTTCACGGTCGACACGGTGCCGACACTGCTGGGCGGGTTGGGCTGGTCGGCGGGCATTCTGTTCATCGCCTTGCTGGCTTCACGCCGTACGCCGTTGCCGCGCGGCTGGGAAGCGGTGCACCGCGTCGTACGGCCGGCCGTGTCCGCCCTCGTGACCGTCCTTCTGGTCGCCGTGGCGGCGGGACTCGCGGCGGCGGCGTACGCGTCGATCGGCGACGACCACCCCAAGCGGATCGCGGGCGCGGCCCTCCTGGGCACACCCAACGGAACATGGCTGGGCATCCCGATCGGCCTCTTCGTCCCCTGGGACGGCCGCGCGACGGGCCCCCTGACCAACTTCCTCCCGTCCCCCCTGGACGACCTCCTCAGCTCCGAACGCGACCAGTCCGTCTCCCTGTCCCGGCTGGCCGAACTGGACGGGCGGGTATGGCTGCTGGGGGTCGCGGCGGCGGTGATGATGCTGCTGGCGGGGGTGTTGGCGGCGGTTCGGACGCCGGTGGGGGTGGGGGCGGCGCCGGGTGCGGGTTGGGGGACGGGGGCTGCGCCGGGTGCGGGTTTGGGGTCGGGGGGTGCGTACGTACGGGGTTCAGGTGCCGGTGCCGTGGGGGGTGCGGGGTCTGCGGGGGTACGGGATCCGGGTGCGCTCGGTTTCGCCGGGCGTTGTGCGCTGCGGCTGGGGGTTGTCACCGCGTTGGCGTTGCCGTTGCTCGCGTGGCTGACGGAGGTGTCCGTGGACGCCTCGCTGTCGGTGTTCGGCGTCGATGCGTTCGGCGCCGGGGTCGAACTGCATGGGCAGCTCGGTATGGCGTTGCTGCTGGGTGCCCTTTGGGGGGCGGGCGCGGGGGGCGCGGGGGCGTTGCTCGCCTATGCGACGGGGGCAGCGGGGAATCGGGCGGCTCCGTTGGCACTCGGCGACGTGGGCGGCGGGGCCGGGGGCGGGGAGTCGCGGTTGTCTAGCGGGGCGGGGGGCGCGGGGTATGTGAGCGGGGCGGGGCTGTATCCGGGTGGGGCGGTGGGTGGTGCGTACCCGGGTGGGGCGGGGAGCGGGCCGTACTCGGGGGAGGGTGAAGGTGGTCAGTACTCGGGTGGGGCGGGGAGCGGGCGGTACCCGGGCGGGGGTGAAGGTGGTCACTACTCGGGCGGGGTGGAGAGCGGTCGGTACCCGGGTGGCGGTGTAGGTGGTCGGTACCCCGGTGAGGGTGAGGCGGGGGCGTCGCGGACGGGGCCTTATGCGGGAGCGTCCGGGGCGGGCGGGGCGGGGTCGTATGGGGGTGGTTCTGGGGCCGGGCCTTATGCGGGGGACTCCGGGGCCGGGCCCTACACGGGAGACTCCGGGGCGGGGTCCTACACGGGAGACTCCGGGGCCGGGCCCTACACGGGAGACTCCGGGACGGGGCCGTACGCCGGAGGTTCTGGTGCGGAGCCTTATGCGGGGGAGCCTGGGGCGGAGCCCTATTCGGGGGGCTCCGGGGCGGAGCCGTATGCGGGGCGCTCTGGGGCTTCACGTGCGGATGGCGGTGCGGGAGGGGCGCGTTCGGGGGGCGAATCCTGGGGGGCGCGTGGGGGCGCCGAGGGTTCACCTTCGGGCGGTGCCGCGGGGACTTCGCGCTCGGGTGGCCAGGCGTGGGGGTCGCGTGCAGGGGGCGACGCCGAGAGTTCGCCTTCGGGGGGTGCCGCTGGGGCTTCGCGCTCGGGTGACCAGGCGTGGGGGTCGCGTGCGGGAGGCGACGCCGAGAGTTCGTCTTCGGGTGGGGAGTCGGGGGCTTCGGGGGCCGGTGGTGGGTCCGGGCCGTACGTGCCTGGCAGGCCGTATCGGCCGCCGAATCCTGCCACCAATCCGTATCTACGGGTGCCGGAAGAGCTGCGGGAACCGGAGGACGCGCGGCCGTCTGGCGCTGGGGGCCCCGGGGGGACGGTTCCACCTCCCGAAGACGCCCGGACGCCTCGCGATGCACCGCCCGGACGTCGGCAACCGCCTGGTGGTGCGGCGTCTGGGCGGGGGGCGCCGGCCGGGGAGGGCACTCGGCGGGCAGGGCAGGGAGGAGAAGAGCCACCCTCGGAAGGTGCGTGGCGGGCGGGGCCCGGGGCACAACCGGCGCAAGGCGGCTGGGGGGCGGGGCAGGAAGGCCGGTCATCTGAAGGTGCCCGGCAGGCAGGGCAAGACGGGCGGTCGCCCGAGGGTGCCTGGCGGCCAGGACCAGAAGGGCCGTCACCGGAAAACGTGCGGCGGGCCGGGCAAGAAGGGCAGTCGCCGGAGGGTGCTTGGCGGGCAGCACCGGAAGGACCATCTGCGGAAAGCGGCCGGCGAGCAGGGCAAGACGGGCGGTCGCCGGAGAGTGCCTGGCGGCCAGGATCGGAAGCGCAGCCAACGGAGGGAGTCTGGCGGCCGGGGCACGCGGGTCAGGCCGCGGAGGGCTCCTCGCGTCCGGAGGCCGGGGCGCAATCCGCCGAAGGCAACTGGCGGCCCGGGCAAGAGGCGCAGCCTACGGAGGGAGTCTGGCGGCCAGGTTCGGGGGTGCCTCCCGGGCGGGGTCGGGTGCCCCGTAGCGGTCCGCCGGCTGGTGGGGCGCGGCCTCCTGGCGGTACGCCGCCATCGGGTGAAGGGCAGCAGGCTGAGGAGCCGCCCGCTGGATCTCCCCCGTCCGGCGACGACATTTACGCCGCGCCCACGATGGCACGGCCCATCGATCCGCCACCACGGTCACGGCGCAAGCCTCCGGGGGCCCGGTCCGGAGAGGGGAAGCCCTCCGCACCGGACGAGGGATCACCGCCACCACCTCCTCCCCCTCCCCCGCCTCCCCCTCCGCCACCGGGGAGGCCGAAGCGCCGTAGGTGATCCGGAAGCATCAGGGAGCGGGGCACAGCAAAGCCGCGCGGAGTGCTCGAAGCGCAGGACCCGACGCGAACCACCTCCGCCCGCAGCCTCGCCGCGCCGCACCGCACCGCTCCCCGATGCTGCTGCATCCCGGCTCCCGCTCTCGGTTCCCGGCGCTTCGGTCCCGGTTCCCTGGCTCCACGGCGCTCCGGTCTCGGCTCCAGAGCACCACAGCACCACAGCACCACAGCACCACAGCACCGGTCTCGGTTCCCGGCCTCCAGCGCCCCATCCCCCCGACCCCGCCCACCCCAACACGCCCACCCCCTGGCCGATATCCACCCCTCCACCCACCCCGCATCCACCCGGCACCCACCACACCCCCGTACCCACCCCGTAAGCCCCCCGCCACCTGCGCGACACGGAGTGTTCCCTGTCCGCCAGGCGGACCTCAGGGGCGGAAGGCACTGGGTGCCGGATACGGTGGGTACACCATGAGCGCTTCGCAGACCTCCGACGTCCCCACCCTTCTCGTCAAGATCTTCGGCAAGGACAGGCCGGGCATCACGGCCGGGCTCTTCGACACTCTCGCCGCCTACTCGGTCGACGTGGTCGACATCGAGCAGGTCGTCACCCGTGGCCGGATGGTCCTGTGCGCGCTCGTGACCGAGCCGCCGCGTGGGCTGGAAGGCGATCTGCGGGCCACCGTCCACAGCTGGGCGGAGTCGATGAAGATGCAGGCCGAGATCATCTCCGGGCTCGGCGACAACCGGCCCCGTGGGCTCGGCCGTTCCCTCGTCACCGTGCTCGGGCATCCGCTCACCGCGGAGTCGACCGCGGCGATCGCCGCGCGGATCACGAAGGCCGGCGGCAACATCGACCGTATCTTCCGGCTCGCCAAGTACCCGGTGACGGCGGTGGAGTTCGCGGTGTCCGGTGTGGAGACCGAGCCGCTGCGGACCGCGCTCGTGACCGACGCCGCCGCGCTCGGTGTCGATGTCGCCGTCGTCGCGGCCGGGCTGCACCGGCGGGCGCAGCGGCTCGTCGTCATGGATGTCGACTCCACGCTCATCCAGGACGAGGTCATCGAGCTGTTCGCCGCGCACGCGGGCTGTGAGGACAAGGTCGCCGAGGTCACCGCGGCCGCGATGCGCGGTGAGTTGGACTTCGAGCAGTCGCTGCACGCGCGCGTGGCGCTGCTGGAGGGGCTCGACGCGTCCGTCGTGGAGAAGGTGCGTACGGAGGTGCGGCTGACCCCCGGCGCCCGCACCCTCATCCGTACCCTCAAGCGTCTCGGCTACCAAGTAGGTGTCGTGTCCGGTGGGTTCACCCAGGTCACCGATGATCTGAAGGAGCGGCTGGGGCTGGACTTCGCCCAGGCCAACACCCTGGAGATCGTCGACGGGAAGCTGACCGGCCGGGTCACCGGGGAGATCGTGGACCGCGCGGGCAAGGCGCGGCTGCTGCGCCGGTTCGCCGCCGAGGCGGGGGTGCCGCTGGCGCAGACCGTGGCGATCGGCGACGGCGCCAACGACCTGGACATGCTCAACGCGGCCGGCCTCGGTGTCGCCTTCAACGCCAAGCCGGTGGTGCGGGAGGCTGCCCACACCGCGGTGAACGTGCCCTTCCTGGACACCGTGCTCTATCTGCTGGGCGTGACCCGCGAAGAGGTCGAGGCGGCGGACACGCACACGCACGACGACGTCCTCTGAGGCGCGCCCCCGGAAGCCACGCCCGGAAGCAGGAGGAGGGCCCGGTGCCGTCATGGCGCCGGGCCCTCCTCATGTCGATCTCATGCCGATGTCACAGCCGCCTCACAGCGGTCGGATCATTCGGAGGGTGCCCAGTAGTCGAGGAGGGTGGCCACGCCTGGCTCCAGCGCCTTCCAGGAGCCGGTGAAGGACAGGACGGCGAACGCGGCGGCGGGGAAGCCGCGGCGGCTCATCCGCTCCCGCACATCGCCCTCGGCCGCACCCGCCAGGATGTCGGCGAGGCCCTGCACGCCGGGGTTGTGGCCGATGAGGACCACGTTCTGCGCGTCGTCGGGCGTCTCGTTGAGCACGGCGATCAGTTCGCCTGGCGAGGCCTCGTAGACCCGCTCCTCATAGACGGTTTTCGGCCGGTGCGCGAACTCCTGCACGGCGAGTTTCCACGTCTCGCGGGTCCGGGTCGCGGTGGAGCACAGGGCCAGATCGAAGGGGATTCCGGTGTCGGCCAGCCTGCGTCCGGCCTCTGCGGCATCCTTCCGGCCCCGGTCGGCGAGCGGCCGCTCGTGGTCGGTCACCTGTGGCCAGTCGGCTTTCGCATGCCGGAAGAGGACAATCCTGCGGGGTTCTGCGACGCTCATGGGTCCCAGCTTCGCATGAAACACGCCAACGGGCGCAGGGAGTTGACTTGCGGCTTCGCGAGTGCGGGGCGCCTGTCCGGACAGGTCGGCCGAGGGCGCGCTCAGCGCGTGGCCAGCTGCTGTATGCGTTCGAAGAGCTGGGCGATCGCGGGGTCGCCCGCGGCGGCGTGCGCGTCGGACGGGTTCAGTATCAGCGCGAGCAGCGTGATGAAGGCGAGCGTGGGCAGGGCGAGGGCCCACCAGGGCAGCCGGATGTCGACGCGTCCCCGGGTCGCCGGGTGGGGCGGGGTGTGCGTTGGGGCCGACATGGGTGCCTCCGCGTCTTCGAGTGGGCCGGTGGTCCGCTGTGCCGCGGTCACATCTCGAAGTTACGGAATCCCGGGCCCCCAACCCATCCGGTGATCCACCCAGTTGACCCTGAGACTCGCCCCCTAGGGGATGGTGGGGCTAGCCTCACCCCCGCCGGTTCAGGGTGAGGCGATCGACGCGATGACGGCGATGATCACGAAGATGGCGAGGAACGCGCCGAAGACGAGCAGCATCTTCTTCTGGCCGTTCTGCGGGTTCGGGTCGAGCACTGGCATACGGCAAGTCTCGCACCCGCTACCGGCGCCGGAACCGTCGGGGTCTCGTCAGCGGAGCGGCGGGGGGCGTCACCGAAGCGGCCCGGGTGGCGTCCCCGGCCCGCGAGCTCGCGTCAGCGGGTCGTCGCCTCGTCCTCGACCGTCCTGTCGCGTCCCGCCAGGACGCCCACGACCATCTGCGGGACCATCAGGCCCGCCATGAGGGCGATCGGCAGCCCCCAGCCGCCGCTGTGCTGATAGAGCACGCCCACCAGGAGCGGGCCCGGGATGGAGAGCAGATAGCCGGTGCTCTGCGCGAACGCGGACAGCTGGGCGACGCCCGCGCCGGTCCTGGCCCGCATCCCGACCATCGTGAGGGCCAGCGGGAACGAGCAGTTGGAGACGCCGAGCAGCAGGGCCCAGACCCAGGCTCCGCCGGCGGGAGCGAAGTAGAGGCCCGCGTATCCCACGAGACCGCAGACGCCGAGCACGAGGACGATCGGGCCCTGGTGCGGCAGGCGGGCGGCCACGCGCGGGATGACGAAGGCGAGCGGGACGCCCATCACCATCGTGACCGCCAGCAGCAGTCCGGCCGTGCTCGCGAGCACCCCCGCGTCCCGGAAGATCTGCGCCATCCAGCCCATGGTGATGTAGGCGGCGGTGGCCTGGAGTCCGAAGAAGACGGCGAGCGCCCAGGCGGTACGGCTCCGGGTGATCCGCAGCGCGGGCTCTTGCCGCTCCCCGCGCGCGGGCGCCTGTTCGGCGGGCGCCGCCCCTGGACGCCGTACGAACGGAAGCCACGGCAGTACGGCCGCGGCGGCGAGTCCCGCCCAGACCGCGAGGCCGGTCTGCCAGCTGCCGCCCAGTCTGTCGGTCACCGGCACGGTCACGGCGGCCGCGGCCGCGGTGCCCAGGGCGAGGGCCATGGAGTAGAGGCCGGTCATGGAGCCGACGCGGTCCGGGAACCAGCGCTTGACGATGACGGGCATCAGGACGTTGCTGACGGCGATGCCCATGAGGGTGAGGGCGCTGGCGGCCAGGAAGCCGGCCGTGCCGCCCGCGTAAGGCCGTACGAGCAGGCCCGCCGTGATGGCGACCATGCCGGCGCACACCACCGCGCCCGGGCCGAAGCGGCGGGCCAGGCGTGGCGCCATGACGCCGAAGACGGCGAAGCAGAGCGGGGGCACGGAGGTCAGCACCCCGGCCACGCTGCCGCTCATGCCGAGTCCGTCGCGGACCTCCTCCAGGAGGGCGCCGAGGCTGGTGATGGCGGGGCGGAGGTTGACGGCGGCCAGGACGATGGCGAGCACGAGCAGCCGTGTCGTCCACGCGCGCGTGGCCGGTTCCGGGGACTCGCTCTCCGCCGAGCCCTGTGTCCGCGGTGTCCGTCGTATCCGTGTGGACGTCGTCGTCCGGGTTTCCTCGCTTGCCATGACGCCCATCATAGAATCATGGGATGATTGGTTGTCCATCCCCCGGCCGCCCTGAGCCGGTGTTCTCGTGCGAAGGTGTGCCATGCCTCTGAGCCACCCCCGCCGCTCGGCGCTGTCCGAGCAGGTCATCGCCGCGCTGCGGCAGCAGATCACCTCGGGCGAGTGGCCGGTGGGCTCCCGTATCCCGACCGAGCCCGAGCTGGTCGAGCAGCTCGGGGTGGCCCGCAACACGGTCCGTGAGGCCGTCCGCGCGCTCGCGCACAACGGTCTGCTGGACATCCGCCAGGGCTCCGGCACCTACGTCGTGGCGACCAGCGAGCTGGCCGGGGTGATGCACCGCCGGTTCGCCGACGCCGACCCCCGGCACATCGCCGAGCTGCGCTCCACGCTGGAGTCGGCCGCGGCGAAGCTGGCCGCCGAGCGGCGTACGGAGAAGGACCTCAAGCAGCTCGACGCGCTGCTGCTGCGCCGCGAGCAGGCGTGGGAGTCGGGCGACAAGGAGGCGTTCGTGGCGGCGGACGCCACGTTCCATCTGGCGGTGGTCTCCGCGTCCCACAACGACGTGATGACGGCCATGTACGCGGACCTCGGCGAGGTCCTGCGGGACTGGCTGCGCGACGACGTGGGCGAGGAGCTGACGCCGGAGACGCACCTGGACCACTCGGGGCTGGTGGACGCGATCCGCGCGAGCGACGCGGAGGCGGCCGCGCTGCGGGCGGCGAGCTATCCGTTCCAGTGCCGACCCGGGCTGTTCACCGCTTCTGATGGCTGACCCAGACCGAGCGGACTTCCTTCCAGCAGCGGCCCTGCAGCCGTACCGTCTGGGCCGGTCCGGCCTCGACCGGGGCGCCGTCGCTGTCGACGTCCCACCAGCGGTCGCACTCGATGTGCAGCCGGACCCGGTCGACGTCGGGGTAAGGGTTGTGGCAGTACGCGGTCACATGGGAGCCGGTGACCTTGCTGTAGCAGGCCGCGCCGAACAATTGCGGCCGTTCGGCCTTCGGGGCGGCCACGCGTGCGTGCGGTGACGCGTCGTGCGGCAGGGTCAGCAGGAGAGCTACGGCGACGGTCGCTGGGGCCAGGCTGCGGGACAGGCGCACAAGGGGGACCTCCTCGGCCGTGCTGGGGAGGGATGCGTGGTGAACGCGTAATCCAGAGTGCCCAGTTGTGCCGCCCGCCCGCCCGCCCGGATGGGCCGAACGAGTGAGGGCCCGCGTTCCTGGGAACGCGGGCCCTCACCGTGGGAGTGTGTCAGGCTCCGATGGCGTGCAGACCACCGTCGACGTGCACGATCTCGCCCGTGGTCTTCGGGAACCAGTCGCTCAGCAGGGCGACGACGCCCTTGCCGGCCGGCTCCGGGTCCTCCAGCTTCCACTCCAGCGGGGAACGGCTGTCCCAGACGGCCGCCAGCTCGGCGAAGCCGGGGATCGACTTCGCGGCCATGGAGCCGATCGGACCCGCCGAGATCAGGTTGCAGCGGATGTCGTGCTTGCCCAGGTCACGCGCCATGTAGCGGTTCGTGGCCTCCAGGGCGGCCTTGGCCGGGCCCATCCAGTCGTACTGCGGCCAGGCGAACTGCGCGTCGAAGGTGAGGCCGACGACGGAGCCGCCCTCGGTCATCAGCGGCAGCAGCGCCATGGTCAGCGACTTCAGGGAGAAGGCGGAGACGTGCATGGCGGTGGCCACGGACTCGAACGGCGTGTTCAGGAAGTTGCCGCCGAGCGCGTCCTGCGGCGCGAAGCCGATGGAGTGCACCACGCCGTCGAGCTTGTCGCCCAGGTGCTCACGGACCTGGCCCTCCAGGCGGGCGAGGTGCTCGTCGTTGGAGACGTCGAGCTCCAGGACCTTGACCTTCTCCGGCCGGGGCAGCTTCTTGGCGATGCGCTCGGTGAGGGTCGGACGCGGCCACGCGGTGAGGATGATCTCCGCGCCCTGCTCCTGGGCCAGCTTGGCGGTGTGGAAGGCGATGGAGGACTCCATCAGCACACCGGTGATGAGGATCTTCTTGCCCTCGAGGATTCCAGCCATGGTGTTCAGTGACCCATTCCCAGTCCGCCGTCAACCGGGATGACGGCTCCAGTGATGTACGAGGCGTCGTCGGAGGCGAGGAACCGCACCGTCGCGGCGATCTCCTCCGGCTGCGCGTAACGACCGAGCGGCACCTGCTTCACGATGTTCTCGCGCTGCTCGTCGGTGAGGGCCTTGGTCATGTCGGTGTCGACGAAGCCGGGCGCGACGACGTTGAAGGTGATGTTGCGCGAGCCCAGCTCACGGGCGAGGGAGCGCGCGAAGCCGACCAGGCCGGCCTTGGAGGCGGCGTAGTTGGCCTGGCCGGGACCGCCGAACAGACCCACGACCGAGGAGATGAGGACGACGCGGCCCTTCTTGGCGCGCAGCATGCCGCGGTTGGCGCGCTTGACCACGCGGAAGGTGCCGGTGAGGTTGGTGTCGAGGACGGACGTGAAGTCCTCCTCGGACATGCGCATCAGGAGCTGGTCCTTGGTGATGCCGGCGTTGGCGATCAGGACCTCGACCGGGCCGTGCGCGTCCTCGATCTCCTTGTAGGCCTGCTCCACCTGCTCGGGGTCGGTGATGTCGCACTTGACGGCCAGGCAGCCCAATTTCGTCAGGGCGGCAGGTGGCTCACCCGAGCGGTACGTGATCGCGACCTTGTCGCCGGCATCGGCGAAAGCGCGGGCGATGGCGAGGCCGATGCCCCGGTTGCCTCCGGTGACGAGAACCGAGCGGCTCAACGGATCACCCTTTCGATAGCGGTCTGACACACCCGCCCGGAACCTCGAAGGCAGGCGGCTTCCTTCGAAACCTATCGGTCTGCCTGGGCGTGCGGACATTCGGGCACCGACAGTGGCTAACGGGACTCACTGTCGGGTCCCTACAGAAGAGGCCGATCGCAGACGGAAACTTATGGTCCCCGGACCCGCCCGCGCGACATGATCGGAGTCCACAGGTCACGACAGCAGGGAGATATCTCCGGTGCCTCATACCATCGACGAAGCCTTCACGGCGCTTCCTCTACGCGCCCTCGCCGACGCCGCGCTGGCACGCGCGCGTGCGCTGGGCGCCGAGCACGCGGACTTCCGGTTCGAGCGGGTGCGCAGCGCCTCCTGGCGGCTCAGGGACGCCAAGCCCGCCGGATCGTCGGACACCACCGACCTCGGGTACGCGGTACGGGTCGTGCACGGCGGTACCTGGGGTTTCGCGTCGGGCGTGGATCTGAGCATGGACGCGGCCGCCCGGGTCGCCTCGCAGGCGGTGGCGATGGCCAAGCTGTCCGCCCAGGTGATCAAGGCCGCGGGATCGGACGAGCGGGTCGAGCTCGCCGGGGAGCCGGTGCACGCCGAGCAGACGTGGATCTCGTCGTACGAGATCGACCCGTTCACCGTGCCCGCCGAGGAGAAGGCCGGGCTGCTCGCGGACTGGAGCGCGCGGCTGCTCGCGGCGAACGGCGTCAACCACGTCGACGCGTCGCTGCTCACCGTCCATGAGAACAAGTTCTACGCCGACACCGCGGGGACCGTGACCACCCAGCAGCGGGTGCGGCTGCACCCGTCGCTGACGGCGGTGTCGGTCGACGAGTCGAGCGGCGAGTTCGACTCCATGCGGACCATCGCGCCGCCGGTCGGCCGCGGCTGGGAGTACCTCACGGGCACCGGCTGGGACTGGGAGAGCGAGCTGGCCGAGATCCCGGAGCTGCTCGCCGAGAAGATGCGGGCGCCGAGCGTCGAGGCGGGCCTGTACGACCTCGTCGTCGACCCGTCCAACCTGTGGCTGACCATCCACGAGTCCATCGGCCATGCCACCGAGCTGGACCGCGCCCTGGGCTACGAGGCCGCCTACGCCGGCACCTCCTTCGCCACCTTCGACCAGCTCGGCAAGCTCAAGTACGGCTCCGAGCTGATGAACGTCACCGGTGACCGCACCGCCGAGCACGGCCTCGCGACCGTCGGCTACGACGACGAGGGCGTCGCGGGCCAGTCCTGGGACCTGGTCAAGGACGGCACGCTGGTCGGCTACCAGCTGGACCGGCGGATCGCGAAGCTGACCGGCTTCGAGCGCTCCAACGGCTGCGCGTTCGCCGACTCCCCCGGCCATGTGCCGGTGCAGCGCATGGCCAACGTGTCCTTGCAGCCCGATCCGGCCGGAATGTCGACCGAGGATCTGATCGGCGGCGTCGACCGCGGTATCTACGTCGTCGGCGACCGCTCCTGGTCCATCGACATGCAGCGCTACAACTTCCAGTTCACCGGACAGCGCTTCTTCAAGATCGAGAACGGCCGGATCACCGGTCAGCTGAGGGACGTCGCCTACCAGGCGACCACCACCGACTTCTGGGGTTCCATGGCCGCCGTCGGCGGACCGCAGACCTACGTCCTGGGCGGCGCGTTCAACTGCGGCAAGGCCCAGCCGGGGCAGGTCGCGGCGGTGTCGCACGGCTGCCCTTCGGCCCTCTTCAAGGGCGTCAACATTCTCAACACCACGCAGGAGGCCGGTCGATGAGCGCCCGCACCAACAAGCCGCACGAGATCGTCGAGCGTGCCCTGGAGCTGTCGCGGGCCGACGGCTGTGTCGTCATCGCCGACGAGCAGTCGACGGCGAACCTGCGCTGGGCCGGCAACGCGCTCACCACGAACGGCGTCACGCGCGGGCGCACGCTCACCGTCATCGCGACCGTCGACGGCAAGGAGGGCACCGCCTCCGGAGTCGTGTCCCGGGCCGCCGTCACCGTGGACGAGCTGGAGCCCCTGGTCCGGGCCGCCGAGGAGGCCGCACGCGGGGCCGCGCCCGCCGAGGACGCGCAGCCGCTGGTCAGGGACGTACCGGTGTCGCCGGACTTCACGGACGCGCCCTCCGAGACCTCCTCCGCGGTGTTCGCCGACTTCGCCCCGGCGCTCGGTGAGTCCTTCGCACGCGCGCGTGCGGGCGGCCGCGAGCTGTACGGCTTCGCCAACCATGAGCTGGTCTCCAGCTATCTCGGTACGTCGACGGGGCTGCGGCTGCGGCACGACCAGCCCAACGGCACTCTGGAGCTCAACGCCAAGTCCCCGGACCGTACGCGCTCGGCCTGGGCGGGCCGCTCCACCCGGGACTTCAAGGACGTCGACCCGGCGGCGCTGGACGCCGAACTCGCCGTACGCCTGGGATGGGCCGAGCGGAAGCACGATCTGCCGGCCGGGCGGTACGAGACGCTGTTGCCGCCGACCGCCGTGGCGGACCTGCTGATCTACCAGATGTGGTCGGCGTCGGGCCGGGACGCGGCCGAGGGCCGGACCGTGTTCTCCAAGCCCGGCGGCGGCACCCGGCTCGGCGAGAGGCTGACCGAGCTGCCGCTGACGCTGCGCAGCGACCCGAACGAGCCGGGCCTGGAGTCCTCGCCGTTCGTCCTCGCGCACTCCTCCGGCGGCGACTCGTCGGTGTTCGACAACGGGCTGCCGCTGACGGCCACCGAGTGGGTGCGCGGCGGTGAGCTGAGCAATCTGCTGACCAGCCGGCACAGCGCGGGCCTGACCGGGCTGCCGGTGGCGCCGGGCATCGACAACCTCATCCTGGACGGCGGCGAGGACCGCTCCCTGGAGGAGATGGTCGCGAACACCGCGCGCGGGCTGCTGCTGACCTGCCTCTGGTACATCCGCGAGGTCGACCCGGCCACCCTGCTGCTGACCGGGCTGACCCGGGACGGCGTCTACCTCGTCGAGAACGGCGAGGTGACCGGCGAGGTCAACAACTTCCGGTTCAACGAGTCGCCGGTGGACCTGCTGGGCCGGGCCACCGAGGCCGGGCGCACGGAAAAGACGCTGCCGAGGGAGTGGAGCGACTGGTTCACTAGGGCTGCGATGCCGGCGCTGCGGGTGCCGGACTTCAATATGAGCTCTGTCAGTCGGGGCGTATAACCTCGTAGCTGGTTGTCACCCGACCGCCGAAGATCATCCGAGGAGACAAGAGAACCGTGACGGACATCGTCGACGAGCTGAAGTGGCGCGGGCTGATCGCCCTCTCCACTGACGAGGACGCATTGCGCAAGGCGTTCGCGGACGGCCCCGTCACGTTCTATTGCGGCTTCGACCCGACCGCGCCCAGCCTGCACCTCGGCAACCTCGTGCAGATCCTGACGATGCGCCGGATCCAGGACGCGGGCAACCGTCCCCTGGGCCTGGTCGGGGGTGCCACCGGCCTCATCGGTGACCCGAAGCCGAACTCCGAGCGCACGCTCAACGCCCCCGAGATCGTCGCCCAGTGGGTCGAGCGGCTGCGCGGCCAGATCGCCCCGCTGCTGGACTTCGAGGGGCCGAACGCCGCGGTCATGGTCAACAACCTCGACTGGACCCAGGGGCTGTCGGCCATCGAGTTCCTGCGGGACGTCGGCAAGCACTTCCGGGTCAACAAGATGATCGCGAAGGAGGCCGTCTCCCGGCGGCTCAACTCCGACGCGGGCATCAGCTACACCGAGTTCAGCTACCAGATCCTCCAGGGCATGGACTTCCTGGAGCTGTACCGCAGGTACGGCTGCACGCTCCAGACCGGCGGCAGCGACCAGTGGGGCAACCTCACCTCGGGCACCGACCTGATCCACCGGGTCGAGCCGGAGGCCGTGGTGCACGCGCTGGGCACTCCGCTGATCACCAAGGCCGACGGCACCAAGTTCGGCAAGACGGAGTCCGGCACGGTCTGGCTCGACCCCGAGATGACCACGCCGTACGCCTTCTACCAGTTCTGGCTGAACGCGGACGACCGGGATGTCTCCAAGTTCCTGCGGATCTTCAGCTTCAAGTCCCGCGAGGAGATCGAGGAGCTGGAGCGGCAGACCGAGGAGCGGCCGCAGGCGCGGGCCGCGCAGCGGGCGCTGGCGGAGGAGCTGACGACGCTGGTGCACGGGGCGGACCAGACGGCCGCCGTGGTCGCCGCGAGCCGTGCGCTCTTCGGTCAGGGCGAGCTGGCGGAGCTCGACGAGAAGACGCTCACCGCGTCGCTCTCCGAGGTGCCGCACGTCCAGGTCGCCGAGCTCGGGCTCGTGGTCGATCTCTTCGCCGAGGTCGGTCTGGTCGCCAGCAAGTCCGCTGCGCGGCGGACCGTGAAGGAGGGCGGGGCCTACGTGAACAACGTCAAGGTCACGGCCGAGGACGCGGTGCCTGCGACGGAGGAGCTGCTGCACGGTCGGTGGCTGGTGCTTCGGCGGGGGAAGAAGAACCTTGCCGCTGTCGAGGTCGTCGGGGCGTAAAGCGCCGTAGAACGCCGTAGGGGCGCGGAGGACTGCGGGCTGCCACTCTCGTCGTGGTTGCTCGCGCAGTTCCCCGCGCCCCTGTAGGGCACGATTCGGCTAGGCCTGCTGCTTCTTTTTGCCCAGCGTTGCCATGTACAGCATGTCGCCCACGCCCACGATGATGATCGCCGCGATCAGCTGGAATGCGTGGCGGCTCCAGTCGATGCCGGAGGTCGCGTCGACGCCCGCCCAGCGTGCGATCGCGTTGCCGACGATGGCGCCCAGCATGCCGAAGATGGTCGTCAACCACAGGGGACTGTGCTGCTTGCCGGGGATGATCGCCTTCGCGATCAGGCCCAGCACGAATCCCACGATGATCGCCCACAACCAGCCCATGGCTGCCTCCTAGTACGGCTCGACGTGAGCATTACGCCCAGTGTCGGCCCATGCGCCGTACGGCGCATGTCGAGTAAGCCGTACGTGCTACGGCGCAGTTCGTTCGCCCAGGCGGGAGGTGCCCCGGTCTCGTAGGCGGCGGAGGCGCGGCGTAACGTAGGACGTGTCCGGGTCCGGTACTTCTGCCGGGGGCGGGGCGGGTACGGGCCGGGGAGAGTCCGATGCGGGCGGATGGTGGAATGTGATGCGGAAGCAGCACGCGGCAGGCAACGCCGAGGTTTTCCGGATCACCGGGGCCCGGCAGAGCCTTCAGGACGATGTGCGTGGCCGGCAGCGGCGGTATGTGATCTCGATGTCCGTGCGCACGCTGTCGGTGATCCTCGCGGCCACCCTCTGGAACGTCGAACGGCACGTCGCGATCGTCGCGTTGGTTCTGGGGGCACTGCTCCCCTATATCTCGGTCGTGATCGCCAACGCCGGGCGGGAGAACGCGCCGTCGTTGCCGTCGACGTTCGTGACCGCGCCGACCCGGCCGATGATCGCACCGCCCAGGGCTCAGGACGCATCCGCGGAATCGTTCCCGGAAGACGGTGTGGGCGATCCGGAGGCGGGTGTCCGGGGGTAGCCGCGCCCGCGGACGTGACCTCGGCGGAGGCGTCGGCGGAGGCGTCGGATCCGGAAGTCGGCCCCGCACCAAGCTCAAGAAAAGCTCAGATCAATCATGTTGTTCCAGTGCCGGGCGACGGGTTACCCGTGACATACTTCCTACGCGCTCCGCATCCCCCGTCGGAGCGACAGACCGACGCCGGGCAGCTCCCCCCGTGGCTGCTCGGCGTCGCCTTGTTTGGCGCACTTTGTGAGACGAGTCAGTGACTGAAGAAACCGCCCCGATCTGCTCGGCCAAGGGTTGCCGGCTGGACGCCGTCTGGGTCCTCGCGTGGAACAACCCGAAGATCCACACGCCGGAGCGGCGGAAGACCTGGCTGGCGTGTGAGGAGCACCGGGAGCATCTGTCGCAGTTCCTCGGGGTGCGAGGGTTCTTGAAGGATGTCGTCCTGCTCAAGGAGTGGGAGGACTGAGTCTGCGGGCTGGTGGGGGCTGGTCGCGCAGTTCCCCGCGCCCCTAGGTACGTCTAGCCACCGATCGCCGACATGGGCCTGTCCGGCTGTACAAATGTCGGGTCATCCAACCCTGCGCCTGCCTTCTTGCCCCACATCGCCGTCCGCCAGATACCGGCGATCTCCTCATCCCCTGCCCCGGATCGCAGCGCCGCCCTCAGGTCCGTCTCCTCCGTTGCGAACAGGCAGGTGCGGACCTGGCCGTCGGCCGTCAGGCGGGTGCGGTCGCAGGCCGCGCAGAACGGGCGGGTGACCGAGGCGATGACGCCCACGACATGCGGGCCGCCGTCGACGATCCAGCGTTCCGCCGGGGCCGAGCCGCGCTTCTCCGAGCCCTCTTCCGTGAGGTCGAAGCGGGTGCGGAGCGAGGTCAGGATGTCGCCCGCCGTGATCATGCCATCGCGCTTCCAGCCGTGCTGGGCGTCCAGGGGCATCTGCTCGATGAAGCGGAGTTCGTAGTCGTGCTCGACCGCCCAGGCGAGGAGGTCGGGGGCCTCGTCGTCGTTCAGGCCCGGCATCAGGACCGAGTTCACCTTCACCGGGGTCAGGCCGGCCTCGCGGGCGGCGTACAGGCCCTCGATGACGTCCTTGTGGCGGTCGCGGCGGGTCAGGGTCTTGAAGACGTCCGGGCGGAGGGTGTCCAGGGAGACGTTCACCCGGTCCAGGCCCGCCGCCTTCAGGGCCGTGGCGGTGCGCTTGAGGCCGATGCCGTTGGTCGTCAACGACATCTGCGGGCGGGGTTCGAGAGCCGCCACGCGCTCCACGATGCCCACCAGGCCCGGGCGCAGCAGCGGCTCGCCGCCCGTGAAGCGGACCTCCTCTATGCCGAGCGAGGTGACCGCGATGTCGATCAGGCGGACGATCTCGTCGTCCGTGAGGAGGTCGGGCTTGGCCAGCCACTGCAAGCCCTCCTCGGGCATGCAGTACGTACAGCGGAGGTTGCACCGGTCGGTCAGGGAGACTCTCAGGTCGGTGGCCACTCGGCCGTAGGTGTCGATGAGCACGTGGGCCCCCTCCCTCGTCGCGGAGCTTTCTCTTTCCGTCACTTGTGAGCCTACGTGACCGCACTGACATCGACAGAGCCCGATCACACGACGTACTGAGCGGCCGCGTCGTAGAGACCTACTACGCGGCCGCTCAGCGGGCGTTTCTCAGCGGCTCTTCTCAGTGACTGTTCTCAGCGGCTCTTCTCAGTGCGCGCCGGTGCCGGTGAGGGAGCGGACCTCCAGCTCGGCGTACTTGCCGGCGTCGGGCTCCTCCTTGGACAGGACGGTGCCGAGCCAGCCCATGGCGAAGCCGAACGGGATGGAGATGATGCCCGGGTTCTTCAGCGGGAAGTAGGCGAAGTCGACGTCGGGGAACATCGCCTTCGGGTCGCCGGAGACGACGGGCGAGAACAGCACCAGGCCGACGGCGACGATCAGACCGCCGTAGATCGACCAGAGGGCGCCTTGAGTGGTGAACCTCTTCCAGAAGAGGCTGTACAGGATCGTCGGCAGGTTGGCGGAGGCGGCGACCGCGAAGGCGAGGGCGACCAGGCCGGCCACGTTGAGGTCGCGGGCGAGGGCGCCCAGGCCGATGGAGACGATGCCGATGAAGACGGTCGCCCAGCGGGCCGCGCGGACCTCCTCCTTGCCGGAGGCCTTCCCCTTGCGGATGACGTTGGCGTAGATGTCGTGCGCGAACGAGGACGACGAGGCCAGGGTCAGACCGGCCACCACCGCGAGGATCGTCGCGAAGGCCACCGCGGAGATGGTCGCCAGCAGGATCGCGCCCCACGCCGAGTCGACGCCGCCCAGGTGCAGGGCGAGCAGCGGTGCGGCCGTGTTGCCGGACGGGTTGGACGCGATGATCTCGTCCTGGTCGATGAGGGCCGCGGCGCCGAAGCCGAGCGCGATCGTCATCAGGTAGAAGCCGCCGATGATGCCGATGGCCCAGTTCACGGACTTACGGGCGGCCTTGGCGTTGGGCACCGTGTAGAAGCGGATCAGGATGTGCGGCAGGCCCGCGGTGCCGAGGACCAGGGCGATGCCCAGGGAGATGAAGTCCAGCTTGGAGGTGCCGGTGGCGCCGTACTGGAGGCCCGGCTCCAGGAAGGCGGTGCCCTTGCCGCTGTTCTCGGCGGCCGTGCCCAGCAGGTCGGAGATGTTGAAGTTGAACTTCAGCAGCACCAGGAAGGTGATCAGGATGGTGCCGCTGATCAGCAGCACCGCCTTGACCATCTGGACCCAGGTGGTGCCCTTCATGCCGCCGATGGAGACGTACACGATCATCAGGACGCCGACGAGGGCGACGATGCCGACCTTGCCCGCGTCGGAGGTGATGCCGAGCAGCAGCGAGACGAGGACGCCCGCGCCGGCCATCTGCGCGAGCAGGTAGAAGATCGAGACGACGATGGTGGAGGTGCCGGCCGCGGTGCGGACCGGGCGCTGGCGCATGCGGTACGCCAGAACGTCGCCCATGGTGTAGCGGCCGGAGTTGCGGAGCGGTTCGGCGACCAGGAGCAGGGCCACCAGCCAGGCGACCAGGAAGCCGATGGAGTACAGGAAGCCGTCGTAGCCGAAGAGGGCGATGGCGCCCGCGATGCCGAGGAACGACGCGGCCGACATGTAGTCGCCGGAGACCGCGAGGCCGTTCTGGAAGGCGCTGAACTGGCGTCCGCCGGCGTAGAAGTCGGCGGCGTCCTTGGTCTGGCGGCCCGCCCAGACGGTGATGACGAGGGTCGCGAGGACGAACACCGCGAAGAGGCTGATGATCAGCGGTCGGTGCTCGCTGGCCTCGCCGGCCGCCAGGACGCTCTGCTGCGCGATGCCGCTCATGCGTCGCCCTCCATGCGGGACTTGATCGCCTCGGCCTTGGGGTCGAGCTTCGCGGCGGCGTGCCGCGAGTACCACCAGGCGATGAGGAACGTGGTGAGGAACTGGGCGATGCCCAGGACGAAGGCGACGTTGATGTTGCCGAACAGCTTGGTGCCCATGAAGTCGCCCGCGAAGTTCGACAGCAGGACGTACAGCAGGTACCAGGCGATGAAGGCGACGGTCAGGGGGAAGGCGAAGGAGCGGTAGGAGCGGCGCAGTTCACCGAACTCCGCGCTCTCCTGCACCGCGGCGAACTCCTCGGTGCTGGGGAGTTTGTGTTGCTCTTTCGAGGGGGGCGGTGCGTCGGTTGCCACGGAGTCTCCTCGCGTTGCGGGCGCTGTTGCCACGGTGGATGCGGTCTGGTCGGGGGTCGGGGACGGGTTGGGTACGACGGGCATGTGACGGCTCTGTTCCTCGCGGTTGTCAGGGGGCTCGATCGTGCTCGTGCTCCCTGCCCAAGGTCACGGCGGCACGCGAGAGCCGGTTCAACTGGGTTTGCTTCTTCTTGAAGTCATCCCGGGAAGGTCATTGCTGGCCAGCGACTGCGAGAGATAACTTCGCCCTGCAACACCCGTCATGTACCTGCCCGAGCACCACCTGTGTCTCGGGCGGTTTCGTTTCCGGATGATGTGGAGACCCCATGTCCCGTCTGCGTTCCAGACGTCGTCTCGCTCTCGCCGTACCTGTCGTGCTCTCGCTGACCGCCTCGCTCGGCTTCCTGCCGGCCGCCGCGTCGGCCGCCCCGTACGCGGAGTCGACCGCACAGGCCGCGGACTCGCCCAACCTGTCCTACGTCGTCAACACCAAGGTGGACCGGCACACGATCGAGTCCGTGAAGAAGGCCGTCGCCGCCGCCGGCGGCACGGTCGTCATCACGTACGACAAGATCGGTGTGATCGTCGTCCACTCGGCCAACCCCGACTTCGGCGCGCAGATACGCGCCGTGCGCGGCGTCCAGTCGGCGGGTGCGACGCGCACCTCGGCGCTGACCCCCGCGAGCACCACGGACGAGGGCGCGGCGCAGCTCCTGACGAAGGAGCAGGCCGAGAAGATCGAGGCCGCGTCCGCCGCCGACGCCGGGAGCGAGCCTCTTGAGGCCGACCAGTGGGATCTGCGCGCGATCGGCGCCGACAAGGCCGCGCAGATCAACCCGGGCAGCAAGAAGGTGACGGTCGCCGTCATCGACACCGGTGTCGACGACACCCACCCGGACATCGCGCCGAACTTCTCCGCCTCCCAGTCGGCCAACTGCGACGGCGGCGTCCCGGACACCACCGAGGGCGCCTGGCGGCCGTACACCGCGCAGGACTACCACGGCACGCACGTGGCCGGTGAGATCGCCGCCGCCCGTAACGGCATCGGTGTGGCCGGTGTCGCGCCCGGGGTGAAGGTCGCGGCCATCAACGTGACCGACCCGAGCAACGGCCTCTTCTACCCGGAGAGCGTCGTCTGCGCGTTCGTGTTCGCCGCCGACCACGGCGTGGAGATCACGAACAACAGCTACTACGTTGACCCGTGGCTGTACAACTGCCTGGACGACCCCGACCAGCGCGCCATTGTTGATTCCGTCAACAGGGCTTCCCTCTACGCTCAACACAAGGGCACCCTCAACCTGGCCTCGGCGGGCAACTCCAACGACGACCTCGACTCCGACGCGCTCGTCGACGACAGCAGCCCCGACGACTCCACCGCGGTGACGCGGACCGTCGACCCGCACGAGTGCTTCGACGTGCCGACCCAGCTCCCGGGTGTCGTCACGGTCAGCGCGACGGGCGTCAACAACCTCAAGTCGTACTACTCCTCGTACGGTTACGGCGTCATCGACGTCGCGGCCCCGGGCGGCGACCGGCTCTACCAGATCCCGGACACCCCGTCGAAGAACGGCCGCATCCTGTCGACCATGCCGAACAATTCGTACGGCTTCCTCCAGGGCACCTCGATGGCGTCCCCGCACGCCGCGGGCGTCGCCGCGCTGCTGAAGTCCACGCACCCGTGGGCGACCCCGGCCCAGCTCCAGGCGCTGCTCAAGGCGCAGGCGACCAACCCGGGCTGCCCCGACTCTTACGACCAGAACGGCGACGGCACGCAGGACGCGACCTGCGTGGGCGGCAAGCGGGTCAACGGGTTCTACGGCTTCGGCATCGTCAACGCGCTGCGCGCGGTCAAGTAGCGCGCGAGCAGCACCCGCACGGTCCGCTCGTACCGCGAACGAACTGGAGATCTGAAATGACAGCGCCTCACGCGCGCTATCGCCGTGCGATGGCCGTCCCGGTCGGGATGGCCATGGCGACGGCACTCGCGTTCCTGCCGAACGTCTCGGCGTCGGCCGCGGAGGAAGCCCCGGCCGCCGACGCCACCTCGCTGAGCTATGTCGTCAACGTCAGCCCCGGGCACGGGCCTTCGAAGCATGTGAAGAAGGCGATAGCCGACGCCGGTGGCTCGATCGTCACGTCGTACGACCAGATAGGCGTGATCGTCGTCCACTCGGCGAACCCCGACTTCGCGAAGATCCTGCGCACGGTGCGCGGGGTGGAGTCGGCCGGCAACACGCGCAACGCGCCGCTGCCCGCCCAGTCGACGACGGATGTGGGCACGCCGAAGGTGCTCGACGCCGACGACCTCGCGGACGTCGAGGCCGCCGAGGGGCAGGATCCGCTCGAACCCCTTCAGTGGGACCTGCCCGCGATCAAGGCGGACAAGGCGCACGAGAAGTCGCTCGGCAGCAGCAAGGTGACCGTCGCCGTGATCGACACAGGCGTCGACGACACGCACCCCGACATAGCGCCGAACTTCGACCGTGCCGCGTCGGTCAACTGCGTGACGGGCAAGCCCGACACGACCGACGGGGCATGGCGGCCGACGACGGGCGAGAGCCCGCACGGCACGCACGTCGCCGGTGAGATCGCGGCCGCCAAGAACGGCATCGGCATGACGGGCGTCGCGCCCGGCGTGAAGGTGTCCGGCATCAAGGTGTCCACGACGGCCGGTTACTTCTACACGGAGGCCGTGGTCTGCGGTTTCGTGTGGGCGGCCGAGCACGGCGTCGATGTGACGAACAACAGCTATTACACCGACCCGTGGTACTTCAACTGCAAGAACGACCCGGACCAGAAGGCGCTCGTCGACGCCGTCTCCCGGGCCTCGCGGTACGCGGAGAAGAAGGGCGCGGTCAATGTCGCCGCGGCCGGCAACGAGAACTACGACCTCGCGGCCGACGAGATCACCGACCCGGTCTCCCCCAACGACGCCACGCCCTCGGACCGGGTCATCGACCCGTCCGAGTGCTACGACATCCCGACCCAGTTGCCGGGTGTCGTGACGGTCGCGGCGACCGGCGCGAAGGGCATCAAGTCGTCCTTCTCCAACCACGGTCTGGGCGTCATCGACATCGCCGCCCCCGGCGGCGACTCGACCCGCTACCAGACCCCCGCCCCGCCGGCCACCAGCGGTCTGATCCTGGGCACGCTGCCGGGCGGCGGCTGGGGCTACATGGCCGGTACGTCGATGGCGTCGCCGCATGTCGCGGGTGTCGCCGCGCTCATCAAGTCGACGCACCCCAAAGCCTCCCCGGCCCTGGTGAAGGCCCTGCTGTACGCGGAGGCCGACGCCACGGCGTGCACCGACCCGTACGACATCAACGGCGACGGGAAGGTCGACGCGGTGTGTGAGGGGCCGAAGAACTACAACGGCTTCTACGGGTGGGGTACGGCGGACGCGCTGGACGCGGTGACGCGGTGACGCGGTGACGCGGTGACGCGGTGACGCTCACGCGCGCGTGATGTGAAGGGCCGGGCGGGTGCCGCCCGGCCCTTTCGCGTGGTGCGGCAAGATCTCCGGCATGCATGTGTATGAAGACCCCGCCACGTGGACGCCGGAACGGGTCCGGCCCAAGGGGCAGTTGATCGCCCGTTTCGTGTTGACGGTGCTGTACACCCCCGTCCAGATCGTGATGTGGATCGTGGCGCTCGTCGTCTTCCTCGCCGTCGGGCTCGTCACGGAGATCATCACCGTGTTCAGCACGTCGTACGAACAGGGCTTGTTCAAGGCCATGGACCGGGTGATGGATCCCTTGTCCAAGTGGCCCAAGTGGTGCGTGAGCTGGCCGGAGCTGCGGCACGAGGGGGACAGCGCGTACTACAGGGCGCGGGTCGAGAAGAAGGTCGGCCGCTGGACCAAGAAGGCTTCCGTCCCGCACAGGCAGGGCAAGCCGCGGCCTCCGGTGGAGTGCGCGATACCGCTGCGGGACTACCGGGGTGTGGGCGGGTGGTACGTCGCTCAGGTGGCCGGTGCGCAGGGGTGGGAGCTGCGTCCGACCGATGTGCGCAAGGAGGTGCGTCTGTGGTGGTCCGCCGCGTCAAGGGTTGATGGCCTGGGCTGACGGCACTGACCGATGACATAGGTTGATTGAATCAATACTGCATAGTGAAGTCATGACTGGAATCAAGTCCGAGGGTCTTCTTCAGTCGCGGCTTCCCGTGCGGGAGTTGGCGCGGGCCTGTGTCGGTGCGTGCGCGCGGGCCGCCGCCGAGCTGGGGGCTCGGCGGGCCGGGCTCGCCGAGGTGCCCGCGGTCCGGGTGGACGACGGCGCGATCGCGACCGCGTTCGTGAGCGAACGGCATCTGTTGATCAATGGTCGGGCGCCGGTCAACTTCGCCCCGCTGTCCCGGTTCTGGCGGACCGCGGACGGGTGGGTGCGGACCCACGCCAACTACCCGCACCACCGGGAGCGGTTGATCGCGGTGATGGGTCCGCCGGACACCCTGGAGGCGGCGTTCGCCGAGCGGTCCGCCCTGGAGGTCGAGGACGCCGTGTGCGCGGCCGGTGGTCTCGCCGTCGCGCTGCGGACGCCCGAGGAGTGGGCGGCCCATGAGCAGGCGGTGGAGCTGGCGAAGCGGCCCCTCGTGGAGCGCGAGCGGCTCGACTCCGCCCCCGCGCGCGTGCTCGCGCCGATCGACCGCGCTCCCCTGCTGCCCGCCGCGGGGCTGCGCGTCCTGGACCTCACCCGGGTCATCGCGGGTCCCGTCGCCACCCGCACGCTCGCCCTGCTGGGCGCGGACGTCCTGCGGGTGGACTCGCCCCGCCTGCCCGAACTCCCCGACCAGCACGCCGACACGGACTTCGGGAAGCGGTCGGCGACGCTGGACCTGGCGGGCGGCCGGCGCACCTTCGAGGACCTTCTGAGCACCGCGGACGTCGTCGTCACCGGGTATCGGCCGGGCGCTCTGGACCGGTTCAGGCTGTCGCCGGAGGCCTTGGCGGAGCGGCGGCCCGGGATCATCGTGGCGCAGTTGTCGGCGTGGGGCGCGTACGGGCCCTGGCGTGCGCGGCGCGGGTTCGACAGTCTCGTACAGGTGGCGACCGGGATCGCGGCCGTCGAGGGGTCGGTGGAGCGGCCGGGTGCGCTGCCGGCGCAGGCCCTCGACCACGGCACGGGGTATCTGCTGGCGGCGGAGGTGCTGCGGGCGGTGCGCGAGCAGACGGAGGAGGGTGGCAGCCGGTTCGTGCGGCTGGCGCTGGCGCGGACGGCGGCGTGGCTGATGAACGACATCGCGGCCGAGCCCCGGGAGGACGGCCCGTACGGCGGGCCCGACGCCTGGCTCTCGGAGGTGGACAGTGGGGTCGGGCGGTTGCGGTACGCCCTGTCGCCGGTGTCCTTCGCGGGCGGGCCGGTGGACTGGGCGCGGCCGCCGGGGCCGTGGGGGACGGACCCCGCGCGGTGGGTGTGAGCGGTCGCCGGCGGGAAGCCGTGGGTGTGAGCGGCGGTCGGCCGGAAAACGTATCCCTGGGCGGAATGCCGTACCGCCAGTTGTTTTCCTGGACTTGCCCGGTTCTGTGGCGGCTGGTGAAGATCATGAGGTGACCTTGACAAGACCCACGGCCGGGGCCGCCGACGCGTCCGGTCCGGCGTCGCGCCCCGGTACCGCGCGTGCCGTCGCCGTCCTCGTCCTGGTGGCCCTCGGCGCGCTGATCCCGCTGCTCGGCCCGTCCGCCGCGCTGCACGGCACCGGGGAGGCCGCGGCGCCCGGGGTCGGCGGCATCGCGCTGCTGCGGGCGGTGCTGTTCGCGGCGCTGTGCGTCCCGGTGGGCGAGCTGTTCGTGAACCGGGTGGCCCGCGCCGTGCCCGGCGCTCCCGCGGCCGCGCCGCGCAGCTGGGCCCCGTACACGGCCGCCGTCGGTTTCGTCGCCGCGCTGGGGCTCGCCTCGGTCGTGGCGACCGGCAACCTCGTGCCGCACAGCCTCGCCGAGATCGACGTCGGCGGGCTGTACGAGTCCCGGGACGGCAAGCTGGCGCTGGTCGAGGTCAACGCGTTCCTCGCGGCGGGGCTGTGCGCCCGCTCGGGGCGCCCCGGGACCCAGGTCTGGCCGTTGGCCGCGGTGGTGGTCGCGGAGGCCCTGCGCGCCCATCCCACGACCGAGCACGGCCCGTTGACGGGGTCCGGGCTGACGCTGGTCCATCTGACGTGCGCGGCGCTGTGGGTGGGCGGCCTGCTGCATGTCCTGCGGACGCTGCGGGGGTGGGGGGCGGGGAGGGGCTCCGGAGCCGGGGTGAGACGGAGAGGACCGGTCCCGGGAACCGAGCCGGAACCCCGGGAGGCAGGCGCGGAAGCCGAAGAGCCGGGCGCGGAAGCCGAAGAGCCGGGCGCGGCAACCGCCGGCGGAGGCCTCCGTCCCGCCGGCGGACCCGCGCAGGCGGGCGCCGCGCTGCTCGGCCTCTACGCGCGCGTGGCCGCCGTGCTGCTGGCCGCCATCACCGCGACCGGTGTCTGGAGCACGCTGCGTCGGATGCCGTCGGAGACCGTCCTCGATCAGCTGACGACGACCGGGTACGGGCGCGTGCTGCTCGCCAAGGTGCTGCTCGTGTGCGCGGTCGCCGTCCTCGCGTTGTGGGCGCGGGTCCGGCTGCGCCGCGCGGCCGACCCGCTGACCGCCTGCTCCCCCGCGCGGGCGGAGGTCGCCGCGCTGGGGGTGGTGGTCGTGGTGTCGGGGCTGCTGACGGCGCTGCCGGTGCCGATCCGCTGGTGAGGGGCTCTTACGAGTTCAGGGGTCAGCCCGCGACGAGCACCTTGAGGGCCGTCCGCTCGTCCATCGCCTTGTAGCCCTCCGGGACGGCCTCAAGGCCGACGGTGAGGTCGAAGACGGGCGACGGGTCGATGGTGCCGTCCAGGACGTCGGGGAGCAGCTCGGGGATGTACGCGCGGACCGGCGCGACGCCGCCGCGCAGCGCGATGTTGCGGTCGAACATGACGCCGAGGTCGAGCCCGGTGGCGCTGCCGTGCGGCACGCCAACCCAGCCGACGGTGCCGCCGTCGCGGGTGACGCCAATCGCCGTGCGCATGGACTGCTCGGTGCCGACGGCCTCGACGACGGCGTGCGCGCCCTGGCCGCCGGTGAGTTCGCGGACGGCCTCGACGGCGGCGTCCCCGCGCTCGGCGACGACGTCGGTGGCGCCGAAGCGGCGGGCGATGTCGGTGCGGACCTGGTGGCGGCCGAGCGCGATGATCCGCTCGGCGCCCAGCCGCTTGGCGGCGAGCACCGCGCACAGGCCGACGGCCCCGTCGCCGACGACGGCGACCGTGGCACCCGCGCGTGCTCCCGCGCCGAGGGCGGCGTGGTGGCCGGTGCCCATGACGTCGGACAGGCTCAGCAGGGCGGCCAGCAGCCGGTCGTCGGAGGCGGCCTCCTTGGGCAGCTGGACGAGGGTGCCGTCGGCGAAGGGCACGCGCACGGCCTCGCCCTGGCCGCCGTCGTAGCCGACGGAGCCCCAGAAGCCGCCGTGCTCGCAGGAGGTGTTCAGGCCCTCGCGGCAGTAGGCGCAGACGCCGTCGGACCACATGAAGGGCGCGACGACCAGGTCTCCGCGGCGGACGGTGCCCACCTCGGAGCCGGTCTCCTCGACGATGCCGAGGAACTCGTGCCCGATGCGCTGCCCCGGCTGCCGGGTCGCCTCACCGCGGTACGCCCACAGGTCGCTGCCGCAGATGCAGGAGCGCAGGACGCGGACCACGGCGTCGGTGGGCAGCTGCACCACGGGGTCGGGCACGTCCTCCACGCGCATGTCGAAGGGGGCGTGGATGGTGGTGGCGCGCATGGCGAGGGTCCTTCTCGTCTCGGGTGGTACGTGCGCTCAGGGGGTGGTCGAGCGCACTTCACCGTACGCCGCCCCCGCCGGCCGGCGCTCGCCGAGTATGCCGGTGACCAGCAGCGACTGCGCAGCGATATAGGTGAGCATGATCCACAGGTCCGGCCGGGGCGGCTGCGGCCACTCCGCGACGCCGGTCGCGATGAGGGTGTCGGAGAGCACGAAGAGGGCGCCGCCGAGTCCGGCGACCCGCCCGAAGCGGCTGCCCACGCCGTACGCCATGGCCGTGAGCAGGACGCTGTAGGCGGCGACGGGCACACGGAGGCCGGTCGGGAGGTCGGGCCAGAGGGCCGGCACCGTGGCGGTCAGTACGACGCAGTAGGTGGTGAGCAGGAACGTGTGGTGGGCGTCAGCCCGGCCGCGCGTCCTGGCCAGGGCGAGATAGCAGACGTGTCCGGCGGCGAAGGAGGCCATCCCGGCGAGGAACGCGGGCTCGGCGTCGAACAGGAGCAGGGTGTCCCCGCCCCAGCCGAGGAGAAGGGCGGCGATCAGCAGCCGGGGTGCGCCCGACAGGGCGGCGTACCCGGCGAGCAAGGGCATCAGGAGGGGCTTGGCCGCGATGTGCCCGGGCTCCCAGTCCACCGCCAGCGAGACGAGGTCGGTGACGGCGGCGACGCCGAATACGGCGAGCGGAAGGCGTCTCACGCGGCCACGGTCTCCTCGGCCGGTGCCGCCGCCGGAGCCGGTTTCCATCCCGGTCCCCGGAAGACCCGCCCCGCGCGTTCGCGCCAGCTGTGCGCCGCCTTGATGTCCTTGACGATCGCGACGTACTCATGAGTGGCGACCTTGATCGGGTTGAACGTGTTGATGTTCTTCGTCAACCCGTAGACGGGCCGTTCGGTCTCCGCGACGAACGACCCGAAGAGCCGGTCCCAGACGATGAGGATGCCGCCGAAGTTGCGGTCCAGATAGCCGCCCTGAGAGGCGTGGTGGACGCGGTGGTGGGAGGGCGTGTTGAGGACGAACTCGAACCAGCGGGGCATCTTGTCGATGCGCTCGGTGTGGATCCAGAACTGGTAGACGAGGTTCGCGGAGGAGCAGAAGGCCAGCGCGGCGGGGTGCACGCCGGCGGCGATGAGCGGGACGTAGAACGGCCAGACCGTCAGCGTGGTCCACGGCTGGCGCAGGGCGGTGGTGAGGTTGAACTTCTCGCTGGAGTGGTGGACGACGTGGCAGGCCCACAGGATGCGGATGACGTGGTGGCCGCGGTGCGACCAGTAGTAGAAGAAGTCCTGCCCGAGCAGCATCAGCGGGACCGTCCACCACAGCACGGGGACGCGCAGGGGCGTGAGTTCGTAGATCGCCGTGTAGACGGCGACGATCGGGATCTTCCAGAGGAAGTCGAAGACGAGGCTTCCCAGGCCCATGCCGACGCTGGTCGCGGCGTCCTTCGTCTCGTATCCGGCGGCCTCCTCGTCGGGGTGGATCCGGACGCTGATCATCTCGACCACGGTGAGCAGCACGAAGGCGGGTATCGACCACAGCACGACATCGGGCAGGTTCGGCATAAGGGGACCGTAGAACCGCTGGTCGGCTGCGGCTAGACGTTGTTACTGACAAGTATTACAGCGAGTACGCGCTTACTTGTTGGCGATCTCCACCAAAGCCACCACCAGCGAATTCAGACTCCGGTTCAGACTCCGGCCGCCCCGAGCAGTGTCCCCGCCGCATATGTCACCCCCATCGCCAGCGCCCCGCCGACCACGTTCCGCAGCGCCGCGCGGACCGGGTCGGCGGCGCCGAGGCGGGCGCTGCTCCAGCCGGTGAGGACGAGGGCGGCGAGGGAGGAGACGACGGTGACGGCCAGGCGCCAGTCGGTGGGCGGCAGGACGATCGCGAGGAGCGGGAGCAGGGCGCCGACCGTGAAGGACAGGAAGCTCGCCCAGGCGGCGTGCCAGGGGTTGGTGAGCTGGTCGGGGTCGATACCGAGTTCCACGCGTGCGTGGGCGCGCAGCGCGTCCCGCGCGGTGAGCTGTTCGGCGGCCTCCATGGCCACGTCCCGGGACAGGCCGCGCGCCTGGAGGAGTTCGGTGAGTTCCTCCAGTTCGGCCTCGGGCTGCTCGCGCAGCTCCCGCTTCTCGACGGCGAGGGCGGCCTTCTCCGAGTCCCGTTGGGTGGAGACGGAGACGTACTCCCCGGCCGCCATCGACATCGACCCCGCGAGCAGCCCTGCCAGCCCGGCCGTGAGGAGGGCCGAGCGGTCGTCGGTGGCACCGGCGACGCCGACGACGAGGCCGGCGGTGGACACGATGCCGTCGTTGGCCCCGAGGACGGCGGCGCGCAGCCAGTTCAGCCGCTCGGCGAGCGCGCCGCCGCCGTGGGCCTCGTCATGCGTGGGTTCGGTCACAGACCGGAGGATCGCACCCCGGGTTCCGTCGGGACCGGACCGACGCACGCCGGTCCGGCCCCGGCACTCCCCCGACCGCGCCGGGCCTCACCGACCGCGGCGTCGCGACGATCGCCTCCCCGACGTGCCGCCGGCCACCCCGGCCCTCACCAGACCCGTACCGACGCCCCCTTGGCGAACACCGGGCTCGTCGCGTCCGCCGGTGGCTCGGTGAGCGGCTCGGCGATCTCCTCGGCCGTCGGGCCGACCTTGGCCGCGATCGGGTCGAGGAGGTCGAGGTCGAAGCCGTACACGCGCGCGGCGTTGCCGCCGACCATGGCGGCGACTTCGGCACGCGGCACGCGCGCGTACGCGAAGCGCAGGCCTTCCCGGGAGTAGGGGTACGTCCCCTCGTCGTGCGGGTAGTCGCTGCCCCACATGATCTTGTCGACGCCGATCCGGTCCCGCAGCGGCACCTCGTGCGGGCGCATGAAGCTGGCGCCGACGAAGCAGTTGTCGCGCCAGACCTCGGAGGGGGCGTCGCCCATGCGGGCGGCGAGGCCCGCGCCGAACTTGGACTCCGCCGTGGAGGCCCTCGTCGCGGCGGCCACCAGGCGCCCGTGGTAGTAGTCCAGCATGTCCAGGACGCCGGGGATCCAGCCCGAGCCCTGCTCCGTGAGCACCAGCCTCAGCTCCGGGTGCCGGCGGAAGGCGCCGCCGAACACCAGGTGCCACAGCGCCCGGTGGGAGAACCAGGTCGTCTCGACCATGAAGACCGCGCGGGCCGCCGGTTCGTCGCCGAGCGGCGGGGAGGCCGAGCCCGCGTGGTGGTTGACGGGGACGCCGAGCTCCGCGCAGACGGCCCAGATGGGGTCGTACGTCGACGAGTAGAGCTCCGGGAGGCCGCTGCCCGGCGGAGTGCCGGGGAGCAGCAGGCCGCCCTTGAGGCCCGCCTCGACGGCCCAACGGATCTCCTTCACCGCCTCCTCGACGTCGTTGAGAAGGATCTGGAAGACACCCGCCCTCCGCCCCGGTGCCGCCGCGCAGAAGTCCGCGAGCCAGCGGTTGTGGGCGCGCAGCCCGGCCCAGCGCCGCTCGAACTCCCCCGGCTCCGGCGCGGGTGCCATGAGCGAGCCGGACGGGAAGAACGGCGGGATGGTGTTGGGGAAGACCACCTCCGCGACGATCCCGTCCTCCTCCAGCTCCGCGAGCCGCCGCTCGGAGTTCCAGTTCTTGTCGGCCGTGTCGGCGAGCAGGTCCTCGTAGGGATTGACGTACGTCGCCGCCCACGCGTCGAAGTCGTCGTGGTACCGCCGCTCCAGGTAGGGCTTGTAGTCCAGCAGGTCGGCGCCCGCGTGGCAGTCGGCCGAGATGACCGTGTAGCGCTCCTCACCCGCGGAGCTCATGGCGTCACCCCCAGGGTCGGGAAGTCGTGGTCGGTCAGCCAGTGCCGGCCGACCTCGCGCGAGCGCGCCCAGGACGCCTCCACGGCCGTCTGGTCGGCGGACTGGCCGAGTTCGGCGGGGGTGGGTCCGATCCGGCGGGCGAGCGGGGTCAGCTTCTCCACGTCGAAGCCGAAGACCTCGGCCGCGGCAAGGCCGAGCATGCGGCGGGTCTCGGCGACCGGGATGTCGTGGAAGGTGCGCTTGAGCCACGCGCGCGTGTCGGGCCACGTGCCCTCGGGGTGCGGGAAGTCGCTGCCCCAGAGGATGTTGTCGACGCCGATCTCGTAGCGCTGGGCGAGTTCGCGGCGCTTGGTGTTGGTCGCGCAGACGAAGATCTGCCGGTCGAGGTACTCGTGCGGCGGGCGCTTCAGCTCCTGGAAGGGCGAGAGCTTCTTTCCGCCGTGGGCGCCGAGGTAGAGGCGGTCCATGAACCACAGGAGGTTCGGCAGCCACCAGCAACCCGACTCGGCGACACCGAACTTGAGCCCCGGGTGGCGTTCGAAGACGCCGGACCAGAGGAGGAACCAGAGGGGCCGGGCCGGCCACCAGGTCACCTCGCTCACATAGATCCCCAGGTGGTCGCCGTACTCGTGGCGCGGGGCCGCCCCGGAGTGCGTGACGACCGGCATCCCGCACTCGGCCGCCGCCGCCCACACCGGGTCGTAACGGCGGTCGTGGTAGGGCTCCTTGTCGACCCACATGGACGGGATCATCAGCGCGCCGAGCCCGGACTCCTTGGCGCGGTGGATCTCCGCGACGACCTTGCCGGTGTCCGCGGTGACCGGCAACAGGGCCACCCCGCAGTGCCGTTCGGGGTTCTCGGAGACGAAGTCGGCCAGCCAGCGGTTGTGCGCCTGCGCGCCCGCCATGCCGAGCTGCGGGTCCTGGTCGCCGGAGAGCCCGAGGCCCACGCCGAAGGGCGCCGCCGTCTGGCTGTCGACGGCGTCGGCGTCCGGGAAGACGACCTCGGCGGCCACTCCGTCGCCGTCGAGCTCCTTGAGCCGCTGAGCGGTGTCCCAGCCGCCGCGCAGGCCCTCCTCGTTGTCCTGGAACCACTTGGCCGCGAACGCCTCGTTGCGGATGCCGAGGCGGGTCATCTCCTCGCGGCGCCGGTCGCGCCCGGCGAGGAAGTCGTCGAACTCCCGGTGGAAACGGGCGTCCAGATAGGGCCGGTACTCCTCGGTGGGCAGCCCGGCATGGCAGTCGGAGGAGATGATCAGGTACGGGTCCTGGTCGGTCACGGCGGTCCCCCTCTCAGTCCAGGATGAAGTTCTCGAGGTACGACGGGTTCGCGCGCTCGAGCATCGACCGCGCCCGCGCCCTGATCTGGCCGTCGCTGTGCTCACTCGCCGGCAGCATCCAGAAGCGGTCCGCGCGGATGCCGTCGACCACCGTCCCGGCGACCTCCTCGACCGGGGTGAACTCCACCTCCCGGCCCGCCTCCCTCATCGCGGCCTCCCACTGGTCGAGGCTGCGGTACGGCGTCCTGCGCGGCCGTTCCTTGGCGTACCGCTCGGGGCGGTTGCGGTGCGACTCCCACAGGCCGGTGCGGAGCATGTGCGGGCCGGGGAAGAGGACGGAGGCGCCCACACGCGCGTGCTCGGCCTTCAGATGGGCGTACAGGGACTCGGTCATCGTCACGACGGCCGCCTTGGTGACGGCGTACACGGAGGCGGTCGGGAGCGGGGCGATGCCGCCGTCACCGGAGGAAGTATTGACCACATGACCGGGTTGACCCGACTTGATCATGTGGGGAACGAACGCCTGGATGCCATGGAAGACACCCCACACATTGACGGAGAACGCCCACTTCCAGTCGTTCGGCTCGTGCTCCCACATCCGCCCCTCGGCCCCCGAGCCGACCCCGGCGTTGTTGCACAGCACATGGACGGCCCCGTACGTCTCGTAGGCGAACTCCGCGAGCTCCAGGACCTGTTCGCGCTCGCCGACGTCCACCACGCGCGCGTGCGCGTCGGCACCGTCCGCGCGGAGCCCCGCCACCGCCTTCTCCAGGGCGCCCTCCTCGACATCGGCGAGGACGACCTTCAGCCCCTCGGCGGCGAACCGCCGGGCCAGCGCGAGCCCGACACCGCTGGCGGCCCCGGTGACGACGGCGACCTGCCCTGCCCTCAAATCCACAGCCGCTCCTCTCCCGACCTCGCTCGGACCGACCCCTCTTCCGGCCGGGGGTCCGGGGGTTGTCCCCCGGGAAGACACAGCATCAGGCGCTCCCTTCCGGAGGCGCGTCCAGGACCTGCGCCGGATCGTCGTACCGCTGGTGGATGTACGGCAGCAGCGCCCGTGCGTCGACCCGCTCGACGACCTTGCCGCGCTGGTCACTGGTCTTCTCGCCGATGGTGATCTCGACGAGGCGGCGCACCGGCAGGTCGGCCACCGGGTCGTACATCGACTCGCGCAGGACGACGTCGCCGGTGATCCGCTCCAGCTTGCGGACTTTCTCGTTGCGCAGGCAGTGCACGAGGACCGGGTCGGCGTCGAAGCCCGAACCGTCCACGGCGGGAAGGAACTTGAAGTAGAAGTCGGTCTTCTGGACCGGCTCCGGCAGCGGCAGCTCGCCGGCGACTGCGCCCCGCACCTCGACGAAGGCGATGCCGTGCCGGGCGAGGTGCGCGCGGACGACCAGGCCGTCGCGCTCGACGACCACCTCGCCGAGCTTCTTGGGTTCGCCGAAGACCTCACGGCCGCCGATGAGGGCGCGTTCGTGGGTCATCGGCATGACGAGGGGGTACCAGCCCTCGACGCCGTCATGGGCGGCCGCGACCGCGAACGAGCCCGCGCCGAGCGGGTATCCGGGCAGGTCAACCTTGCTGATGTTGACGCGGGCCAGTGGTCGGCCCGTGGGTTTCAGGGGCGGCGGCAGGACTGCCGCGACCGCGTCCGGGTCGGTCTCCCAGATCGCCGCCACACCGGTGGACCAGATGTCGGGAAGCCTGGAACTCGCGGTGCGCGCGGCGGCGATCTCCGCCTCGGTCCGTGCGCCGTACCGTACGCGTGCCATGTCGTACCGCCCCTTCTTCTGATGGGCCGTCACCTGTAACACAGTTACAGCACACCCCCTTCCGGGTAAATACGCGTGCACGAGCCGGACTTGGGAGCAGCACATGGCGAGACCGTCGCTCACCCGGGACGAGATCCTGGACACCGCCGCCGACCTGGTGAAGCAGCACGGCCCCGAGGCCCTGACCATGCGCAAGCTCGCTGCCGAGCTGGGCACCGCCGTCACCTCGATCTACTGGCACGTCGGCAACCGGGAGTCCCTGCTGGACGAGCTCGTACGGCGGACGGTGGCCGATCTGGGCGAGTTCCGGCCGGTGGGACGCACCCCGACCGAGCGTGTCGTCTCGGTGGCCCGCGTCCTGCGGCGGCGGCTGCGCGCGCATCCGCATCTGATCGCGATGGTCCATGAACGCGGCCTGACCGAGCGGATGTTCATGCCCGCGCGGCAGGCGCTGGTGCGCGAGGTGCACGCGGCCGGGCTGCGCGGCGCCGCGGCGGCCGAGGCGGTGCGGGCGGTGCAGTTCCAGGTCGTGGGCTTCGTCCTGGTGGAACGCAATCGTGAGCGCGCGCCGGTGCAGCAGCCCGCGGAGGAGGCGACGACGGCGTACGAGGACCCGGCGCTGGCCCGGGCGTTCGCCCGGCCGGTGAACCAGGAGCGGCTGTTCGTCACATCCGTACAGGCGTTGACGCGGTCGCTGCTCGAAACCCCGTCCGAGACCCCTCCTGAGACCCCGCCCGAAAACAAATAGCTGGCGCCCCGATCCGCGCCCTCCTAAAGTCACGATCGCGGGGGCGGCTCCGCAAGCGTGCTTCCTTCTCACTTTCTGACACCCACAGCGCGCTCACTCTCCGCCCCTCGCCTTCTTCCTCTCTTCCTTCCCGCCGGGGGCCTCCGCTTGTCCGTACTGTCGTCCGTGCTGCTCCGCCGCCTTCGTACCGTCTACGTCGACCAGGCCGGGCCGCGCCCGGGCGACCCGTCGACGACACCAGGGCTCGTCGCGCTCGAAGCCGAGCTGCTGGACCGGGGATTCGCGCCGACGGCGGAACTGCACGCGGCGCTCGCCTGGCTGGGGCCGACCGGGCTCGGGGACGCGGGCAGGCAGCTGATCCGGCACATCGACGCCGAACTGGGCGCGGACCGCACCCATATGCCGATGTTCCGCAGCTTCCCGGCCTCGGTGCCGGACGACACCTTCCAGCTGTTCGTCGACCGGGTCTTCACCCTGCTGCTCCAGTGGCCGGCCCAGCCGTGCGTGCTGTGCGGCACGGTCGGCAGCGTGCATCCGGTGTCGCCGTGCGCGCATCTGGTGTGCCGGGAGTGCTGGGACGGCGCGGACTACGCGGGCTGCCCGATCTGCCATCGCCGTATCGACCGCGCCGACCCCTTCCTGAAGCCGGAGCACCCGCGAGACAAGCCCGAACTCGCCGTCGGCCCCCTGAAGTTGCTCACGCTCGGCAAGGACGCCAGGGCGGACGCGGTCCGGGCGCTGCTGAGGCTGCTGGCCCGGCGCACTCCGCTGCCGCCGCAGGACCGGGACGACGTGAAGATCCTGCTGGCGCACGCGCCGGCCGGCCTCGGCTGGTTCCCCGAGGACATCCCGGTGCGCCAGACCAAGGCGCTGGTCCTCGGCACGCTGCTGCTCGACCGGCACACACGCGTGGCGGCGACGGAGCTCCTCGGCACGCAGCTGACGACCGCGACGGACGTACTGCGGCTGCTGTGCGTGTGGTCCGGCGGCGAGGCCGATCTGCTCGAACCGCCCCGGATGCGCTCGCTCCCGCGCGGGCTGCGCCGACAGCTGCTCGGCGTGCTCGACGGCCTGGCGATGCCGTCGCTCGTCGAGGACGTGCTGCGACACCCCGGCGCCTGGAAGCGCGCCGCCGAGATCCTGCACCCCTACGAGCGGCACGCGCGCCACCCGAAGGCCGCGCTCGCCTTCGCCGTCCTGCGCGCCACGGACACGTCGCGCGGCGACCTGGGCGAAGCGCTGCTGCGGACGGCCGCCGAACACCCGGACGCGGTGCGGGTCGACGGCGTCCGCGTCAAGCCGGCCACCTGGACGGCACGCGTCGAACAGGCGCTGCACGAGAGGGACGCAGAGGCCGCTCTCGCCCTGCTCGCCCAGCGCCCGGGCGAACTCCTGCGCCGGCTCGACCATCTGCTGCGCCTGCGCGAACTCGACGTACTGCCGGAGGGGTTCAGGGACGTCCTGC
Organism: Streptomyces sp. NPDC046909; assembly: GCF_040644695.1. Lineage (NCBI taxonomy): Bacteria > Bacillati > Actinomycetota > Actinomycetes > Kitasatosporales > Streptomycetaceae > Streptomyces > Streptomyces sp. NPDC046909. Next base: position 124,062 of record NZ_JBEYXC010000022.1, on the reverse strand, counting down.
GGCGCGTGCTGCCCAAGGCAGGGCCGGGGCCGCTGCTGGCCGCGCTCGGGCGGATGCGGATCCGTCATCTCCCGGGCGGGCGGCGGGTGTTCTTCCCGCGCGGGCAGGTGACCCACTCCTTCACGATCGACGACACGCGCGTGCCGCTGTCGTCGAAGGTGACGGACGAGGTGTGCGCGCTCCTCGAAGCCGAGGCGCTGCGCCGGCTGTCCGACGGGCCGCGGCTGGACCTGGCCGTGCTCGACTCGGCGCTCACCGGGCTCGCGGTGCCGGCCGCCGAGAGCGCCGCCGCGAAGGCCCTCGTCACGGTGCCGCGCGGCAGCACCCAGCCGCTGCCCGAGGGCGAGGTCCTGCGGCTCTTCCTGCACTGGATGGAGCCCGCGGGAACCCGGGTCGACCTGGATCTGTCGGTGGCGCTGTACGACGCCGACTGGAAGTTCGCGGGCCTGTGCGACTACACCAGCCTCGTGTACGAGGGCCGTTCGGCGGTCCACTCCGGAGACCTGGTCTCGGGGCCCGCGCCGGGCGGGGCGACCGAGTACGTCGACCTGGACCTCGGCGCGCTCGCGGACCGCGGGGTGCGGTTCGCGCTGCCCGTCGTCTTCAGCTTCAACGACGTCCCGTTCGAGGAGCTCCTGGACGCCTTCGCCGGCTTCATGGCCCTGCCCTCCGAGGCTCTGGAGGCCCGCGACGCGTCGTACGACCCGCGCACGGTCCGTCAGCGCTACGACCTGGTGGGCGACTCCCGCATCCACGTCCCGATGCTGGTCGACCTGGACCACCGGACGTTTCTGTGGACCGACCTGCACCTGCCGGCCGCCGAGGGCTTCCACAGCCTGTTCGTGCACGGCGCCGATCTGGGCCGGGTCGCCGAGGATCTGCACCAGTACTTCTCCTGCGGCCGTACGACCCTGTGGGACCTGGCCGTGTGGCGGGCGGCCGCGCGGGGCGACGAGGTCGCGGTGGTACGGCGCGCGCCGCATCCGCGCGCGCTGGACGAACTCTGGCACTACCGGCGGCGCGCCGGAGAGCCGGACACCGCGTTCGCGGCACGCGTGCGTGCCCTGGAGCCGCCGGAGCGACGGCAGCCCTCGGAGGACGCCGACACCCTCGCGGGTGAAGCGGCCGCGCGGAAGCGGGTGTTCCTCGCGCTGGTGCACGGCGGCGTGGCGCCCGAGGGCGCGACCGGGTCGGCGTACCGGCTGCTGCCGGGGCCGGTCGACGGGTGCGGCCTTGAGGCGCTGACGGCGGGGGATCTGGTGGCGGCGCTGGGATGAGGTCCGGCGGCGGCCCGGGCCGAAGGGGGGAAGTGCCGGGCAGCGGACCCGTGTTGTGCGACCCCCCGCCGGTGCACGGGCCACACGGCCGGGTGCGCGCAACGCTGTCAGTGGGGGCCCGTATCCTCAGGGACCATGCTCGAAGACCGTACGACCGCAGCGTCCTCCCCCACTGTGTGGCCGGCCGCGTATCCGCAGGGGTACGCGGTCGTCGACGTGGAGACCACCGGGCTCGCCCGGGACGACCGGATAATCTCCGCGGCCGTCTACCGGCTGGACGCGCGCGGCGAGGTCGAGGACCACTGGTACACGCTGGTCAACCCGGAGCGCGACCCCGGCCCGGTGTGGATCCACGGTCTGACGAGTGACGTACTGGAGGGCGCGCCCCTCTTCCAGGACATCGTCGAGGAGTTCTCGGCGCGGCTCGACGGCCGGGTGCTCGTCGCGCACAACGCGGTCTTCGACTGGCAGATGATCGCGCGGGAGTACGCGCGCGCGGAGCGCGAGGCACCGGTGCGGCAGCGGCTGTGCACCATCGCGCTCTCCAAGGAGCTCGCTCTGCCGCTGCCCAACCACAAGCTGGAGTCGCTGGCCGCGCACTTCGGCGTCGTGCAGCAGCGCGCCCACCACGCGCTCGACGACGCGCGCGTGCTGGCGGAGGCGTTCCGGCCGAGTCTGCTGGCCGCGGCCTCACGGAGCGTCCGGCTGCCGCTGCACGAGTGCCGGCCGCTCACCGAGTGGACGGACCGCGCGGTGCCCCGGCAGCAGCCGCAGTCGGGCTACGGCAGCTACCGGCCGACCAGTTGGCGTCCGGCCCGCAAAAGGCCCGCATGCCCCTATCCCAACCCAGGACGTTACGAAGAGGGCAAACCTCTCAAGCAGGGCATGCGGATCGCGTTCTCCGGGGACACCTCGACCGAGCGCGACCTCCTGGAGGACCGCGCCGTCGAGGCCGGGCTGCATGTCGCCACCAGCCTCTCCCGGCTGACCAGCCTGCTCGTCACCAACGACCCCGACTCGGGCACCTCGAAGGTGGTCAAGGCCCGGCAGTACGGCACCCCGGTGGTCGACGAGGCGGCCTTCGGACAGCTGCTCGGCAATGTCGCACCGGCCACGGAGGGATGACCGTACGGACGGGTGATTGCGCCGCGACTCGCCCGCCGCCGTCTCGCCCGCGCCGTACCGACGGCCCACCCTGTGGCGCATGGCGACTTGCGAAGTATGCGGAAACAACTACGGCATGACCTTCGAGGTGCACGCGCAGGGCGCGGTGCACGTCTTCGACTGCTTCTCGTGCGCGATCCACCGCATGGCCCCGATCTGCGAGCACTGTCGTGTGCAGATCATCGGGCAGGGTGTCGAGGTCGAGGGCCACTGGTTCTGCGGCGCCCACTGCGCCCGCGCGGAGGGAAAGGTGGGCATCGTCGACCGCGTCTGACCACAGTGGTCGACCCGTCCGACCACACCCCTGTGCGAACACCCCATGGCCCGAGTTGTACGGTCGTGGGGTGTACCGCTTCCTGTTGTCCCGGCAGTGGGTGATCCTCACGCTGGTCGCCCTCGTTCTCATCCCCACGATGATCCGGCTGGGCATCTGGCAGATGCACCGCTACGAGGAGCGCAGCGCCCGCAACCAGCTGGTCTCCGACGCGCTGTCCGCCGACCCGGTGCCGGTGGAGGACATGACGTCCGCCGGGCACACGGTCACCCGCGAGGAGCGCTACCGGTCGGTGACCGCGAAGGGTCACTTCGACACCGAGGACGAGGTCGTCGTCCGCCGCCGCACCAACTCCGACGACGAGGTCGGCTACCACGTCCTGACCCCCTTCGTCCTGAACGACGGCAAGGTGCTCCTGGTCAACCGGGGCTGGGTCCCCACCGGCGCGACCCAGACCGCTTTCCCGAAGGTCCCGGCGGCGCCGGCCGGCGAGGTCACCGTCACCGGGCGGCTGATGCCCGACGAGACGACCGAGGCGAGCGGCATCAAGAACCTCAAGGGTCTGCCCGACCGCCAGATCATGCTGATCAGCAGCGAGCAGCAGGCGCAGCGGCTCGGCAAGCAGGTCCTCGGCGGCTACATCGCCCTGACCACCCCCGAGCCCAAGGGCGACACCCCCGAACTGCTGGGCAAGCCCGGCAAGGAGAACGCCCCGCTGAACTACGCGTACGCCTACCAGTGGTGGCTGTTCGCCGCCGGCGTCCCCATCGGCTGGGTCGTCCTGGTCCGGCGCGAGCTGCGGGACCGGCGGGAGGCGGCGGAGAAGGAGCCGACGGAGACCGCCGAACCCGCCTCGGTCTGACCCCGCTCCCGCTCACCCCGCGTCCGCACCCCCTCGCCCGCCGGAGCACATCACTCCCCCGGCCGACCCCCTGATTGCCCCCGCCGTCCACCGGGAACCCGCATTCCCGTGCCCCGTATCGAGGATTACGCCCTCATCGGCGACGAACAGACAGCGGCCCTGGTCGGCAAGGACGGCAGCGTCGACTGGCTGTGCCTGCCCCGGTTCGACTCGGCCGCCTGCTTCGCCAGACTGCTCGGCGACGAGGACAACGGCCACTGGCGCATCGCGCCCAAGGGCGTCGACGGCGAGTGCGCCCGCCGCGCCTACCGCCCCGGCACCCTCGTGCTGGACACCGAGTGGGAGACCGACGAGGGGGCGGTGCGGGTCACCGACCTGATGCCGCAGCGCGACCGCGCCCCCGACCTCGTACGCGTCGTCGAGGGCCTGCGCGGCGAGGTGACCGTCCGCAGCACGCTCCGGCTGCGCTTCGACTACGGCTCGATCATGCCGTGGATGCGCAGGTCCGACGGCCATCGGGTGGCGGTCGCGGGACCGGACTCGGTGTGGCTGCGCAGCGAGCCCGCGGTGCGGACCTGGGGCGAGGACTACTGCACGCACTCCGAGTTCACGGTCAAGGAGGGCGAGACGGTCGCGTTCGTGCTCACCTGGCACCCCTCGCACGAGCCGCGCCCCCCGCAGATCGACCCCCACGACTCGCTGCGCGCCAGCGTCGAGGACTGGCAGGCCTGGTCGGACCGCTGCCGCTACGACGGCCCCCACCGGGACACCGTCCTGCGCTCCCTGATCACCCTCAAGGCCCTCACCTACGCCCCGACCGGCGGCATCGTGGCCGCCCCCACCACCTCGCTGCCGGAGGAGCTGGGTGGCGTCCGCAACTGGGACTACCGCTACTGCTGGCTGCGCGACTCCACGCTCACCCTCGGCGCGCTGCTGTCCTGCGGCTACCAGGAGGAGGCCGAGGCCTGGCGCGACTGGCTGGTGCGCGCGGTCGCGGGCGACCCGGCGGACCTCCAGATCATGTACGGCCTCGCGGGCGAGCGCCGGCTGCCCGAGTTCGAGCTGCCGTGGCTCAGCGGGTTCGGCGGGTCGAAGCCCGTACGCATCGGCAACGAGGCCGTGAAGCAGCTCCAACTGGACGTGTACGGCGAGGTCATGGACTCCCTCTCGCTGGCCCGGCATTCCGGTCTGCCCGTCAAACCGCACATGTGGTCCCTTCAGTGCGCCCTGATGGAGTTCCTGGAGTCCGAGTGGCGGCAGCCCGACGAGGGGCTGTGGGAGGTGCGCGGCGGGCGCCGGCAGTTCGTGCACTCCAAGGTGATGGTGTGGGTGGCCGCCGACCGCGCCGTACGCACCCTGGAGGCGCACCCGAAGCTGAAGGGTGATCTGGAGGGCTGGCGCGCGATGCGCGACGAGGTCCACCGCGAGGTCTGCGAGAAGGGCTACGACGCCGAGCGCAACACCTTCACCCAGTCCTACGGCTCCCGGGAACTCGACGCCTCGCTCCTGCTCATCCCCCGCGTCGGCTTTCTGCCGCCCGACGACCCGCGCGTCGTCGGCACCGTCGACGCGATCCGCGACGAACTCGGCCACGGCGGCTTCCTGCGCCGCTACAGCACCGACGGCACCACGGTCGACGGGCTGCCCGGCGACGAGGGAACCTTCCTCGTGTGCTCGTTCTGGCTCGCGGACGCGCTGCACATGACCGGCCGCACCAAGGAGGCCCGCGCGCTGTTCGAAGAGCTCGTCGGGCTGACGAACGACCTGGGGCTGCTGTCCGAGGAGTACGACCCCGTGCACCGCTGCCACCTCGGCAACTTCCCGCAGGCGTTCAGCCACATCGGACTGGTGAACACCGCCCTCGCCCTGTTCGGGGACGAGGAGGCAGGATAGGGGCCATGGATCTTGGACTGAAGGACCGCGTGTACGTCGTCACCGGGGCCACCCGTGGACTGGGCAACGCGTCCGCGCGCGAGCTGGTCGCCGACGGGGCGAAGGTCGTGGTGACCGGGCGGGACGAGAAGCGGGCGGCCGACGCCGCCGCCGAACTGGGGCCGAACGCGGTGGGCGTGGCCGTCGACAACGCCGACCCGGACGCGCCGGCCCAGCTGATCGCCGCCGCGCGGGAGCACTTCGGGGGGTTTGACGGGATCCTCATCAGCGTCGGCGGTCCGGCGCCGGGGTTCCTCGCGGACACCACGGACGAGCAGTGGGCCAAGGCCTTCGACTCGGTCTTCCTGGGCGCGGTCCGGCTCGCCCGCGCGGCCGCGGCCGAGTTGGACGCGGGCGGTGTCATCGGGTTCGTGCTGTCAGGGTCGGTGCACGAGCCGATTCCGGGACTGACGATCTCCAACGGGCTGCGTCCCGGACTCGCCGGCTTCGCCAAGTCGATCGCCGATGAGCTGGGCCCGCGCGGGATCCGGGTCGTCGGATTGCTGCCGTCCCGCATCGACACGGATCGCGTACGCGAGCTGGACGGGTTGTCGGCGGATCCGGAGGCCACACGCGCGGCCAACGAATCGAGGATCCCGCTGCGGCGCTACGGCACGCCGGAGGAGTTCGGGCGCACGGCGGCGTTCCTGCTGTCCCCCGCCGCTTCCTACCTGACAGGGATCATGGTGCCGGTCGACGGCGGGATGCGGCACGGGTTCTAGGTCTCTCAACTCACCCTTTCCGCCCTGTGCTTGACCGCCTTCATGCGGACCTCCGCCGGCAGTGATGCCAGCCCCGCCGAATTGCGTGCGTGCGTCAGCGCCTCCTCCGTCAGGTGGTGCAGTGCCGTCCCGGGGTCCACGTGCGGTTCCAGCAGGAGTCGTACGCGGGTCTCCGGGGCGTTGCGCCTGCCGGTCAGCTGGACCTGGGCGTGGGAGACGCCGTCCAACTCCGTCGCCTCGTTGGCCAGTACGCCCTCCAGGGCGCGGCCCCGGAGGAGTGCGCCCTCGCCGTCGCCGGTGTCGACCAGGACCTCGGTCAGCCGGTGGCGGCGGAGGTTCGCGGTCAGCCACCACAGGGCGAGCAGGACGAGGACGGCCAGGACGGCGAGCACGGTCGGCCACCACCAGCCGTGGCCCTCCCAGCGGGTGCGTTCGCCGGCGTCGAGGAGTACGTCGTGGCGGCTGTCGTGGATCCACCAGGACGGCGGGTTCAGGCCCAGGCCCACGGCCAGTACCGAGCCGCCGAGCAGCAGCAGGACGAGTCCGATCAGCCCGAGCAGGACCCGGTTGACGATCCGGAGCATCGGCCTCACCCCTTCTTCCCGGGCCGCCGCACCTGGAGCGACAGAGCGGGCGGCCGGGCCAGCCCCAATCCCCTGATCGCCTCGGTGAGGGTGGCGTCCAAGTCGGCGCGTACGTCGTCCAGTTCGCGGAAGTGGGAGACCGCGCTGACGTCGGCCTTGGCCCGGCCCAGGCGGACGCGTACCGACTGGACGCCGGCGACCTCGACGGCCCGGTCGCGCAGGACGAGGGCGGCGGCCTCGCGGTGGAGGCCGGCCCGCACGTCGGTGTGGGTGCGGCGCATCGTCAGGAGGCCGCGCAGACCGGGGGTGGCGGCGAGGACGATGAGCCAGACGCCGAGGGCGGCGGCGATGCCGGCGCCGACGAGGACCCAGGTGTCGTCGAGGGGGCGTTCGGCGAGCTGCGTGGCCAGTTCGCGGCGCCAGCGCATGGCGGGCTGCTCGGCGCGGACGGCCGCGATGTCGTAGAGGAAGAGTCCGGCGAGGGCGAGGAGCAGGAGTGCCGCGACGGCGGCCGGGACGCGCCGCGGCGACCAGAAGCGGCCCTCGTGCCCGCCCGCCAGGACGGGTGGCGGCGATGGTGGTGTGGTGTCCGGTTCGGTCGCCTTCTCCAGTACCGGCAGCCGTTGTGTCGTGCCCTCGGAGCCCTGGGGCTCGCTCATCGCGTCCTCCCCTGTGCCGCGCCGTGTGCCGGGTGCAGCCGTTCCACTTGGACGGCGACTTCCGGCACCTCCATTCCCACCAACGCGCGTACCCGCTCCACGACATGTCGACGCACCCGGGCACAGCGGGCGCCGATGTCGGTGGGGTAGTCGAGTTCGAGGTGGACGCGGACGCGGGCGGTGTCGTGGTGAACCACGACGGTGGCGTGCGGGGGTGCGGCGTCCTCGGGGACCTCGCCGATGGCCTCGCGGGCCGCCTGGGAGGCGATCTTCGCGACGACGCGGTCGGCGATGCGGGTCGCGCCGCGTTCGCCGGGCGGTACGACGGTCGGGGGTCTGCGGAGCTCACCGGTCTCGGTGGTCACTCAGGTCACCGCCGGTCGCGCCGGTCGTCACGCGTGCGGAAGAAGTCGCCTAGCTCCAGGTCCCCCTCCAGGAACCGTCCGACGACGAAGCCGATGGCGCCCAGCGCCGCCACCAGCAGGAAGGCACCGAACCCGCCGAAGTACCCGGCGAAGCCCAGCGCCATGCCGGCGATCATGCCGACGACGGCCATGCTCATGGTGCGCTCCCCTCAGCCCTGTCGGTCCTCACTGGATCCGGGGCTCCGGCTCCTCGTCCTCTTCCTCGGGCAGCTTCACATCGCTCACGGCGATGTTGACCTCGACGACCTCAAGACCGGTCATCCGCTCCACCGCCGCGATGACGTTCTCCCGCACGGCCCGCGCCACGTCGGCGATCGACACCCCGTAGTCGACGACGATCTCCAGGTCGAGCGCGGTCTGCACCTCGCCGACCTCGGCCTTCACGCCCCGGGTCACGGACTTCGACCCGCCCGGCACCCGGTCCCGCACCGCCCCGAAGGTCCGCGAGAGCCCGCTGCCCATCGCGTGCACTCCCAGGACGTCCCGGGCGGCCAGCCCGGCGATCTTCTCCACGACGCCGTCGGCGATGGTGGTCCGCCCCCTGCTCGCCGGGTCCCCGCCGCCGCGCTTGACGGCCTTGCGCGGCTGTACACCCGGCTCCGCCTCAGGGGTCTGTGTCGTGTCGGTCATCGCCGTACGTCCTCCCGTGTGGTCGTCGTCCTGTGACCACCGTAAGTGGGGTTGCGCCCCCGCGCGCCGGTGATGCGGCAGGCTGGAGCAATGACGGCGGACCGGTGGACTGGGATCGGGGGGCGGCGCGAAGCGCCTTCGAACAGGGCGGTGGTGGGCGACGGGCGGGCAGTGCGGCATCAGCTGGGCCTCGGCAGGCTGCTGCCGCTGGGCGGCGCGCGCGACGGCGCGTGGATCGCGGAGGAGGCGGCCGATGCGGTGCTGCGGAGTGCCGCACGGGAGCTGCGGGGCGTACGGCTGGACGGGCTGCGGATCGCCCTCGCCGATCCGGAGGACGCGCACGACCCCGTCGTACCGCCGCCGCCCAGCGCGCTGCCGCCGGGCCCCTTGCGGGTGACGGCGGATTTCGCGGCGACGGCCGACGCGCCGCTGCCGACGACGGCGGCCCTGCTGCGCACCGCCCTGGCGACGGCCGCGACGGAACGGCTCGGTCTGAAGGTGAGCGAGGTCGACCTGCGGGTGACGGCCCTGCTGGACGAGGAACCGGAGGCCGGTCCCGTACGGCGGCCGGAACCGCCGCTGGAGGAGGCCGCCGGGGATCCGGCCGCCGTCGCGGCGCTGTCGGTGCCCGGCGTGACCGGGCTGACGGCCGCGCTCGGGCGGGCGGTGCAGGTCGAGGAGCGGCAGGGCGAGCGGGCCCTGGCGCGGCGCCACGTCCGGGTGGAGGTGGCGGTGGACGCGGAGCGCCGGGCGGTGGAGGTCGCCCGGGCGGTCCGCAAGGAGGTGGCGAAGGCGCTACCGGGCCACCCGACGGTGGCGGTCCTGGTGACGGCCGTCGTTTAGGAACCGCGGCCCGACTGCCGGCCTGGCTGTGGGCAGTCGTTCCGCAGGGCGGAACGGGTGGGCACAGCCCCGGACGCCGGGCGCCGCTTCAGATACGGCTCATTCGCCCAGCCCGGCGAGCTCACGCAGACGCCGCGCCTGAGCGCCCCGCTCAGCCGCACGCTGCTCGTCGTACGTCCGGTCCTGCGCGCCGCGCAACAACGCCTTGGTCTCGATCACCGCGTCCCGAGGCGCGGCCAGCAGGGCTCCGGCCAGGTCCTGGACGGCGGCGTCGAGCTGGTCGAGCGGTACGGCGATGTTGGCGAGGCCGGTGTTCACGGCTTCCTCGGCCGTCACGAAGCGCCCGGTGGCGCAGATCTCCAGCGCCCGGGCGTAGCCGACCAGCGAGACGAGGGGGTGCGTGCCCGTGAGGTCCGGGACGAGGCCGAGGCTGGTCTCGCGCATGGCGAACTGCACGTCGTCGGCGACGACGCGGAAGTCGCAGGCGAGCGCGAGCTGGAAGCCCGCCCCGATGGCATGCCCCTGGACGGCGGCGATGGACACGATGTCGCTCCGCCGCCACCAGGTGAAGCCCTCCTGGAACTCCGCGATGGCAGCGTCGAGTTCGGCGTCGCCACTGCGGGCGAGGTCGATGAACGACGGCTCGCCCTCGATCCCCTCCGGCGTGAACATCTGCCGGTCGAGCCCCGCGGAGAAGGACTTGCCCTCACCACGGAGCACAACGACACGGACGGAGCCCGGCACGAGCCGACCCGCCTCGGCGAGCGTGCGCCACAGAGCGGGGCTCTGGGCGTTGCGCTTGGCGGGGTTGGTCAGCGTCACCGTGGCGAGCGCGTTGTCGACGGTGAGCCGTACGCCGTCCTTGTCGAGCAGGGGAACGAGTTCCTGGCCCATGGGGCGCCTCCGATGAGTGCGGTCATCCGCCGTGCCTCATGGCACAGCTAAGTGACTGCACAGTAACCACCCGGGCGATCAGGGGATCGACCGGGTGGCCACCATCGAAGCCGAGGGGCCGCCCGGAATCAGGACGACGCGGCCTTCTTGCCCCGGGTCGCGCCGCCACGCCCACGAAGCGTGACGCCGGACTCGCTGAGCATCCGGTGTACGAAGCCATACGAGCGGCCGGTCTCCTCGGCCAGCGCCCGGATGCTCGCACCGGAGTCGTACTTCTTCTTCAGGTCTGCCGCGAGCTTGTCGCGCGCGGCGCCGGTTACCCGGCTGCCCTTCTTCAGAGTCTCGGCCACCCGTGCCTCCTCATGGGAAGTGCGCTCTGGTCCCCTCATGATCACCCCTCCGGGGCTTCATGGCCACCCATTCGGCAAGGTCCGTAAGACAAGGTTGTGACGACAGGAGCGAGTCCCCACATACGGAATCCATGATTCCGCGACGGGCCGTTCGTACCGCCGAACGGGTTCTTTTGTGAATTCCCAGGTCAGCGACGCGGCGCGGCCGAGCCCTTGTCGATAAAGGGATCGGCCGCGAAATGGATGTAGGACACACCTCGGTACGAGGAGATCTCACACAGATGATGGATCACCGGTAAGCCGAATGATCCATACCTAGTTGATCAACCGTTCGATCAAGCGAGGGCGACGAGGTCCGCGTAGTCGGAACCCCACAGATCCTCGACGCCGTCGGGCAGCAGAATGATCCGCTCCGGCTGGAGCGCCTCGACGGCGCCCTCGTCGTGCGTGACCAGGACGACGGCGCCCTTGTAGGTGCGCAGCGCGCCGAGGATCTCCTCGCGGCTGGCGGGGTCGAGGTTGTTGGTGGGCTCGTCCAGGAGCAGCACGTTCGCCGAGGAGACGACCAGGGTGGCGAGGGCCAGCCGGGTCTTCTCGCCGCCGGAGAGGACCCCCGCGGGCTTGTCGACGTCGTCGCCGGAGAACAGGAAGGAGCCCAGCACCTTGCGGACCTCGACCAGGTCCAGGTCGGGGGCGGAGGAGCGCATGTTCTCCAGGACCGAGCGCTCCGGGTCGAGGGTCTCGTGCTCCTGCGCGTAGTAGCCGATCTTCAGCCCGTGACCGGGGACGACGGCACCGGTGTCCGGCTGCTCGGCACCGGCGAGGAGTCTCAGCAGGGTCGTCTTGCCGGCACCGTTGAGCCCGAGGATGACCACCCTCGACCCCTTGTCGATGGCCAGGTCGACATCGGTGAAGATCTCGAGCGAGCCGTAGGACTTCGACAGTCCCTCCGCTGTCAGCGGGGTCTTGCCGCAGGGCGCGGGCTCGGGGAAACGGAGCTTGGCGACCTTGTCGGAGACCCGCACCGCGTCGAGCCCCGCGAGCAGCCGGTCGGCCCGCTTGGCCATGTTCTGCGCCGCGACCGTCTTGGTGGCCTTGGCGCGCATCTTGTCGGCCTGCGAGTGCAGGGCCGCGGCCTTCTTCTCGGCGTTCTGCCGCTCACGCTTGCGGCGCTTCTCGTCGGCCTCGCGCTGCTGCTGGTAGAGCTTCCAGCCCATGTTGTAGACGTCGATCTGGGCGCGGTTGGCGTCCAGATAGAAGACCTTGTTGACGACCGTCTCGACCAGGTCGACGTCGTGGGAGATCACGATGAAGCCGCCGCGGTACGTCTTGAGGTAGTCGCGCAGCCAGACGATCGAGTCGGCGTCGAGGTGGTTGGTGGGCTCGTCGAGCAGAAGCGTGTCCGCGTCCGAGAAGAGGATCCGCGCGAGCTCGATACGGCGGCGCTGACCACCGGAGAGCGTGTGCAGCGGCTGGCCGAGCACCCGGTCGGGCAGGTTCAGCGCGGCGGCGATGGTGGCGGCCTCGGCCTCGGCGGCGTACCCGCCCTTGGTGAGGAACTCCGTCTCCTGGCGCTCGTACTGCCGCAGGGCCTTCTCGCGGGTGGCGCCCTGGCCGTTGGCGATCCGCTGTTCGTTCTCGCGCATCTTGCGGATCAGTACGTCGAGCCCGCGCGCGGAGAGGATGCGGTCGCGGGCGAGGACGTCGAGATCCCCGGTACGGGGGTCCTGCGGGAGGTAGCCGACCTCACCGGAGCGGGTGATCTGGCCTGCGGCGGGGATGCCCTCGCCGGCGAGGCACTTGGTGAGGGTGGTCTTGCCCGCGCCGTTGCGGCCGACCAGACCGATGCGGTCGCCCTTGGCGACACGGAAGGTGGCGGACTCGATGAGGACTCGGGCGCCGGCGCGCAGCTCGATACCGGAGGCGGAGATCACGGACAGACTCCAGGGCGGTTGTGTGGCGGGATGTGGACGGCTGAGGACGTTCCCGCCGTCTAATGCGCGAGGAGAATGGCCATGGGCCAAGTCTAACGGGGCGATGCAAGCACTTTTCCTGGACTCGGACGTTCGAACGGTGTCGCCCGTTCGGGCCAGCGCCCGAAGCCCCGCCCCGGGGTGCGGGTGACGATGACGGCATGCAGTTCGACGACGACGCCAAGCTGGACACCTCCGAGGTCCAGGACGTGCGCGGCAGCCGCATCCCTGGCGGCAAGGCGACCGTGGGCGGTGGCATCGCGGGGCTGATCGCCCTGCTTCTGGGGCTGTTCCTGGGCGTCGGGCCGAACCAGCTCGGGCTCACCGACGAGGGCGGCGGACAGCCGGCGGCCACCGCGTCCGCTTTGGCGCAGGTCCAGCAGTCCTGCCGGACCGGGCAGGACGCGAACACCCGGGACGACTGCCGCATGGTCGCGGTGGTCAACAGCGTGCAGGACTACTGGGACCAGGAGTTCCAGCGGCGCAGCGGCAGCTACTCCCGCTCCCCCACGGTCTTCTTCAGCCAACGGGTCGGTACGGCGTGCGGGGCGGCGACCTCAGCGGTCGGACCGTTCTACTGCCCCGGAGACCGGAAGGTCTATCTGGACCTCGGCTTCTTCGACGAGCTGAGGTCGAAGTTCGGCGCGAGCGGCGGCGCCTTCGCGCAGGCCTATGTCGTCGCGCACGAGTACGGGCATCACGTGCAGGACCTGATGGGCACGCTGAGCCGGTCGCAGGACGGGCGCACCGGCGCCAACAGCAACGCGGTCAAGGTGGAGCTCCAGGCGGACTGCTACGCGGGCGTGTGGGCGCACCACGCGACGACCACGAAGGACGAGTCGACCGGACGCCCCCTGATCACCAGCCTCACCGACGCCGACATCACCGACGGCCTCGACGCGGCGGCGGCCGTGGGCGACGACCGGATCCAGGAACGGTTCCAGGGGCGGGTGACGCCGGAGTCGTGGACGCACGGGTCGGCGGCGCAGCGGCAGGGATGGTTCCGGCAGGGGTACGAGAGCGGGGACATGGCCCGCTGCAACACCTTCAGCTGAGGCGGCGGTGGTGTTTTTCCTGGTCAGGGGCGGTTGTCAGTGGTGGCTGCAAGACTGTGGGGCATGTCGGATTCCCGGCAATTCCGGTATGTGATCACGAGGGAGTGATCGGCATGGCAGGCACGGGCGGGGCAGGCACGGGCGGTGGGCGGCCCAGCATCTATCCGACGCTGCTGTACGCGGACGCCAAGGCGGCGATCAGGCAACTCACGGAGGCCTTCGGCTTCAGCGAGCTGGCGGTGTTCGAGGGGGAGGACGGCTCGGTGCAGCACGCCGAGCTGGTCCAGGGCAACGGCGCGGTCATGCTCGGTTCGAAGGGGCGCGGCGGTGCCTTCGACGCGGCGATGAAGGACGCGGGCACCACCGGGGTGTACGTCGTCGTGGACGACGTCGACGCACACCACCGGCGGGCCGTGGAGCGGGGTGCCGAGATCCTGATGCCCCCGACGGACCAGGAGTACGGGGCGCGGGACTACATGGCCCGGGACCTGGAAGGCAACATCTGGAGCTTCGGGACGTACGCGCCCGAGATACGGGGCTGACCCGTCTTCAGCTGCCCCCCGTGTGCACCTGGAAGGCCGCCCGGCGGACCGCCTTGGCGAGCGCGGGGTCGGGGTGGGCGGCGGCGAGCGCGACCAGGACCTGCACGGTGCGGGGGTGACCGACGGCGCGCACCTCGTCGAGGAGCATGGGGACGGTCGGCTGCACCGCGGACTCCAGGTGCCGCACCAGCAGCGGTGCCTCACCGTGGTCGGCGACGGCGGCCGCGGTGTCGACCCACAGCCAGGTGGCCTCCTCCCGGGTGAGCACCTCGTGGGCGTCCTCCGGGTCGGCGCCGTCGTGCACGGCGAGCCACAGCAGGGCGTAGGGGCGCAGGGTCGGCTCGTCGACCACCGCGCGGACATCGGGCTCGGCAGGGGCGCCGACGACGCGCAGCGCCTCGAAGGCGAGGCCGCGCAGCAGGGCGTCCTCGCCGCGGGCGGCGCCGAGCAGCTCGGTGACGGCGCTGCCGACGGGTCTGGCGGCGAGCCAGGCGCGGTACTCGTCGCGGGCCGCCTTGGGGCGGAGCTGGGCACAGCCGCGGAGCATCTCCTCGGCGACGGCCTCGATGTTTCCGGCGGGGCTCTGCGCGGCGACGCAGATCTGCTCCAGCTTGACCCAGACCGCCCAGCTGCCGAGCGGGGTCAGGGTGGCCTGGGCGTCGCCGTAGGTGAGGGCGCCGACGGAGGCGAGGGCGTGCAGGGCCCAGTCGAGGAGGGGTTCGAGGGGGGTGTCCTCGGGGTCGGCGTGACCGGGGTCCGCTTGGTGGGCGTCCGTCTGACCGGGGTCGGCCTGCTCAGGGGCCGCCTGCTCAGGCTCGGGCTGCGGGCCGAAGGGGATCTCGCAGCGTTCGGTGCGCAGCTCGGTGACCCGCTGCTCCAGGAGGTCCAGGAGCTGCTCCACGGGCACGGGTCCCGCGGAGAGCTGGAGGAAGGAGAGCACCTGCGGCATGGCCGAGACGACCTCGGCGACGGCGGCGGCCTCCTGCTCCGGGGGTTCCGGGTGGGCGAGGGACCAGGCATCGAAGAGGGCGACCCAGCCGCGCAGTACGGCGCTGTCGTCGCGGTCCCAGGCGCGCAGCCGCCAGCCGGGGCGGGCGCTGTCGCCGTGCACCTCGACGAGGCCGGCGAGACGCGCGGTGTCCCAGTCGGCGCGGACCTGAGCCACGGTCAGGCCCAGGTCGGCGGCGGCCCGTTCGGCGCTGGCGTCGGAGAGGGTGGCCTTGCCGTCGTGCTGCCCGGCGTCCCGGCCTGGGCCCAGGGCGGCGTCGGCCCAGTGGGCGACGCGGGCGGCGCCGGCCAGTTGGGAGCGAGCCATTCTGGCCAGCTCGGCCTGGGCCGGGGTGCCCTCCGGTGGGCGGGGTGCGGGGCGGCGCGAGGGCCGCTGGGTCATCGCTCGGGGGGCGGCGGCCAGGGGTCGCGGTCGGACGAGTCGAAGCCTGGAGTCGCGCGGGATACGGGACGTCACGGGTGCAGTCTTCCGGTTGACGGTCCGAAAACCCAAACGGAATGTAACGGCGGGCGACGGAGAGGGCCAAGGGAGGGGGCGCGGCGGGCGGTCGGGGACCGAGAACTGGCCAGTGGTACGCCCTTAAACGGAACCGGTGGATGTGTCTGCCGGGGGCGGACGGAGGGCGGCCGGGGGCGTTACATCAGCGGGGTGGGAGGGCGGCGGATGTCACCGCCGAGGGCCGGCGAAGGGTTTCGGGTCGGCAGGGCCGGAGAGGGGCGGGTGACCGCGCCGGGGCGGGCGAAGGGCTTCAGGTCAGAAGGGCCGGAGGGCGATGGGTGGCCGCGCCGAGGGCCCGCGAAGGACGTGGGGTCGGCAGCGCCGGAGAACGGTGGGTGGCCGCAGCGGGGCCCGCGAAGGGCTTCAGGTCGGCAGGGCCGGAGAGGGGCAGGTGGCCGCGCCGGAGCCCGCAACGGGCTTCAGGTCGGCAGGGCCGGAGAGCGGCGGGTGACCGCGCCGGAGCCCGCAACAGGCGTCACATCAGCGAGGCCCGAGAGCGGTGGGGGGCCGCGCCGAAGGCTCGCGAAGGGCGTCACATCAGTGGGGTCAGGAAGCGGCGGAGTGCCTCTTCGTAGCCTTTCGGGTCGGCGTTCCACATGGCTCCGTGCGGGGCGTGCGGGACGGTGTGGAGGGCGATCAGGTTGGGGCGGGCGGCGGCGAGGCGGCGGGAGAGGGTCCAGGGGGCGATGGTGTCGTCGGGGCCGTGGAGGATCAGGGTCGGCACCTTCAGGAGGCTCGGGTCGGCGCCCTCGGCGGCGGCGTCGGCGTGCAGGCCGGTGCGGCCCTGGGCGGCGCGGACGGCCAGGGGCAGCAGGGCGCCCGGGGTGCGGCGGGCGGTGGCGAGGGCGCGCAGGGTGGTCTCCCAGCTGAGCACCGGGGAGTCCAGGATCAGCCCGGAAATCCGGTCGCGGACGCCGGAGTGCGCGGCGGCGCGCAGGGCCATCGTCGCGCCGGTGGACCAGCCGTGCAGGACGACCTTCTTGGCGCCGTAGCGGACGGCGTAGCGGATCGCCGCGTCCAGGTCGCGCCACTCGGTCTCGCCGAGGTGGCCCAGGCCGTCCGGTGGGCGGGGCGCGCCGAGGTCGCCGCGGTAGGCGAGGGCGAGCACCGGGAAGCGGCGGGCGGTGAGGAACTCCATGACGTTCAGGGAGAGTTCGCGGGTGGTGCCGAGCCCGTGCACGGAGATGACCCAGGTGCCGCGGACGCCGGGGACGAACCACGCGGGCAGGGCGCCGAGTTCGCCGGGGACGTCGACGTCGGCGTGGTCGAGGCCGAGGGCGGAGCTCGGGTTGCCGATGCGGGTGTTGGGGGTGAGCCACACCTTGTCGCCGGGCTTGAGAGTGCCGTGGGTGACGCGCTCCAGGCGGCGGACGACGGTGTCGGCGGAGTGGGCCGCGGTGCCGAGGACGGGGCCGACGACCGCGTGGCTGCCGTCACCGGCGAGGCCGTAGGTGCCGGGGCGCAGGGCGGCCAGGTCCCGGGTGAGCGCGATCTGGCCGGCCGCGGTGGCGTGCACGGTGAGCCGGGGTTCGTTGGGCAGGGGCCGACCCGGGGGCGCCTTCAACGCGGCGTCGCTGGCGAGTCGTCCGGCGGCGACGCTCGCGGCGCCGGCGGCCAGGGCCACGGTGACGGCAGCGGCCGTCGCTTTGACAGTGCGCACCCGTCCAGTGTCCTGGCGTACCCGCTCACCGGCCAGCGGGAGGACGGTGGAGAGTGACGCCGCACAGCAAGAGACAGCAAGAGAGGGGGCGGGCCGCGGCGGGCTCGTCACTGCCGCTGCCCGTACCCCCGCAGCTTCTCCCCCGCCTCCCCCACCTGTTCCTCCGACAGCAGGCTCGGGCTCAGGCCCGGTACCGAGGACGCCGTCAGCCACAGGCGGCACATCCACTCCAGCTGGGCGGTGCGGTCGTAGGCCTGGGTGAGGGTGGTGCCGTAGGTGATCGTGCCGTGGTTGCGGAGGAGGCAGCCGGTGCGGTCGGCGAGGGCGTGGAGCATGTTCTCGGCCAACTCCTGGGTGCCGTACGTCGCATACGGGGCAACCCGGACGGCGCCGCCGAGGGCGCCGGACATGTAGTGGATCGCCGGGAGCTCCGGAACGAGCGTCGAGACGGCCGTCGCGTGGACGGCGTGGGTGTGGACGACGGCGCCGGCGTCGGTGGCGCGGTAGATCGCGAGGTGCATGGGGAGCTCGCTCGTCGGGACGAGCCGGCCGAGGACCTGCCGGCCGTCGAGATCGACGCCGGTGATGTCGTCCGGTGTCAGCCGGTCGTAGGGCACTCCCGAGGGCGTGACCAGCACGGTGTCGCCGACGCGCACGGAGACGTTGCCGGAGGTGCCGACGACGAGCCCCTCGGCGACGGTGCGACGCGCGGTCGCGACGAGCTCCTCCCAGGCGGTCGCCTCCTCGGCGCCCACACCCCGCCGCCACGGCTCCGGCACATCCTGTGCGCCCTCCCCGGCACCCCGTACGTCCCGCTGGTCGCGTCGCTGCTCAGCCATGCCGCGATCCTGTCAGGTGCGGCCCCGAAGTGCCGCCGGGCGGAGGCACTTTAGGGCGGAGGCCCGGCGTCCGGAAGGGCGCAAATGCGGATACTTCACCCTCCGCGGAGGCTTGGCCGTAGATCGACTAGCTTTCACCGATCTTCCAGTAATCTCTGCCTGATTTGTCGTGCACGTCGCCATTCCGGGGGGAAATATGGCCCGTGATCGCAAACCTTCCCGTCACCGCGCCCGCCTCATAGCGGCTTCCGTGGCAGCGCTCACCCTCACGGGGACCGCGCTGGCCGAGTATCCGGCTTCGGCGGCCGGTAAACCCAAGGGGCACGACGTCTCTTCGCACCAGAAGAACGTCAACTGGCAGAGTGCGAAGTCCAAGGGGGCGAAGTTCGTCTACATCAAGGCGACCGAGTCCCACACCTACCGCAACCCGTATTTCGACCAGCAGTACAACGGCTCGCGCGATGCGGGCCTGATCCGCGGGGCGTACCACTTCGCCCTGCCGAACAAGTCGTCGGGCAGGACGCAGGCGCAGTACTTCGTGCGCAACGGCGGCGGCTGGAGCGCGGACGGCTGGACTCTGCCGCCGGCGCTCGACATCGAGTACAACCCGTACGACGCCAAGCACAAGTGCTACAGCATGAAGAAGGCGGCGCTGGTCAGCTGGATCAAGTCCTTCAGCAACGAGGTGAAGCGGCTCACCGGGCGCCGTCCGGTGATCTACACGACCGCCCACTGGTGGAACGTCTGCACCGGCGGCAGCACCGCCTTCGCCGCGAATCACGCACTGTGGGTCGCCCGCTACAACTCGGCGGACGCCGGGGCCCTGCCCAAGGGCTGGGGGTACTGGACGATCTGGCAGTACGACAACAGCGGCAGCCTGCCGGGTGATCAGAATCTCTTCAACGGCTCCATGACACAGCTGAGGAAGTTCGCCCGGGGCTCGTGACCCCTGGGGCGGCTGGGCCGTACCGGACCGCGCCGGAGGATCGGAGGGGAAACCCTCGGTTCCGGACACCGTGCGGCCCGCCTCAGTTCACCTTCCGTTCACCCTGGTTACCTACGTTCGACCAGCCAATGACGCTCGAACGATTGCCTGGGTAAATGGAAAACTTCTCGCTGATCCTCGCGATTGTGGTCGTAACCGCACTCGCGTTCGATTTCACGAACGGTTTTCACGACACCGCGAACGCGATGGCCACCACCATCTCGACCGGTGCGCTCAAGCCCAAGGTCGCGGTGGCCATGTCCGCCGTGCTGAACCTTGTAGGCGCCTTCCTCTCCGTGGAGGTCGCCAACACGATCTCCAAGGGTCTCGTCGACGAGAGCGGCATACGTCCCGAGGTCATATTCGCCGCCCTGGTGGGCGCGATCCTCTGGAACCTGCTGACCTGGCTGGTCGGACTCCCCTCCAGCTCCTCGCACGCCCTCATGGGCGGTCTGATCGGCGCCACCATCGCCTCGGCGGGCATGGGCGCGGTCCACGGTGACGTCCTCGTCACCAAGGTCCTCATCCCGGCGATCGCGGCGCCCGTCGTCGCGGGCCTCGCCGCCATGCTGGCAACCCGCCTCTCCTACACCCTCGGCAAGAAGGCCGACGGCAAGGCGGCGGCCAAGGGCTTCCGCGCGGGCCAGATCGCCTCGGCCGGCCTGGTCTCCCTCGCCCACGGCACGAACGACGCGCAGAAGACGATGGGCATCATCACCCTCGCCCTCGTCGCCGGCGGCGCCGTCGCCCCCGACTCCGACCCGCCCACCTGGGTCATCCTCTCCGCGGGTCTGGCCATCGCGCTCGGCACCTACCTCGGCGGCTGGCGCATCATCCGCACGATGGGCAAGGGCCTGACCGACCTCCAGCCGCAGCAGGGCTTCGCCGCCCAGACCAGCGCCGCGACGGTCATCCTCGCCTCCTCGCACCTGGGCTTCTCCCTCTCCACCACGCACTCCGTCTCCGGTTCGGTGATGGGCGCCGGCCTCGGCCGCAAGGGCGGCGTGGTCCGCTGGTCCACGGCGACCCGCATGTTCGTGGCCTGGGGCCTGACGCTCCCGGCGGCAGCCCTCGTAGGCGCCCTCGCGGAGTCGGTCACCGACCTCGGCGACTGGGGCACGGCGGTCGTGGCGGTCTTCCTGATCGCCTCCAGCGCCGCGATCTGGAAGATCTCCCGCCGCGAGGTCGTGGACGCGTCCAACGTCAACGACACCGACGGCGAGCCGGCCGGCGTGGTCACCACGGCGATCGCGGCCGTGACCCCGCCGCCCACCGGCACGGTCGCGGACGACCTGACCGCCACCATCCCGTCCCCGGCCGCCACCACGGAGCCCGCGGCCCCGCCGGCCGCCGCCGTCTGAGCCGCCCGCACCCAGCAGCAACGAAGGAATCACCCGCATGGAAATCGACTGGGCAGCACTGGGCTCCGTCTTCGGCGTCAGCCTCGTGGTCACCGTGGCCCTCGTGGCCCTCTTCACCCTCGGCATCATGGGCCTCTCCCGCCAGGAGCGGGCAGTGGCCCAGGGCGGCACCGCGGCCGCCGCGGTGGCCGGCGCCTACGCCTGCTTCGCGGCGTGCGCGGCGGCCGTGGGGTACGGGATCTATCTGATCGTCGCCTGACGCGACGACCGGACATCCGGTGGGGTGCGGGACGGTTCACCGTCCCGCACCCCACTCTTTTGTGACGGCTGTGACCGGCCGCATGTGGGCCTCGGCACACTCTCCCGTCGCAGGTCAACAGCAAGTTGACGGCCCTTCCGGGCCCATGGTGGACTGCCGGAGCCATGTACGACGGCAGAAGAGGAAGCCGGTGGAAGTCCGGCGCGGTCCCGCCACTGTCACCGGGGTAGGTAGCCCCGGGAGCCAGGAACTCTCGCCGTCGGTCTCGTCGAACCAGGGCGTGGACACCCTGAGTGAGGACATATCGCCATGCTCGCCTGCCGTTTGAGGTACCGCACCAGGTCGCTGCCCGACCCCACGGCCGGCTGAGCCGATGCGTGCCGATCGCGTCTTCGCGTACGGCGCCGCCGCCGGGCTCGTCGGGGATCTGCTGCTCGGTGATCCGCGCCGGGGGCATCCGGTCGCCGCGTTCGGGCGGGCCGCGGGTGCCGTGGAGCGGGTGCTGTGGCGGGACCACCGCGCGTGGGGGGCGCTGCATGCCGTCGTCTGTGCCGGGGGTGCCGTGGTCACCGGGGCCCTCGCGCAGAGAGTCGTACGGTCCTCCGCCGCCGCTTCCGTCGCGCTGACCGGGGTCGCCACCTGGGCCGTCGTGGGCGGGACTTCGCTCGCGCGCGAGGCCCGGGTCATCGGGCGGGCCCTGGAGGCCGGGGACGTCGAGGGTGCGCGGGAGCGGCTGCCGCATCTGTGCGGGCGGGATCCGCAGGCCCTGGACGCGGACGGGATCGCGCGGGCCGTGGTGGAGTCCGTTGCCGAGAACACGTCCGATGCCGTCGTGGGGGCGCTGGTGTGGGGGGCGCTCGGTGGGGTTCCCGGGCTGCTCGGGTTCCGGGCCGTCAACACGCTCGACGCGATGGTCGGGCACAAGTCCGCGCGGTACCGGCGCTACGGGTGGGCCTCCGCCCGGCTCGACGACGTCGCCGGGTGGCCGGGGGCGCGGCTGACCGCCGTACTCGCCACGGCCGCCGGTGGTGACCCTCGCGGTGCCGTGCGGGCGTGGCGGGAGGACGCCGGCAAGCATCCGAGTCCCAACGCCGGGCCCGTGGAGGCCTCGTTCGCGGGGGCGCTCGGGGTGCGGCTCGGCGGGACGCTGTCGTACGCCGGGCGGGTCGAGCACCGGCCCGTGCTCAACACCCGGGGACGGGCCGTCGCCACGCACGACATCGAGCGCGCCGTACGGCTCTCCCGGCGCGTCGGACTGCTCGCGCTCGGCGTCGGTGTCGCCGCGCGGGCCCTGGGGAAGGGACGTACGTCATGAGCGGGGGGCTGCTCGTCGCCGGGACCACCTCCGACGCCGGCAAGAGTGTCGTCACCGCCGGGATCTGCCGGTGGCTGGTACGGCAAGGGGTCAAGGTCGCGCCCTTCAAGGCGCAGAACATGTCCCTCAATTCGTTCGTGACGAAGGAAGGGGCTGAGATCGGGCGGGCTCAGGCCATGCAGGCCCAGGCCTGCCGGGTCGAGCCGACCGCGCTCATGAATCCCGTGCTGCTCAAGCCCGGCGGTGAGCAGAGCAGCCAGGTCGTGCTGCTCGGGAAGCCCGTGGGCGAGTTGAGCGCCCGGGGGTATCACGGGGGGCGGCAGCAGCGGCTGCTCGGGACCGTGCTGGACTGTCTCGCCGAACTGCGGGGCACGTATGACGCGGTGATCTGTGAGGGGGCCGGGAGCCCGGCCGAGATCAATCTCCGGCGGACCGACATCGTCAACATGGGGATCGCCCGGAACGCCGGGCTTCCCGTGCTGGTCGTCGGCGACATCGACCGCGGGGGCGTCTTCGCCTCCTTCTTCGGGACCGTGGCGCTCCTCTCGCCCGAGGACCAGGCCCTGGTCGCCGGGTTCCTCGTCAACAAGTTCCGCGGGGATGTCTCCCTCCTCGAACCCGGGCTCGACATGCTCCACGGGCTCACCGGGCGGCACACCTACGGCGTCCTGCCCTTCCAGCACGGACTCGGGATCGATGAAGAAGACGGGCTGCGGGTGTCGTTGCGCGGGACCGTGCGGGAGTCGAACACCGCGCCCCCCGTCGGGGAGGACGTGCTGCGGGTCGCCGTCTGTGCCATCCCCCTCATGTCGAACTTCACCGACGTGGACGCCCTCGCCGCCGAACCGGGTGTCGTGGTGCGGTTCGTGGACCGGCCGGAAGAGCTGGCCGACGCCGATCTCGTCGTGATCCCCGGCACCCGGGGGACCGTCCGGGCACTGGAGTGGCTGCGGGAGAGGGGGCTCGCGGAGGCCCTCAAGCGCAGGGTCGCCGAGCAGCGGCCCGTCCTCGGCATCTGCGGCGGCTTCCAGGTGCTCGGCGAGCACATCGAGGACGAGGTGGAGAGCCGGCAGGGGCATGTCGAGGGGCTCGGCGTGCTGCCCGTACGCGTGCGGTTCGCCCGCGAGAAGACCCTCACCCGGCCGGTGGGGGAAGCCCTCGGCGAGCGGGTCGAGGGGTACGAGATCCATCACGGAGTCGCTGACATCAGCGGAGGCGAGCCCTTCCTGGACGGCATCCGCGTCGGCCACACCTGGGGCACCCACTGGCACGGCTCCCTGGAGTCGGACGGGTTCCGGCGGGCCTTCCTGCGCGAAGTGGCGGCCGCCGCGGGCCGCCGTTTCGTGCCGGCGCCCGACACCTCTTTCGCCGCGCTGCGCGAGGAGCAGCTCGACCGGCTCGGCGACCTCATCGAACAGCACGCGGACACGGACGCGCTGTGGCGGCTCATCGAGTCCGGCGCGCCGCAAGGACTGCCTTTCATTCCACCGGGAGCGCCCGCATGAGCACTGTGTTGTTGTTGTCGACCGCCGACACGGACCTGTTGGCGGCGCGGGCCGCCTCCGGTGCCGACTACCGCATCGGCAACCCGACCCGCGTGGACGTGGCCGCCGAGCTGCCCGCGCTCGTCGAGGGCGCGGACATCGCCGTCGTACGGCTGCTCGGTGGCAAGCGCGCCTGGGAGGACGGGCTGGCCGCGCTGAAGGCCGCCGGGATCCCGACCGTGCTGCTGGGCGGCGAGGCCGTTCCGGACGCCGAGTTGATGGCCGAGTCGTCCGTCCCGGCGGGTGTCGTCGCCAAGGCGCTGAAGTACCTGGTCGAGGGCGGGACCGCGAACCTCACCGAGCTCGCGCGGTTCCTGTCGGACACCGTGCTGCTGACCGGTGAGGGGTTCGTCGAGCCGCAGAAGATGCCGGAGTACGGCGTCCACGGCTCGTACGCCTACGAGGAGGGCCGGCCGACCGTCGGCGTGCTCTTCTACCGAGCCCATGAGCTGAGCGGCAACACCGGCTTCGTGGACACCCTGTGCGACGCGATCGAGGCGCGGGGGGCCAACGCCCTTCCCGTGTACTGCGGTTCGCTGCGCGGGGCGGACGCCGGGCTGTACGAGATCCTCGGGAAGACCGACGCGCTCGTCGCGACCGTCCTCGCCGCCGGTGGCACGCATGCCTCGCAGGCGTCGGCGGGCGGAGACGAGGAGGCCTGGGACATCGGGGCGCTCGCCGACCTCAACGTGCCGGTGCTGCAAGGGCTTTGCCTTACGTCGTCGAAGGCGGCCTGGGACGAGTCCGATGCCGCCCTCTCCCCCATGGACGCGGCGATGCAGGTCGCGATCCCGGAGTTCGACGGGCGGATCATCACCGTTCCGTTCAGCTTCAAGGAGCAGGGTCCCGACGACGTCCCGGTCTATGTCGCCGACCCTGAGCGGGCCGCTCGCGTCGCCGGGATCGCCGTGCGGCACGCCCGGTTGAAGCACCGGCCGAACGCCGAGAAAAAGCTCGCGCTCGTCTTCACCGCGTACCCGACCAAGCACTCGCGGGTCGGCAACGCGGTGGGCCTGGACACGCCCGCGTCGGCCGTCCGGGTGCTGGACGCGCTGCGGGACGCGGGGCACGTCGTCGAGGGACACCCGGACAACGGGGACGAGTTGATCCACCGGCTCATCAACGCCGGTGGCCACGACGTCGAATGGCTCACCGAGGAGCAGCTGGCCGCCGCCCCCGCGCGCGTGCCGCTCGCCGACTATCGGGCGTGGTTCGACAAGCTCGCCCCGGAGCTGCGGGACGGCATGCTGGAGGCGTGGGGCGAGCCGCCGGGCAGCCTCTACGTCGACGGGGACGAGATCGTGCTGGCCTCCCTCCAGTTCGGGAACGTCGTCGTGATGATCCAGCCGCCGCGCGGCTTCGGGGAGAACCCGATCGCGATCTACCACGACCCGGACATGCCGCCGTCGCACCACTACATGGCGGCCTATCGCTGGCTCGAGAACTCCTTCGGCGCCGACGCCATCGTCCACATGGGCAAGCACGGCACGATGGAGTGGCTGCCGGGCAAGGGCCTCGGCCTGAGCGGGGGTTGTGCGCCGGACGCCGTGCTCGGGGAGCTGCCGCTGATCTACCCCTTCATCGTCAACGACCCCGGCGAGGGCACCCAGGCCAAGCGGCGCGGGCACGCAACCGTGGTCGACCATCTCGTCCCGCCGATGGCCCGCGCCGACACCTACGGTGACCTCGCCAAGCTGGAGCAGCTCCTCGACGAGTACGCGCTCGTCTCCGACCTGGACCCGACGAAGGCTCCGGCCGTGCGGGCGCAGATCTGGACGCTGGTGAAGGCGGCCGAGCTCCACCACGATCTGCATGTCGAGGACCAGCCGGACGAGGACGACTTCGACGAGTTCGTCATGCACATCGACGGCTATCTGTGCGAGATCAAGGACGTGCAGATCCGCGACGGACTGCACATCCTCGGCGGCGGGCCGGTCGACGAGGCGCGGGTCAACCTGGTGCTCGCCGTCCTGCGCGCCTCGCAGGTGTGGGGCGGACAGGCGAACGCGCTGCCGGGGCTGCGGGCTTCCTTCGCCGCTCATTTCGGGCTGGTCGAGAAGGAGTTGCTCGCCGAGCCGGGGGCGCCGGTGAAGGTGCCGGTCGAGCTGACCGAGCTGGTCGAGGGGCCGTCCCGGAGTGCCGCCGACGCGATCGACCTGCTGGAGCAGCTGTGCCGGCGGGTCGCGGAGGGCATGGAGGCACGGGACTGGGACGTCACCCTCGCCCCGGCCGTGCTGCGTGGCGTGCTGGGGGTCGAACTCCCCGACGGCGTGGCCGTGTTGGAGTTCGCCTGCAATGAGGTGGTGCCGCGTCTCGCCCGCACCACCGACGAGATCGACCACATCCTCAAGGCCCTCGACGGCGGTTACGTCCCGGCGGGTCCGTCCGGTTCGCCGACGCGCGGGCTCGTCAACGTCCTCCCGACCGGGCGGAACTTCTACTCCGTCGACCCCAAGGCCATTCCGTCCAGGCTGAGTTGGGAGGTCGGGCAGTCGCTCGCCGAGTCGCTGGTCCAGCGGTATCTGGCCGACACCGGCGAGTACCCGAAGTCCGTCGGACTGACGGTCTGGGGTACGTCGGCGATGCGTACGCAGGGCGATGACATCGCGGAGATCCTGGCGCTGCTGGGGTGCCGGCCGGTGTGGGACGAGGCGTCGAGGCGGGTGACGGGCTTCGAGATCATCGGGCTTGAGGAGCTGGGGCGGCCGCGTATCGACGTCACCGTCCGGATCTCCGGGTTCTTCCGGGACGCCTTCCCGCACGTGGTCGGGCTGATCGACGACGCCGTCCGCAAGGTGGCCGAGCTGGACGAGCCCGCCGACGCCAACTACGTACGCGCCCACGCCGACGAGGACACCGCCGAGCACGGTGACCGGCGGCGCGCGACCGCTCGTATCTTCGGCTCCAAGCCGGGGGCATACGGGGCGGGGTTGTTGCCCTTGATCGACGCCCGCAACTGGCGGTCGGACGCGGACCTCGCCGAGGTGTACGCGGTGTGGGGCGGTTACGCCTATGGGCGCGGGCTCGACGGGCGGGCGGCGCGGGGGGACATGGAGACCGCGTTCAAACGGATCAATGTCGCCGCGAAGAACGTGGACACGCGCGAGCACGATCTCGTCGACGCCGACGACTACTTCCAGTACCACGGTGGCATGGTCGCCATGGTCCGGCACCTCACGGGCGCCAACCCCGAGGCGTACGTGGGTGATTCGGCCACGCCGGACCAGGTGAAGACGCGGACGCTGGGCGAGGAGACCCACCGGGTGTTCCGCGCCCGGGTGGTCAACCCGCGCTGGATGGCGGCCATGCGGCGGCACGGGTACAAGGGTGCCTTCGAGATGGCGGCGACCGTCGACTACCTCTTCGGGTACGACGCGACGGCGGGCGTGGTCGACGACTGGATGTACGAGAAGCTCAGCGCGGAGTACGTCTTCGATCCGGAGAACCGGGACTTCATGAAGAAGTCCAACCCGTGGGCGCTGCGCGGTATCACCGAGCGGCTGCTGGAGGCGGCGGACCGGGGCCTGTGGGCCGAGCCGGACGCGGACACGCTGGAGCGGCTGCGCGCCACCTACCTGGAGCTCGAAGGCGATCTGGAGGGCGACGACCAGTGACAACTCCCTTTCCCTTCACGGCCGTTGTCGGCCAGGACGATCTACGGCTCGCGCTGCTGCTGAACGCCGTGTCGCCGGCGGTCGGCGGTGTGCTGGTGCGCGGCGAGAAAGGCACGGCCAAGTCGACGGCGGTGCGGGCGCTTTCGGCGCTGCTGCCTGAGGTGGCGGTGGTCGCCGGGTGCCGTTTCTCCTGTGATCCCGCGAAGCCGGATCCGGGGTGCCCGGACGGGCCGCACGAGGCCGGGCCGGGTGCCTTTCGGGCGTCGCGGATGGTCGAGCTGCCCGTCGGTGCGTCCGAGGACCGGCTCGTCGGCGCGCTCGACATCGAGCGGGCGCTGGCGGAGGGCGTCAAGGCCTTCGAGCCGGGGCTGCTCGCCGACGCGCATCGCGGCATCCTCTACGTCGACGAGGTCAACCTCCTCCACGACCACCTGGTCGACCTGCTGCTGGACGCGGCGGCGATGGGCGCGTCGTATGTCGAGCGCGAGGGTGTCTCCGTACGGCATGCCTCCAAGTTCCTGCTCGTCGGGACCATGAACCCCGAAGAGGGCGAGCTGCGGCCGCAGTTGCTCGACCGGTTCGGGCTGACCGTGGAGGTCGCGGCCTCGCGGGAGCCGGATCAGCGGGTGGAGGTCGTACGACGGAGGCTGGCTTATGACGACGATCCGTCGTCCTTCGCCACGCGTTGGGCGGATGAAGAGGCTGCCATACGGCAACGGATCGTCGCCGCACGGGAGTTGTTGCCGTCGGTGCGGCTCGGGGACGGTGCGCTGCGGCAGATCGCGGCCACCTGTGCCGCGTTCGAGGTGGACGGCATGCGGGCCGACATCGTGATGGCCCGTACCGCCACGGCTCTTGCCGCTTGGGCCGGGCGGACCGAGGTGCTCGCCGAGGATGTGCGGCAGGCGGCTCTGCTCGCGTTGCCGCATCGGCGGCGGCGTAATCCCTTTGACGCGCCGGGACTTGACGAGGACAAGCTCGATCAGACGCTGGAGGAGTTCAGCGGCTCCGATACCGAGGACGAGGATCCTGATCCTGACGGGCCCGGCGGGGGTGGCGGGCAGCCGCCGTCCGAGGGGCCCTCGCAGGACGACGGGGGTTCCGGTGCGCAGCCCGAGGCCGGTGACGGTGGTGAGCCGCAGGCCGGCGGGGCCGGTGCGGGTGAGCAGTCCGCCGTACGGGCTTCCGAACCGTTTCGTACCAAGGTGCTCAGTGTTCCCGGGCTCGGGGACGGGGCCGCCGGGCGGCGTTCGCGGGCGCGGACCGAGCAGGGGCGGACCACGGGGGCACGGCGGCCTCGGGGGGCGCTGACCAAACTGCATCTGGCCGCCACCGTGCAGGCTGCCGCGCCGCATCAGCGGGCTCGTGGGCGGTCCGGGCCCGGCCTTGTGCTGCGGCGGGACGATCTGCGGCAGGCGGCCCGGGAGGGGCGGGAGGGGAACCTCGTGCTGTTCGTGGTCGACGCCTCCGGGTCGATGGCCGCCCGGCAGCGGATGAGTGCCGTGAAGGGGGCCGTGCTGTCGTTGCTGCTGGATGCGTATCAGCGGCGGGACAAGGTGGGGCTGGTGACGTTTCGGGGGGCGGCGGGGGATGTGGCCCTGCCTCCGACTTCGTCCGTGGATGCTGCTGCGGCTCGGCTGGAGACGCTGCCCACCGGGGGGCGTACTCCGCTCGCGGCCGGGCTGTTGAAGGCCCATGAGGTGCTTCGGGTGGAGCGGCTTCGGGATCCCGCGCGGCGGGCGCTTGTCGTCGTGGTGACGGATGGGCGGGCCACCGGTGGGCCCGAGCCGGTCGCTCTTGCCGCGCGGGCGGCTCGGTTGTTCGCCGCCGAGGGGGTGGCCTCCGTCGTCGTCGACTGTGAGTCGGGGCCCGTGCGGCTCGGGCTCGCCGGGCAGCTCGCCGGTGAGTTGGGGGGTACGGCGGTGACGCTCGACGAGTTGCGGGCCGACTCCATCGCCGGGCTGGTCAAGGACGTACAGAGGAGGGCCGCGTAATGCCTCAGGGGCAGCCGAGTGTGGTGCCGGACGATGGGCTGACCACTCGTCAGCGGCGTAATCGGCCTTTGGTCGTGGTGCATACGGGGATTGGGAAGGGCAAGTCGACCGCTGCGTTCGGGCTTGCTCTCCGGGCCTGGAATCAGGGGTGGCCCATCGGGGTGTTCCAGTTCGTCAAGTCGGCGAAGTGGAAGGTCGGCGAGGAGAACGCTCTTCGGGTGCTGGGTGCGTCCGGGGAGGGCGGGTCGGTCGACTGGCACAAGATGGGTGAGGGGTGGTCCTGGGTTCAGCGGGACGCCCAGATGGACAACGAGGAGAAGGCCCGGGAGGGCTGGGAGCAGGTCAAGCGGGATCTCGCCGCCGAGACGTATCGGCTTTATGTGCTGGATGAGTTCGCTTATCCCATGCACTGGGGGTGGGTGGACACCGATGAGGTGATCGCTGTGTTGCGGGATCGGCCCGGGACTCAGCATGTGGTCATCACCGGGCGGAACGCTCCTGAGAAGCTTGTCGACTTCGCCGATCTCGTGACCGACATGTCCAAGGTCAAGCACCCCATGGACGCCGGGCAGAAGGGGCAGCGGGGTATCGAGTGGTGATGTCCTCCTCGTCCGTTTCCGGCGGCTCCGGTGTCTCCGTCGTCTCCGTCGTCTCCGTTCCTCGGCTGGTCATTGCCGCGCCCTCTTCCGGGAGTGGGAAGACCACCGTTGCCACGGGGTTGATGGCCGCGTTCGCCGCGCGGGGGCTTGTCGTGTCTCCGCACAAGGTGGGGCCGGACTACATCGATCCCGGGTATCACGCGCTCGCGACCGGGCGGGTGGGGCGGAATCTCGATGCGTATCTGTGCGGGCCGGAGTTGGTCGGGCCGCTGTTCGCGCATGGGGCGCGGGGGTGTGACATCGCCGTCGTCGAGGGGGTGATGGGGCTGTACGACGGGGCCGCGGGGGAAGGTGAGCTGGCGTCGACGGCTCATGTGGCCAAGTTGCTTCGGGCGCCGGTGGTGTTGGTGGTCGATGCTTCTTCGCAGTCTCGGTCTGTTGCGGCGCTGGTGCATGGGTTCGCTTCGTGGGATCCGGAGGTTCGGGTCGGGGGCGTGATTCTCAACAAGGTCGCTTCGGATCGGCATGAGGAGTTGTTGCGGGAGGCGTTGGACTCGGCTGGGGTGCCTGTGTTGGGGGTGTTGCGGCGGGTGGCTCAGGTGGATACGCCTTCTCGGCATCTGGGGTTGGTGCCGGTTGCCGAGCGGCGGGCGGAGGCGCTGGATGCGGTGGCGGCGATGGCTGCGCAGGTCGAGGCGGGGTGCGATCTGGAGGCGTTGGCTGGGCTGGCGCGGGGCGCGGGGGCGTTGTCGTGTGCGGCTTGGGATGCGGCTGAGGCTTTGGTTTCCTCGCCCCCTCCGCCCCTTCCCGACCCGAAACTGGGGGCTGCCGCCCCCAGACCCCCGCTGTCGGCCCTGAACGGGCCTCGTCCTCAAACGCCGGACGGGCTGGAATTGGCTGGGCCTGCACTGGGAAGCGAAGGCTCCCCCGTCGTCGCCGTCGCCGCCGGCCCCGCCTTCACCTTCTCCTACGCCGAGCACACCGAACTCCTCACCGCCGCCGGTGCCCTCGTCGTCCCCTTCGATCCCCTTCGCGACGAGCAACTCCCCGAAGGAACCCGTGGCTTGGTCATCGGGGGTGGGTTTCCCGAGGTGTACGCCTCCGAGCTGTCCGCCAATGAACCGCTGCGTAAGGCCGTTGCCGCGCTCGCGGAGTCCGGGGCTCCCGTCGCCGCCGAATGCGCCGGGCTGCTCTACCTCTGTCGTGAGCTCGACGGGCAGCCCATGTGCGGCGTGCTCGATGCCACCGCGCGGATGAGCGAGCGGCTCACCCTCGGGTATCGGGACGCCGTGGCCGTCAGTGACAGTGTGCTCGCCGTGGCGGGGACGCGGATGCGCGGGCACGAGTTTCATCGGACCGTCGTCGAGCCCGGCTCGGGGGCGGCTCCCGCGTGGGGAGTGCGCGCCCCTCGACGCGGGGTCGAAGGTTTTGTACAGCAAGGTGTGCACGCGAGTTATCTGCACACGCACTGGGCGTCGCAGCCCGGTGTCGCCCGTAGGTTCGTGGAGAGGTGCCGGACGTCATGAGCAGCAAGAGGTTGATCGGAGTCGGGGTGGGCCCGGGCGATCCCGAGCTGGTGACCGTCAAGGGCGTCAATGCTCTGCGGGGCGCCGATGTCGTCGTTGTCCCCGTTATGGACACTGGGGAGCGGGGGCGCGCCGAGGCGACCGTCCTGCACTACGTGCCCCAGGAGAAGGTCGTACGGGTCGTGTTCGCGCTCAATGAGCGGAGCGACCGGGCGTGGCGGGAGGCCGCTTGGGACGCTGCCGGGGAGCGGGTCGCCGAGTTGCTGGCCCTCCATTCCTCCGTCGCGTTCGCCACCATCGGGGATCCGAATGTGTACTCCACGTTCACCTATCTCGCGCAGACCATCGTCGAGCTCGTACCCGGCACTCTCGTCGAGACCGTTCCCGGTATCACCGCCATGCAGGATCTCGCGGCCCGTTCCGGTGCCGTGCTCACCGAGGGGACCGAGCCGCTGACCCTGGTGCCAGTCACCGCCGGGGCCGCCGCGCTCAAGGAGGCCCTCGCCGGGCCCGGGACCGTCGTGGCGTACAAGTTCGGGCGGCAGGCTCAGGAGGTCGCGGAGGCGTTGCGGGAGACCGGGCGGATCGGGGATGCCGTGTGGGGGTCCGCGCTCGGGCTGCCCGAGGAGTCCGTGCGGCCTGCCTCCGAGCTCGGTGACGAGCCGCTTCCCTACCTCTCCACGCTCATCGCGCCCGCCCCGCGCGACGGCGGCCGGGGCGGCAAGCTGTGATACCCGCCCCCCTGGGCTCAGTCGGCGATGCCGACCACCAGCCAGATGAACGCCACGCCCGCGACCGTGCACAGCAGGGTCGAGCGGGCGGGGTGTTCGTGGTGTGCCTCGGGGAGGATCTCGGCGGCCGCCAGGTAGAGGAGGGCGCCGCCGAAGAAGCCCAGATAGGCGCCGAGGAGCCGCTCCGGGATCGTGAAGAACAGGGTGGACGCGGCTCCCACCACCGGGGCCGCCGCGTCCGCGACCAGCATCGCGATGGCTCGGCGGCGGGCGTTCCCGTACAGGCTCGTGATCGTGTACGTGTTGAAGCCGTCCGCGAAGTCGTGGGCGATCACCGCCAGGGCCACGGCGGTGCCCATGCCGCCGCCCACCTGGAAGGCCGCGCCGATCGCCACGCCGTCCATCGCGCTGTGGCCGACCATGGCGGCCGCGGCCGTCAGGCCCACCTCGGGGACGCGGCCGCCGTGCGCGGCCGGGTCGGCGGCCTCCTCGCCGCCGTGTGCGGCCTGGCGGCCCGCCAGCAGACGTTCCACCATATGGGCGACGAGGAAGCCGGCCACGAACAGCAGGAGCGCCGCCGGTACGCCGAACACCTCGGTGCCCGCCGCCTCCAGCGCCTCCGGCAGCAGGTCGAGGCCGACCACGCCCAGCATCAGGCCGCCTGCCAGGCCGAGGACCAGGTGGCGGCGGTCGGTCACCCGCTGGGCCGTCCAGCCGCCGGCCAGCGTCATCAGGAACGCGCCGAGCGCGACGAACACCGCCATGGGCCCTTCGTATCCGATCAGCCCCTGTGCACGCACATCCAGATCCCCGGTGAAGCCCCGTGATCATCAGTTCGAGAGGACCCCACACCATGGCTGACGCCCCTGACGGCAAGGTGACCTTCGTCGGTGCCGGCCCCGGCGCCGCCGACCTGCTGACGTTCCGTGCCGCGCGCGCGATCGCCGAGGCCGACGTCGTGATCTGGGCGGCCAGCCTGGTCCAGGCGGAGGTCCTGGAGCACGCGCGGGAGGGCGCGGAGATCCTCGACTCGGCGACCATGTCCCTGGAGGACGTCGTCGCCGTGTACGAGCGGGCTCTGGCCGAAGGGCTGCGGGTCGCCCGTATCCACTCCGGTGACCCGGCCCTGTGGGGCGGTACCCAGGAGCAGCTCGACCGGTGTGCCCGGATCGGGATCGCCACCGAGGTCATCCCCGGTGTCTCCGCCTTCTCCGCCGTCGCCGCGCTCGCCCAGCGCGAGCTGACCATCCCCGAGGTCGCCCAGTCCGTGGTCCTCACCCGGCTCGGCGGCGGCAAGACGCCCATGCCGCCCGGTGAGGAGGTGCGGGAGTTCGCCAAGCACGGGACCACCATGGCGATCTTCCTGTCCGCCGCGCGCAGTGGGCAGCTCGTGCGGGAGCTGCTGGAGGGCGGCTATCCGACCTCCACTCCCGTCGTCGTCGCCTACCAGGCGACCTGGCCAGAGGAACTCGTCGTGCGGTGCACGATCGAGACGCTTGAGGAGACGGTCAAGCAGCACAAGCTCTGGAAGCACACCCTCTTCCTCGTCGGCCCGGCGCTCTCCGCCGAGGGCACCCGCTCGCACCTCTACCACCCCGGCCACTTCCACGGGTACCGCAAGGCCGACCCGGAGGCCCGTCGGGCGTTGCGGCAGCGGGGTGCGAGTACATGATCACGGTCTTCGGTACGGGGACGGGGGCGCCGGTTCCCGCCGACGTGCTGGCCGGGGCCCGGCTGGTCGTGGGCGGGCGCCGTCATCTGGCGTCCGCGGCGGTGCCGGAGGATGCCGAGCAGGTCGTTCTCGGGCCGCTGGCACCCGCGTTGGACATCATCGAGCGGCATCTCGACAAGCAGGACCGGGTCGTCGTGCTCGCCTCCGGTGATCCCGGGTTCTTCGGGATCGTGCGGGTGCTCGCCGAGCGGTTCGGGAGCGAGCGGCTCGATGTGCGGGCGGGGGTGTCCTCCGTCGCCGCCGCGTTCGCGCGGGTGGGGCTGCCCTGGGACGACGCCGTGGTCGTCAGCGCGCACGGGCGGGATCTGCGGACGGCTGTGAACGTCTGCCGGGCGCGCCCCAAGGTCGCCGTCCTCACCGGGCCGGGGGCCGGGCCCGCCGAGCTCGGGGCCGCGCTGAGGAGCGACGACCGGGTCCTCGTCGTCGCCTCCGCGCTCGGGTCCGAGGACGAGCGCGTCGAGCGGGTCTCCCCCGCCGAGGCCGCCGCCCGCGACTGGGGTACGTCGGTGAGCGTGATCCTGTGCCTCGACGAGACGCGGGCGCTCGGTGCCGTGCGGACCGTCGCGGGCGCGCCCGTCGGGCCCACCCAATGGGCCCTGGATGAGGGCGAGTTCGCCCACCGCGACTCGATGATCACCAAGTTCGAGGTACGGGCGCTCGCGCTGGCGCGGCTCGGGCCCCGGCTCGGCGAGCTGGTCTGGGACGTCGGCGCCGGGTCCGGGTCCGTGGCCGTGGAGTGCGCGCGGCTCGGGGCCGCCGTCGTGGCCGTCGAGAAGACCCGGGACGGTGTCGAGCGGATCCGGGCCAACGCCGCCGCGCACGGTGTCGACGTACGGGCCGTGCACGGGGCGGCGCCGACCGTGCTGTCCGATCTGGACGATCCGGACGCCGTGTTCATCGGGGGCGGGGGGCGTGAGCTGCCCGCCATCGTCACCGCGTGTGCGCGGCGGGCCCGGCGGACGGTGGTCGTGGCGATGGCCGCGCTCGACCGGGTGCCGGCCACGCGCGAGGCGCTCACCGGTGCCGGGTTCAGCTGTGACGGGGTGCTGGTGCAGTCCTCGCGGCTGGCGCCGCTGCCGGGGGACGTGACCCGGCTCGCGGCCACCAACCCTGTTTTTCTGTTGTGGGGGTACCGAACCCCCGTTTCTCATGAGGGAGTTGCTCTGTGATCGGCCTCATTTCCGCCACCTCGGCGGGGGCGGCTGCGCGGGACCGGCTGGCCGCTGCGTGGCCGGAGCGGACGCGTGTGTACGAGGGTCCTGTCGGGGACGCCGTACGGGCCGCGTTCGCGGAGTGCGAGCAGCTCGTGTGCTTCCTCGCGACCGGCGCCGTGGTGCGGCTGGTCGCGCCGCTCCTCGGGGACAAGACGTCCGACCCGGGTGTGGTGTGTGTCGACGAGGGCGGGCGGTTCGCCGTGTCGCTGGTCGGCGGGCACGGCGGGGGTGCCAATGAACTCGCCCGTGAGGTCGGGGAGTTGCTGGGTGCGGAGCCGGTCGTCACCACGGCCACGGATGCCGTCGGGCTGCCTGGGCTCGACACCCTCGGCTTCCCCGTCGAGGGCGATGTCGCCGCCGTGTCGCGGGCGCTGCTCGACGGTGAACCGGTCGCCCTGAAGGCGGAGTTGGCGTGGCCGTTGCCCGCGCTCAAGGTCACGGCCGAGGGCGCCTACGTCGTCCGGCTCACCGACCGTCTCGTCGAGGCCGCCGAGCGCGAGGTCGTGCTCCGGCCGCCGTCCCTGGTCGTCGGGGTCGGTGCCTCGAAGGGGGCGCCCGTCGACGAGGTGCTCGGGCTGATCGAGAGCGCGCTCAAGGAAGCAGGCCTCTCCGCCCGCAGCCTCGCCGAACTCGCCACCGTCGACGCCAAGTCCGAGGAGCCCGGCATCGTCGAGGCCGCCTCGCGGCTGGGCGTGCCCCTGGTGACCTACTCCGCCGAGGAGTTGGCGGCCGTCGAGGTGCCGAACCCCTCCGACGCGCCCCTCGCGGCCGTGGGTACGCCTTCGGTGGCGGAGGCCGCGGCACTCGCCCGGGGCGGCGAACTCCTCGTACCCAAGCAGAAGTCCACGCGCGAGGACGGGCTGCCCGCCATGGCGACCGCGGCCGTCGTACGGCGTCCCGCGCGCGGCCGGCTCGCGGTCGTCGGGCTCGGTCCCGGCGCCCGTGACCTCGTCACGCCGCGCGCGAAGGCGGAGTTGCGGCGGGCTTCCGTGCTGGTCGGGCTCGACCAGTACGTCGACCAGATCCGCGATCTGCTGCGGCCCGGCACCCGGATCCTGGAGTCGGGGCTCGGGGCCGAGGAGGAGCGGGCTCGGACGGCTGTGGCGGAGGCCCGGAAGGGGCAGGCCGTCGCGCTGATCGGCAGCGGGGACGCGGGCGTGTACGCGATGGCCTCCCCCGCGCTGGCCGAGGCGTCCGACGACATCGAGGTCATCGGCGTACCGGGGGTGACCGCCGCCCTCGCCGCCGCCGCGATCCTCGGTGCGCCGCTCGGCCACGACCACGTGTCCATCAGCCTCTCCGACCTGCACACGCCCTGGGAGGTCATCGAGCGGCGGGTGCGCGCGGCGGCCGAGGCGGACATCGTGGTCACCTTCTACAACCCCCGTTCGCGGGGCCGGGACTGGCAGCTGCCGAAGGTGCTCGCGATCCTGGCCGGGCACCGGGAGCCGACGACGCCGGTCGGTGTCGTACGGAACGCGTCGCGGCCGGACGAGTCCAGTCGTCTCACGACACTGGGGTCCCTGGATCCGGCGACGGTCGACATGATGACGGTGGTGACCGTGGGCAACACGGCGACCCGTGACATCGCGGGGCGCATGGTGACACCGCGCGGCTACCGCTGGCAGACGGCAGAGGAGGGCGCCAAGTGATCCGTGAGGTCCATCCGATCGAGGTGGAGTCCTACCGGCGGCTGCGCGCCCGCCTGGACACCTCGCACTTCCCGCCGCTGACCCGATCGGTGGTGGAGCGGGTCATCCACTCCGCCGCCGATCTGGAGTACGCGGACGATCTCGTCATGGACGAGGGCGAGCTGGAGAAGGCGCATGCCGCGCTGCACGGCGGGGCGCCCGTCGTCGTGGACGTGGAGATGGTCGCGTCCGGGATCACGCGGCGCGAGACCGTGTGCCGGCTGCGGGACGCGGTGGCCGGTGACGGGCTGACCCGTTCCGCGCACGCGATCCGGCTCGCCTACGAGCAGGTGGGGCCGGGCGCGCTGTGGGTGATCGGCAACGCCCCCACCGCGCTGGAGGAGTTGCTGACCCTGGACGCCGCTCCGGCGCTCGTCATCGGACTGCCCGTCGGGTTCGTCGGCGCGGTCGAGTCCAAGGCCGCGTTGCGCGAGAGCGGGCTGCCCGCCGTGAGCAACGTGTCCGAGAAGGGCGGCTCCGCGGTCGCCTCGGCGGCGCTCAACGCCCTGCTGTACCACCCCCTTTCGTCTTCCGTGTCGTCCTCCGAGGAGAAATCGTGACCACCCCCCAGCCCGCTCTGCTCATCGCCGGACATGGCACCCGGGACGACGGCGGGGCCGAGGCCTTCCGTGACTTCGTCCGGGAGCTGGGGCGCCGGCACCCCGATCTGACGGTCGCGGGCGGCTTCATCGAGCTGTCCCCGCCGCCGCTGGGCGAGGCCGTCACCGAGCTGGTGGAGAAGGGCGTACGACGGTTCGCCGCCGTTCCGCTGATGCTGGTGTCCGCCGGTCACGCCAAGGGCGACATCCCGGCGGCGCTGGCCCGCGAGAAGGAGCGGCATCCGGGGATCTCGTACACCTACGGGCGTCCGCTGGGTCCGCACCCGTCGCTGCTGAACGTCCTTGAGCGCCGTCTCGATCAGGCGCTGGGCGGCTCGGAGCGCTCCCCCGGCGACCGCTCCGACGTGACCGTGCTGCTCGTCGGGCGTGGCTCGACCGACCCCGACGCCAACGCGGAGGTGTACAAGGCGGCCCGGCTGCTGTGGGAGGGGCGCGGGTATGCGGGGGTGGAGACGGCGTTCGTGTCGCTGGCCGCGCCGGACGTGCCGAGCGGGCTCGACCGGTGTGTACGGCTGGGCGCGAAGCGGATCGTCGTGCTCCCCTACTTCCTGTTCACCGGCATCCTCCCGGACCGGGTCCGGCAGCAGACCGAGGGCTGGGCGGCCGCGCACCCGGAGGTCGAGGTGCGCTCCGCCGACGTGATCGGTCCGGAGCCGGAGCTGCTCGATCTGGTGATGGAGCGGTACCAGGAGGCCCTCAAGGGCGATCTGCGGATGAACTGCGACTCGTGCGTGTACCGCATCGCGCTCCCCGGCTTCGAGGACAAGGTGGGTCTGCCGCAGCAGCCGCACTTCCACCCCGACGACGACGGTCACCACCACCACGGACACGGCCACCACCACCATGGCAGCACCCACTCCCATGCCCACTGACAGAACGCACCGGCAGCACGTCGAGAGCCATGACCTCCGGCACCACGGTGACGCGGAGGTCCGTGACGACGGGGCGCGGCTCACCGACCTCGCCGTGAACGTCCGCGCGGACACGCCCCCGGCCTGGCTGCGGCAGCGGATCGCCGAGTCGCTCACCGGCCTGGCCGCCTACCCGGACGGCCGGGACGCCCGGGCGGCGGTGGCGGCCCGGCACGGCCTCCCGGCGGAACGGGTGCTTCTCACGGCGGGCGCGGCGGAGGCCTTCGTCCTGCTCGCCCGCGCCCTGACGGCCCGTCACCCCCTGGTGGTGCACCCGCAGTTCACGGAACCGGAGGCGGCACTGCGGGACGCGGGCCACACGGTCGACCGGCTCCTGCTGCGCGAGGAGGACGGCTTCCGTCTCGACCCGGCGGCCGTCCCCGAGGACGCGGACCTGGTGGTGATCGGCAACCCGACCAACCCGACCTCGGTCCTGCACCCGGCGGACACGATCGCGGAACTCGCCCGCCCCGGGCGGACGTTGGTCGTGGACGAGGCGTTCATGGACGCGGTCCCGGGTGAGCGGGAGGCCCTGGCGGGCCGCACGGACGTACCCGGGCTGGTGGTGCTCCGCAGCCTGACCAAGACCTGGGGCCTGGCCGGGCTGCGCATCGGCTACGTCCTCGCCGCCCCGGAGACCATCGCCGCCCTGGAACGCGCCCAGCCCCTGTGGCCGGTCTCGACCCCGGCCCTCGCGGCGGCCCAGGCCTGCGTGGAGCCGCAGGCCCTGGCCGAGGCCGCCCACGCGGCCCACCGCATCGCCGCCGACCGGGCCCATCTCGTG
This sequence comes from Streptomyces sp. NPDC046909, assembly GCF_040644695.1. Classification (NCBI taxonomy): domain Bacteria; kingdom Bacillati; phylum Actinomycetota; class Actinomycetes; order Kitasatosporales; family Streptomycetaceae; genus Streptomyces; species Streptomyces sp. NPDC046909. The sequence goes on along the minus strand of NZ_JBEYXC010000022.1, from coordinate 84,990 downwards.
GCCGGGCTGCGGGAGTTCGGCCCGGACGGACTACGCGTCACCGAACCGGCCGAGGGCCCCTTCGTCCTCATCCGCCTGCCGCGCGCCGCCGCCGTACGCCGTCATCTGCGCACCCTCGGTTTCGCGGTACGGCGCGGGGACACCTTCCCGGGCCTCGACGAGGAGTGGCTGCGGCTGGCGGTGCGGGACCGGACGACGGTCAACTCCTTCCTCCAGGCGCTGGACCAGGCGATGGCGCTCGCGAAGGGGTAGGGGCAGTAAGGGCCATGAGGAAAGCAGCCGAGCGTCAGCCCGGCAGGCTCTCCGCGGTGGCCCGTACCGACCGCACCACCGAGGGCAGTACGTTCCTGGCGTCCAGGGTGTCGGCCAGGGCGTTGGTCAGGCGGGCCGCCTCCTGGGCCGGGCGATCGCCGGTTGCCGCGAGGGCGACCGCCACCTGTTCGACCTGCTGGGTCAGCCGGATGTGGCCGAGGGTGTCGGCGGCGGCGTCCGGGTCGCCGTACGCCTTCCGCAGCAGGGGCAGGGCGTCCGCCGGATCGGGTACGACGGTGCTGAACTCCTTGACGCGCGGGTCGTCGGGGTTCTGGACGAGGATCTGGCCCGGCACGGCCGCCGTGCGGCCGAGAGCGGCGGCGGCGTGGACGGCGAGCGCGCTGTCGGGGAGTCGTTCCACGGCCTCCCGCAGTACGTCGTTGGCGCGGTCGAGGGCGGGGGTGTGGCCGCGGCTGCCGCCGAAGGCGAGCACACGGCCGACCTCGTCGGAGTAGACGTCCGGGGCGAGCAGTTCCTCCTCGCGGCTCCTGGGCCGCCCAATCTCGACACTCAGGGGTGCGGAGAGGATCGCGCCGGAATCGGTGCCCAGCATCGCGCGGATCCGGTAGTGGCCTGGTTCGGCCAGGTCGAATCCGTTGAGTCCGGCGCTCAGGAACAGCGGCGCGTACAGCGATTCGCCGGGCTGGAGGACGTGCGGGTCGGCCAGGTAGCAGTGCCGGGCGTACGGCACCCACTGGCGGGCGTCCCGGCCGTCGGCCGCGATGATCACGCTGAGCCGTTCCCCGAGCAGGGCGTTGCGGTCCACCGCGACCGGCACGAACGAGGTGTTCCGCAGCTTCACCTCGGCGACCACGGGCTCCAGCGCCTCGAAGCGGGCGGTGGGCCGGTTGACCCGCACGGTGAGTTCCAGGACGTTCGGTGTGGCCTGCCGCACCTGTTCGAAGGCGTGCTCGTGGAACCAGGGGGCGGCGCCCTGCTTGACGACCCGTTCCGGGGCGTGGCGCAGGAAGAGGAGTTCGTTCTCGCTGAATCCGTACCGGAAGTCGGCGAAGAACGCGTTCTCGCCGCCGGGGTAGGCGAAGGGGTAGTTCATGTAGCTGAGGGCCAGCGGCTCGTTCGCCAGGGGGATCCAGGGGGAGCCGAAGTTGATGTCCTTCTGCCAGGAGTGGGCGAGGTTGAAGGTGTGCCCGATCTCGTGCACGGCCGTCCAGAAGCGCAGCCTGCGCACGGCCTCGTCCGACTGCGGGTCGCCCGGGCGGGGGTCGGAGATGAAGGAGTTGCTGAAGATCGCGCAGCCCTGGCGCTGGGCCGTGCCGATGTCGTCGAACATGATGCCGCCGAGCGTGCTGCCCTGGATGTGCCGTCCGGCGAACAGCGTCCAGATCTGCCACTGGGGTACGTCGGCCCACTTGGACCAGTGCACCTGCATGGCGTCGTGCATCTCGATGTCGGTCCACAGGCTGTCGCTGCCCGCCTTGATGACCGGCACGACGTCGTCGCCGCCCGTCTTGGTGACGGTGACGCCCAGCCGGGTGAAGGCGTCCTCGATGCTCAGGGTGGTGTCGGGCAGGTCGGCGGGCCGGTTGGGGTGCGCGTGCAGCGGATAGCTGGTGACCGCGGTGGCGTCGTCGACGCGGTCGTACTCGATGCCCACTTCGCGGAAGGCCGCCCGCCGGTAGACGAACGTACGGGTCACGTCCGGGTGCCCGCCGCCGGTGAACGTCACCCGTGCCTTGCGCTGCCCGACGAGGGGCAGCCCGGACAGCTTCACCCGCACATCCGTGTGCGGTTCCAGGGACGCGTTCCCGTCGCGGTAGAAGATCGCCCCGGTCCACGCCTGTTGTACGGGGTCCCGGTGCACCCGCGCGATCCATGTCACGCTGCCGCCGATGAGCAGGGCCCGGGTGCCGCTGACGGTCATGGTCGGCATCAGGCCGTCCACGTCGACGCGGAGTTCCTCCACCACCAGCCCGGCGGCGGTGTGGTCGCCCTCGACGCCCGGGGCCGGTTCGGTGTCGCCCGCGGACGGCGTCGGGCCCGCGGGGAACCAGGAAGGCTGGAGGGTGTAGACGCCGCTGCGCCGGAACGGGAACGGAACCACGGACTGCTCTGTCTCGGACGGCTCTGTCTCGGTCGACTCCACGCGGTCGAGATCTTCGATGCTCATGCGATTTCTCCCCCGATGATGCCGGGCTGCGGGCACAGTGCCCGAAGCCCCGTCGGCCCACCCTCATCCTCGGGCGATTGCCCGTCAATGCGCTGAAAGACGCATTGACCGGGACACTCCGCCTCTACTCCCCCAGGGCCAACGGGACTTACGACGCGCCTCGGAACGGAGGCGCGTCCCTCAGCTCTTGCTGCGCCGCGCGAACACCACCGCTCCCCCGCCGGCGACGAGGAGTGCGAGGGCTCCGCCCGCGAGGTACGGGGTCATGGAGCTGCCGCCGGTCTCGGCCAACCCGGCCTCGTCCGGGGCGCCTTGGGGCTTGACGTCACCGGCCGGGGTGGTGGGGTCCGGCGACTGCGGATCGGCGGCGGCCGGAGCGGCGGGTGCCTCGCAGGTGGCCTTCGCGAGGGTGAGGGTGCCCTCGACCTCGGCCACGTTGAGCTTCAACGGGTTGACGGAGACGGTGAGTTCGAGGGCGGTGGCGGCCGCCGTGTTCGTCGTCGTCTCGGTCTTGGACAGGTCGAGGCGGACCTCGCCGACGCCGGGGACCTTGACGTCGACCGGGCCGCCAGCGGTGAGCGTGACCTGCTTGCCGAGCACGGTCACCGAGCCCAGCAGGTTGGAGGTGGCGGTCGGGGTCTTGCCGGCCTCGCAGGTGGCCTTGGAGGTGACCGTGCCGAGCTCGATCAGCGACAGCAGGGGCAGACCGGGGACATGCAGCTTGGCGTGGGCGAGGGTCGTGGACGCCTCGGCCTTGGCGTCGGTGACGTCCGCCTTGGCCTGGGCGACCTCGGCGTCCAGCACGCTGAAGGGCTGGCCGCCGTCGACCCCGTTCAACTGGGCCGTCAGCGCGGTCTTCTGGGCGCTCTGCGGCGCCTGCACTTCGTTCAGGGAGACCGCGAGCGGGACGTTCACGGTCTTGTTGAGCAGGGATACGTCGAGCCCGGTACGCAGGACGACGGCGCTCGCGCGCCCTTCGTCACCGGTCGCGTGCGCGGTGCCGGCACCGGCCAGGACCGCGGGACCGGCGGCCAGGGCCGTCGCCGTCGCGACGGTCGCGAGACGGCGTGCGGGCATGCGTGCGGACATGCGTGCGGGCATACGGAAGTTCTTGCCGTTCAAGGTGGGGACCCCTCAGAGGAGACTTGCTCGGGACCCGGCAAGAATTTCGTACGAGGAGTGAATGGTCAGCAAGCTGACGAGGGTTCACTCCAAAGTGACATTTCCGCGCACGCCTTCGATTCCTCAGGCACGCACGTTCTCCACAGTCACCCGTTCATCCCTGGACCCGCCCGTTCAGTACCACCCTCCTGGGCGCCGCCAGTACCCGTACGTCCGCCCGCGGATCCCCCTCGTACACGACCAGGTCGGCCGTCGCGCCCTCCTCCAGGCCGGGGCGCCCCAGCCACTCACGGGCCCGCCATGTCGTCGCGGCGAGCGCCTCGACCGTCGGGATGCCCGCCTTGGTCAGCTCCTCCACCTCGGCCGCGACCAGGCCGTGCGGCAGGGTGCCGCCGGCGTCGGTGCCGACGTAGACCTGGATGCCGGCGTCGTAGGCGTTGCGGACGGTGTCGTAGCGGCGCTCGTGGAGGCGGCGCATGTGGGCGGACCAGCGGGGGAACTTGGACTCGCCGCCGTCGGCCAGTTTCGGGAACGTGGCGATGTTGACGAGGGTCGGGACGATCGCGACGGCGCGCTCCGCGAAGAGGGGGATCAGGTCGTCGGTGAGGCCTGTGGCGTGCTCGATGCAGTCGATGCCGGACTCCACGAGGTCGCGGAGGGAGGACTCCGCGAAGCAGTGGGCGGTGACTCGGGCGCCCTGCTTGTGGGCCTCCGCGATCGCCGCCTCTGCCACTTCTCTCGGCCAGCTCGGGGCCAGGTCGCCGAGGTCGCGGTCGATCCAGTCGCCGACGAGTTTGACCCAGCCGTCGCCTCGGGCCGCCTCTTGGGCGACGTATGCGACGAGGTCTTCCGGTTCGATCTCGTGGGCGAAGCCTCGGATGTAGCGGCGGGTTCGGGCGATGTGCCGTCCGGCGCGGATGATCTTGGGGAGGTCTTCGCGGTCGTCGGTCCAGCGGGTGTCCGAGGGGGAGCCCGCGTCTCGGATGAGGAGGGTGCCGGCTTCGCGGTCGGTGAGGGCCTGCTTCTCGGCGACGTCCTCGGGGACGGGGCCGTGGGGGCCGAGGCCTACGTGGCAGTGGGCGTCTACCAGGCCGGGGAGGGTCCAGCCCTCGACGGTACGGACGTCTTGGGCGCCGACTGGGCGGTCGTAGGTGATGCGGCCGTCGATGACCCAGAGTTCGTCTCGGACGTCCTCTGGGCCGACTAGGACCTGGCCTTTTACGTGCAGCACCGGCAGATCGTTCATGGCACGCACGATAGTTCGTCGGGTGCGGGAGCGTTGGGGCTGGTCGCGCAGTTCCCCGCGCCCCTAAGGGGCGCTCCTGTCCTCGTCCTCGACATCAGCCATCGCTGGGTCCAGTAGCCGTGAAAGGAAGTGTCTCGTGCGCTCGTGACTCGGGCTGCCGATCACCTGGGCCGGCCTGCCGTCCTCGACGATTACCCCGCCGTCCATGAACACCACTCTGTCGGCGACCTCCCTCGCGAACGTCATCTCGTGCGTGACGACCATCATCGTCATGCCCTCCTGGGCGAGCATGCGCATGACCGCCAGAACGTCGCCCACCAGCTCCGGGTCGAGGGCCGAGGTCGGCTCGTCGAAGAGCATCACCTCCGGGCCCATCGACAACGAACGGGCGATGGCCACTCGCTGCTGCTGGCCGCCGGAGAGGGAGGCCGGGTAGGCGTTCGCCTTCTCCGACAAGCCCACGCGTTCCAGGTTCTCCGCGGCCACCTTCGCCGCCCGCGCCTTGTCCCGCTTGAGGACCCTTCGCTGCGGGAGCGTGAGGTTCTCGGTCACCGTGAGGTGGGGGAAGAGGTTGAACTGCTGGAAGACCATGCCGATACGGCGGCGTACGGCGTCGATGTCGACGTCGGGGTCCGTGAGTTCGGTGCCGCCGACGAAGACCTGGCCCCTGGTGGGCTGTTCCAGGAGATTGACGCACCGCAGCAGCGTCGACTTGCCCGACCCCGACGGGCCGATCACGCAGACGACCTCGCCCTGACCGATCTCCAGGTCGATGCCCTTGAGGACCTCGTTGGCGCCGAACGACTTGTGCAGACCGCGTACTTGGATTTCAGGACGGGTCATTTCACGGCCTCCTGGGCCTTCGCCTCCATGCGGCGTACGACGAAGCCGAGCGGGATCGTCACCAGCAGGTAGCACAGGCCGGCGACGAGGATGGGGGTGGAGTTGGCGGTCGTACTGGCCAGGTCGCGGCCGTACTTGGAGAGTTCGCGCTCCTCCAGGGTGACGCCGAGGAAGAGGACCAGCGAGGAGTCCTTGAAGAGGAGGACGAGTTCGTTGGTCAGCGGCGGGAGGATGATGCGGAACGCCTGCGGGACGATGATCGAGATCATGGCGCGCGCGGGTGAGAAGCCGAGGGAACGGGCCGCTTCCATCTGGCCCTTGGGGACCGCCTGGATGCCGGCGCGGATCGTCTCCGCCATGTAGGCCGCCGCCACCAGGCCGAGTGCGAGGGCGACCTTGCCGTAGGTGCCGCCGGGGATCTCCGTGCCCGGGAAGGCCAGGGGGACCGCGACGCCGATGAAGATGAAGATCAGCAGAGCCGGCAGGCCGCGGAAGATCTCGATGTAGACGCCGGCGAACCAGCGGTACGGGCCCACCGACGACAGCCGCATCAGCGCTATGACCATGCCGAGGACGAGTCCGAAGGCAAAGCCGGACAGCGTGTAGAGCACGGTGTTCTTGAGGGCGAGCGTGATGACGTCCGGGAACATCTCCTTGGCGATGTCCCACTGGGCGAACTGGTTCTTCAGCCGGTCCCAGTCGGCGGCGGCCGCGAAGGCGATCACGGCCCCGACGAAGACGACGTACTGCGCGCCGCGCGACAGGCTGCGCTTCTGACTCCGGGTCAGACCCTTTTTCCGGGGCTGGAGTTGTGCGTCGGCCCCACTCATGAGGCGGACGGGGAGGCGGAGGTCGCGGACGCCCCCTCTGTCGCAGAAGCGACGTATGGACCGATCCACTTCTCGTACAGCTTCTTGTACGTGCCGTCGGACTTGGCGTCGGCGAGGGCCTTGTTGATGGCGGCGAGGAGCTTGGTGTTGCCCTTCTTCACCGTGAAGCCGTACTGCTCACCGGTGTTGATCTGCTCGGCGAGCTCGAAGGCGTCGGCGTTGGCCTTGGTCTTCAGCCAGCCCTGGACGACCGGGTAGTCGATGACGACGGCCTTGACCTGGCCGGAGCGCAGTCCGTTGAGGACGGCGTCGGAGGACTCGAAGGAGACCGGGTCGAAGCCCTGACTCTTCGCGTAGTCCTCGCCGGTGGTCTGCGCCTGGGCACCCAGCTTGACCTTCTTGGACTTGGCGTCGGCGAGGGACGTGATGCCGCTGCCCTTGTCGACGAGGAGGGCCTGGGTGGCGTCGAAGTACGGGTCCGAGAAGTCGACGTTCTTCTTGCGCTCCTCGGTGATGGTCATGCCGGCGGCGGCCAGGTCGCACGCGCCGGAGTTGAGGAACGCGCCGGTCTTGAAGTTCTCGAACGGCGTGTCGAGGATGACCTGCTTCACGCCGAGGCCCTCGGCGACGAGGTCGATGAGCGACACGTCGAAGCCCTGCACCTTGCCGTCGATCTCCGACTGGAAGGGCGGGTAGGGCAGGTGGGTGCAGGTGGTGAGCTGCCCCGCCTTGACGAGTTCGACACCGCCGGCGGCGGTCTTGGTGCCGCTGCCGCCGTCGTCGTCCGAGGAGCAGCCGGCCACGAGCAGCAGCCCGGCCGTCGCGGTGGTGGCGGTCAGGATGCGGGTCCGGCGCCCGAGGGTCGTCTTCACGGGGGAGCCTCCTGTGGGGGAACTGTGGGTTCCGATTATAAGGAAAGGTTTGGGTCTCTCAAATCAAAGCGATGGTTCCGAGGCCGTTCAGCCTAAGAAGCACCGGTCGGCGCGGGGTGTCGCGCTCCGGTTACCCTCGATCACGTCTACCCCAGTGAGCGAAAGAGCACCGCCGTGACGCATCCGTTCCTTGACCTGGCCCCGCTCAGCGCGGCGCACTTCGCGTCGATCGAGGACCGCGTGGCGCGGCTGCTGAGCACCTCGCAGGACGTCGTGATCATGCAGGGGGAGGCGCTGCTTCCGCTGGAGGGGGCGATCCGGGCGACCGCGGGGCCGGGGACGGTCGCGCTGAACGTCATCACCGGTCCTTACGGGCAGACCTTCGGGGACTGGCTGCGGGACTGCGGGGCGACGGTGATCGATCTGGCGGTGCCGTTCCATACGGCGGTGACGGCCGAGCAGATCCGGGAGGCGTTCGCCGAGCATCCCTCGATCGACTTCGTGTCGCTGGTGCACGCGGAGGCGGCCACCGGCAACACCAACCCCGTCGCGGAGATCGGGGAGGTCGTACGGGAGCAGGGGGCACTGTTCTACCTGGACGCGGTCGCTTCCATCGGGGCCGAGCCGGTGCTGCCGGACGCGTGGGGTGTGGACCTGTGTGTGATCGGGGCGCAGAAGGCGATGGGCGGGCCCGCGGGGGTCTCGGCGGTCTCCGTGAGCTCGCGGGCGTGGTCGCGGATGGCGGCGAATCCGCTCGCGCCGCGGCGGTCGTATCTCTCGCTCCTCGACTGGAAGGAGCGGTGGGTCGACGGCGGCCGCAAGGCGCTGCTGCACGCTCCCGCGCAGCTGGAGATGCTGGCCCTTGAGGCGTGTGTCGAGCGGATCGAGGCGGTGGGGCTCGACGCCGTGATGGCCCGGCACGCGTCGGCCGCGGCGGCGACCCGGGCGGGGGCCGTGGCGCTGGGCGGGGGGCTTGAGCCGTATGTGTACGAGGCTCGGGACGCGGCGCCGGTCGCCACGACGCTGCGGGCGCCGGCGGGGGTGGACGCGTCCGAGCTGGTGGCTCGGGCGTTGGCCTCGGATCCGGTGCTGCCGCTCAGCGCGGGCGGGGGTGCGCTGGCCAAGGAGATGATCCGGGTCAACCACTACGGGGCGGACGCGACTCCGGGCGCGGTCCGGGCGAGCCTCGCGGCGCTCGGGGCGGCGTTGAGCGAGAAGGGGCTCGATGTGGATGTGGAGGGGGCGCTGCGGGCGGTGGAGGAGAGCTGGCGGTAGGTCCGGCGGCCGCAATCGCGGTGCGGTCGGCCGTGCGCGCCTCTTATCGTCTCGGCATGCATCGCACGGACATCACTCGGGACGACGGCACCTGGGCAGGCCTCTCCCTGGACGTGGGAGCGCGGCGGCAGCCGGATCTGTGTCTGTTCAGCGCCGAGCGGCGGCTGCTTCTCACCCAGCGGTCCCGGCCGGTCCTTCTCGCCGCCGTCGAGGAGGACCACTGCGGGGTGGAGTTCTGGCGCACCGACGGCTACCGCTCCCCCGTCGCACCGGTACGCGCGGAGACGGCACGAGCGCTGGCCGGCCGCCCCGATCGCTGGGCGCACCGGTTCGCGCAGGCGCTGGCCGAGTCGGCGGACGGCCCGCTGCACGACGGCCGGTGGCTGCTGTCGCCCGAGAGTCCGCTGCTGCGCTGGAATCATGGCCGTCTGCCGGAGGGGGAGTACTGGGGGTCGATGGTCGTCGAGGGGCATCCGGACGGGTACATCGACTGGTTCGTCCACTCGGGTTCCTGGGAGCTGCTGCCGCTCCGCCCGCTGCCCGACGCCGACGACAGCAGGGTCAAGGCGTATCGCAAGCAGGCGCGTGACGGCACGCTGCCGCCGGTGCTGTTGTGGTGGGTCAGCGGGCTGGACTGTCATCTCGTCCTGGACGGTCACGCGCGGCTCGCGGCGGCGATCGCCGAGTCGGTCGCGCCCTCGGTGCTGCATCTGCACCGGACCGCGCCGGGCGACGAGGTGGACGCGGGCACCGAGGAGGCGGTGCGGGTCTATGAGGGCGAACTGGCCCGCTTCGCCGAGCTCCGCGCCCTCCATGGGACCGGGGTCCCGGACGGGGCCGCTGTCGCGGGGGCGGCTCTCGCCCGGCGTCTTCGGGAACTGCGGACGGGTCAACGGCCCTCCTGGGCCTGGCCGTTGCCCGGCGGTGAGGCTCAATGGCGGCGCGTCGCCCGTGAGGTGACTGCCCCCGGGTCATGGGCCCGTGCCATGCTCGGCCCATGACCACCGACAAACCGCTTACGCTTCCCGACGGTCGGCCCATTCCTCTCACATCCGGTGATGAACTGCCCATGCTGGAAAGCTGGTTGGACTTCCACCGGGCCACTCTGGAGATCAAGTGCGCCGGGCTGGACGACAGTCAGGTGCGGCTCGCCTCCGCCGAACCCTCCGCCCTGACACTGCTCGGGCTGGTGCAGCATCTCGCCGAGGTCGAGCGGAACTGGTTCCAGCGGGTGGTCGCGGGGCTCGATGTACCGCCGGTGAACGGCGAGGCCACCGGGTATGTGCTGGACCCGGGGCGGACGCTCGCGGACGCGCTCGTCGTGTGGCGGCGGGAGATCGCGCGGGGGCGGGAGATCCTCGTCGGGCGGTCGCCGGACGACGTCGGGCGGGTGGCCGAGGGGCCCGTGCCCGGAATGGAGGTCAGTCTGCGGTGGGTGCTCATTCACATGATCGAGGAGTACGCCCGGCACAACGGGCACGCGGACATCTTGCGGGAACGAATCGACGGGGTTACCGGGGCCTAATTCAGAGGTAATTCCTGAATTTTCAGGAGGGTAGCTTCCCGTATTCTTCTGCCCGCTTTCCCCGGTCCTAAACGCAAAGATTTCGCGAACGCCAACCGGCTGAATTCGGGCAGATCTCGTGGGGATTACATGGGTGTGACGCGTTACACATGCGGGGTGATTCACCCCTTTTGCCACACCCAAAACCTCCCATACCTCACACCTCTCACGCACCCACCCGCGCCCGCGCGATAACACAGTCCCCTCCGCCATGTAACCCCTCCCAGCGATGCATTTTTGAATTTCCCTCGGTAAATTCAATCCGCATGACTGCCGCACCAGCAGACACGCCAGCCGAACTGCAAATCGACCGTCCGTCCGTGGCGGACGGCGCCGCATTGTGGCGGATAGCGCGGGACTCGAAGGTTCTCGACCTGAACTCGTCCTACAGCTATCTGCTGTGGTGTCGGGACTTCGCCGCCACGTCGGCCGTCGCCCGCGACGGGCGCGGGGAGCCGGTCGGCTTCGTCACCGGTTACGTACGGCCGGACCGGCCGCGCACCCTGCTCGTCTGGCAGGTGGCGGTGGACGAGGAGTATCGCGGGCGCGGGCTGGCGGCGGCGCTGCTGGACGGGCTCGTCGCGCGGGCCTCGGCCGAGCAGCGGATCACCGCCGTCGAGACCACCATCACGCCCGGCAACACCGCTTCCGAGCGGCTGTTCGGCGCGTTCGCCGAGCGTCATGAAGCCGGTCTGGAGCGTGAAGTGCTGTTCGACACCGGCCTGTTCCCCGACGGGCCGCACGAACCCGAAGTCCTGTACCGCATCGGCCCCCTCTCCCTCTGACGATCTCGGCCGATCCCGGCTGATCTCCGCCGATCTCCGCCGATCTCTGCCGATCTCTGACGACCCCCACGCACTCCCCCCACGCAACGAGGAGCGATTCGTCGTGACCATCACCCAGCCCGACCTCAGTGTCTTCGAGACTCTCGAGTCCGAGGTGCGCAGCTACTGCCGCGGCTGGCCCACCGTCTTCGACCGTGCGCACGGCAGCCGCATGTACGACGAGGACGGCCACGAGTACCTGGACTTCTTCGCCGGCGCCGGATCCCTGAACTACGGGCACAACAACCCCGTCCTGAAACGCGCGTTGATCGACTACCTGGAGCGGGACGGCGTCACGCACGGGCTCGACATGTCGACCACCGCCAAGCGCGCCTTCCTCCAGACCTTCCAGGACCTGGTGCTCCGCCCGCGCGATCTGCCCTTCAAGGTCATGTTCCCCGGGCCGACCGGCACCAACGCCGTCGAGTCCGCCCTCAAGCTGGCCCGGAAGGTGAAGGGACGCGAGGCCATCGTCTCCTTCACCAACGCCTTCCACGGGATGTCCCTCGGCTCCCTCGCCGTCACCGGCAACGCCTTCAAGCGGGCCGGGGCCGGGATACCCCTCGTGCACGGCACGCCGATGCCCTTCGACAACTACTTCGACGGACAGGTCCCGGACTTCCTGTGGTTCGAGCGGCTCCTGGAGGACCAGGGGTCGGGGCTGAACAAGCCCGCCGCGGTGATCGTCGAGACCGTGCAGGGCGAGGGCGGCATCAACGTGGCGCGGCCCGAGTGGCTGCGGGCGCTCGCCGAGCTCTGCGAGCGGCAGGACATGCTGCTCATCGTCGACGACATCCAGATGGGGTGCGGGCGTACCGGGGCCTTCTTCTCGTTCGAGGAGGCGGGCATCACGCCCGACATCGTCACCGTCTCGAAGTCGATCAGCGGGTACGGACTGCCCATGTCCCTCTGCCTGTTCAAGCCCGAGCTGGACATCTGGGAGCCGGGCGAGCACAACGGCACCTTCCGCGGCAACAACCCGGCGTTCGTCACCGCGACCGCGGCCCTGGAGGCGTACTGGGCCGACGGGTCCGCGATGGAGAAGCAGACCCGGGCGCGCGGCGAGCAGATCGAGCAGGCGCTCATCTCCATCACGGAGGAGAACCTCGCCGATGTGAAGGAGTACCGCGGGCGCGGGCTCGTATGGGGGCTCGAGTTCCACGAGAAGGCGCGGGCCGAGCGGGTCGCCCGCCGCGCCTTCGAACTCGGGCTGCTCATCGAGACATCGGGCCCGGAGAGCGAGGTCGTGAAGCTGCTTCCCGCGCTCACCATCACCCCCGAAGAGCTGGACGAGGGGCTCAGCGTCGTCGCCCGCTCCGTACGGGAAACCCTCTGACCCCGTTCGACACCGTCTATCTAGGAGGCATCGCAGCACCGTGATCGTCCGTTCGTTCAAGGACATCGAAGGCACCGACCGTCATGTGAGGTCCGCGTCCGGCACCTGGGAGAGCAAACGCATCGTCCTCGCCAAGGAGCGGGTCGGCTTCTCGCTGCACGAGACGATCCTGTACGCGGGTACGGAGACGTCGATGTGGTACGCGAACCACATCGAGGCCGTCGTCTGCGTGGAGGGCGAGGCCGAGCTGACCGACCACGAGAGCGGGCGGACCCACTCGATCACGCCCGGGACCATGTATCTCCTGGACGGGCACGAGCGGCACACGCTGCGGGTCAAGGAGGACTTCCGCTGCATCTGTGTGTTCAACCCGCCCGTGACCGGCCGGGAGGACCACGACGCGAACGGCGTCTACCCCCTGCTCACCGAACCCGAGGAGGTGTGACCGCATGACCACCGTCACCGATCTCTACCCCAGCCGCGGCGCCACCGAGGTGTCCCTCCCCCGCAAGGACCCGGTCGTCTGGTCGGCGCCCGGTACCCCCGGGCCGATCCCGACGGCCGACCTGGAGTCCTTCGAGCGCGACGGCTTCCTCGCCGTCGAGGAGCTCATCGGCCAGGACGAAGTGGCCCTCTACCGCGCCGAGTTGGAGCGGCTCGTCACGGACCCCGCGATCCGCGCCGACGAGCGCTCGATCATCGAGCCGAAGTCCAAGGAGATCCGCTCCGTCTTCGAAGTGCACCGGATCAGCGAGGTGTTCGCGAACCTGGTGCGCGACGAGCGGGTCGTCGGCCGGGCCCGGCAGATCCTCGGCTCGGACGTCTACGTCCACCAGTCGCGGATCAACGTCAAGCCCGGCTTCGGCGCCTCCGGCTTCTACTGGCACTCGGACTTCGAGACCTGGCACGCCGAGGACGGCCTGCCGAACATGCGGACGGTGTCCGTCTCCATCGCCCTGACGGAGAACTACGACACCAACGGCGGCCTCATGATCATGCCGGGCTCGCACCGCACGTTCCTCGGCTGTGCGGGGGCCACGCCGAAGGACAACTACAAGCAGTCGCTCCAGATGCAGGACGCGGGCACGCCCTCGGACGAGGCGCTGACCGCGATGGCCGGCGAGTACGGCATCAAGCTGTTCACCGGCAAGGCCGGTTCGGCGACCTGGTTCGACTGCAACTGCATGCACGGCTCCGGGGACAACATCACCCCGTTCCCGCGCAGCAACGTGTTCATCGTGTTCAACAGCGTGGAGAACGCGGCCGTCGAGCCGTTCGCGGCTCCCGTACGGCGGCCCGAGTTCATCGGCGCCCGGGACTTCACGCCCGTCAGGTAGCCGAAGCGACTCTCACAGCCACGCCAGCGACGCGGCCCGCTCCAGTACGTTCCGTACGGCGGCCGCGTCGCCCGTGCTGTCCCTCGGCACCTCGTCCGGCCTGTACCGTCCGCCCACCAGCAGGCAGAAGTCGACGGGATCCAGGGTGAGTTCGGCCCGTACCGGCTCGTCCTCGGAGCCCAGCACCCACTGTTCGACGCCCGTCACCGAGAAGAGCACCGGCGCGGCCTCCCGCTCCAGGGCCAGGCCGAGGATGCGGACGGCGAGGCGGACCAGCTGCCACAGGTGTTCCGGGGGCGGCGGCGGGACGGCGAGGCCCAGGGCACGGCCGAGGTCGTCGGTGTGGATCCACGCCTCGAAGGCGCGCGCCACATAGTGGTCGGCGACCGGAAGCCGCGCGCCCATCAACGTCACGGCCCGGGCGGCGAGTTCGGGATCGTGCGCCTCGGGTGCGGCGAGCAGTGCGTCCGCCTGCTCGGCCCAGTCGGTGGCGGTCTCCCCGGGCGTACGGGCGTGTTCGTGGTCGATGATCTCCCTGGTCCGCAGGTCCCAGGCCGCGCCCCAGTGGGTGTCCGCCGGGATCCGGGAGGCCGGCAGCGCGGTGTCCAGGCCGAGCAGGCGGGCCAGGTGCTCGTCGGCGGCGAGGAGATGGGCGACGGTGGCGTGCGCGTCCCAGTCGTGCACGACCGGGATGCTCCAGCGGCCCTCGATCTCGGGCAGCAGCGCCTTCAGCCCGGCCACGGCGGCGGCGTAGGGGGCGGCGTGCGGGGCCACGTCCGGTGCGGCGGGGCGGGTGCGCAGGGCGCCGGAGAGGATGCCGGCGGCGGGGCGGCGGCCCGAGCCGTCGGTCGCGGGGCCGTCGAGCAGACGTACCGTTTCGCGCAAACGTTCCGCCTCGGCCGCGCAGTCCTCGCACTCGGCCAGGTGCAGCGGGACCGTCCTGCGGTCGGCGGGCTCCAGCGCGCCGAAGGCCCAGGCGGCCAGCAGGTCGCGTACGCCGTCGTGTTCAGTGGTCACCGTGCACCCCCTTTCGCGGATCCCTTTCCATCATGCGCCCCTTTCGAGCGCGGGGTCGGGCGGGTCGGCCAAAGACTCGGCCAAGGTGCGTAAAGCCGTGCGCAGCCGGGTCTTGGCCGTGCCCTCGGGGATGCCGAGTTCGACGGCGGCCTGGCGGTAGGTGCGGCCCGCGAAGTAGGCCAGGTGCACCACCTCCCGCTGGGGCTGGGGGAGTTCGGCGAGGGCGGAGTGCAGCAGGAGGGAGCGTTCGCGGTCGACGACGGTCTCGTCGGGGCCGGGGCCGGGCTCGGGGATGGCCTGGAGGGCGGAGTCGTCGGCGCCGGCGTCCTTGCGGTGCCGGGCCTCGCTGCGCACCCAGTCCACGGCCCGCCGGTGGGCGAGCATGGAGAGCCAGGTGCGCAGGGTGCCACGGCGTGCGTCAAAGGCGTACGGCCTGCTCCACAGCTGGGCGAAGACCTCCTGCGCCACGTCCTCGGCGGCGCCCGCGCTGCGCGTGACCCGCACGGCGACCCGCCGCACCAGACCCCCGTACGCCTCGTACGCCTCGGCCAGCGCGGACTCGTCGCCGTACACGAGCCGCCTGTGCAGCTCCGCGTCGGCGGGAGGCCGCACTGACGTATCGCCCGCGTGTTCCACCGGCACCACCACCCCTGGTGCCTTTCCTAGCGCCCTCGCCGGGCCCGCGCCAGCGGTTCACGACAACAAGCCATGGCCAATGCTGCGTTTCCCGGGGGACGACCCCCGGACCCCCGGCAGAAGGGCAGGCCGGCCGCGGTGACCGGCGAGGAGATCGCACAGCCAGCCCGAGCGTAGATCAGTCGGACAGGACGTCCAGGAGACGATCGACGTCGGCGGGGGTGTTGTAGAGGTGGAAGGAGGCGCGGAGGTTGCCGGCCCGGTTGGAGACCTCGATGCCGGCCGCGCTCAACTCGGGCTGTTTGACGCCCAGTCGGGGCACCGAGACGATCGCCGAGCCGGGCGCGGGCACGGGTTGGTGGCCGAGGGCGGCCAGTCCGGCGCGGAAGCGGTCGGCGAGGGCCAGGTCGTGCGTGTGGACGGCGGTGACGCCGAGTTCCTCGATCAGGGAGAGGGATGCGCGCAGTCCGGCGTACACGAAGAGGGCGGGGCTGATGTCGAACCGGCGGGCGGAGTGGGCGAGTTCGGCGATCGGGCCGTAACAGCTGTTCCAGGGGTTCTCCCCCGCCACCCAGCCGGCCAGCAGGGGTGCCAGTGCGCCGAAGTCTTCGGGGACCGCCAGGAAGGCGGCGCCGTGCGGGCCGAGCAGCCATTTGAAGCCGGTGGAGACGGTGTAGTCGTACCGCGTGGCGTCCATGGCGAGCCATCCGGAGGCCTGCGAGAAGTCGACGTACGTCCGCGCCCCGTGCGCCCGGGCCGCCTCCCGCAGGGCGGGCAGGTCGGCGACGCGGCCGTCGGCGGACTGGGCGGCGCTGACGGCGACGAGCGCGGTCTCCGGGCGGACGGACTCGGCGAGCCGCTCCAGCGGCACGATGCGGACCTTGAGGTCGCCGCGGGCGTGGAAGGGGTTCACGACGGAGGTGAAGTCGTCCTCGGCGGTGAGGACTTCGGCGCCGGCGGGCAGCGAGGCGGCGACGAGGCCGCTGAACGTGGAGACCGAGGCGCCCGCGGCCACCCGCTCGACGGGGACGTGCGCCAGCCGGGCGAAGGCGGCACGGGCGGCCTCCACGTCCTCGAACAGCGGGTCCAGCGGCCTGCCCTCGGCCCGGATCAGCGCGGCCTCCGTCAGGGCGGCCACGGTGCGGGCGGGGAGCAGACCGCTGGACGCGGTGTTGAGGTAGGTGTTCTTCGGGGCGAACTCAGCACGGACGAGGCTCTCGAAGGTCTCCATGGATCCCACTGTGAAGCCCTTGGAATCATCAGTCCATTGCGAATTTTTACGTGATTCCCCTAAGGGATTCTTATATATCCGCCCCGACCTGCGCCGCCTTACTTCTGCGCGGCCTTACTTCTGCGGCACCGCGCATCCGTCGGGACCGCAGGCCTCCGCGCCGCCGTCCTCGATCAGCTGGAGCGGCGGACGCGCGCCCCAGGCCTGGGTGAGGGCCTGGGTGAAGACCTCGGCGGGCTGGGCGCCGGAGACGCCGTACTTGCGGTCGAGGACGAAGAACGGCACGCCGTTGGCACCGAGTTCGGCGGCCTCGCGCTCGTCGGCGCGGACGTCGTCGGCGTAGGCGGAGGGGTCGGCGAGGACCTTGCGGACGGCGTCGGCGTCCAGCCCCGCGGCGACGGCCAGCTCCACGAGCCGCTCGTCGCCCTCGGCGAAGACGGAGCGCTCCTCGGCGAAGTTGGCCTTGTAGAAGATCTGGATGAGCTCGTCCTGCTTGCCCTCGGCCTTGGCGAGATGGAGCAGGCGGTGCATGTCGAAGGTGTTGCCGTGGTCGCGGTCCCGGGTGCGGTAGTCGAGGCCCTCCGCGGCGGCCTGCGCGCCGAGGTTCTCCTCACCGGCCTGGGCCTGCGCCTCGCTCATGCCGTACTTCTTGGTCAGCATCTTGATCACCGGCTGGACGTCACCCTTGGCCCGCCCCGGGTCCAGCTCGAAGGACCGGTGCACCACCTCGACCTGGTCGTGGTGCGGGAAGGCCGCGAGCGCCTTCTCGAAGCGGGCCTTGCCCACGTAGCACCAGGGGCAGGCGATGTCGCTCCAGATCTCGACGCGCATGTCTTCGGCTCTTTCCAGGTCGTACGGGTACGGAGACGCCCTCCGGTTAGTGGGTGAACGTTCAAGGAGTCGGGATCATTCCCCCGGTCGCGACCCGGTCATGCCCCAGCCACGTCGAAGGTCATGGGCAGATGATGGTCCCCCGGCTCCACCACACCCGGAGTCCAGCCCAGCCGCCGGTAGAAGGCCTGGGCCCGCCGGTTGTCGACATGCACCTCCAGCACGGCCGTCCGCTTCCCGTCCGCCTGCCACTCCTCGACACAGGCCGCGTGCAGGGCCGTACCGACGCCGGAGCGCCAGCGGTCGGGGTCGACATGGAACTGGAAGAGCATGACCGTTTCCGCCGGGGCGTCCTCGGGGGTGCGGAAGGAGGCGAGCCCGACGATGTGCCCGTCGTCCACCACGCACAGGACGTGCCCCTCGGGCCGGGCGATGGCCGCCCGCCAGGCGGCGAGCCAGTCGGTGCCGTCGTCCGGGATGCCGTCGGGGTAGTAGGTGGCCCGCGCGCGGGCGTGAAGCGCCGTGATGGCCTCCGCCTCGGCCGGTACGACGGTCCGGATGACCCGGGGTGCGACAACTCTGTCACTGATCATGCAACGGAGGACGAGACCTCGGCCGCTCCGGTTCCCAGACGGCTGAACTGCGCCCGGTACGCGCTCGGCGTGAGCCCGGTCCGCCGGACCAGGTGGGCGCGGAGCGAGTCGGCGGTGCCGAGGCCCGCCGCGCGGGCGACCTGGTCCATGGGCAGGGCGGTGGTCTCCAGCAGCTCCTTCGCCCGCTCGACGCGCTGGTGGAGCAGCCACTGCAACGGGCTCATCCCGCTCTCGGCGTGGAAGCGGCGGGTGAGGGTACGGACACTCACGCGCGCGTGCCGGGCCAGGTCGGTGAGGGTGAGGGGCTTGTCGAGGTTGCGCATGGCCCAGCCGCGGGTGTCGGCGCAGGCGGTGCCGCGCTCGGGCGGCAGCGGGGTCTGGGTGAACTGGGTCTGGCCGCCGGGCCGTACCGGTGCGACGAGGGAGAGCCGGGCCACCTCGTTGGCGACGGCGGCGCCGTAGTCGGCGCGGATGATGTGCAGGCACATGTCGATGCCGGCCGCGTATCCCGAGGAGGTGAGGATCTGGCCGTCCTGGACGTAGAGGACATCGCCCTGGAGGTCGAGGGACGGATAGCGGTCCCGCAGCTCGTCGGCGAGCTGCCAGTACGTGGTGGCGCTGCGGCCGTCGAGAAGGCCCGCCTCGGCGAGCACGAAGGCGCCGCTGCAGATGGAGGTGACGCGCTTCCCGGCGGCGGCCGCCTCCCGCACGGCCGCGACGGTGCGCGGGTCGGGCTCGTAGCGCCGCCCGGTTCCGGCGACGAGCACGGTGTCGGCGCCCCGGACCGCGTCCAGCCCGCACTCCACATGCAGGGCGAGGCCGCCGGTGGTGGCGACGGGACCCGGATCCGGGGTGCACACGACCACCTCGTATCCCGGCCCGCCGTCCACCTCGACCTTCTCGAAGAGCAGCTCGGGGATGGCGAGGTTGAACATGGTGACCGGCGAGGGCGCGATGACGACGACGCGGTGCGGGATGCGGGGCATGGCCAGAACCTCCGGGGGTATGGCGTTCCGGCCACTACTGTAGAACGGCGGAGATCCGCAGCATGGGGGCATGCCCATGACTCGCCTTGAGCCCGACATCCGTCAACTGCCCGCCGCGTCCCCCGGCTTGACGCTCACCGCCGCCCTCCTCGGCTTCGCGCTGATCACCCTCGACGCGTCCATCGTGAACGTGGCCCTGCCGTCCGTCGGCGCGGCGCTGGGCGGCGGGATGTCCGGTCTCCAGTGGGTGGTGGACGCCTACACCCTCGCCTTCGCCGCGCTCATGCTGTCCACGGGCGCCTTCTCGGACCGGGTCGGGGCGAGCCGGGCGTTCGGGATCGGTATCGCGCTGTTCACGCTCGCCTCGGCGGCCTGCGGGCTGGCCCCGAACCTGCCCGCGCTGATCGGGGCGCGGGCGGTGCAGGGCGTGGCGGCGGCCGTGGTGCTGCCTGCCTCACTGGCGCTGGTGCGGCAGGCGTACCCGGATCCGGCCCGCCGGGCGCGGGCGGTGGCCTCGTGGGGTGCGGGTGGTTCGGTGGCGCTGGCGCTGGGCCCGGTGGCGGGCGGCGCGCTGACGATCGGCTGGGACTGGCGGGGGATCTTCTTCATCAACCTGCCGCTGGGCGCCGTGGCCCTGGCCCTGCTGGTACGGGCGCCACGCTCGGAACGCCGGCCGGCCCCGCTCGACCTGCCCGGCCAGCTGACCGCCATGGTCACCCTGACCGCGCTGGCCTTCGCGGTGATCGAGGGCGGGGCGACCGGGCTCGTCGCTCTCGCGGTCGCGGTCCTCGCCGCCTTGGCCTTCCTGCGGATCGAGGCACGGCAGGCCCACCCGGTGGTCCCGCTCGGCCTGTTCCGCGACCGGACCGTCTCCGTGGCGGTCGCCGCGGGCATGTCCGTCAGCACGGCCTTCTACGGTGTGGTGTTCGTCTTCTCCCTCTTCTTCCAGCAGGTGCAGGGCCGTTCGGCGCTCTACGCCGGCCTGATGTTCCTGCCGATGAGCGGCCTGATCGGGGTGACCAACGTGCTCTCGGGAAAACTGACGGCACGTTACGGCGCACGACTCCCGATGCTGATCGGCCAAGGGCTGGCCGCCACGGGGCTGTTGCTTCTGCTGTACGTCGACGCCGGCACATCTCCCGTGCTGGTGGCCGTTCTCCTCGTACCGATGGCGCTCGGCTGCGCGCTGGCCGTACCGCCGCTGACGTCCGCGATGATGGACGCCGTACCGGGTGAACGCGCCGGGCTCGCGGCGGGTGTCTTCAACGCCGCCCGCCAAGTCGCCGGCGGTCTTTCAGTCGCGGTGTTCGGGGTGCTGGTCACCGACGGCTTCGAGCCCGGAATGCGACGGGGTCTCGCGATCAGCGCCGGGCTCCTGCTGGTGACGGGCCTGCTCAGCTTCCGTCTCTCAGGTCCTTCGGCCAGTCGGGCCTGAACTCCAGGTGGTCGTAGGTCACGACACACCCCTCGCCCAACGGCGACTGCGTCATGAAGCCGACGAGCGCGGCGTCGCTCTCCTTCTCGTCCCCGAGCGTGAACAGCCGGACGAATATCCAGCGTTCACCGTCACGGGAGGCATGAAAGGCGAAGGCACGGCCGGTACGGCTGACTCTCAGCCACACCGAACTCCCCTCCACCGTGAAGGAGTTGGCGTCGTCCGAGTGCCCCCGGGTGACCACCGTGCAGATGGTGGCCACGTCCGGGGAGTACTCCAGACAGAGCTTGGCCCAGGCCCGGTCACCGACATGGACGTACAACACCCCGGCATCGAAGGACGCGTTGAAGCCGACGGTGACCCGGGCGATGAGCTGGAAGTCGCCTTCGGGGGCGCCGAGGAGACGGGGTGCGTCGGAGGCGGGGTCGAGGGCCTCACCGGTGGGAGACACGAAGCGGTCCTGTCGTGGACCGGCCCATCCGGTGAGGATCCCGTCCTCGTACGACCAGTGCCCGTCGGGGCCGTAGGTACGGAGAGGGAAAGGGAGTTCGGGAAGTTCCACGTCCATCGTCAGAGTTTCCCAGGTTCCCTTTCCCCGTGCGGCCCTGGGGGTCAGCGTTCGAGGTGGTTGTTGAAGCGGCGGGGCAGGCCCAGCGGGTTGTCGTCCCTCAGCTCCTGGGGAAGCAGTGCCTCCGGTGTCGTCTGGTAGACCACCGGCCGCATCCAGCGCTCAATGGCCGTACCGCCGACCGAAGTCGACGTCGACGTCGTGGCCGGGTACGGGCCGCCGTGATGCTGGGCCGCCGCGACAGCGACGCCCGTCGGCCAGCCGTTGACCAGGACGCGCCCGGCCAGCGGCGTCAGCTCCGCCAGGATCTCCGCGCCGCGCCCCTTGCCCTCGGTCTCCTCGGTCGACAGATGGACCGTCGCGGTGAGGTTGCCCGGAAGGCGGGACAGCACCTTGCTCGCCTCGGACGGGTCGGCGTAGCGGGCCACGACGGTCACCGGACCGAAGCACTCCTCCAGCAGCAGGTCGTACGCGCCCTCCTGCGCCAGCTTGTCCGCCGGCACCGTCAGGAACCCGGGGCTGACCGTGTGCTCGCCGCCCGCACCCGGCGTCACCGGCGTCTCCACGTCCGCCAGCTCCGCGCGCTCGGCGACCCCGGCGATGAAGTTGTCCCGCATGCGGTGGTCGAGGAGCACGCCCGAGTCGGTGTCGCTGACGGCGTCGGTGAGGGACTTGACCAGGCCGTCACCGGCGGCGCCGGACGGCACCAGCACCAGGCCCGGCTTCACGCAGAACTGCCCGACGCCCAGCGTCATGGAGCCCGCGAGCCCCGTACCGATGGCCTCGGCGCGCTCGGCGGCGGCGGCCTCCGTGACGACGACGGGGTTCAGGGAGCCCAGTTCGCCGTGGAAGGGGATCGGGACCGGGCGGGCGGCGGCCGCGTCGAAGAGGGCCCGGCCGCCCCGGATCGAGCCCGTGAAGCCCGCCGCGGCGATCAGCGGGTGCTTGATCAGCTCGATGCCGGCCTCGAAGCCGTGGACGAGGCCGAGGACACCGTCGGGGATGCCGTGCTCGGCGGCGGCCCGCCGCACGACCGCCGCGACCAGCTCGGACAGGGCCGGGTGGTCGGGGTGGGCCTTGACGACGACCGGGTTGCCGGCGGCCAGCGCGCTCGCGGTGTCGCCGCCGGCGACGGAGAACGCGAAGGGGAAGTTGGACGCCGAGTAGACGGCGACGACCCCGAGCGGCACCTTGTAGCGGCGCAGGTCCGGGATCGGCGGGGTCGCGGTGTCGTCGGGGTGGTTGATCACGACGTCGAGGAAGGCGCCCTCGTCGACGATCGCGGCGAAGGCCCGCAACTGGTAGCAGGTGCGGGCGAGTTCGCCGGTGAGGCGGACCGGGCCGAGCGCGGTCTCGGCGTCGCCGGCCTCGACGAGCTGGTCCTTGGCGGCCTCCAGCTTGTCGGCGGCGGTGCGCAGGAAGGCCGCGCGGACCGTGCGGTCGGCGAGGGCGCCGCGGGCGTCGTGCGCGGCACGGACGGTGGCGTCCACCTCCTGGGCTGTGGCCTCCACCGCAACCTGTTCACGCTGCTTCCCGGTTCGGGGGTCGACACTCCAGACTGGTGCTGCTGCCACCGCGGGTCCCTCCACACAGTTCCTGGGTCATCCACCAGGGTTGTTCGATATACTGAACGCTGTCTCTGATGGTGAATATGCTGTTGGAGACTATTTCCCGTCGAACGAAGGGGTCAAGGGCGATGTCGGCTGGCGAGACGGGGGGCGGCGCGCAGGTCAAGTCCGCCGTACGGACGGTTGAACTGCTCGAATACTTCGCCGGACGCCCCGGTATGCACTCCCTCGCGGCGGTCCAGGAGGCCGTCGGATATCCCAAGTCCAGCCTCTACATGTTGCTGCGCACGCTCGTCGAGCTGGGCTGGGTGGAGACCGACGCGACGGGCACGCGGTACGGCATCGGGGTGCGGGCCCTGCTGGTCGGCACCTCGTACATCGACGGCGACGAGGTCGTGGCGGCGGCGCGTCCGACGCTGGACCGGCTGTCGGACGACACGACGGAGACCATCCACCTCGCGCGTCTGGACGGCACCAACGTCGTCTATCTCGCCACCCGCCAGTCCCAGCACTACCTGCGCCCCTTCACCCGGGTCGGGCGCCGGCTGCCCGCCCACTCCACCTCCCTCGGCAAGGCGCTGCTGAGCACGTACTCCGATGAACAGGTCCGCAAGATGCTCCCGGAGACGCTGCCCGCGCTGACCGAGAACACGATCACCGACCGGGAGAAGCTCATCGAGGAGCTGCACCAGGTCCGGGAGCAGGGCTTCGCGGTGGACCGCGAGGAGAACACGCTGGGGCTGCGCTGCTTCGGCGTGGCGATCCCCTACCGCACCCCCGCGCGGGACGCGATCAGCTGCTCGGTGCCGGTCGCGCGGCTGACGCCCGCGCACGAGCAGATGGTGAAGGACGCGTTGTTCGACGCGCGGGACCGGCTGACACTGGCGACCCGTAGGCTCTGACGCATGCAGATTGCCCTCCGTGCGGTCCATGACAGTGATCTGCCGGTGTTCTTCCGGCAGATGAACGATCCCGAGGCCTTGCGCATGGCCGCGTTCACCCCGAAGGACCCGGCCGACCGGGACGCCTTCGAAGCCCACTGGAAACGGATCCGCGCCACCGTGGACGTGAACCGGGCCGTCCTGGTCGACGGGGACGTGGTCGGCCACGCGGCCGTGTACGGAGAGCCGGGCGAGCGCGAGGTGACGTACTGGATCGACCGTGCCTACTGGGGGCGCGGTATCGCCACGGCCGCCTTGCGGGCTCTGGTCGTCGAGGTTCCCGAGCGCCCGCTGTACGCGCGGGCCGCCGCCGACAACGCCGCTTCCCGGCGGGTGCTGGAGAAGTGCGGGTTCCGGGTGACGGCCCAGGACAGGGGCTTCGCGAACGCACGGGGCGAGGAGATCGACGAGGTCGTGCTGAAGCTGGACGCCTGACGACGTCCTACATGAACACCCCATGAGAAAACCGGGCGGATGGGAACGATTCCCATCCGCCCGGTCGTCTACCCGGGTGGAATGAACAAGACGATCAGGCGGGCATCGGTCTTCGCGCTGCTCCTGGTGTTCGCTCTGCTGGTTCGGGCGACCTGGGTGCAGTTCTACGACGGCCAGGCACTCGCGGACGACAGCGACAACCGGCGGAACGCGATCGAGACGTACTCGTCGCCGCTGGGGAACATCATCGTGGCCGGTGAGTCGATCACCGGTTCCGCGAAGACGACAGGGAGCGACCTCAAGTACAAGCGCACGTACAAGGACGGCGAGCTGTACGCCGCGGTGACGGGCTACGCCTCGCAGGCGTACGCACCGACCCAGCTGGAGGGCATCTACTCCGACCTCCTCAACGGCACGGACAGCCGGCTGAAGTCGGTCATGGACACGGTCACCAATGAGCGGGCCGAGCCGGGGAACGTGGTCACGACGATCGACCCGGACGTCCAGAAGGCCGCCTATGACGCGCTCGGCGACAAGAAGGGCGCGGCCGTCGCGATCGACCCGGAGACCGGCAAGATCCTCGCCGTCGTGTCGACACCGTCGTACGACCCGTCCTCGCTGACCGACGCCAATACGGCGGGCAGCGCCTGGAAGAAGCTCAACGCGGACGAGGACAAGCCGCTGACCAACCGCGCGCTGCGGCAGCCGGTGGCGCCGGGTTCGACGTTCAAGCTGGTCGTGGCGGCGGCCGCGCTGGAGAACGGGCTGTACTCGTCGGTGGACGAGAAGACCGACAGCCCGGACCCGTACACCCTGCCGGGCACGGTCACCCCGCTGGAGAACGAGAACAAGTCCGCGCCCTGTGAGAACGCGTCGATCCGCACCGCGCTCCAGTACTCGTGCAACAACGTCTTCGCGAAGATGGCGTACAACCTCGGCCAGGACAAGCTGCGGGCGATGGCGGAGAAGTTCGGCTTCAACGACGAGTCCCAGGATGTGCCGGTCCGGGCCTACACCAGCGTCTACCCGTCGGACATGAACGACTCGTCCACGGCCCTCACCGGCATCGGCCAGTTCGACGTCACCGCGACCCCGCTCCAGATGGCCATGGTCTCCGCGGCCATCGCCAACGACGGCAAGATGGTCACGCCGCACATGGTGTCGCAGATCACCGACAGCGGTGGCGACACCCTGGAGAACTACGACGACGAGGCGTCCACGACCCAGGTCGTCAGCTCCGGCACCGCCGAGCAGCTCCAGTCCGCGATGCAGACGGTCGTCGAGGACGGCACCGGCACGAACGCGAAGATCGACGGCGTGACGGTGGGCGGCAAGACGGGTACGGCCCAGCACGGCGAGAACAACAGCGAGACGCCGTACGCCTGGTTCACGTCCTACGCGAAGTCCGGGGACAAGGAGGTCGCGGTGGCCGTTCTGGTGGAGCAGTCGAACGCGGCCCGCTCGGAGGTCAGCGGCAACGGCCTGGCGGCGCCGGTGGCGAAGGCGATGATGGAAGCGGCGGTCAAGAACTAGGCATGAGGGGTGGCCCCTTCAAGGAGCCACCCCTCACGTCACTTCACGCCCAGGATCTGCTCGATCGGGTCGATCGCGAAGTACACCAGGAACAGCACCGAGGTCCCCCACAGCAGCCAGTGGATCTCCTTCGCCTTCCCCAGCACCACCTTGATCACGACGTATGCGAGGAAGCCCGCCCCGATCCCGTTGGTGATCGAGTACGTGAACGGCATCACGGCGATCGTCAGGAACGCCGGGATCGCGATGTCGTACTTCTCCCAGTCGATGTGCTTGACCTGGGTCATCATCAGGAACCCGACGGCGACAAGCGCGGGCGCGGCGGCCTGGAGCGGCACGATGGTCAGGAGCGGCGTCAGGAACAGGGCGAGTCCGAACAGGCCACCGGTGATCAGGTTCGAGAAGCCCGTGCGCGAACCCTCGCCGACACCCGCCGCCGACTCGATGTACGACGTGGCGGAGGACGACGACGCCGCGCCGCCCGCGACCGCCGCCGCACCGTCGATGAGCAGCACCCGGCCGAGGTTGGGGACCTTGCCCTCTTCGTCCAGCAGCCCCGCCTCCGCGCTGATGCCGACGACCGTGCCCATGGTGTCGAAGAAGTCGGACAGGATGAGGGTGAAGATCAGCAGGACGACGGTGACGACACCGACGTCGGCCGCACTGAACGCCCCGAACAGGCTGAAGTGACCGATCAGTCCGAAGTCGGGGGTGTCGACCAGCTTGTCGGGCCACGCGGGCGTGGTCAGACCCCAGCTCTTCACGTCGGCGGCCGAGTTGATGATGACCGCGACGACCGTCATGGTCACGATGCTGATGAGGATCGCGCCCTTGACCTTGCGGGCGAGCAGCCCGATGGTCAGCAGGACGCCGAGACAGAAGACGAGGATCGGCCAGCCGGTGAGCCTGCCGGTGCCGCCGAGCTGGACGGGCACGGTGGTGTTCGCGATGTCCGGGATACGGCTCACGAAGCCCGCGTCGACAAAGCCGATGAAGGCGATGAACAGGCCGATACCGACACTGATCGCCTGCTTGAGCGGCTGCGGGATCGCGTGCATGACGGCCTCGCGCAGACCGGTCACCACCAGGACGCAGATCAGCAGGCCTTCGAGGACCACGAGGCCCATCGCGTCGTCCCAGCTCATCAGCGGAGCGATCTGGAAGGCGACGACTGCATTCAATCCGAGGCCCGCGGCGAGGGCGAGCGGGAGGTTGCCGCCGACGCCCATGATGATCGTCATCACCGCGGCCACGAGGGCGGTGGCGGTGGTGAGCTGGACCGGATCGAGGGTGTCGCCGAACTTGTCCTTGGCGCTGCCCAGGATGATGGGATTCAGGACAAGGATGTACGCCATCGTGAAGAACGTGGCGAAGCCGCCGCGTATCTCACGGGCGAAGCTGGACCCCCGCTCGGAGATCTTGAAGAACCGGTCGACGCCGTTCACGCCAGGTGGCGTGGCGTCCTGCCGGTCAGCCACCTTCTCGGTTGTGGACATGGGGACACTCCTTGTTGCCTGAACTGATCTGTGTGCGGATGCTGGCTGGATTGTTCCCGCGTTGAACGCGTTTCAGGTTTTCATCGTGTTACGGAATCGGGGTCGGCCCGCCAGACTCCGTTCGAAGCCCCGTACGAACCGAACCGTTGATCACTGCTACGCTTCCGGATCTCATCCGGGCCCACCTCCGGATGATCACATGTCATTCACATGACAGACACAGGGAGGTTTCGCCCGTGGGCACGGTCGTCGACGACGCAGCCTCCGTGGAGTTCCACGCCTTCTTCGAGCGCCACTATGCCGAACTGTCGCGTCTCGCCCGCCTGTTGACCGGCGAGTCGGACGCGGCGGACGATCTCGCGGCGGACGCGCTGCTCGCGCTGTGGAACCGCTGGGACCGGGTACGCGCGGCCGATCACCCGGCGGCGTACGCCCGTGGCGTCGTCGCCAATCTGGCCCGCACCCGCATCCGCAGCGCGGTCCGGGAGCGGCGGCGGATCGCGCTGTTCTGGTCGCAGCGCGAGGAGAAGACGGAGAACCCGGACATAGCGGGTGTCGTCGATGTCCAGGAGGCGCTGCGCAGGCTGCCGTTCCGCAAGCGGGCGTGCGTGGTGCTGCGGCACGCGTTCGACCTGTCGGAGAAGGACACCGCTCTCGCCCTCGGTGTTTCCGTGGGTACGGTTAAGTCCCAGACGTCCAAGGGCATGGCCGAACTGCAACGGCTGCTCGGCTCCCAGGGCGTACCCCAGAAGGTGGCCGTGGCCATGGCGCGCGGCGGCGAGACCGGAGGACGGACCCGATGAGGCAGCAGGACGTGCATGACGAGCTGCGCGCCCGGCTGCACGAGGCGGCCGGACAGCACGAGCCGGACCGCGCGCGCATCCTGGCGCGGGTGGAGCGCGGCATGGCCGAGGAGACCCGCCCCGACCACCGGGCCACCCGGCCGCCGGTGTTCGGCTGGGTGCGGGTGGTCAGCGCCACGGCTGCGGTCGCGTGTGTGCTCGGCATCGGCGGCTACGCGGTGGCCTCGGCCGTGAAGGACGACGGCCCGCAGCAGACCGTGGCGACCACGGCGACGCCCGAACCGTCCCCGGACGCGACGAGCCGGGCGCCGATCAGGACGGCCGAGCCGTCACCGGGCAGGACCGAGCAGGAGTCCCAGCCCAGCAGCACGCCCTCGGCCCGCCCCGACGCGACGGCGACCGCTCAGCCGCCCGCCGCGACCGCCGACGGCGAGGAGGACGGCCCGCTCTGGTCGGACGGCTCGGTCGACCCGCACAGCAACGACTTCTGGGCGCAGAGCAACATCACGCTCAAGACGTCCGAGGAACTCACCGCGCTCACCGTGCAGTTGAAGGTCGCGCAGACCGGCGGGGTCACCTCCACCGGGGCCTGGCGCTCGCTGCCGGAGGACGACTTCACCCTCACCACCGAGGAGAAGGACGGCTTCCTCGTCTACACCTGGACGCTCAAGGAGGGCCGCAAGGTCGCCAAGGGCGAGTGGGTGTTCGCGGGGCAGTACGACCATGAGCGCGGCGGGCGGGACGCGGCCGGCGACACGTACACGGCGACCGGCACGGCGGGCGGCGAACAGCTCGCGGTGAAGGGCGACTTCGCGGCCCACAGCGGCGACGACGCGTCGGACGACGGGGACTCGTAAGCGAGCCGTCCAGGACCCGTAAAAAAATTCCGGAGGCGCGGCAACCCTTTCTCCACCCGTGGCGACCAGGAGACGCAAGGATCCTCTCCCACGCAAGGAATGGGCATGACTGCACGAGCAGAACAGCGCGTCCGCCACCGTCGCCGGGTCTCCAAGCGCCGGGCGGTGATCGCGGGTTCCGCGGCCCTCGGCCTCACGGGCGCGGCGATCGTCACGACGACGATGCTGTCCTCCGCGGGCGCCGCGTCCTCCTGGCCGGCCGCCACCGGCAAGCAGGCCGTGAGCAGCACGATCAAGGTCACGGGCACCTACAACGGCGGCTACAAGCAGTTCTACGGCAGCGGCGCCCTCGGCGGCGACAGCCAGGACGAGGGCCAGGACCCGGTCTTCCAGCTGGCCGACGGTGCCGTCCTGAAGAACGTGATCATCGGCAGCCCGGCCGCGGACGGCGTCCACTGCCTGGGCAGCTGCACCCTTCAGAACGTCTGGTGGACGGATGTCGGCGAGGACGCGGCCACCTTCAAGGGCAAGTCCTCCTCGTCGGTCTACACGGTCTACGGCGGCGGCGCGAAGAACGGGTCCGACAAGGTGTTGCAGTTCAACGGCGCCGGCAAGCTGGTCGTCTCGAAGTTCCAGGTCGAGAACTCCGGCAAGCTGGTGCGCAGTTGCGGCAACTGCTCCACGCAGTACAAGCGCACAGTCATCATCAACGACGTGGACGTCACCGCGCCGATGAACTCGATCGTGGGCATCAACCAGAACTACGGCGACACGGCCGCGCTGCGCAACGTCCGTATCCACGGGGACAGCGGCAAGAAGATCAAGACGTGCACCCGCTTCAAGGGCAACAACACCGGGGCGGAACCGACGCAGTTGGGCGTCGGACCGGACGGCACATTCTGCCGGTTCACCTCGTCCGACCTGTCGTACCAGTGAGCGGGCACCGCAAGCGCCTGACGCGCAGACGTGTCCTCGGCGCCTCCGCGATCGGCGTCGCCGCCACCGGCGCCGCCGTCGCGGGAGGCACCGGCCTCCTCTCGTCCGCGTCCGCCGCGACCTTCGGCTACACGGACGACGGCAAGAACTACGTCATCGACACCGGGGCCTCCCTCGTCTTCAAGGTCTCCAAGTCGACGGGCGACCTCACGTCCCTCGCCTACAAGGGCAAGGAGTACGAGGGCTACGGCGGCAAGCACTCGCACGTCGAGTCCGGCCTCGGCGCCTCCACGGTCACGATCAAGCAGTCCGGTACGACGGTCCTGGTGAAGGTCGTGCACGGCGCGATCACCCAGTGGTACGCGGCCCGCAGCGGCCAGAACAACGTCTACCTCTGGACGAACAAGGCCGACGCCTCCTTCACGGCGACCCGCTTCATCGTCCGCCTCAAGCCCGGGATGTTCCCCAACGAGGGCTCGGACTCCTGGATCGAGGCCTCCGACAAGGTCATCGAGGCCGGTGACGTCTGGAGGCGCGCCGACGGCACGACCCACTCCAAGCACTACTCGGGCCAGCGGGTCATCGACTACGACCACGTCGGCTTCACCACGGGCTCGGTCGGCCTCTGGATGGTCCGCTCCCACCACGAGAAGGCCTCCGGCGGCCCCTTCTACCGCTCGCTGCTGCGCCACTCCAACGACCTGGGCGCGGGGCTCTACGAGATCCTGCACTACAACCAGGCCCAGACGGAGCCGGAGCGCTTCGGCCTCCAGGGCCCGTACGTCCTGGCCTTCACCGACGGCGGTACGCCGTCGTCGTCGCTGTTCCACGCCAAGCTGGACACCTCCTGGGTGGACGGCCTCGGCATCACCGGCTGGGTCGGCGCGGCCGGCCGCGGCAAGGTGGCGGGGGTCGGCCTGAAGGGCATGGACGCCAAGTACGCCTACACCGTGGGCTTCGCCAACGCGGACGCCCAGTACTGGGCGAAGGCCGCCGCGGGCACGGGCGGCTTCTCCTGCAAGGGGATGCTGCCGGGGACGTACACGCTCACCGTCTACAAGGGCGAACTCGCCGTGCACACCGCGTCGGTGAAGGTCACGGCGGGCGGTACGACGTCCCTGAACAGCCTGACGATCAGCGGTGACCCCAGTGCCGCGAAGACCGTCTGGCGGCTCGGCGACTGGGACGGCACCCCCGGTGAGTTCAAGAACGCCGCGCTGATGACGTACGCCCATCCCTCCGACGCCCGCGCGGCGAAGTGGACCGGCAACGTCACCATCGGCAGCGGCGGCGAGGCGGCCTCCTTCCCGGCGTACATCTGGAAGGACGTCAACGACGGGATCCTGGTCTACTTCAAGTTGACCGCCGCCCAAGCGGCCGCCGCGCACACTCTGAGGGTCGGGGTGACGGACGCCTTCTCCAACGGGCGCCCGCGGGTGACCGTGAACGACTGGGTCTCGGCCATCCCCACGGCTCCCGCACAACCCAGCACCCGCTCTCTCACCACAGGTTCATACCGGGGGAACAACCATTCGTTCACCTTCAACGTCCCTAGTAGTGCGTGGAAGACGGACCCCTCTCAGTACAACGTGCTGAAACTCAACATCGTCAGTGGTTCGGGCGGCACGGCCTACCTCAGCGCCGGCACCTCGTTCGACTGCATAGACCTGCTGGCCTGAGCCCCCCTCGGCCAGCAGCCGCCGGCGAGCCCCCCTCGGCCGGCACGGAGACGCCCCGCAGGTGACGACCTGCGGGGCGTTCACGTACCTGGGGGCGCGGGGCTGTGTCGATTTGCGGCTCCGCCGCGTGGGCGCGACCAGCCACAGCCGGCCGGCAGCCCGCGAACCACGATCAGTTCATGGTGGATCCGATGGCCGTCGAACCGGTCGTCAAGAACGTCGTGGCCGGAAGCGCCCCGTTCGCCTGCCGGGAGGCATACGCGGTAGCGGCATCCGTCGACTTGAAGGACGGCACCGACACCCCGCTGTCCCAGTTGTTCGCCGCGGACACGGTCGACGAGCCCAGCTTGGACAGCCCGCCCTTGTTGCTCACCGCGAGGTTCCGGGCCAGCCGGGCCTTGCCCGTGGCGAAGTAGAAGCCCGCCTCGGCGTTGGCGTACGCCGTGTTGCGGTTCAGGACGATCGCACCCGGGTTGGAGTTCTCGGTGAACCCGTTCAGCGTGTTGTCCCAGGCCGCGTTGTTGTTGACGACATGCGCGACCGTGACACCCCCGCCGCCCAGCTTGTACCCGTTGCCGTTGCCCTCGAAGGCCGAGTCGTTCCAGCGGTTCTTGCCGTTGCCGAAGGCCCAGGAGTGCTCGATGGTGACGGGCGAGGAGAACTGCCAGAGATCGAGGCCGTCATCCGAGTTGTTGTAAAGGCGAGCGCCGGTGACCTTGTTCCCCGTCCCGGAGCCGAACTTGATGGCGATCCCGTCGGCGTTCTGACCGTGCCCGGCGGGGTCGTAGTTGCCGTAACTGTCCAGGTTCTGCACGAGGTTGTTCGTGGTGCCGTCGCCGCGCAGCGTGAACCCGGAGTCGCCGTTGTTGGCGGTGACGAGGTTCTTGAAGACACCGCCCACCGACGAGGTGGCGACGAAGCCCTGGGCCGGCGAGTTCTGGAAGGTGATGTTTGAGACGGTCCAGTAGTCCCCGTAGATCCCGGCGAGCCAGGAGCCGTCGGGCAGCTTCGAGCCGTCGATCTTGACCTTCTCGCTGCCGTACGCCTGGAGCGTGATCCGCGCCGAACTCGTGCCGTTGACGGTCGACTTGAGGGTGGCCGTCGGATAGTACGTGCCCGCGCGGACCTGGATCGTGGTCCCGGCGATGGCGTTCTTGACGGCCGCTTCCAGCTGAGCCGTGCTGCTCACGGTGACCGTCGTCGACGCGGCCTGGGCGCCGCCGTTCGAGAGGCCGAGGTAGACGCCGCCCGCCCCCGCGGCGACCGCCACCGCGGCGGCGACGGAGAGCGTACGGGTCCTGCGATGGCGGCCGGTGCTCTGACGCACTGGGCGTTCCTTTCCTAGGCGATGAGGACGAAGCGGACCGGAGGGGCCGCCCCGGCCCGCTTCTGCATCCAGGTCGCCGCACGTCCACGAAAGGTTGCCGCGCCCCGTGAAGATCGATCGAAACTTTCGGTGCCCACCGTCCCCCGCCCACCGATTGACGCCTCCCGCCCCACCGATGACACTCCGATCGAACACAAACCCCCAGACTCACACAGGATGTGTCATGCGCCCCCGCACCGCGTTCGTCGGCTATCTCTTCGCCTACTTCACCGGTGAGGGCACCGCCGACGGCGAGCAGATCCGCTACGCCCTCAGCCGCGGCGACGACCCGCTGCACTGGCGTGAGCTGAACGCCGGACAGCCGGTCCTGGCCTCGACGACCGGCGAGAAGGGGCTGCGCGACCCGTTCGTGATCCGCTCCCCCGAGGGTGACAGGTTCTTCCTGATCGCCACCGATCTGCGCATGTACCGCAACAGCAGCGGCAGTTGGGACCACGTCCAGCGGCACGGCAGCACGTCGGTCATGGTCTGGGAGTCCACCGACCTGGTCCACTGGACCGACCAGCGCCTGGTGAGGGTCGCCCCCGACAACGCGGGCAACACCTGGGCCCCTGAGGCCTCTTACGACTCCGAGCTCGGCGAGTACGTCGTCTTCTGGGCGTCCAAGCTGTACGCCGACGACGACCCCGACCACACCGGCTCGACGTACAACAAGATGCTGTACGCCACCACGAAGGACTTCCGCACCTTCAGCGAACCGAAGGTCTGGGCCGACCCGGGCTACTCGGTCATCGACTCAACTGTCGTTCAGCACCACGGCACTTACTACCGGTACACCAAGGACGAGCGGGACCCCGGCTCCGCCGGCCCCGGCTCGAAGTTCATCACCGCGGAGAAGTCGACGTCCCTGACCTCGACGTCGTACGAATTCGTGGCGGACTGCATCGGCAGCGGCGCGGTCTCGCGCGGTGAGGGGCCGACGGTGTTCAAGTCCAACACCGAGGAGAAGTGGTACCTGTTCATCGACGAGTACGGCGGTCGCGGGTACGTCCCCTTCGAGACGACCGACCTCGACTCGGGGCAGTGGACCCCGTCGACGGACTACCAGCTCCCGGCAAGTCCCCGGCACGGCACGGTACTTCCGGTGACGCGGGCCGAGTACGACCGGCTACTGGCGGCCTACCCCTCGACGCCCACCTCGGTCGTGGACGTGACGGCGAAGGACCAGAAGGGGTACGCCATCGTCACGGAGGCCTCGTCGAAGGTCGTGCTGCCGATGGAGCCGGGCGCGGATCTGTCGCGGCTCGCACCGGAGCTCGCGATCGGTGAAGGCGCCTCGGTCAGCCCCGAGTCCGGGACGCGCCGGGACTTCCGCAAGCCGCAGACGTACACCGTGACGGCGGCGGACGGCACCCGGCGCGCCTGGACGGTCGAGGCGGTGCGGACCGGCAGTCCCGTCCTCCCCGGCCTCCACGCCGACCCGGACGTGCGCTTTCTCGACGGCGAGTACTGGATCTACCCGACCACCGACGGCTTCGAGGGCTGGGGCGGGACGCGGTTCAAGGCGTACTCGTCGAAGGACCTGGTCCACTGGCAGGACCACGGGGTCATCCTGGACCTCGGTGCGGACGTCACCTGGGCGGACACGTACGCGTGGGCGCCGGCGATCGCCGAGCGGGACGGGAAGTACTACTTCTACTTCTGCGCCGAGCAGCAGATCGGTGTGGCGGTGGCGGACTCCCCCGCCGGGCCGTTCAAGGACGCGCTGGGCAAGCCGCTGGTGGCGAAGGGCGGTTCACTGCCAGGGCAGATGATCGACCCCGCCGTCTTCACGGACGACGACGGCACGTCGTATCTCTACTGGGGCAACGGCCACGGATACGTCGTGCCGCTGAACGCCGACATGACCTCGTACGACCCGGCGAAGATCAAGGACATCACCCCGGACGACTTCCGCGAGGGGTCCTTCGTGATCAAGCGCAAGGGGACGTACTACTTCATGTGGTCCGAGGACGACACCCGCAGTGAGGACTACCACGTCGCCTATGCGACGGGACCGTCCCCGCTCGGTCCGTGGACCAAGAAGGGGACGGTCCTGTCGAAGCGTCCCGAGTACGGCATCCTCGCCACCGGTCACCACTCCGTGGTGAACGTGCCCGGCACCGACGACTGGTACCTCGTCTATCACCGGTTCGCCCTGAACGGGCCGGGCAGAGCGGGCGGGGACGGCATGCACCGGGAGACGACCGTCGACCGTATGACGTTCGCGGCCGACGGATCGATCGAGCCGGTGCTGCCGACCCTGGAAGGGATCAGACCCGTACGTCGTTGAACGGGCTCAGCTGACGAAGTACGTCGGGTTCGGGAGCTTGTACGTCTCGTCGGCGTAGCCGCCTTCGAGGTCGCTGTACTGGTCGCCGAAGTTGGCGACGATGGAGTACCCGAGGTCCTCCTCGATGTGCTTACGGGTGCCGGACTTGTACTGCACGGTGGTGCAGGTCCAGGTACCCGGGGTGGCGCACGCGCTCAGGTAGGACGGCGGGTTGGCCTTGTCCTTGAGGAACACGTGGTCGGTGTCGAGGTTCACGTCGGCGCCGACCTTCTTCAGGTTCGCGACGGCGGCGGAACGCTGGGCCTCGGACAGACCCGAGTTGTAGAAGACCTCGACGCCCTTGGACTCGGCGTACTGCACGAGCTCGGGGGTGCCGAAGACCGCCGGGCGGTCGGCCTTGTTCACGTACTCGGCCCACGTGGTCGAGTTGTACGTGTAGTTGGTCTTCTTCTCGTAGTCGAGGCTGAGGAGCAGCGTGTCGTCGATGTCGAAGACGACCGCGGGCTTCTCGCCCTTCCTGAGGGCCTTGCGAGCGGCCTTGTCGATCTGCTTCTTCGCGATGGCGTCGATCCTGGCCAGGTCCTTGGCGTACTGGCTGTCGGCCGACGCCTGGTAGACGCCGTTGGCGTCGAGCGTGGTGCCGTAGTAGGTGTCGATGTCCTTGACCAGGAGCCCGATGTTGTAGGGCTCGTGGGTGCTGTTGGCGGTGGACTGGCCGGCCGTGGCCGCGCCGGCGCCGTAGAGGCCGGCACCGGCGACGGCACACGCGGCGGCTATGGCCGCGATACGCAGTGGCTTATGCATGACAGAGTTCTACGCGCGTCACCCCGGAGGGCGCGAGACCCGTTGCCTGATCGATACCTCCTTCACAGGCAAAAAACGGGTCAAGCGCCCCGGTTTATCGACATGTGGTCAGTTCATCGTGGCCCCGATGGTCGACGAGCCGGTGGTGAGGAACGTCGTGGCGGGCAGGGTGCCGCTGGAGCTGCGGGCGTTGTACGTCGTCGACGCGTCCGTGGAGATGAAGGACGGCGTGGAGATCCCGGAGTCCCAGTTGTTCCCGGAGGAGACGACGGAGCTGCTCTTGCTCACGAGGCCGCTGCCATTGCTGACGGCGAGGTTCTTGCCGAGCTTGGCGGCGCCGGTGGCGAAGTAGTAGCCCCACTTGCTGTTGGCGTAGGCGGTGGTCCGGTTGATCACGATCGCCCCGGTATTAGAGTTCTCGGTGAACCCGTTTCCGGCGTTGCCCCAGGCGGCGGAGTTGTTGACGACATGCGCGACGACCTCGCCGTCGCCGCCCAGCTTGTAGCCGTTGCCGTCGCCCGCGAAGGCGGAGTCGGACCAGCGGTTGACGCCGTTGCCGAAGGACCAGGTGTGCTCGACGGTGACGGGCGAGGAGAAGGACCAGAAGTCGATGCCGTCGTCGCTGTTGTTGTAGAGACGGGCACCGGTGATCAGGTTGCCGGTCCCTGAGCCGTACTTCACGGCGATGCCGTCGGCGTTCTCGCCGTGGTTGGCGGCGTCGTAGTGGCCGTAGGAGTCGATGTTCTTGACCGTGTTGTTGACAGTCCCGTCGCCGGTGAGCGTGAAGCCGGAGTCGCCGCCGTTGATGGTCTTGATGTTGCTCCAGACCGTGCCGGTGCAGGACTGGCAGACGACCGCGCTGTCCGGGGAGTTCTGGAAGGTGATGTTGGAGACGTTCCAGTAGTCCGCGGTCAGCTTGAAGATCCAGTCGCCGTCGGGGAGGGAGGAACCGTCGATCTTCACGGTCTCCGAGCCGTACGCGGTGAGCTGGACCGGCGAGGACGAGGTGCCGTTGGTCGTCGACTGGAGGGTGGCCGTCGGGTAGTAGGTGCCGCCGCGGACCTGAATGACCGTGCCGGCGGTGGCACTGGAGATGGCGCTGGTCAGCTCGGCGGTCGTGTCGACGACGACCGTGGCCGCCTGGGCCTGGGTGGGGAGGACGGCGAGCCCGGCGCCGAGGGCGAGGGCTGCCGTGGTGGCGAGAGCGGTACGACGAGACATGGAGTGCGGTCCTTTCTCGTACTGCGGGGATGGGGGGACGGTTCACAGGGCGTGGTCGAGCCAGTGGAAGACCTCGTCCTGCATCGGCGCCGTGAAGACATGGCCGAGCCCCGGCCAGATCTCGGTACGGAGCCGCTCCTCGGCGTGGCGGGAGGTCCAGACGGCGCGCAGCTTGGCGTAGGCGGCCTGGACGCCCTCGGCGGGGAACAGCGGATCCTGCTCGCCGTCGAGGAAGTACATCGGCTTGGGGGCGCCGATGCTCGCCACGTCGGGGAAGTCGAGATGCCGGGAAAGTCCCGGGTGGAGCATGTAGTACGCCGACTGCCCGCGCAGCGTGTTGTTGCCGGGCACCATCATTTCCTTGAGGCCGGTCATCCAGCAGGCGGCGACGGCCGCGCTCACGGAGTCGGTCAGCGCGGCGGTCTGCCAGGCGCGGTAGCCACCCATGGAGAAGCCGAGGGCGGCTACCCCGCGCACCCGGTCGAGGCCCGCCAGGAAGTCGGCGGCGCGGGCGTCCTCGCGGGCCATGAGTCCGGCGAGGGAGGAGCCGAGGTGGTAGAAGGTGCTTGCCAGGGCCTGCTGTTCGTCGTAGGTGATCGGTCCGCGGTCGCCCCAGCCGGGAGCGTCCGCACACAGCACGACATAACCGCGCCGGGCGAGTTCGTCACCGATGAACCGGCCGCCGAAGTACCGGTCCGCCCACGCCTGCGCGGAGGCGAGCCGGGTGTCGTCGTACCAGGGCCGGATCAGCTTCTCCTTGCCGATGTCGAACTCGGCCCCGTGGTCGTGGAGCAACAGCACTGCGGGAAAGGGCCCGGGGCCCTGCGGGGTGAGCAGGGCGGCCCGGACGCGTTCGTACCGGGTGAGGGACAGGGTCACCAACTCCCGTGTGCAGCCGTCGACTTGGAACGTCCCGGCGTACTCGGGCGCGTACGGTGTCTCGTCCTGCCGCTCGACGACGAGGCACTCCTCGACCTTGGCCCGGGCGGCTCGCCGCCACTCCCGGAAGTCGCGGATCGGCGAAGTGCCCCAGGCGAGCGGGAAGGTGAGCTCCTTCTTCAGCGCCGGGTGGAGGCTGTCAGGGGCGTACATGCGGTCGCCAGTCGCCGAGGTACGTCCGGCG
The DNA here is from genome assembly GCF_040644695.1 of Streptomyces sp. NPDC046909. Taxonomy (NCBI): domain Bacteria; kingdom Bacillati; phylum Actinomycetota; class Actinomycetes; order Kitasatosporales; family Streptomycetaceae; genus Streptomyces; species Streptomyces sp. NPDC046909. The sequence goes on along the minus strand of NZ_JBEYXC010000022.1, from coordinate 46,949 downwards.
GGTGTGTACCTCCGCTTCCGCGTCCGTGAGCTGCGGCCGGTTCTCCGGGACCGAAGTCACGGCGCCCGGACCCGTGTTGCCGTACTCCCGGAACCGCATGGTCTGCCAGGGATACGCCTCCCGCATGTTGGTGTACGGCGTGACGGGGTCGATGCCCGGCCCGATCCAGCTGTCCCGTACGACGAGGGACGGCCAGGCGGTCGTCTCGTACGAGGGGACCCACGGCCTCGCCAGCTTGTACGCCGCGTCCTCGGCGCCGGAGGTGATGCGGGAGCGGACGGCGAGGATGCCGTACGGGTTGGCGCGGGCGGTGGAGGGGGCGAAGACCATGCCCTTCGGGGTGAAGGTGACGTCTCGCTGGAGGGTGTGGAAGTGGCAGTCCTCGAAGACGGCGGTGGCCCGGCCGAAGACGAAGTCGACGTCGCCTTCGATGTAGCAGTGGTGGAAGTACTGGCGGTCGAAGGAGGTGAGCGCGGTCGTCTCGACGAACAGGGTGTCCTGGTGGGCGAGCAGCCGGACGTTCTCGAAGTGGGTGCGGTCGCCGTAGGTGTAGGCCGCGACGGCCTGCGTTCCCGTGATCTCGGGGTGGTCGGCGCGCAGCCAGTCGTTGGCGAGGGTCAGGTCGCGGACGGTCAGTCCGGGGGCCGCCGAGGTGAAGGTGGCCGAGCCGGCGGTGCCGTAGGTGCCTGAACCGTCGGGCTTCTGGGTGCCGTTGGCGTTGTCGTGGACGATGACCGTGTCGCGCGGGTCGCAGGAGGCGCCTCGGATGGTCAACTCGGCCTTGCCCGCTGGGATGTTGACGACCTCGCGGTACGTTCCCGGGTGTACGAAGATTGTCCAGCCGGGGCCGTCGGCGGCGTCCACGGCGGCCTGGACGGAGCCGCCGGGGTGGACGTGCAGGACGCGGCGGGCGCTCGCGAAGGCGGGGGTCGTGCCGACGGCGACGAGTCCGCCGACTATGCCGGTCAGCAGGGTGCGTCGGCGCATCTCAGCACCCCTCCTTCCAGGGCTGCCAGTCACCGAGGTAGGCCGCTCGGGTCGCCGACTCGGCCTGTTCGTCGGTGAGTTGGGGGCGGTTCTCCGGGACGGTGATCTCGGCGCCGGGGCCGGAGTTGCGGTACTCGGCGAAGCGCTGGTTCTGCCAGGGGTAGGCGTCCGACATGTTGGTGTAGGGGGCGACCGCGTCGATGCCCGCGCCGAGGTGGGTGTCCCTGACCACCAGCGAAGGGCGGGCCGTGGTGTCGGAGCTGGGCACCCAGGGGCGGGCCAGCTTGTAGTAGCCGTCGGGGGCCTCGCTGCTGACGCGGCCGCGCAGGACCAGGTAGCCGCGCGGGTTGTCGCCGACGGTGGAGGGCGCGAAGACGAAGCCGTAGGGGGCGGCGGCCAGGTCGGTGCGGGTCAGGGTGCGGAAGTGGCACTGCTCGTACACGGCCGTCGCGCGGCCGAAGACGAAGTCGACGTCGCCCTCGACATAGCAGTGCGCGAAGTACTGGCGGGCGAAGACGGTCTTGGCGAAGGAGTCGGCGTACAGGGTGTCCTGGTGGCCGAGGAAGCGGCAGTGGTGGAAGGCCGAGCGGTCGCCGAGGATCTTGATGGCGACCGCCTGGGTGCCGGAGATGCCGGGGTGGTCGGCGCGCAGCCAGTCGTTGGCGAAGGTGATCCAGCGGGCGGTGAAGCCGTCGGGGCGGATCAGGGTGGTGGCCGAGCCGGTGGTGCCGTAGGTGCCGGAGCCGTCGGGCTTGAGGGTGCCGGCCGCGTTGTCGTAGACGATGACGACGTCACGGGGGTCCTCGCTCGCGCCGATCCAGGTCATCTCGCTCGCGGCTTCGGTGAGTTGACCGGTGGCGGGGTCGACCACCCCGGCGGCGACGGTCTCGCGGTACTCGCCCGGGGCGATGACAAGGGTGTGTCCGGCGGTGGTGGCGGCGGTCACCGCGGACTGGACGGTGGTGAAGTCACCCCGGCCGGCCTGGTCGACGTAGAGCGTCTTCGGGGTGAGGCGCCGGGCCGGGGAGCCGAAGCGGCCGAAGGGGCGGCCGGCCGCGAGCGCGGGGGTGGGCGCGAGGGCGAGGGCGGCGGCCGCGCCGGTGCTCGCTGTCAGGAATCCCCTTCTGGAGAGTCTGGAGATTCCGGAAAGGGGGAGTCGATCGTGGGGCGAGGACATGCGGGTGCTCCTTGGGAGTGCGGCTCAGGGGTTTTCCTCGCGTGGGGGGTGTGGGCCGGGGCGGCGCACTCCGGGTGAGAAGTGCGATGCGGTCCGCCCCGGCCGTTCGGCGGGCGGGCGTCAGCAGATGCGGCCGGCGCCCGCGCGGTGGTCGACGATGCCGGGGACCGCCTGGGCGGGGTCGACCTTGGTACGCAGGGTGGGGGTCCAGCCGGCGCCTGACTCCAGGGTCTCGGCGGGGATCTCGGCGTTGTGGACCGCGATCAGGTCGGTGACCTCGCCGTTGACGTAGTTGTCGGCGGCGGTGAGCGGGGAGACGTTCCACCGCTTGAGCACCTTGGCCGCGCTGATCCCCTCGGGCAGCGTGAACGCGTTGTGCTCGGCGACCAGTTGGGACTCCTTGCCGATGCCGAAGCTGTAGGCGAAGTCGTCGTTGGCCACGAAGTGGTTGTTGTAGGAGTCAACCTGCCCGAACCGGACGCGCGGGGCGCGCTCGACGAGGTCCGAGAACAGGTTGTGGTGGAAGGTGACCTTCAGGTGCCCCCGGTCGATCGCCGTCGTGGCGGCGCTGTCGCTGTTGCCGATGAGGATCGTCTTGTCGTGCTCGGTGAAGACGTTCCAGGAGGCGGTGACGTAGTCGGCGCCCTTGACGATGTCGAGCTCGCCGTCGTGCTGCTGGTAGAGCATGCCGAAGTAGGTGGGCGCGGCGCTGTCGGGGTGGGTGCCGTCGGTGAAGGTGTTGTGGTCCATCCAGACGTGGGTGGAGCCGTAGACCACGGCGGTGTCGTACTCGGAGTTCCAGTTGCCGTTGGAGCCGTCGGTGGGGTCCCACTGCGGGAAGCAGTCGATGGGGCTCTCGAAGGTCAGGTTGCGGACGATGACGTTGTCGACGCCGGTGATCTGGAGGCTGGCGCCCTTGAAGCCGGCGTTCCCGCCGATGCCGATGATGGTGGTGTTGGCGGGGACGGCGGCCTTGATGACCTTGTTCTGGTTGGCGGCGGAGGCGGCCCGCAGCCCTTCCGGACTGTCGGCGGGCTCCCCCGACAGGTCGGTGTCAAGGCCCCAGTTCTCCGGTGAGTACTTCTCCAGGTAGGCGTCGAAGTCGTACCCGTCGGCGGCGAAGGCCTCGCAGCCCTCGGAGACGGCGTCGATGGTCCCCTTGACCTTGATGATCTTCGGCGCGGAACCGCCGTCGGCCAGCGCCGCCTTGAACTCGGCCCAGGTGCTGACGGTGTAGACGTGCGAGGCATCGGCGTCGGCGCCGCCCGTGGTGCCCGTCCCGTACGAGGCCCAGCCGTCGTTCGCGGGCAGGGTCTGCCGGGCCACATCACGACCGGCGGCGGCCTGCGCCCCCGGCCCGGTGACGGACAGCACGAGCGCGGTGCAGCCGACGACGGCGGCGGCACGCGCGACCTTGGCGGCTATGTCATGCCCATGCCATTTCTGTGTGCTCATGGTGCGGCTCTCTCTTCCGGTTCAGGGGGGTGGTGAGGTGGTGATCAGGCGGTGGCCTCGGGCCACGTGATCCACGAGACGGGGATCTCCTCGTCGAGCCGCCGCACGTCCCGCGGACACAGCACCCGCGTACGCAGCAGCTCCTGCGCCACGAGCCGCGCCACGGCGATGGCACCCGGCGGATTGAAGTGCGTGTTGTCCTGCTCGGTCGCGGTCCAGTTGAAGTACGTCTTCGTCTCCTCGACCCCGAGCTTCTGCCACAGCGCGAGCGACAGCGCCTGGATGTCGAGCAGCGCGACCCGCTCCTCCTCGGCGAGCGCACGCATCGCCGCCGGGTAGTCGCCATGGGTCGGCACCGCGTTGCCGTCCGCGTCGAACTTCCGCCGCTCGACGGAGGTGGCGAGCACGGGCCGCGCCCCTCGGGCACGGGCACCGTCGATATAGAGCCGCAGATAGTCCTGGTACGTCGTCCAGGGCTCGGTGTAGCGGGTCGGGTCGGCGGACTTCTCGTCGTTGTGCGCGAACTGGACGAGGAGGAAGTCGCCGGGCTGGATCAGCCCGAGAATAGTGTCGAGCCGCCCTTCATCGACAAAACTCTTCGAACTCCGGCCGTTCACCGCATGGTTGGCGACGGGCCGATCCTTGTGCAGAAAGAAGGGAAGCGCCATACCCCAACCGGTTTCAGGGGCGGCGTCGGCGTATTTCTGGGCGGCGGTGGAATCACCGGCGATGTAGATGGTGCGGATGCGATTGCCGGATGCCTGCGCGGTACCGTTGGCGGCAAAGGCGAGGGGAATGGCGGCGAGGGCCGCCGAGGTAATCTGTCTGCGGGTAATGGACACAACGTGCCTTTCGTCAACCCCCTAGGGGCGCGGGGAACTGCGCGACCAGCCACGACGGACCCGCAGCTCCCCACGATCCGAAACCACCCGAACTCTGTTCTCTTTAGCCGTTCTGCGACTTCCACTCGGCCTGAGCGTCATTCAGCTGATCGGCCAACGTGTCCAGGAAATCCTTCGCACTCATCTTCCCGAGCAGCACCTTCTGGAAGTTCGGCTCGTTGTCGGCCTTCGAGATGGTGCCCCAGTCAGGCAGGTAGTACGGCAGCTGAACAATGGTCGTCGACCCGTCGGTCAGCGCCGCCGCCGCCAGCTTCGTCGGCTCGGCCTTGGAGATCCACGCGTCCGACGCGGCCTCGTTGTTCGCCGGCACCTGCCCGGCGGACTCGTTGAACTTCGAGTTCTCCGCGTGCGAGACGGCGAACTCGATGAACTTCCAGGCCGCTTCCTTGTTCTTGGAGGCCTTGAAAAGACCGAGTCCGTCCACCGGGTTGGAGACCTGGACCCGCTTTCCGTCGGCACCCGTGGGCTGCGGAATACCCCGGAACTTGTCGCCGAGCGCCTTCACATGGTCCTGGTAGGACCCCAGGTTATGGTTCAGCATTCCGATCGTGCCGGAATCCCACTGCGCGACCATCTTGGTGAAGTCGTTGTTGAGGTCGGCGGCCGGCGTGACCTTCTTGTAGAGCGCGGCGTACTTCTCCAGCGCCTCGACGTTCTTCGGGTCGTTGACCGTGGTCTTGTCGCCGTCCCAGAACGACGTGATGCCGGACTGTCCGTACATCGCGTCGAGCGCCTGGGCGATGGATCCGGCGCCACCGCGGATGGTGTAGCCGAACTCGTTCTTCTTGCTGTCGGTGAGCTTCTCCGCCGCGTCGTAGAACTTGTCCCACGTGGTCGGCTCGTCGAGGCCGGCCTTCTTGAACAGGTCGGTGCGGTAGTACAGCACACCGTTGTTCGCGGAGGTCGGGATCGAGTACAGCTTGCCGTCACCGCCACCGGCGGCGGTCAGCGACTCGACCATGTCCTCGTTGAGCTTGCCGTTGAGGGAGGACTTGCCGAGCCGGCTGTCCAGAGGCTCGAGGGCGCCCTGCGCGGAGAAGCTCGCGAGCATCGCGGCGCCGACTCCGCCGACGTCCGGGAGGCTGTCGGCCTGGATCGCGGTGTCGACCTTGGACTGGTAGTCGGCGGAGGGGATACCGACGTACTCGACGTCGATGTCCGGGTTCGCCTTCTCGAAGTCGGCGATGATCTCCTTCCAGATGTCGGTGCGCACACCACCGTTGTTGTCCCAGAAGACGATCTTGCCCTTGCCGCTGCCCTCGTCGCCCTTGTCACCCGTGCTGCTGCCGTCGTCACCGCAGGCGGTGGCGGTCAGCGCGAGGACGGATCCCAGGGCGACGGCCACGGCGGCGCGCCTGCTTCTGCGGATGCTGATCTTCATTGGTCGGCTCTCTCTTCTGGATCCAACTGGCGTATGAAGTTGTGGGGGTCAGTGCCGGGCGTACGGCGCCCAGCCGTCGCTGCCCTGGAGGTAGTCGGCGACGGTGTGGGCGCGGGCGTCCTCGTCGCTCATCTGCGGCCGGTCCGCGGTGACTTCGGCACCGGGCCCGTAGTTGCGGTACTCGGTGAACCGGGCGTCCTTCCACGAGAAGCCGCTCATGTCGGTCCACGGCGAGGACTTCACCGCCGCGGGCAGCTGGGTGTCGCGGATCAACACCTGGGCGACGGCCTCCGGTTCACCGCCCGGGTGCCAGGGCCGTCCAAGGTGGAAGGACTGGTCCGGGGCGTCGCTCACGACCTTCGACCGGGTGATCAGGAAGCCGTAGGGGTTCCCGGTCCAGGTCGAAGCGGCGGTCAGATAGCCGTTGTTGGTGGTCGAGCCCCGGCTCAGCAGCCGGATCACCGACCGCTCGATCACCGTCGTCGCCCGCCCGTAGACGAAGTCGACGTCGCCCTCGATGTACGAGTCGCGGATGTAGACCCGGCTGACGGTGGTCAGCTTGGGGCTGTCGGTCATCAGGGTGTCCTGGTTGCCCAGGAAGGCGGTGTCCTCGAAGACGATCCGGTCGCCGGTCGTCTTCATCGCGAGGGCCTGCTCGCCGTTCAGCTCGACCGCGGCCTCGTCGAAGTCGTTGCTGAAGGTGAGGTGGCGCGCCGTGACGTCGTTCGCGGCGATCCGCACGGTGGCGCTGCCGGTCGAACCGCCGTACGCGGCGGGCGTGTCGAAGACGATGACGGTGTCGGACCGATCCTGTCCAGTCCCCTGCAACACGATGTTCGGCTTGGTCGCGGGAATGTAGACCTTCTCGCGATACGTCCCGGGCGCGACGGCGATGGTCACCGGCTCGCTGTTCCCGGCCGGCACGGCGTCCACGGCGGCCTGCACGGTCGCGTAGTCGGCCGGGACGTGCAGCGTCACGCCACCGATCTGCTTCTGCGGCCCGGAGAACCGGGTGACCAGCGCCGGGACGGCGGCGGCCGGATCGAGGCGGTAGTCGTAGAACGCGTGCGGGTCGAATGCCGTACCCCACGCGTCGGTTCGCCCGGTCGTGTTCTTCAGGATCGACCCGCGCTGCACCAACTCGGCCGTGGCGTCGGCCTGGTAGGGGTGCTGGACTCCGTCGTAGTAGCTGTTCTCGATGACCATCCTGGTCTTGCCGCGCGCCCAGTTCCCGTACGTCCACACCGGGTCGCCGTCGGCGACCTGCGAGGACAGGTAGTTGTTGTAGAGGTGGGCGTAGGCGAGGTTGTCGGCAGAGGGGTTGCGCTGCTTCGTTCCGTAGAACCAGTTGTGGTCGATCGTCATCTCGGTGAGGACGTTGGTGGTCCAGCCGATCCCGAATGCCTTGTTGTGGTTGGTGAACTGGTTGTAGGAGACGGTGATGTAGCGACTGTCCTTGCGGATGTCGAGGAGCCCGTCGCCCATGTGCGTGAAGCGGTTGTGGTCGATCCAGACGTGGTCGACGGTGTCCATCTGGATCGCGTCGAAGTCGGTGGTCTTGCCGTCCCAGTCGCCCTCGACGTAGGAGTCCCGGATCGTCAGATTGCGGATGATGACGTTGCTGGTACCGGGGTTGAGGTGCAGTTCGCCGTGGACGATCTCGCCGGTGTCACCGACGCCGATGATCGTCTTGTCGGAGGCGACCACGATGTCCGAGCCGAAGGGCTCGACGGCTATCGCCCCCGACACCCGGATGACGAAGGGCTCTTCGGCCGCCGCGTACCGGGCGAGCGAGGCCTGGTCGGTGACGGTGACGACCTTGCCGCCCGCCCCGCCGGTGGTACCGCCGGCGAGGGAGGCGAAGCCGTGGGGCCGGTCGGTCCAGCGGGAGGCGGCCACCGACGTAGGGCCGGCGGAGGCGTCGGCCTCCCCGGTCGCCCCCAGAACGAGGGCGGCCAGCAGGCCCACGACGGTGACCAGGACTCTGGTGGGACCGAGTCCCGACAAGCGCTTGCTATGGAGGTGCGTCATTGCGGCTCCCAACAGGCGTACAAGGAGGGGTTGTTAGAGCTGGTCGATCCTGAACCGCGTGAAGGTTGCCGCTCCGGCATGACCTTGACCGACGGGCGCGAGGGCGACGAGACCGAGCAGGGCGCCGACCCAGCGCCAGGGGGTGGCGGCGAAGACGGGACCGGACGGACGCGGGCCGTCGCCGACGTCGTACGAGAAGCGGCAGCGCGCGCCCGCGCCGATCTCGATCCGTAGCCGCACCCGTCCCTCGGGGGCGGGTACGGGGTGCGCGGCGTCGCGCTCCCGCTCGGCGACGGCCTCGGCGAACCGGTGCACGACCCGCACGGTTCCGTCCGCCTCGCGCTGGAGTCCGATCCAGCTGAAGGCGTCCCCGAGGACCGCGAGTCCGGCCCGGGCCCCCGGTTCCTCGCTGTCGAGGCGCAGCTCTACCTCGACGGCGGAGGGTGTGCCGGGCAGCCGCTGGGTGAGGACGTTCGGGAGTTTGCGCAGGTCGTGGGTGTCGGCGGAGCGGACGCAGGTGAGGCGGAGGCCGTCGCCGGAGTGGTGGGTGGCCCAGCCGTCGCGGGGGTTGGCGGTCCAGCTCCACTGGCGGCCGTACCGGCCGCCGGGGAAGTCGTCGTCGGTGGCGGGCGCGGCGGGCGGCTGCGGCGGCAGCGCGGGCTTCCTGTGTACGGCGACGGGGGCGCCGTCGTCGCCGAGCACCGGCCAGCCGTCGGTCCCCCAGCGCATCGGCTGGAGGTGCACGACCCTGCCGTAGGCGCCCTTCTGCTGGAAGTGCAGGAACCAGTCCTCGCCGGTCGGGGTGCGCACCCAGCCGCCCTGGTGGGGGCCGTTGACGTCGGTGTCCTTCTGTTCGAGGACGATCCTCTCCTCGTACGGGCCGAAGAACTCGCGGGAGCGGAAGGCGCCTTGCCAGCCGGTCTCGACTCCCCCTGCGGGGGCGAGGATCCAGAACCAGCCGTCGTGCCGGTAGAGCTTGGGGCCCTCCAGGGTGAACCAGCCGGGGATCCGGTCGCCGTCGACGATCAGCTTGCCGTCGTCGAGGAGTTCGGTGCCGTCGGGGTGCATCCGGTGGCCGGTGAGGCGGTTCTTGACGCCGGAGCGGGACTTGGCCCAGGCGTGCACCAGGTAGGCCTCGCCGGTCTCGTCGTCCCACAGGGGGCAGGCGTCGATCAGGCCCTTGCCCGACTTGAGGAGGTGCGGGCGGGTCCAAGGGCCCCTGATCTCGGGGGCGTTGATCTGGAAGATGCCCTGGTCGGGGTCGCCCCAGAAGATCCAGAAGCGGTCGTCGTGGTGGCGGAGGGAGGGAGCCCAGACTCCGCAGTCGTGGCGCGGGGCCTTGAACTCGGCCGCCGGTTCCAGGCGTTCGAGGGCGTGGCCGATCAGGGTCCAGTTGACGAGGTCGCGGGAGTGGAGGAGGGGCAGTCCTGGGGCGCGGCCGAAGCTGGAGGCGGTGAGGTAGAAGTCGTCGCCGACGCGCAGGACGTCCGGGTCGGACCAGTCGGCGTCCAGGATCGGGTTCGTGTACGTCCCGGCCGAGTTCGCGGGTGTCCCGGCGGTGGTCACAGGCTCACCGCCTTGCGGACGAGCGCGGCGGCCCCGTCCCGGTCGAGGCGGCCGTCGGCGACGACCGTGACGACGCGGCGGACGAGGGTGTCTCCCGGGGTGATCGGTACGCGCTCGGTGTGCGCCAACGACGAGCCGACGCCCGGGTATTCGGCGGTGCGCACGAACCACGGGTCGCGGCGGGTCTGTTCGGTGGCCCCGGCGAAGACGAGGGTCCAGGTGGAGCCGGCGAGGGCGAGCCAGTCGGCGCGGTGGGCGTGGACCTCCGACTCGCCCTCGGCGGCCGGGGTGAAGACGTCCGGCGCCGTGGACTCCTTGCGCGCCCGCCAGAAGAAGCCGCCGTAGGCCGCGCCCGGGCGGCCGTTGGTGGCCGGGCTGCCGAGGGACAGCGGGGTCGTCGTGACGTTGGTGAGGGAGAAGGTGAAGTCCAACGCCCAGGCGGTGTCGGTGAGTTCGGTGGCCGCGACCGTACGGCGCTCGCGCAGCAGCTCCGCTCCGGCGGCGACCCAGCGCAGCTCCTCCACGAAGCCGTCCGGGTCGCGGAGCTGGAAGGAGCTGTGGCGCTGGGCGCCGTGGTTGTCGAGCTCGGTCGGGCCCTGGTCGCGGACGTAGGTGCGCCCGCCCCAGAAGTTGAACCCCTCGACGTCGGGAACGGCTACACCGACGCCGAGGTGATGGAGGTGGTCGGCGGGGCTCAGTTCGGTGACCGCCGTGCCGGCCAGGGTGGTGACGGGGTGGAGATAGGGGCGCGGGGAGAGCCGGCCGGGCAGCTCGGGCCGGGTGACATAGCGGCCGACAGGGCGGCCCGCGACGCGCAGGACCGGGGAGTCGGTGGTCGTCATCATGTGCTCACCTCTTTCGGTGGGGTGGCCGCGGCCCAGGGCGTGCCGAGCTCGGAGTAGAGGGCGAGGGTGTCGGCGGAGGCCGCGACGAGGCCGTCGACGCCGGGGACGACCCTGCGGTCCTCGCCGGGGATCAGGTGCCAGGCGGTGTCGGGGAGGGCGGCCGGGTCGGGGGCGGTGCGGATCGCCTCGACGACCTTCATGAAGGCGCCGGTCGCGTCCGGGGGGACGAGCAGGTCGGTGCCGTCGGTGAGGTGGTCGACCAGGTTCTCCAGCAGGTCGGTGCGGCCGTGGTCGTACTCCTCGGGGCCGTGGTCGGCGCGCTGGAGCAGGACGCGGTCCTGCTTGTACCAGAAGGTGATCCGGCCGCGCGTGCCGTGCACCAGGACGTACGGGTCGTCGGGGTGCTCGGCGCACAGGGTCGCGGCGACGGTGACCGGGCGGCCCTGTGCCGTGGTGACACGGACGCAGGAGGTGTCGTCGGACTCGATGGCGTTGGCGCGCAGCAGCTCGGTCTCGATGCCGGTGACGTCCTCGGCGCGCGTGGAGCCGTTGAGGGCGAGGCCGGTGGCGACGGCGTGCGCGAGCGGGTTGGTGAGCGCCCCGTCGATCACGTCGACGCCGTTGAGGCGCCGCTTGCCCGCCCAGGGGGCGCGTGTGTAGTAGGACTCCGGGCGCGCCCAGGCTCCGGCGCCGCCGACGCCGACGAGCTCGCCGATCGCGCCCTCGTCGATGAGCCGCCGGATCGCGGGCACGGCGTGCGAGCCCAGCGACTGGAAGCCGATCTGGCAGACGACTCCGGCCGCCGCGACCCCGTCGGCCATGCGGCGGAACTCGGCGTACGACGGGGCCGGGGGCTTCTCCAGCAGGAGGTGCACGCCTCGGCGGGCCGCTTCGAGCGCGAGGTCCGTGTGCGTCGGGATCGGCGTGCAGATGACCGCGATCCGGGCGCCCGTGGAGTCCAGGAGCGCGCCGAAGTCGGCGGACTGCTCGGGCGTGCCGAGGCCCTCGGGGAGCTCGTTCGGGGCGAGCGGGGTCAGCTCGCAGATACCTGCCAGCCGTACGATCCCCTTGTCCTGGAGCCGGCGGATGTTCTCCAGGTGCCAGCGGCCGTGGCCGCGCGCTCCCGCCAGGACGATGTCTACGGTGCTCATGGGATCCTCCCTGCGCCCGCGCCGCGTGCCACCTCTCGGTCGGCCACTTCGGCGCTGTCGATCTTTGTGTGCAGGGTAGGCGTCCAGCCGACGTCGGCCGTGAGGTCGCGCTCGCTGCCGGAGTTGTAGGCGTTGTAGATCGGCAGCAGGTCGACGGGGAAGCCGTTGAAGAGGGTGCCCTCGTCGTGCAGGGCGGTGCCGTTCCAGCTCTTGACCAGGTCGGCGACCTCGACGTGGCCGGGGGTGGTGAAGGCGTTGTTCTGGGCGTAGACGCCGGACTCGGTGGAGACGCCGAGCGAGTAGCGGTAGTCGGCCGAGCCGGCGGGGACGACGTACCGGTTGTCGTAGACGTGCACCTGGCCGAAGCGGACGCGCGGGGCGCGCTGGACGACGGACTCGAACTCGTTGTGGTGCAGGGTGACGCGGAGCTTGCCGCGGTCGCCCGTCGCCGAGTCGCTGTTGCCGATGAGCATCGCCTTGTCGTGGTCGGCGAACCGGCTCCAGGAGACGGTGACCAGGTCGGAGCCGTTGGTGATGTCCAGCAGGCCGTCGTGGCGCAGGTAGTTGCGGCCGAAGTAGGTGGGTTCCCTCTCGTCCGGGTGGCCCTTGTCGCTGAGGGTGACGTGGTCGACCCAGACGTGGTGCGAGCCGGTCAGCCAGATGTTGTCGTAGGCCGTCTTCCAGTCGCCGAGGCCGCCGGTGTTGGGCTGCCAGACGGGGAAGCAGTCGTAGGCGTCGCGCAGGTCGAGGTTGCGGATGATGACGTTGGTGGCGTTCTTGACCTGGAGGTTGGCGCCCTTGAGGACGGCTCCCTTCAGGCCGACGATCGTGGTGTTGGAGCCGACGGGCAGCGTGATCCGCTCGGCCTGTCTGGCGGCGGAGGCCTGGCGGGCGTCCTCCTGGGCGCCGCTGGGCTTGGCGGCGCCCCAGGTGCGGGGGTCGTAGGCGGCGAGGTACGCCTTCAGGCTGTAGCCGTCGGTGGCGTAGTCCGCGCAGTCCAGGTGGTCGCCGTCGGCGTCGGTGTTGGCGTCGATCGTCCCGGCGACCTTGATGATCTTCGGGGTGGCGCTGCCGCCGTCGAGGGCCGCGGCGAGCTCGGCGCGGTTCGTGACGACGTACACATGGCCGGCGTCTGCGGTGGAGCCGCCGGTCGTGCCCGCGCCCTCGGAGGCCCAGCCGTCGTTCGCGGGAAGCGTGTCGCGGCTGATGTCACGGGCCTCGGCGTGGGCGGGGACGCAGAGGAGTCCCAACATGCCTGCGGCTGCGGCGATGTGACGGATCCTCATGTGAGTACCTCCCTTGCCCTCGCGCTGGAACCGGATGTCGCCCGCGTCCGGGGAGGACCGCCCCGGACGGCGGTCGCGTCGGCCGGGCCGCGGAGAAGATCGGCCGGGCCGCGGAGAAGATCGGGCCCCCCGCGTCCTCGCACGGTCCGGAGGAAACCCGCCTCCGCGCTTCCCCCTGCGATCTGGCGGCGCCTCATCCCTTCACCGCCCCCGCGCTGAAGCCGGTGATCAGCCACTTCTGGATGAAGGCGAACACGATCACGACGGGTACGGCCGCGATGATGCCGCCCGCGGCGAGGGCGCCGTAGTCGACGCTGTCCGCGCCCATAAGGGTGTTGAGGCCGACCGGGATCGTCTGCTTGTCCTGGTTGTTGAGGAACATCAGGGCGAAGAGGAAGTGGTTCCAGGAGTGCACGAAGGCGAAGGAGCCGACGGCGATCAGGCCGGGCCGCAGCAGGGGCAGGACGACGATCCGGAACGCGGTGAAGCGGTTGCAGCCGTCGACCCAGGCCGCCTCCTCCAGCGAGTACGGCACGTTCTTGATGAAGTTGCTGATCAGGATGATCGACAGGGGGAGCTGGAAGACCGTCTCGGCGAGGATGACGCTGCCGAGGGAGTTGATCATCTGGAGGTTGGCGAAGATCTCGAACAGCGGCACCAGGAGCAGCGCGCCCGGCACGAACTGGGAGCACAGCAGGCCGAGCATGAAGGCCCGCTTGACCTTGAAGTTGAACCGGGCGAGGGCGTAGCCGCCGGCCAGCGCGACGAGGGTCGTCATCACGAGGGTGGCGACGCCAACGAGGACGCTGTTCTGGAAGTAGGTGCCGAACTGCCTTTCCGTCCAGACCTTCTCGAAGTGGTCGAAGGTGATCGGCCAGGGCACGAGGGAGGTCGAGCCGGCCGGGCGGAGCGCGAAGAGCAGGATCCAGTAGAACGGGATCAGGGTGAAGAGGAGGTAGATCGACAGGGGCAGGTAGATGTGCCAGCGGGGCACCTCGTCCCAGGCGCGCTGCCTGCCCTTGGGGCGGGGCGGCGGCGGGGACTTGCGGGTCTCGGACGACACCAGCGGGGCGGCTTCCTTGATGCTCACTTGTCCTCGCCTCCGAACTTGCTCAGGCGCAGATAGACCATCGAGCAGAAGAGCAGAATCACGAACGCCACCGTGGTCAGGGCCGACGCGTAGCCGAAGTTGTGGGCGTCGACCGAGGTGTTGGCGATGTAGAGCGGGAGGGTCGTCGTCTCACCGGCCGGTCCGCCGCCGGTGAGGGTGTAGAGCAGGTCGACGTTGTTGAACTCCCAGACCGCGCGCAGCAGCGTGGAGAGGATGATCGCGTCCTTGAGGTGCGGCAGCGTGATGTGCCAGAACTGCTTGATCCGGCTGGCCCCGTCGACCTCGGCGGCCTCGTACAGGTCCTTCGAGACGGACTGGAGGTCGGCGAGGATGAGGATCGCGAAGAAGGGGACACCGCGCCACAGGTCGGCGACGATCGCCGCCGGGAAGACGGTCGAGGTGTCCGACAGCCAGCTCGTGCCGTAGGAGCCGATGCCCATGTCCGCGAGGTAACGGGTCAGTCCCGTCTGGGAGTTGTAGAGCAGCACCCAGATCGCGGAGGTCAGCACGCCGGAGACGGCCCACGGGGAGAAGACCATCGCGCGCCCCATGGCCCGCCCGACGAAGGTCTGGTTGACGATGAGCGCCAGCGCGAGACCGAAGAGCAGCTGGAGTCCCACCTCGACGAAGACCCACTTGGCGCTGAAGGTCAGCGTGTCCCAGAAGACCGGGTCCTCGGTGAAGGCGTGGACGAAGTTGTCGAAGCCCGCGTATCCGTTCCGCCAGGGCTTGGTGGGGTTGTAGTTCTGCAGGCTGTAGTAGAAGACACTGATCACCGGGTAGGCGATGAAGCCCAGCATCAGCAGGGCTGCCGGTGCGATCAGCAGGTACGGGAGCCTGCGCGGGGTGGCGGAGGCACGGCGCCGCCGGGGTGGCGCGGGCGGTTTCGCCACGGCTGCGGCTTGGGCCATGACTGTTCTCCGATCAGTTCAGTACGCGGTGCGTGCGTCGTGCTTTCGTCGTGCAGGAAGCGCTTTCTCTTTGTGCAGAGAGGTGCAAGGCCGTGTGGCGGCCGCGGTTCAACTCGCGTACGGGTCCTGCACGTTGCCCTTCCGGGCGAGGAACTCGAAGTCGCAGCCGGTGTCGGCCTGCGTGATCTGCTCGTTGTAGAGCGCGCCGTAGCCCCGCTCGTAACGGACGGGCGGCGGCGTCCACTCCGCCCTGCGGCGCTCCAACTCCTCGTCGTCCACGTGGAGATGGAGGGAACGGGCCTCGACGTCCAGGGTGATCAGCTCACCGGTGCGGACGAACGCGAGCGGGCCGCCGATGTACGACTCGGGCGCGACGTGCAGCGCGCACGCGCCGTAACTCGTGCCGCTCATGCGGGCGTCGGAGATCCGGACCATGTCCCGCACGCCCTGCTTGAGCAGGTGGTCGGGGATGGGCAGCATGCCGTACTCGGGCATGCCGGGCCCGCCCTTCGGGCCGGAGTTCCGCAGCACCAGCACACTGTCGGCGGTGATGTTCAACTCCGGGTCGTTGATGGTGCGTTGCATGGTCTTGTAGTCGTCGAAGACGACCGCGGGACCGGTGTGCTTGAGCAGGTGCGGCTCGGCGGAGATGTGCTTGATGACCGCGCCGTCCGGGCAGAGGTTGCCGCGCAGCACGGCGACCCCGCCCTCGCTCGCGACCGGATTCTCCCGGGTGCGGATGACGTCGTCGTCGTGGACGACGGCCCCTTCCAGCTGCTCCCCCAGCGTGCCGTTGACGGTCGGCCGGTCCAGGTGGAGCAGGTCGGTGATCCGGGAGAGGAACGCGGGCAGGCCGCCGGCGAAGTGGAAGTCCTCCATGAGGTACGTCTGTCCGCCGGGCCGTACGTTCGCCAGCACCGGGACGGTCCGGGCGACACGGTCGAAGTCGTCGAGGGTGAGCCTGATCCCGGCGCGGCCCGCCATCGCGATGATGTGGATCACGGCGTTGGTGGAGCCGCCGAGCCCGAGGACCGTGGTGACGGCGTCCTCGAAGGCCTCGCGGCTGAGGATCTCCGACGGCTTGAGCCCGGTCCAGGCGAGCTCCACGGCCCGGCGTCCGGAGGCGGCGGCCATCCGCTCGTGCCCGGAGTCGACGGCCGGGATCGAGGAGGCGCCCGGCAGGGTCATGCCGAGGGCTTCCGCGGCGGCGGTCATCGTGGACGCGGTGCCCATGGTCATGCAGTGACCGGGAGACCGCGCCAACCCGCCTTGCAGTTCGCGGAGTTCGCAGTCGGTGAGGTTGCCCGCGCGGTGCTCGTCCCAGTACTTCCACATGTCGGTGCCGGACCCGAGGGTCTCGCCGCGCCAGTGTCCGGGCAGCATCGGCCCCGCCGGAACGAAGAGGGACGGTACGTCGGCGGAGGTGGCGCCCATGAGCAGCGCGGGCGTCGACTTGTCGCAGCCGCCCAGCAGCACGGCCGCGTCGATCGGGTAGGACCGCAGCAGCTCCTCCGTCTCCATGGCGAGGAGGTTGCGGTAGAGCATCGGGGTCGGCTTCTGGTAGGTCTCCGAGAGGGTGGAGACCGGGAATTCGAGCGGGAAGCCCCCGGCCTGCCACACGCCCCGCTTGACCGCCTCGGCGCGTTCGCGCAGATGGACGTGGCAGGGGTTGATGTCGGACCAGGTGTTGAGGACGGCGATGACCGGGCGGCCGCGGTACTCCTCGGCCTCGTAACCGAGCTGGCGCATCCGGGCGTTGTGGGACCAGGTGCGGAGCTGGCCCTCGGTGCCGTACCACTGGTGGCTGCGGAGCTGTTCGGGGCTCAGCCGGGTTCGCGTTCCGCTGTCGCTCTCCCTGTCGGTCAGCTCCCTGTCGGTCAGCTCTCTGCCGGTCAGCTCCCTGTCGGTCATATCGACCACCCCGCGGCTATCGCGGCGACCTCGGCCCGCTCGTCCTCCGGCAGCGGCCGGCTCGGCGGGCGGACGTCGCGGCGGCACAGGCCCAGGGAGGCGAGGGCCTCCTTGACGACGGTGACGTTGTTGGCGGAGCCGTTGGCGGCGCGGAGTTCCTCGAAGCGGCGGATCTGCTCCCAGACCTTCATGGCGGTCGGGTAGTCGCCGGATCGAAGCGCTTCGATCATGTTCAGCGAGACGGACGGGGCGACGTTCACCAGCCCTGAGGTGAAGCCGGTGGCGCCCGCGGAGAAGTAGGAGGGGGCGTAGGGCTCGGCGAGTCCGGCGACCCACACGAAGCGCTCCAGCCCCGCGTCCCGGGCGAAGGCCGCGAATCTCGCCGCGTCCGGGACGGCGTACTTGACGCCGATGACGTTCGGGCAGGCGTCGGCGAGTTCGGCGAGGCGGGCGCCGACGAGCTGCGCGTTGCGGATGTAGGGGACGACGCCCAGCTCGGGCACGGCCTCGGCGATGGCGCGGTGGTAGTCGACCCAGCCGCCCTGGGAGACGTACGGGTGGACGGGCTGGTGGACCATCACCATCGCGGCGCCCAGTTCGCGGGCCTGGCGGGCGGAGGCGATGGCGGTGGGCACGTCATGCCCGACACCGACGAGGATGACGGCTCGGTCACCCGCCTCCTCCACGGTCAACTCGTTGACGAGCTGCCGCTCTTGGGGGGTGAGGGCGTAGAACTCGCCGGTGTTGCCGTTGGGGGTGAGGGTGGTGATCCCTCCGTCGAGCAGCCGACGCAGCAGGGCCCGGTGGGCGTCCTGGTCGATGGAGCCGTCCTCGGCGAACGGGGTCACCGGGATCGCCACCACGTCGGCCAGGGCCGCCCGCTGGGTCTCGAACGTCACGCTGCTCATTCCTGACCTTCCTCTGCCTGGAGCTCTTCGAGGACCCCCGGGTAGGCCCGCTGCACGAACGACGCGATGTGCGCGTGGAGGGCACGGGCCGCGCCGTCGGCGTCACCGTCCAGGGCGAGCCGCAGGATCTCCCGGTGCTCACCGGCCTCCCGCTCCCAGGAGGGCGAGGCCGCCCAGGCGACCGCGGAGACCAGCGCCGCCTGGTCGCGGACCTCGTCGAGCATCCGGCCGAGCAGCGGGTTGCCGCACGGCAGATACAGGGCGCGGTGGAACTCCCGGTTCGCCAGGGAGCGTTCGGCGGTGTCGGTCGCCGCGTCGGCCCGGGTCAGCGCGTCGCGCGCCTCGTCGAGCGAGGCACCGCGCTTCACCGCCCGCTTCAGCGCCTCGGGTTCGAGGAGCAGCCGGACGTCGTAGACCTCGCGCGCCATGTCCGCGTCCACCATGCGCACCGTGACGCCCTTGTACTGGCTCATCACGACGAGCCCGGTGCCGGCCAGGGTCTTGAGCGCCTCGCGCACCGGGGTCTTGGACACCCCGAACTGTGCGGCGAGCTCGGTCTCGACCAGAGCCTGCCCCGGCGTCAACTGGCCGGTGAGGATGCGGCGTTTGATCTCCTCCTGCACATATTGCGTGCGGGAGGGGATCGGCGTGGGCACAGAGGTCATGCGCGCCTCTCGGATCTTCGCGGGACGGCTTTCGCTCGTCTCGCGTATGGGATCTCACGTATCGCGTCTCATATATGACGTACGAGGTACGACGCGTTGAAGGTAGGAGGGCTCCTGTGTTTCGTCAATGCTTCTGACAAAGGAAGTTGGGGTTGCCGGGCGGAGGCGTCAGACGGTGCGGGTCTCCCCGACGCGGGCGGCGGAGGTGGGTCCGTCGAAGACCGAGGCGGCGCGCGCGGTGGCCACTTCAGGAGTGAGGGAGGGACCGACATGCGTGACGAGCAACTGCCGGACCTGTGCCGCGCGAGCCGTCGAACCAGCGTCCTCGGGGGTCAGATGCACCTGTTCGCCATCGCGATGCGTGTCGATGTCCGCCTCGCAGAGGAACAGGTCGGCGTCGCGGGCGAGTTCGATGAGGGCGGGGCAGGGTCCGCTGTCCCCGGAGTACGCGAGAGTCCGCCCCGCGCTCTCGGCGCGCAGCCCGTAGGCCTCCACGTCGTGCACAACGGAGTGGGCGGAGAGGGTGAGTTCGCCGTGCCGGGCGACATGACCGTCGTACAAGGTCCGGAAGTCGAGTACCCCACTCAGGAACCCGGCGTCGGAACGCCCGAAGAACCCAGCGAGGCGCTGGGCGCAACCGGTGGGTGCGTAGACGGGGATGGGGGCGGGCGGGGTCAGCCCGCCGTACGCCAGCCCGTACACGGCGGCGAGCAGATCGGCATTGTGGTCCGCGTGGAGGTGGCTGATCCAGATCGCGCTCAGCCTCGCCGGATCAGTGTGCCGCCGCAATTCCGCGAACGTCCCGAACCCGGCGTCCACCCACACCTCGGCGCCTCCGCCGCGCACCAGATAACCGGAGGTCGGGGTGTCCGGGGCGGGATGGGGGGAGGCGGTGCCGAGGACCGTGAGGGTGAGTGACATGCGGGGAGGGTAGGGCGCGGCTCGCCGGGGGCGCCTCCGATTAAGGGGCCCACTCACGGCCGCCGTCACCCGGGGCCACTTCTCCCCGCCTTTCTAAGGCACCTGCCCGATCCCGGCGCCCCCTCCTTAGCCCCACGATCACCAGACATGCCACCCCTCCTGACCGTCCTCCGCAACCGCGACGCGGCCCTCTACCTCACCGCCACCGTCGTCTCAGGCTTCGGCACCTCCGCGCTCTGGCTGGCCTCGGGCGTCTGGGTCAAGGACCTCACCGGCTCGGACGGCCTCGCCGCCCTCTGCCTGCTCGCGATGTGGGCGCCCACGCTGCTGGGCCCCCTCCTCGGCACCCTTGCCGACCGCGTCCGCCGCAAACCCCTCCTCATCGGCGCGAACCTGCTCCTCGCCGCCCTCCTCCTCACCCTCTTCACCGTCGACTCCCCCGACCGCCTCTGGCTCCTCTACACGGTCCTGTTCGTCTACGGCGCGGCCGGCGTCGTCCATGACGCGGCCGAGTCCGCCCTGGTCACCGCCGCCGTCACCCCGTCGCTCCTCGGCGAGTTCAACGGCCTGCGGATGGCGATCACGGAGGGCATGAAACTGGTCGCCCCGCTGGCGGGCGCGGGGCTCTACACGCTGTACGGCGGTCCGGCCGTCGCCCTCCTCGACGCGAGCACCTTCACGCTCGCCACCCTCCTGTACGCCGCCCTCCACGTCCGCGAGACCGCCCCGGAGCCGTCCGGACGCACCCCGGTCAGCGAGGGCATCCGGCAGCTGCGGGCGCACCCCGTGCTGCGCCCCCTGATCCTGGCCGGCGGCACCACCATGCTCTTCGCGGGCCTGACCGGCTCGATGCTCTACGCCGTCATCGACGACCTCGGCCACTCCCCCGCCTACGCGGGTGTCCTGTACGCCGTCCAGGGCGCCGGTTCCGTGACGGTCGGCCTCCTCGCGGGCCCGGCCCTCCGACACCTCGGCGCACCCCGCTTCGCGGCGTACGGCATCGCGCTCACCGCCCTCGCGACGGCACTCCGCGCGGTCCCGTCCGACGCGCTCGCCCTCGCGTGCAGCGCGGCGAGCGGTGTCGGCCTGCCCTGCGTCCTGATCGCCGCGCTGACGGCCGTGCAGCGCGAGACCCCGGACGCGCTGCTGGGCCGTACGGTCGCCACGGCCAACACGCTGGTGTTCGCACCGAACGTCCTGGGACTGGGCGTTGGAGCGGTCCTCGTCGAACTGGTCGACCAGAAACCCCTGTTGGTCGTGGCGGGCGGGCTGTGGCTGCTGACGGCGGGCTGGCTGCTCAGGAGGCCGGCAGATGTGTCACACGCGGGCGCGGGGTTGGGGGGTGGGGCAAGGGCAAGATGACTCCAGGCCCGAGCCGGTGGCCGGGGCCTGTGCGACCCACCCCCCATAGCCGCGAGTCCCTCACGATCTCCGTCCGGCCTACACTTCGCACGGTATACCGGGCCACTGACAACGCGGCCCGGTCACCACTCGGCCCGCCTCACCGCCCCGCCAGCGCCGCCCGTACCGCCGTCAGGTCGCCGTCGGACGCCAACCCGGCGTGATAGAGCCGCATTTCGGTCGCCCCCAGCTCACGCGCGCGTGCCGCGTCCGCCGCGAGGGTGCCCGGGCTGCCGCCCATCCCCGACACCACCCCGAAGTTGGCGGCGATGACCGCGTCCACCCGCCCTTGCTCGGCGAAGGGGGTCAGCAGCCCCGGTCCGCCCGCGCACGGCACGACCACACCGTCGGCCACGGCGAGGATGTGCGCCGGATCCACGCCCGCGTTGGCGCCGACGTGGTAGGTCACCGGGTCGGCGTGCAGGAGTACCTGGAAGCCCTCGGGCGCCGCCGCGCGCACCGCGCCGACCGCCGCCTCCTGGAGCGTACGGGCGGTCTCGTCCCGCCACGCGCGCGTGTCCGCCGCCCGCGTCTCGCCGAGCAGTTTCTCCACGCCGGCCCAGCCCTCGTCGTCCGGCGCCCCTTGCCACAGCGGCTCCAGGGCGTCGCGTACGGCGGCGGCCAGCTCGTCGGCGTCCAGGCCCTGCTCCCCGTAACCCTCCTGGCAGACCGGGCAGAAGCAGAGCGCCATCAGATACAGCCCGGCGTCCCCGAGGCCGACTCCGCCGGTCTTGTCGTGGGCGTGGAGGTGCTGGAGGCCGTACCAGCCGAGGGACTCCAGTTCGGTGCCGCGCGTGCCAGGGCGTACCGCCGCTTCGGCGGCCAGGTCGACGAGGTACGCGCGCGTGGCGGGCTGGGCGATGCAGGGGGCCCACGGGTAGCGGTCGCCGTAGGCGTTGACGACGGAGGTGTCCGGATGTTCGGCGCCCAGGCGGGAGTTGTGGGCGAGGACCACCCAGGAGTGCACCTCAAGGCCTGCGTCGGCGAGCGCGGTGGCCGCCTCGCCGAAGGCGTCGCCGGGTGCCCAGTCGCCGGCCGCGTACGGGCGCAGCTCCCGTCCCTCCCAGCGGTCGTCCGTCGGGTAGAGCACGGACGCGTACTCGGCCGTGACGATGCGGTGGCGCGGGTGGCGGGGCGTCAACGCGCGCGTGGAGTGGTAGGCGGAGGCGAGGGTCACCTGCCGCACGCCGAGGGAGGCGATGCGCTCGGCGGCCTCCGGGTCCCCGTTGACGTCCCAGGGGTAGACGAATGCCGACGCCTTCACTTGGTGCCCTCCTCCAGCAGCGCGTACCCGCGCTCGATGATGTCTGCGAGCCGCTTCACATGGTCCTCGGCCGGCTCGTGCAGCGGGGGCCGGACCTCCCCCACGTCCAGTCCGCGCAGCCGTACGCCCGCCTTGACCAGCGCGACCGCGTAACCGCGCCCCTGCGCGCGCAGTTCGACGAACGGGCGGTAGAAACCGTCCAGGAGGCGGTTCGCCAGGCCCAGGTCTCCCGAATCCAGCGCTCCGTGGAAGGCCAGGGCGATCTCGGGAGCGAAGCAGAAGACCGCGGAGGAGTAGAGCGGGACGCCGACGGCCCGGTAGGCGAGCTGGGTCTGCTCGGCGGTCGGGAGTCCGTTGAAGTAGAGGAAGTCGCCCGGGACTTCGGTCCGTACGGCGCTCACGATCCGCTGCATCAGATCCAGGTCGCCGAGCCCGTCCTTGAGCCCGATGATCCCTTCCGTGCGGGCCAGTGCGACGACGGTCTCCGGGGTGAACACGGCGTTGTCGCGCTGGTAGACGATGACGGGCAGCGCGGTCGCCGCCGCGATCTCCCGGTAGTGCCGCAGCAGCCCGTCCTGCCCGGCGATCACGAGATACGGCGGCAGCGCGAGCAGCCCGTCCGCGCCGGCCGCCTCCGCGAGGCGCGCGTACCGCACGGCGAGCGCGGTGCCGTACCCGGCGCCCGCGACGACCGGCACCCGTCCCGCCGTCTCCTCGACCGCGGCCCGTACGCACGCCTCGAACTCCTCGGGGGTGAGGGCGTGGAACTCCCCGGTGCCGCAGCAGGCGAAGACGGCGGCGGCCCCGGCCTCCACCCCGCGCCGTACATGCGTGCGATACACGTCGAGGTCGACCGAGCCGTCGGGGCCGTAGGCGGTGACAGGGAAGAACAGCGGGCCGCTGGGGATGCCGAGTCGGGTGGCGAGGTCGGCAGACGTCACGGGCTCTCCCTAAGCTGCTGGATGCGCAGATGGATGTGCAGATCTCTGATCGAAGTTTATGTTTATGAACTGCGGCTCCGCCACCCTTGACGCCACAAGCCGTTGATCCTTAACTTGTCCACGAATGTGAATGCCCCGCAGAGGAGACCCGCCGATGCCAGCGCCCCGCACCGTTCTGCTCACCGGCGCCGCCGGCGGACTGGGCACCCTGATGCGGGACCTGCTCCCCGAGTACGGCTACCAGCTGCGCCTCCTCGACCTGCTGCCCGTCGAGGGCGAACCGGACGCGATCGTCGCGGACCTCGCCGACAAGGACGCCGTACGCGAGGCCGTACGCGGTGTCGACGCGATCATCCACCTCGCGGGCATCTCCCTGGAAGCCTCCTTCGACAAGATCCTCAAGGCGAACATCGAGGGCACGTACAACCTGTACGAGGCCGCCCGCGAGGAGGGCGTCCCGAGGATCGTCTTCGCCTCCTCCAACCACGCGGTGGGCTTCACCCCCCGCCCCGAGGGCGACACCCCTCTTGATCCGGGCGCGCTGATCCCCATCGACACCCCGCACCGCCCGGACACCTTCTACGGCCTGTCCAAGTCCTTCGGCGAGGACCTCGCCCAGCTCTACTGGGACAAGCACGCCTTGGAGACCGTCTCGGTCCGCATCGGCTCCTGCTTCGCCGAGCCCACCAGCGTCCGCATGCTCTCGGTCTGGATGAGCCCCGCCGACGGCGCCCGCCTCTTCCACGCGGCCCTCACCGCCGATGACGTCCAGCACACCGTCGTCTACGGCTCCTCCGCCAACACCCGCCTGTGGTGGGACCTCAGCACCGCCCGCGCCCTCGGCTACGACCCCCAGGACGACTCCGAGCCGTATGCGGAGAAGCTGATCGCCGAACAAGGCGAACTGGACCCGGACAACATCGCCCACGCCTACCTGGGCGGCCACTTCGTGAGCGACCCGCCGATCTGGCCGTACTGACGAGCGAGGCAGAGGACGGGCGGGCGGGCGAGGAACGGGCCCGCCCGCAGCCGTATCCGGGCAAGGGCGCGCCCCTGGTCGTGGGCGCGCAGCGCCACGACCAGGGGCGCGGGGAACTGCGCGACCAGCCACAACACCGCCGCAGCCGCCACACGACAGCCCCCTCCGAGCTCCTGGGCGCGCCCCGCCCGAACGGGCACACACGGACAGGATCGCCCCCGCAACAGACCTGGTCACCACACCGCCCCCGCTGTAGAACTTCCCGTGTACGGCCCGAACGGGCACCGGCACAGGAAGGCGGGTGACAAAAATGCCCGGCACCGCGGAAGACCGCCAGCGGCACATCATCCGCGCCGCCCGCGCCAGCGGATCCGTGGACGTCAACACCCTCGCCGCCCAGCTCGGCGTGGCGAAGGAAACCGTCCGCCGAGACCTCCGCGCCCTGGAGGACCACGGCCTCGTCCGCCGCACCCACGGCGGCGCCTACCCCGTGGAGAGCGCCGGCTTCGAGACGACGCTCGCCTTCCGCGCCACCAGCCACGTCCCCGAGAAGCGCCGGATCGCGACCGCCGCGGCCGAGCTGCTCGGGGACGCCGAGACGGTCTTCGTCGACGAGGGCTTCACCCCCCAGCTCATCGCCGAGGCGCTCCCCAGGGACCGCCCCCTGACCGTGGTCACCGCGTCCCTCCCGGTCGCGGGCGCGCTCGCCGAGGCGGAGAACACCTCCGTACTGCTCCTCGGCGGCCGGGTCCGCCCCGGCACCCTCGCCACCGTCGACCACTGGACGACGAAGATGCTGGCCGGCTTCGTCGTCGACCTGGCCTACATCGGCGCCAACGGCATCTCCCGCGAGCACGGCCTCACCACCCCCGACCCGGCGGTCAGCGAGGTCAAGGCGCAGGCGATCCGGGCCGCGCGGCGCACGGTGTTCGCGGGCGTCCACACCAAGTTCGGGGCGGTCAGCTTCTGCCGGTTCGCGGAGATCGGCGTACTGGAGACGATCGTCACGAGCACGCTGCTGCCGTCGGCGGAGGCGCACCGCTATTCGCTGCTCGGCCCCCAGGTCATCCGAGCCTGAAGAACCGAGCCTGAAGAACCGAGCCTGAAGATCCGAGTCTGAAAAACCAACCCACCACTTAATGCGGCACGTCACCCCTTGGCGCGCCCCTTATCTCCCCATACGTCCAGGAGCGATCCATGCGAACCCAGAGCCGACGACGGCCACCGCGAGCCACGCTCGCCCTCGCCGCCGCAGGGACGCTGCTCGCCCCGCTGCTCTCCGGCTGCTGGGTCGGAGCAGGCGGGACGGGATCGGGCGGCGACTCGATCAACGTCCTCATGGTCAACAACCCCCAGATGACCGAACTCCAGAAACTGGCCCCCCGCTTCACCGAAGAGACCGGCATCAAGGTCAACTTCACCGTCCTGCCCGAGAACGACGTCCGCGACAAGATCAGCCAGGACTTCGCCAACCAGGCCGGCCAGTACGACGTGGCGACCCTCTCCAACTACGAGATCCCGATCTACGCCCGCAACGGCTGGCTGCACGAGATGGACTCCTACGTCGCCAAGGACCCGTCGTACGACGAACAGGACGTCCTCAAGCCGATGCGCCAGTCCCTGACCGGCGACGACGGCAAGCTCTACGGCCAGCCCTTCTACGGCGAGTCGTCCTTCCTGATGTACCGCAAGGACGTCTTCGAGAAGGCCGGTGTGACGATGCCCGCGCACCCCACCTGGACCCAGGTCGCCGACCTGGCCGCGAAGGTGGACGGCGCCGAGCCCGGCATGAAGGGCATCTGTCTGCGCGGACTCCCCGGCTGGGGCGAGGTCATGGCCCCGCTCACCACGGTCGTGAACACCTTCGGCGGCACCTGGTTCGACAAGAACTGGAAGGCCCGGCTCGACTCTCCCGAGTGGGAGAAGGCCACGAAGTTCTATGTCGACCTGGTCCGTGAGCACGGCGAGTTGGGCGCACCCCAGTCCGGCTTCGCCGAGTGCCTCAACAACATGACCCAGGGCAAGGTCGCCATGTGGTACGACGCCACGAGCGCGGCGGGTTCCCTGGAAGCCTCCGGATCCCCCGTCAAGGGCAAGGTCGGCTACGCCCCCGCCCCCGTCGAGGAGACCAAGTCCTCCGGCTGGCTCTACACCTGGGCCTGGGGCATCCAGGACGCCTCCCGCAACCCCGACAAGGCCTGGAAGTTCGTCTCCTGGGCCTCCAGCAAGCAGTACGAGCAGCTGGTCGGCGACGAGATCGGCTGGTCCAACGTCCCGGCCGGCAAGCGCGCGTCGACGTACACGAATCCGGCGTACGTCAAAGAGGCCGCCGCCTTCCAGGAGATGACCAAGGAGGCCATCGAGGGC
Organism: Streptomyces sp. NPDC046909; assembly: GCF_040644695.1. NCBI lineage: Bacteria > Bacillati > Actinomycetota > Actinomycetes > Kitasatosporales > Streptomycetaceae > Streptomyces > Streptomyces sp. NPDC046909. The sequence continues at coordinate 20,789 of NZ_JBEYXC010000022.1, read as the reverse complement.
GCGCAGCCGAACAACCCGGGGGTGCAGCCGCGCCCCGCGCCCGGCATCCAGTTCGTCGGCATCCCCGAGTTCACCGATCTCGGCACCAAGGTCTCCCAGGAGATCAGCGCGGCCATCGCCGGACGCCAGTCCGTGGAGTCGGCGCTGAGCAAGTCCCAGCGGCTCGCCGAGAAGATCTCCGAGGAGTACGAGGGACGATGACAGCGACAACGACGGCCCCGCTGGCCGCAGCCTCCGTACGCACGACCCGCCCACCGTCGGCCCGGCTGCGCGCCTGGGCCACCCGCGCCCCGCTCCTGCCCGCCCTGGTCTTCATGATCGTGGTCACCCAACTCCCGTTCGTGGCCACGCTGGTGATCTCCTTCTTCGACTGGAACGCCCTCTATCCGAAGGCCCGCCACTTCACCGGCGTCGACAACTACCGCCAGGTCCTCACGGACGCCGACCTGCGCCACTCGGTGTGGACGACGATCCTGCTGACGGCGACGGTGGTCCTGGTCAGTCTGGTCCTGGGCCTGGCCCTGGCGCTGCTCCTCGACCGCCGCTTCCGCGGCCGGGGAGTGGTCCGCACGCTCCTCATCGCACCCTTCCTCGTGGTCCCCGTCGCGGCGGCCCTGCTCTGGAAGCATGTGCTCTACAACCCCGAATACGGCCTGCTCAATGGGTTGTTGCACTATGTGGGCGGCCCACAGCCCGACTGGATCTCCAACACCCCGCTGCTCGCGGTCGAGGCCTCGCTGGTCTGGCAGTGGACCCCGTTCATGATGCTGATCCTGCTGGCGGGCCTGCAGAGCCGCGACCCCCAGCAGATAGAGGCGGCGCGGGTGGACGGCGCGAGCGACTGGCAGATCTTCCGCCACCTCACGCTCCCGCATCTGCGCCGCTACCTCGAACTGGGCGCCCTGCTGGGCTCGATCTACATCGTCCAGAACTTCGACGCGGTCTTCACGATCACCTCGGGCGGTCTGGACACGGCGAACCTCCCCTACACCGTCTACCAGAGCTTCTACCAGGCCCATGAGAACGGCCTCGCCTCGGCCGCGGGCGTCCTGGTGGTCATCGGCTCGATCATCATCGCGACCTTCGCCCTGCGCGTGGTGTCGTCCCTGTTCCGCGAGGAGGCGGGTCGGGCATGAACACAACCACCCAGAAGCGCAAGGGACTTGGCCTCGGCGTGACAGCCTGGCTGCTGGGGATCGTCTTCTTCTTCCCCATCGCGTGGATGGCCCTGACGTCCTTCCACTCGGAGACGGACGCGGCGACCAATCCCCCGTCCTTCGGTGCCGCCCTCACCCTGGACGGCTACCGCGAGTTCTTCGGCACGGGCGGCGGCGCGAGCCCCTGGCCGTCGCTGATCAACTCGACGGTGGCATCGCTGGCGTCGACGGTCTTCGTCCTGCTCCTGGCGCTCCCGGCGGCGTACGCGCTGTCGATCAACCGGGTGCGCAAGTGGACGGACGTCCTGTTCTTCTTCCTGTCGACGAAGATGCTGCCGGTGGTGGCGGGCCTGCTGCCGATCTACCTCTTCGCCAAGAACACGGACATGCTGGACAACATCTGGCTGCTGGTCATCCTCTACACCTCCATGAACCTGCCGATCGCGGTGTGGATGATGCAGTCGTTCCTGGCCGAGGTGCCGGTGGCGATCATCGAGGCGGCGCGGGTGGACGGCGCGCGCCTCCCGACGATCCTCGCGCGCGTGGTGGCCCCGATCGCCCTGCCGGGCATAGCGGCGACGTCGTTGATCTGCTTCATCTTCAGCTGGAACGAGCTGCTGTTCGCGAGGGTGCTCACAGGAGTCGTGGCGGAAACGGCCCCCGTCTTCCTGACCGGCTTCATCACCAGCCAGGGCCTGTTCCTCGCCAAGGTGTGCGCCGCGTCCCTCGTCATCTCCCTGCCGGTGCTCGCCGCGGGGTTCGCCGCCCAGGACAAACTGGTCCAGGGCCTGTCACTGGGAGCCGTCAAATGAAGGCCGCCGTCATCGAGTCCGTAGGCCGTGCCGTCGTGTCGGAGGTCCCGGACCCGACGCCGGGCCCGCGCGATGTCGTCGTCGAGGTCGCGGCGTGCGGCCTGTGCGGCACCGATCTGCACATCCTCCAGGGCGAGTTCGCCCCGAAGCTGCCGATCGTGCCGGGGCACGAGTTCGCGGGCGAGGTGGTGGGGGTCGGCCGGCAGGTCACGGAACTGTCGGTCGGCGACCGCGTGGCCGTCGACCCGTCCCTGTACTGCTACGAGTGCCGCTACTGCCGTACCGGCCACAACAACCTCTGCGAGCGCTGGGCGGCGATCGGAGTGACGACGGCGGGAGGTGCGGCGCAGTACGCGGTGGCCCCGGTCGCCAACTGCGTACGCCTCCCCGACCACGTCCGCACCCAGGACGCGGCCCTGGTCGAACCCCTCTCCTGCGCGGTCCGCGGCTATGACGTGCTGCGGTCGAGGCTGGGCGCCCACGTCCTCATCTACGGCTCCGGCACGATGGGCCTGATGATGCTGGAGCTCGCCAAGCGGACCGGTGCGGCCAGTGTGGACGTGGTGGATCTCAACCCGACCCGCCTGGAGACGGCACAGCGGCTGGGCGTCTCGGGCTCCGCCGCGAACGCGGACGAGCTGGACCGTCCGCAGGGCTGGGACCTGGTCGTCGACGCGACGGGGAACGCGGCGGCGATCCAGGACGGCCTGGGAAGGGTGGCCAAGGCGGGGACGTTCCTCCAGTTCGGGGTGGCGGACTACGCGACCCGGGTCTCCATCGACCCGTACCGCATCTACAACCAGGAGATCACCATCACCGGCTCCATGGCGGTGCTGCACAGCTTCGAACGCGCGGCGGAACTCTTCGCGAACGGTGTCCTGGACCCGGAGATCTTCATCAGCGACCGGATCCCGCTGGAGCGGTATCCGGAGGCGCTGGGGCAGTTCGCGGCGGGGGTGGGGAGGAAGATCGTGGTGGTGCCGTAGGGAAGGGAACACGGGTCGGCATCGCTCAGCCGGTCCGGCGGGCGGGGGCGAAAACCGTTGGGGCCCGCCCCCGCCCGCCCTCTACGGTTCCCCCATGCCGAAGAACCCCAACGGATTCCACTACGAGGCACACGCCGGCGGAACCGTTCACATCACCCACCACAACCGCCCGGCCACCACCCTCCACGGCCCACGAGCCGCCCAGTTCCTCGCCGAGGTCGAGTCGTCCTCCGACCCCCAGCTCGTCATGGCCCGCTGGACCGGAAACTACAAGCGCGGCAACGAGCGAACCGCCAGAAACCACCCCCGCAACAACCCCCGGACCCGCCGCTGAACCGATCGGCCCCGGGTAAGGGAACGGTAAAGCGGCCTCGATCGTTCACCGGGCATGACAGCTATGACCCCCGGCTCGAACATCCCTCTCTCCACCGCGCGCGTGACGGTGGACGTCGCCGCCCCGGTGCGGCTCGACGTATCGGGCCTGCTGCTCACCGCCGACGGCAAGGTGCGCTCGGACGACGACTTCATCTTCTACAACCAGCCCAACGGCCCGGGCGTGACGTACCGCTCCGGCGGCGGCACCGCCCCCGACGCGATCGTCGTCGACACCGCCGCGCTCCCGCCCGGCATCGAGAAGATCGTCGTCACCGCCAGCCCGGACGCGGCCGGCCAGACCTTCCAGGGCATCGAACCGACGGCGACGATCCGCGACGCGGGCGACAACTCCGTCCTGGCCACGTTCACGCCCCCGCAGCTCGGCAGCGAGACGGCGCTGGTGGTCGTGGAGATCTACCTGCGCAACGGCGCGTGGAAGGCGCGCGCGGTCGGCCAGGGCTACGCCAACGGCCTGGCGGGCATCGCCACGGACTTCGGTGTGACGGTCGAGGAACCGACTCCCGCCCCGACCCCTGCCCCCGTCGCCCCGCCGCAGCCCACCATCCAGACCCCGGTCACCCCGCCCGCCCCGCCGCTGACGACTCCCCCGCCGCCGCCCGCGCACGCGCCCGGTACCGGGAAGATCAACCTCGACAAGGGCCGGGTCAGCCTCCAGAAGAACCAGACCGTGTCCCTCGTCAAGGGCGGCCGCCCGCTGCTGTCCTCGGTGAAGATGGGCCTGGGCTGGGAGCCGGCGTACCGCGGCAAGGACATCGACCTGGACGCCTCGGTCATCGCGTACGGCCCGCAGCGCAACCACGTCGACAGCTGCTACTTCGGCAAGCTCCAGATCGTGGGCGGCGCCATCCGCCACTCCGGCGACAACCTCACCGGCGAGGGCGGCGGCGACGACGAGGTCATCACCGTCGACCTCGGCCGGCTCCCCCAGGAGGTCACCGGCCTGGTCTTCACCGTCAACTCCTTCTCCGGCCAGAAGTTCACCGAGGTCGCCAAGGCCTACTGCCGCCTCATCGACGGCACCACCGGCGAGGAACTCGTCCGCTTCGACCTCACCAGCGCCGAACCCCAGACCGGCGTGATGATGGCCAAGCTGATCAAGCAGTTCTCCGGCGAGTGGGAGATGACCGCGATGGGCGACTTCGTGAAGTCCCGCACGGTCCGCGGAATGGTCAAGCCGGCCGCCCAGGCGCTGTAGCCATCGGTAGCCGTCGCAGGCCCGGCCCGGGTTCCCCCGGGCCGGCCGTCGGATCTCGTCGGCCCTAGAACAGCGCGCTGTACGCGTTCAGTGCCGGCTGGCCGCCGAGGTGGGCGTAGAGGACCGTGGCGTCCCGGCCGATCTCGCCGCGCTCGACTAGGTCGATGAGTCCTGCCATGGACTTGCCCTCGTACACGGGGTCGGTGACCATCCCCTCGGTGCGGGCGGCGAGGCGCATGGCCGCGAGGGTGGTGTCGTCGGGGATGCCGTAGACGCCCGCGTGGTACCGCTCGTCGAGCTCGATGTCGTCGAGGGTCAACTCGCGTTTGACGCCGATGAGTTGCCCGGTGTGGCGGGCGATCCTCGCGATCTGTTCCCTCGTCGCGGCGGGCTTCGCCGACGCGTCGATGCCGAGCACCCGGCGCGGCCGGCCGCCCGCCTCCTCCAGCGCGGCGAACCCGGCGACCATGCCGGCCTGGGTGGAGCCGGTCACCGAGCACACGATCACGGTGTCGAAGAAGACGCCCGACTCCCGTTCCTGCTCGGCGACTTCGTACGCCCAGCCGGCGAAGCCGAGCCCGCCGAGCGGATGGTCGGACGCGCCGGCCGGGATGGCGTACGGCTTGCCGCCGGACTCCTCGACCTCCCTGAGCGCCTGTTCCCAGCTCTCCTTGAAGCCGATGCCGAAGCCTGCCTTCACGAGCCGTACGTCGGCGCCGACGAGCCGGCTGATCAGGATGTTGCCGACCTTGTCGTACACGGCGTCGGGCCAGTCCACCCAACTCTCCTGCACGAGCACGCACTTGAGCCCGGCGCGGGCCGCGCAGGCGGCGACCTGGCGGGTGTGGTTGGACTGGACGCCACCGATGGAGACGAGCGTGTCGCAGCCCTGCGCGAGCGCGTCCGCGACCAGGTACTCCAGCTTGCGGGTCTTGTTCCCGCCGTACGCCACACCGGAGTTGCAGTCCTCGCGCTTGGCCCAGATCTCCGCCCCGCCGAGGTGAGCGGTGAGGCGGTCCAGCCGGTGCACCGGGGACGGGCCGAAGAGGAGCGGGTAACGGTCGTACGAGGAAAGGGACATGGTTCCTCCCGGGACGCTTTCAGTCGGTGTCGGCGAGCTCGGCCAGGTCCCGCCAGATCTCCGCGGTGACCCGGACGGCCTCGTCCACGTCGCCGGCCGCGCAGGCCTCGATGAGCCGCTCGTGCAGTCCCGCCGAACGGCAGTTGCCGCCCTCGCCGAAGCGCCGGCGCTCCAGGCGGCGGATGAGCGGGGTGTAGCGGGCGGCGGTGGCGGCCGCCGCACGGTTGCCGCTGACGCGGACGAGGACGTCATGGAGCGCGTCGTCGGCCCGCAGGGCGGTGTCGACGTCACCGGAGGCGACGGCCGCCGCGAACCGTTCGTTGGCCGCGCGCATCGCCTCGACGTCGGCGGCGAACAGCCGGGGCACGGCGGTCCGGGTGGCGAGCTCGTGCATGGCGCCGACCACGGCCGCGGCGTCCCGTACCTCGGCGGCCGACACCTGCGTCACCCGCGTGTAGCTCTGCGGCTTGCTCTCCAGCAGCCCCTCGTCGACGAGCCGCGCGAACGCCTCCCGCACCGGCGCCCGGGACAGCCCGAGCCGTTCGGCGAGATCGGCGTCCCGTACCGCCGCGCCGGGTTCGAGCTCCCCGGCGACGATGGCGTCCCGGATCGCCTGGTAGGCGCGGTCCCTGAGCAACGTACGCGGTATGGCCTCCACAACTGAAATGTTAGATGTCAGGCCCGGGCCCGGACAAGGGTGTGGCCCGCACCCCCCGTGAAGGTGCGGGCCACGCTCATCGAAGCGGCACAGGGCCGCTCCGACGGCACAGGTGGCGCGGGCCGCTCAGGCAGCCCACGGCCAGTCGGCGTCCCGAGCGCTCTCCAGCAACGGGACCATCCGGAAGGCCGCGTCCGAGAGGCCGCCGAAGGTGTGCCGGTTCGCCTTGCCGGACGGGCCGTGGCCCGCGCGGTAGCCGGCGAGGTTCCAGGTGTAGACCGGGACATGCGCCGGGATCTGCTCGGTCGGGTCGCCGTGGTGGCTGAACGCGTACTGCTCGTCGGTGACGATCAGCACCCGGTCCTGCCCCCGGTAGTGCGCGCGCACCGCCGAGGTGGTGTCGGTGCCGCCCAGGTCGCCGAAGCGGCCGAGGATCTTCAGCACCGACTCGCCCTTGCCGTACGCCAGGTTCCGGCTCGTGGTGCCGAACTCCACCAGGTCCGCGTCCTCGGCCCGCAGCGCCAGCGCCGTACCGAAGATCGCCGCCGCGTCCGCCCGGTTGAGCTGCGAACGGTCCGACAGCCGCGCCCACATCGAGCCCGAACGGTCGACCAGGACCAGCGTCCGGCCGGGCAACGCGGGCACGTTGGCCAGCGAGTGGCCGAGCGCCTGCTCCAGCGGGTACGCCCAGCGCAGCGAGGGCGCGTGCTGGTACGCGGCGAGGTACCGGAAGGGGAACTGCCGCGACCGCGCGACCTCCGCCGGGTCGCTGATCCGGGCGGCGACCCGGGCCGCGACCTCGTCGGAGACACCGGCCTGGTCGAAGTTCCGCAGGTTCCGCGTGAGCGCCATCGCGCCCATGGAGGGAATCACGGCCTCCCAGGCCGCCTTGTCCATCGGCCCCTGCAGCCAGCCCGCCAGCGCCTCCCACGTCATCCCGGCCGCCGCGAGCCGCTCGGCGCCGCCCTCGGACGTGACGACCGCACGCCGTGCGGCCACCGGCAGCTCCATCAGCTCACGGTGGGCGACCAGCGTCCGGCTGGACGCGGGCGGCACCGCCGTCTCCGGGTTGTGCCGGCGGTCGAGCGCGTACTGGAACAGCTCGCCCTGCCCCGCCTTGTCCGGGTCCGGCGCCGCGTGCACCAGGTTCAGGATGTCGCCGAAGCGGTAACCCCTGGACGCGGTGTCGTACTTCAGCAGCGACTTGCCGCTGTAGAGACGTCGTACGGCGTCGGCGACCCCCCGCTTGACCGGCTTGGGCACGCTACGGCCGTAGGTCGCCGTCCAGTACCCGAGCAGCTCGCCGGGCTCGTCCGGCCGCCGCAGCACGGAGTCCACGACCTGCCGATTGGACGGACCGTCGGTGGCACCCGCCTCCAGACGGGCGTGTACGTACTCGGCGGCGCCCACGATCGAGGCGGTACGGAGGTTCCCCTCACCGCGCAGCCACCCGAGCAGACCGGCGGTCCACGTGGGGTCGGTGACGGCGAGGTCGCGGACGAGTCGCGCGAACCGGGCGTCGCGGTCGGTGCCGGTCTCGTAGAAGGTGTCCTGCGAGACGAAGTTGGCGATGGCGAGCAGAAAGAGCTCGGAGCGCGCGTCCCGCTCACGGCCCCGGCCACCCTCGTAGGTGCGGAGCACTCGGCCCGTCGAGGTGACGCGCGAGGTGGGCTGCGCCTTTGCGGCTCGCTTGTTGAATCGCGACATGGTGAATTCCCCCGAATTCATGGATGTTTCGGAGGGAGACGCGGCAAAAGGAGGGTGCCCGAGTTCGAAGTCGGCTGCGGTGCTTATAACTGGCGCGTCTTCCATTCCGCCACATCGGCCCTGAGCCGATGACGGGATTCGAACCCGCAAGAGGGACAGGCCCTCACCAGATCCCGAAGTATCCGCCGCCTGCGCACCGGGCACCCACCATGAGCTGCGCCTCCCGAGTTCAAAAGACTCGCACCGGGAGGTGCATGAAGTTGTGGTGTCCAGAGTTCAGGTCGGCGGAACCGACATTAGGTGCTCTAACCCCTGAGCTACACCGGCGCGTTGTACCGGTGGCGGGACTCGAACCCGCGGCCGCCCCATTATCAGTGGAAGTAGGTCCTGCCTTCGCACCTGGACATTCATCACTGTAGGAGGCGTGCCGCGGGACGGTCGAACGAATTAATCAGCCCGTCAGCCCTTCTTCTGCCGCTTCCAGGGGCCGGTGATGGCGAGCATGATTCCGGGCGTCTGGATGTTGGCGTAAAGGGTCCGGCCGTCGCAGGAGAAGGTGACGCCGGTGAACTCGCTGTACTCGGGCTCCGCTTCGGTGCCGATGTTGAGTTCGTTGCGGGCGATCGGGTAGGTCTTGCCGCTGTCGGTGGCGCCGAACAGGTGCTGGATGCCTTCCCCGTCCTCGGCGATGACGAGGCCGCCGTACGGGGAGACGGTGATGTTGTCGGGGCCGTCGAAGGCGCCGTCGACGGAGGGGTCGGGGTTGACGCCGAGCAGCACCTTCAGGGTGAGGGTGCGGCGCTTGGGGTCGTAGAACCAGACCTGGCCGTCGTGCTGGACGGGGCTCTCGGCGCGGGCGTAGGAGGAGACGATGTAGGTGCCGCCGTCACCCCACCACATGCCCTCCAGCTTGCGGGCGCGGGTGATCTCACCGGCCGCGAACTGCTTGCGGACGGCCACCGTCTTCGCGTCGCGGTCGGGGACGTCCACCCAGTCGACGCCGTAGACGGTGCCGATCTTCGTGGCGCGGGAGAGGTCGTCGACGAACTGGCCGCCGGAGTCGTAGCACTTGGGGGCCTGGAGGACACCGGCGTCGTCGGCGAGGGTGCGCAGCTTGCCGCGGCCGTGCTCGAAGCCCTTGGGCGGGGTCCAGCGGAAGAGGAGGCCGTTGGGGCTCGCGGCGTCCTCGGTGAGGTAGGCGTGGCCGCGCTTGGGGTCGATGACGACGGCCTCGTGGGCGTAACGGCCGAAGAACTTCAGGGGCTTGGGGTCGCGGTTGGCGCGGTGGTCGATCGGGTCGACCTCGAAGACGTAGCCGTGGTCCTTGGTCATGCCGTTGGAGCCGGCCTTGTCCTCGGTCTCCTCGCAGGTGAGCCAGGTGTCCCAAGGGGTGCGCCCGCCCGCGCAGTTGGTGGAGGTGCCGGCGATGCCGACCCACTCGGCGACGTGTCCGCCGGGGCGGACCTCGACGACCGTGCAGCCGCCGGACGCGGCGGGGTCGTAGACGAGGCCCTCGGTGAGCGGCACGGGGTACTTCCAGTTGGCGCGCGGGCCCTTCAGCTCGTGGTTGTTGACGAGGAGGGTGGTGCCGCGCGGGCCGTCGAAGGTGGCGGTGCCGTCGTGGTTGGAGGGCGTGATCTCGCCGGACTCCAGCTTGGTCTTGCCGCTGTAGGTGATGACGCGGTACTTGAACCCGGCGGGCAGCGCGAGGAGGCCGTCGGGGTCGGGGAGCAGCGGGCCGTAGCCGACACCGTGGCCGCCGTAGCCCTCCGCGGCGCTCTCGTCGGTCTCGGTGTCCGTGGCCGCGAGGGCGCCCGGCGCGGTGGCGAGGGCGCCGACGCTGCCGGCCAGGGCGACCCCGGCGCCGGTGATCGCGGATTTCGCGGCGAAGTCCCTGCGGGTGAGCGACATGGTGTCTCCTGTGACGGTCGGTGTGGCCTGGAGGGTGGGGGACCTCGGGTCGGCGCCACCGTCCCGCCCACGTCTGAACGGGAGTTGAACACCGGGCGACGTCCGCCGACTCGCTTCCATGAATCCGTACGCCCTTTCCCACGGGGAGCAGAAGACCCTCGCACCCGGGAAATTGGTCGGACGAATCTTCGTAAAGAAGGTCATCCGGTGCGGATCACCACCAAGCCCATGATTTACGGCGTAACACCTTGACCGCCGGTGTCCATTGCCATAGACAGCCAACTACCTGAAGTACCCAGGGAGGCGAGCCGACGTGGACGCACATCGTGCGCGCAGCCTCCACGAGGGCCGGCTGATGAGCCTGCCCCATGTGACGGGGGTCGGGACCGGGAAGGACGAGCACACGGGCGAGGACGTCGTCGTGGTCTTCGTGACCCGTAAGGTGCCCCGGGACCGGCTCAGGGACGAGGACGTGGTTCCGGACGAGCTGGAGGGCGTACCCGTGCGCGTGCTCGCGATCGGCGAGGTGTCCGCGCAGGAGTAGCCGCTCGTTCGCCCCGGAACCGCGCTGACCGGGGAAGAAGGTGGTCTGGCCGTGTCGAGCCAGCCCGAACTGATGCGAGGGCCCACCGGCGGGCAGCTGAGCGACAGCTCACGCCGGCAGGCGTTGTCGGACTTCCTGCGGCGCGAGCAGCCGCTGGAGAACGTGGTCGGCTTCGGCCACGGAGTGAAGTGGACCGGGGGCGAACCGACGGGCCGGCAGGCCGTGTTGGTGTTCGTGACACAGAAGGCGCCCCAGTCGATGCTGAGGGAACGGGATGTGATCCCGTCCGAGATGGACGACGGCACGCCCACCGACGTGGTGGCCGTCGGCAGTGTCACCGCGCAGCCCCAGCCTTCGGCCGCGGGGGTGACGTACGCACCCGGCAATGGCGCGGCGGAACAGTCGACGCGTCTGTCGTCCGCGCTGCTGGAGGAGCTCATCCGGCCGTCCGCGAGCGAGACCCAGCAGCTCATCCGCCGTCTGCGACCCTGCCCCTCCGGGTTCTCCGTCGGCAACGTACGGGTCACCGCGGGCACGCTGGGAAGCGTGGTCTACGACCTCCTGCCGGGCGCGACGCTCGACCCGCCGGGGCCCGGACTGGGAGCGCCTTCGGGGTTCTACATCCTGTCCAACAACCACATCCTGGCCGACTCCAACCGGGCCCAGCTGGGCAGCGTGATCGTGCAGCCGGGCCCCGCCGACGGCGGCACGGACCCGGGTGACCGGATCGCGACGCTGAGCCGTTTCGTCCCGATCACCTTCGCGCCGACCGTCCCGCTGGACCAGCACAACAACCTGGTCGACGCGGCGCTGGGGGCGGTGAGCTTCCAGGACGCCACCCGGGACCAGTACTTCAGCGGAGTGCCGCGCGCCTGGCGGCGCAAGGCCAATGTGGCGGTCGGCGACCAGGTGAAGAAGACCGGGCGGACGACCGACATCACCTTCGGCCGGATCGTCGCGGTCGATACGACGATCGACGTCACCTACCCCACCATCGGTGTCGCCCGGTTCAGGGACCAGATCGTCACCACGAACATGTCGGCGGGCGGTGACTCGGGTTCCCTGGTCACCTCGTACGACAACGTGGCGGTGGGCCTGCTGTTCGCGGGCTCGTCGACGATGACGATCGTCAACCACCTGGAGCACGTCCGCAGGCTGCTGGGCGTGGAGATCGCCGAGCAGCTGGCCTGACGGCCGGCCTGTTCCGTTCGGGAGGAGAAGGAGGAGAGGTTCCCATGACCACACAGTCACGCAAGGCGAAGAGTGGGACGGCCGCCGAGCACCGCTTCCACAACGCCCAGGGAGCGGCGGTCAAGACCTGGGACGAGGCGTTCGCCACCCGGCAGGACGTGTCGCCCGAGGCACTCGCGACGACGGCCAAGCTGGAGATGCACAACGGAACGGTCACCTTCGCCATGGAGGTGCAGTACAACCCCAACACCTACCCGTACGTCGTCCTCGGCGGCCGGATCACCTCCGGAATCTGCGGCGCGCCCTGGGACATCACGGGTGGGTTCATGGGCCAGACGATCCGGATCGACGCCAAGAGGCCGGTCGTCGACCCTGGCTGCGCCCAGACGATCACCATCGTCGGCGAGTACCAGAACCCGCCCGCGTACCGGGGGACGTACGGCTTCGACGGGGCCTCGTCGTGGTACAAGCACACGACGGTCTACCACTGCTGATCCGTCGGCGTTCGCGACCCACGCCGGTCGTGGGTCGCGGCTCCCGGCTCAACTCCCCTGCTGCGACCGCGCCTTGAAGGCGGCCTTCCTGGCCTCCTTGGCGATCCGCTTGTCCGGATGCAGCCGCCCCATCGCCTCCAGCACATCCGCGGTCGCCGGATGCTCCACCCGCCAGGCCGCCGCGAAGAACCCGCTGTGCTGCTGCGCGAGCCCCTCGACCAGCGCCCTCAGCTCATCGGAGTTGCCCTCGGCGGCGAGCTGCGCGGCGACCGTGTCGACGGTCAGCCAGAAGATCATCGCCTCGGACGGCGGCGGCACGTCCACGGCCCCGTGCTCGGCGAGCCAGACCCGGGCCAGACCCCCGAGCTCCGCGTCGTCGAGGACTTCCCGCAGCGCCGGCTCGGCGGCGGCGCCCACCAGCGACAGCGCCTGCTGACACCGCAGCCTCCGCAGCGGCGCGCCCGCGTCCGCGCCCCGGGCCGCCGCGAGCAACTCCCGCGCCGCGGCGAGGGGTTCACGGCGGGCCAGCCACTGCTCGGTCTCGGCCTGCGCGGCGGCCGGCGGGAAGTGGGCCGTGCCGTCGAGCAGCGCGTCGGCGCCCTTGTCGGCGAGGTCCCCGACGGCGGGCGCCGCGAACCCGGCCTCCAGCAGCCGCGCCCGCAGCCCGTACAGCCCGAGCGGGGTCAGCCGGACCATGCCGTACCGCGACACGTCGGTGTCGTCGACCGGCGCGGCGGGTTCCTCGTCGGCGTCGGCCATGAGGGCCTCGTCGACGGGCTGGTACTCGACGAGCCCGACCGGCTCCAGGAGCCTGAACTGGTCGTCGAGGCGCATCATCGCGTCGGAGACCTGTTCCAGGACGTCGTTGGTGGGCTCCCCCATGTCGCTGGGGACGATCATCGACGCGGCGAGCGCGGGCAGCGGTACGGGGCCGTCGCCGGGCCCGTCCTCGTTGACGGTCAGGACGTACAGGTTGCCGAGCACCCCGTCGAGGAACTCCGCCTCGGCCTCCGGGTCCCACTCCAGCGAGGAGAGGTCGATCTCACCGTCGCCTTCTTCGGAGTTCATGGCCTCGACCAGGTCGTCGAGGTCGGGCACGCTCGCGTCGGCGAGCACGGTGTCCAGCGCCGTCTGCCACACGGCGAGTACGTCGTGCGGGGCGCCGCCGGTGAGCAGGGCGAGCTCCTCGCCCGCGGCGACGGTGCCCTCGTCCTCGTCGGTGATCTCGACGAGCCCGGTGTCCACGGCGACCCGCCAGGCCTCGCTCGCACAGGCGGCGGCGTCGTCCCCGGTGAGGCCGAGCAGCTCGGCGGCGGCGGGCAGCTGCTCTTCCAGGAGTCCGCCGCCGGCGTCGACGCGGGTGTCGGGGCCGGCCCAGCGGGCGAGCCGGGCGGCCCGGGACAGCAACGGCGTGGACAGCGCGTCGCGCGCCAGCTCCGCTTCGGGGTGCAGCCGCACCGGCGGCAAGGGGGAGCTGTCTGACATCGGCTGTTTCTCCTAGAGACGCGTCCTACGACTCAGCGGCTGAACCACTCAGCCGCTCAGCCTAGACGGATTTCCACCCATGCCGCCCGGTTCATCTCCCCGCCGGGCCCTGTACATGGCCGAAACCTTGACAAGTGGCGTGACCAGGCAGGAGATTACGCGCGTAGAAATCTGCTGGACATGTGTTCACCGTAGTTTCTACGCGCGTCGCACCGCCCCACCGGTTCGGCTCCACACTCGTTTCACCCTCGTCCCGGCGCTCAAGCACGTCCCCGGAGGGATCCCGTTGCCGAGCAAGTCTTCCGCGCGCCTCGCCGCGCTCACCGTCGCCGCCGTATGTTCCGCCGCGTCCACCGTCGTCCTGACGACGCCCGCGCACGCGGACTCGGTCGCCATCCATGACATTCAGGGCACCACGCGCATATCCCCGTACGCGGGCAAGGCCGTCACGGATGTGTCCGGAATCGTCACCGGCATCCGCACCTCCGGCTCCAGGGGTTTCTGGATCCAGGACCCGAACCCCGACGCCGACCCGGCGACCAGTGAGGGCGTCTTCGTCTTCACCAGCTCCACCCCGAAGGGCGTCGCCGTCGGCGACCTCGTCACGGTGTCCGGCACGGTCTCGGAGTACGTCCCCGGCGGCTCCTCCTCCGGCAACCAGTCGATCACCGAGGTCACCAAGCCGACCTTCACCGTCGTCTCCAGCGGCAACGCCGTCCCGGCCGCCACGGTCATCGACGCCAAGTCGGTCCCGGCCGCGTACGCCCCGGCCGGTGACGCCGCCGCGAGCAACTCGATCAACGGCCTGACCCTGGAGCCGTCGAAGTACGCCCTGGACTACTACGAGTCCCTGGAGGGCGAGAACGTCCAGGTCGCCGACACCCGCGTGGTCGGCGCCACCGACCCGTACAGCGAGCTGTGGGTCACGGTGAAGCCGCGCGAGAACGCCAACCGCCGCGGCGACACGGTCTACGGCTCGTACGACTCCCAGAACACCGGCCGCCTCCAGATCCAGACGCTCGGCTCGACGGCCTCCTTCCCGGTGGCGAACGTCGGTGACGTCCTGGAGGGCACCACGACCGGCCCGCTGGACTTCAACCAGTACGGCGGCTACACCCTCGTCGCCAATACGCTCGGCACGCTCAAGAGCGCCGGCCTGGAGCGCGAGACGACCCAGAAGCAGAAGAACGGCGAGCTCGCGGTCGCGACGTACAACGTCGAGAACCTCGACCCCTCCGACAGCACGTTCGAGGAGCACGCCGCCGCGATCGTCAACAACCTCAAGTCGCCCGACATCGTGTCCCTGGAGGAGATCCAGGACAACAACGGTGCCACGAACGACGGTACGGTCGCCGCCGACCAGACGGTCCAGAAGCTGATCGACGCGATCGTCGCCGCGGGCGGCCCGGCGTACGACTGGCGCTCCATCGACCCGACGAACAACACCGACGGCGGTGAGCCGGGCGGCAACATCCGCCAGGTGTTCCTGTTCAACCCGGAGCGGGTCTCCTTCACCGACCGCGCGGGCGGCGACGCCACGACCGCCGTCGGCGTGACGAAGGAGAAGGGCAAGGCCGCGCTGACGGTCTCCCCGGGCCGCATCGACCCGACGAACACCGCCTGGACCACGAGCCGCAAGCCGCTGGTCGGCGAGTTCGTCTTCCGCGGCCGCACGGTCTTCGTGATCGCCAACCACTTCAACTCCAAGG
Source organism: Streptomyces sp. NPDC046909 (assembly GCF_040644695.1). Lineage (NCBI taxonomy): Bacteria > Bacillati > Actinomycetota > Actinomycetes > Kitasatosporales > Streptomycetaceae > Streptomyces > Streptomyces sp. NPDC046909. The sequence goes on along the minus strand of NZ_JBEYXC010000022.1, from coordinate 5,463 downwards.
GCGGCGACTACGGTCTGCCCTCGGCCACCCAGCCGGTCCCGCGCAGCTCGGAGACCCAGCGCCACCTCCAGGCGACCGCCGTCAACGCGTTCGTCAAGGACATCCTGGCCACCCAGAAGAACGCGGACGTCATCGCCCTCGGCGACATCAACGACTTCGAGTTCTCCGACACCGCCAAGATCCTGGAGACCGACGGCGCCCTCTGGTCGGCGATCAAGTCGCTGCCGAAGAGCGAGCGTTACTCGTACGTCTACCAGGGCAACGCCCAGGTCCTGGACCAGATCCTGGTCTCGCCGTCGATCCGGCGCGGCTGCGACTTCGAGTACGACAGCGTGCACGTCAACTCGGAGTTCAACGACCAGATCAGCGACCACGACCCGCAGGTGCTGCGCTTCAAGCCGTAGGTCTTGAAGCGGTAGCCGTAGTTCTTGAAGCAGTAAGGCTCAGGCCCGGTTGGCTCAGAGCTGGCTGAACACGCCGTTCAGCCAGCCCTGCCATGCGGCCTCGCACTCCTTGATGTCGGTGTCGGAGGCGAAGTCGTGCAGGGAGATACCGACCGGGTGCCCCCAGTGGTTGCGCCCGAAGACCCGGGTGAGCCCCCGGTCGGTGCGCAGCCCGATGAAGTAGGGGTTGCGGAAGTCGAGGACGGCGTCGAAGTCGTCGGGCCCGTGAACCCTCACCGGGCTCCCGACGGCGATGCCCTCCCCGATCCCGAGCGCCCGCGCGACCACGTCCAGCGCGTCCGCGGCCTTCGACGCCTCAGGTCCGTCGAAGGTCGCGAAGGCGGCGGGCCGGGGCGCGAAGTGGACGAGGTACTCGCGCAGGGTGTGCAGATAGAAGTCGGTGTGCTTGGCGGCACCGTCGTACTGGTTGTCCCAGTCGTCGACGAAGATCCCGCTGTGCACGTACCGCACCCAGGCCCTGCGCCCCTCGTCGCGCGGCTCGATGGTGTAGTCGAGCTGGTTGGCGCTCTGCTCGGCGATCCCGTCGACGTTCTCGACGCGGTTGGTGTAGCGGTGGGGCGGTTCCCAGGCGGTGACGGTGGACCCGAAGGGCCCCTTCCCGCCGACCTTGGGCTCCGGCGGCTCCATCGGCCACAGATACCCGTCGGTGCCAGTGGTGACGGCGTCCCACACCTGTTGCGGGGTCGCGTCCACCTCGAACTCGCGGACGATCTCGAATTCCTTGGACATTGCTCTACTCCAACTCGGTCTGTTCGAGGGTGGGTTCGGCCTGCTGGAGGGGGGCCGTGGTCTGCTTGAGGGTGGGATGCACCGCCACGACGATCCGGTGATCCCGGCCGCCCTCGGCGTCCGGAGCGTCGTACTTGCGGATCAGCGCACTGACCCCCGCCGTCAACTCCTCGATGAACGCGGCCCGTTCGGCGGCCGAGGCGAAGCGGACCTCGCCGTCCAGCGCGTACGTCGCCAGCCGCTGCCGCGCCTTCGTGGCACCGGTGATCAGCGCACCGACGTCGCGCACGAGCCGGGCGCCGAGCGCCAGCAGCCAGCGCGCGGACAGCTGGTCCCGGAACCGGTCCGGGTCCGGCTGCACGGCGGCGAGCGCGAGCGGCGAGATGACGTACGACGCCGCGGTCGCCCGCATCAGCCGCTCAGTGACATTCCCCTTGCGCCGCTCCCCCGCCAGCTCGACCAGGCCGTGCCGCTCCAGTGCCTTGAGGTGATAGTTCACCTTCTGCCGGGGCAGCCCGACCTTGCCGGCGAGCATCGCCGCCGACGCGGGGCCTGCGGCGAGCTCGGCGAGCAGCCTGGCCCGTATGGGGTCAAGGGAGACGGCTGCGGCCTCGGGGTCCTCGATGACGGTGACGTCCAGCATGGATCCACCGTCTCACCGAAAACTTTTTTTGTCCAGACGGTCAGAGTTGTCGGAACGACGCCTCAGCCGGGAATCAGACCCAGCACGTGGTCGTACCGGCTGACCGTGCTGCTCTTCAGCCCGGGCCAGGTCTGAACGCGCTCCCAGAGTTCGTTCGCCGACCCGATACCGTCCCCCGGCGCGGCGAGGGCGTCCAGGTGGGCCTGGGCGCTCTCCCACTCGGCGTAGTTGAGGACCCGGGTCCCGTCGGTGCTCAGATGAAAGTGCCCGGAGATACCACCGGGGTGCGGGTTCGGATCCTTCTCCAGCGCCTCCAGCACGGCGTCCACCCAGGCACGCTGCCGCCCGGGATCGGCCCCCTCGAACTCGACGTCGACGATCACGATGCACCCCGGCACCCGGGAGTCCCCCTCCCGCACGAGACTCCGGTAGTGCCGATACCGACCGAGCGCCACCCGCTCGATACCCGGCACGGCGGTGTCGATCTCATCGACCCGATCCTGCCGCTGCGTCTTGACGAACCCCTCGTACACCTCCTCACCCACCCACTGCGAGTAGTGCAGCAGGGTGGAGGTGTCATGCCCGGCGTAGACGTGATACCCGAGCAGCCCCTCCGCAGGCCAGGGCCGCTTCTCCCAGACCCCGGCGATGGCCTCGACGGTCCGCCGCTGCCGGAGCGGGGTGCCGACACGCCAGGTGCTGAAGAAGGGGGCGCCGATACGGCGGTCTGCGGGGTCGGGATGTGCGTCGGTACGGCGGGTCATGGCGAACTCCTCTGCTCACGGGCGACCGATTCACTGGCGATCGATGCACTGGCGATCGATCCACTCCCCACCCTCCAACCTCAACCAAGATTCAGGTCAACCCCGGGATTCGCGACGGGTTTTCGGGAGACCCGGCTGGTCATGGACGAACCGACGCCGGGCGAGAAGGACAGCCCCACCGAGTTGCCCCCGCGTTCCTGGCGGGCGGTGCTGCGCCGCACGGTGCGGGAGTTCCGGGACGACGAACTCTCCGACCGGGCAGCCGCGTTGACGTACTACGGCGTGCTGTCGCTGTTCCCCGCGCTGCTGGTACTGGTTTCCCTGCTGGGCGTGCTCGGCCGGCGCGCCACCGACAAGATCCTCGACAACATCGGTGACCTGGCCCCGGGTCCGGCCCGGGACATCCTGCGGGGCGCGGTGACCCAGCTGAGCGACACGGGCGGCACGGGAAGCGTCCTGGCGATAGCCGGACTCCTCGCGGCCCTCTGGTCGGCATCCGGCTATGTGGCCGCGTTCATCCGTACGTCCAACGCGGTGTACGACCTCCCCGAGGGACGCCCGGTGTGGAAACTGACGCCGCTACGGCTGCTGTTGACCGTGGTCCTGATGGTGATGCTCGCCGCGAGCGCCCTGATCGTCGTCTTCACGGGACCCCTGGCGGAACGCGCGGGCACGGCGATAGGCGCGGGCGACGCGGCGATAGCGATCTGGGGCATCGCCAAATGGCCGGTCCTGCTGATCCTCGTGATCTTGATGATCGGCCTGCTCTACTGGGCGGCCCCCAACGTCCGCGGCCGGGGCTTCCGTTGGATCTCCCCGGGCAGCTTCCTGGCCACCCTGATCTGGCTCGCGGCCTCCGCCGGCTTCGCCGTCTACGCGGCCAACTTCGCCTCGTACAACAAGACCTACGGCACCCTCGCCGGCGCCATCGTCTTCCTCGTCTGGCTCTGGCTCTCCAACCTCGCCATCCTGCTGGGCCTGGAATTCGACGCGGAACTGGCCCGCGAGCGAGCGATCACCGAGGGCCGGCCACCCACGGAGGAGCCGTACGTGGAGCCTCGGGACGTACGGAAGTGGCCGGTGAAGTGGCGGGCAGCGCGGGAGCACTGACCGAGCGAGCCTTCCAACCTCTCCAGACCTACCGCCAACGCCGGGCACCGGCTTGAAGCATCGCCTCCTCCGCCTTCCCGTCGGACAGCAGCGGGTGAACCAATTCGACGTACGCGACCTGCCCCAGCAGCGATTTCCGCAACTGCTTTTGGCTGCGCGCACTCGTCGAGATGCCACCTCTGCGTTCGACTAATCCCACCGACAACGCAAATTCTTCGATATCCATCGAAAGGGCGATAGATTTTTTATCGACTCGTATCGTCGTACTCACTAGCCCCGCACGCTGATTGAGATTTACCGCATATAGCAGTTCGCCGCATCTATATTCAGAACTCGGCATATAGTCCTCTGACTCATCCGGCCCCGAGAGATGCAGGCTTTGCGCCACCTCCTCATAGACTGCGCACACCTCTCGGAAGAAGAACTTCGACGATAGGACCACCATGCCTCCTCCCCTTGATCGCTCACGAGCCCACGGGCGAACCCCATGAGTTACACATGCCAGGCGTCAGCTTCGATCGCCCATGACCTCGTTAAGTATTGCACTGATCTCTACACTGCCCAGAAAAAGAATCACAATCGAAGCCGCCATACGATCCAGGTCCTGCCGTCCAAAAATTGATTCATCCAGGGCGGAAAAGGCTTCCAGAAGCACGGCACGCCTAGCCTCCGGAACCTCGCTGGCAACAACCCGCAACATATGATCTGACAGAATCACACAGACCCCTCCACCCAAGGCGGAAGTACATAAACCCCACCGGGCAAGAATTCGTTCCGAACATTGAGAAATGAGTTGGACATGAGCATAAAGAACGCCCTACCCATTGACCTCCGCCGGATCACCATCTCACCCACACGCCTCCAAGGCGTATTTTCCGCCTTAGCGCTTATCGCCCCGCGAGTCAATTCTAAGCGCACTTCGCCTCCGACTTACCTGCCATGGCCTCAGGGCTACCGCCACCGTCGAGCACCGGCTTGGATCATCACGGCCTCCGCCTTCCCCTCGGACAGCAGAGGATGAACCAATTCGACATACACCACCTGCCCCAACAGTGAATTCTTCAACTGCTTTTGGCTACGGGCACTTTCCGAGAATCCCCCTCGCCGATCCACAACACCTAGCGCCATTGCGAGATCCTCTAGTTCCATGGACAGGAAGATGGAATCACTATTCACCTCCACCGACGTCACAACGCTCCCCTCGCGCCTATCGAGCATGACCGCATACACCAGCTCTCCAACCGAATATCGGGATGACGCAACAACCCACTCTTTCTCAACAGGGCCGGACAACTGAAATCTATCCGCCACCTCTCCATAGATTGCTCGCACCTCCTCAAAAAAGAACCTTGCCTTCGGGACTGCCATATCACTTCACCACCACTCCCTCACCCCTAAGGGCGAACTCTATAAACTTCCCAAACCGGGAAGTTTTCATCGAATCCGACCTGCCGCCACCCATAACCCTTCCCCTGCAAATATTTCAACTCCCGCTGAAACACATTACCCCTCTTATACTGCGGGCTATTCGGATCCGTTACCAGACGCACAGGCTTTCCGCTAGCAAGCGCCTGATCAATGAATTTCTTGTTCCGCGTCCAATTCCATTTGCCACTCCCTATGCCGCGGAGCGCCAATACAGGGAGTGTCTTGTTTTTGGGTCTTCCAAGATTTTCGTAGGTGTTGATCGGCTGCTCGGTTTCGGCCCGGTCGCGCGTTGTGGTCCGGCAGGCTTGTGACGTGTGAGGTCGAA
>NZ_JBEYXC010000021.1:0-181422 GCF_040644695.1 Streptomyces sp. NPDC046909 | reverse complement strand
ACCCCCCAGGTCATCCGTTCGACAGGGGGGAACAGTCATACCGGGCCCGGAGGCCAGCGGCCCTCTTGCAGGACCGCGAAGAACATAACGGGGGGTGGGTCGCTGACGGGACCGGGCCCGCCAGGGGGATCGGGTCGATCGGGGCCAGCAGGCCCGGGGTCGCCGAGAACAGGGCGCGTGTGTACGGGTGGCGGGCCGCGTCCGTGACACGGGCCGCCGGGGTCTCCTCCACGATCCGGCCCAGGTACATCGTGATCACGCGGTCGCTCATCCGCCGTACCGTCTGGATGTCGTGCGAGACGAACACCAGGGCCAGGCCCAGGCGTTCCTTCAGCGTGTTCTTGCGAGGAACCCCGGGCGTTCACGCCCGGGAGGAATCGCATCTGAAGATGGCGGTGTGGAGCACCGCGGATTCGGGCCGGAGGCGAGCAGGCCGCGGAGCGGCCGGGTGGCTTCCCAGCGGAGTCGGGTACTGCTCGTGCCGGGACAGGAGCCCGGCGAGGTCCCTCGTTCGGGTGAGGCATGGGGAACGTGTGGTGGCTGGTCGTACGGGTGCGTACGTTCGCGTTCATGAAGCTGGTGGTGCGGGTCAAGCTGCTGCCGACGCCTGAGCAGGCGGCGGCACTTGAGGCAACGCTGCACGCTTGCAACGAGGCGGCCACCTGGGTCGCCGACGTCGCCTTCGAGGCGAAGGCCATGAAGCCTCTGGACCTGCGCAAGCACACCTACCAGCAGATCAAGACCCGGTGGCAGCTGGGGGCGCAGGCCGCCCAGCACACGATCAAGAAGACCTGCGACGCCTACACCACGCTGCGCGCCAACCTCCGTAACGGCAACTACGGAAAGCCCGGCTCCACACGCTACGAGAAGGCAGCGGGCAAGCCGATTGGCTTCCGCCCGGATGCCGCCCAGCCGTATGACGACCGGATGCTGTCCTGGCAGCACGAGCAGCGCACGGTGTCGATCTGGACGGCCAGTGGGCGGATGAAACATGTCGCCTTCACCGGCGAGGCGGAGCAACTGGTGACCGTGGCCGAGCACCGGCAGGGCGAGTCGGATCTGCTGTGCCGGCGCGGGCAGTGGTACCTGCTGGTCACGTGCGAGATAGCGGAGGCGGAGCCGGACGTGCATCCGGTGGGCTTTGTCGGGGTGGATCTGGGGATCGTGAACATCGCCACCACCTCCACCGGCACGCGGCACAGCGGCCGCCGTATCAACCGGACCCGGGAACGGGACCGGAAACTCCGTGCCAAGCTGCAGAAGAAGAACACCAAGTCCGCCAAGCGGAGGGCGAAGAAACACGCGGGCAAGGAGGCCCGCCGCGCCCGGGACATCAATCACAAGATCAGCAAGTGCATCGTGGCGGAGGCTGGGGGCACCTCCCACGCCCTTTAGGCAGTGGGGGAGCACCGGTCGCGGCATCGCCCTGGAAGACCTGGGCGGCATCCGCGAGCGGGCACGGCTGAGGAAGCCCCAGCGCACCGCGCTGCACTCCTGGTCCTTTCACCAGCTCGGCTCCTTCATCGCCTACAAGGCGAAACGCGCCGGAGTCCCGGTGGTGCACGTGGATCCGGCCTACACCAGCCGGGAATGCTCTCGCTGCCACCACATTGAGAGAGCCAACCGGCCCTCCCAGGCCACCTTCACCTGCCGGTCGTGCGGCTTCGCTGAGCACGCCGACCACAACGCGTCCCACAACATCGGCCACCGCGGCTGGTGGACATGGGTCCGCGGGGCTGAGTCACAAGCCCCTGCCCTCACCCTCATCGCCTGACAACAGACGACGCGAGCGAGAGCTGGACGCAGCCGGGACACCGAAGCCATCAGTGAACCCGAGCCGCAAGCCCGGAACTTAAGCCCCGGGTAGTTGACGCACAGCACGGTCAGCAGGATCAGCAGGCCCGGGAAGACCGTTGCCCGCCAACCCACGGTCAGGAAGCATGTTCTTGCCGTCCGCGATCACGCTGCCCCAAGGGGGTCGGCGGGCCGTACACCCGCTCCGATGAAGGACAGGGACGCCTCGAAGACGATTGCCTCCGCCACTTGCACCGTGCAGAACACCACGATGGGGGCGGCGCAGTTGACGGCCACGTGGCGGACGACGATGTGGGGGGGCGCAGATCGGGACGGTGATGCCACCCCCGATGACGGCCACCAGTACGGCGGCATGGGTGATCCCCGGGAAGGCCATCACCACGTCCAGGCAGCGCATCGGCGTCTCGGCGACGCCCTTTCGGGAGGTCGCCGCCAGCGCCCAGGAGCGCCCCGGCCAGCAAGGCCAGCGTCGCGCCCAGGCCGATGGCGAGGGACCAGCGAGCCCCGTACTTCAGCCTGCTGAGGATGTCCCGGCCCGGGCTGTCCTGGCCCATCCAGTGCTCGGCGGAGGTGATGGCCCGTGCCGTCGACCGGGGCCTACTGGTCCAGTGGGTTGTGCGGGGCGAGGAACGAACTCGACGGCCTGCCATGGCCCTTGAGCGCGACCTCCACCATTTTCTCCGTGTCGATGGCGTAGTGGAGGGCCTGGCGGACGCGTACGTCGTCGAAGGGCCGGTGCCTGGTGTTGAACATCAGGAACAGGTTGTTCATACCGGCGCCGCCCGCGACCGACAGGCCACCGCTCCTGAGCTGCTCGATATTGGCGTACGGAATGTTGTCCGCGATCTGCGCGCCCGCGCTCGCCCCCGAGATCCGGGCGACCCGCGGGGCCGCGTCCACGATCGTCAGCCAGTTCATCTTCTTGAAGGCGGCGCGGCGCGGGCCGTTGTAGCCGGCGTACGCGGCGAACGTGGTGTTGGACTTCGGGTGGTGCGCGGTCTGGCGGTACGGGCCCGAGCCGACCGCGAGTCCCTTGATGGCGTCGTCCCAGGCGCCGGGCCGCGAGAAGACGTGCTTCGGCATGATCTTGGCGAGGGTGAGCCGTGAAATCCCTTCTGGGAAGGGGAACTTGAGGACCAGCTCGACGGTCCGCGCGTCGACCTTCCGCACCTGCTTCAGCCAGCTCGCGAAGAAGCCCTTCGCCAGGGTCTGCGTCTTCGGGTCGAGGACGCGGTCGAAGACGAACACCACGTCGTCGGCGGTGACCGGCTTGCCGTCGTGGAAGGTGGCGCCCGCGCGCAGGGTGAACCTCCACGTCGTGGCGTTCACGTCCTTCGGCACCTCGGTCGCCAGCGCCGCGTACGGCTCGCGGGAGATGGGGTCGGTGTCGACGAGGCCCTCGTAGATGTGGTTGTTGGCCGCCATGCAGAAGGCGGACGCCGTCTGGGTCGGGTCCCAGCTGCCGTCGTTGCCGTAGCCGATGACCGCGGTCAGGGTGTCGGAGCCGCCCCCAGTGTCGTTGGTGGACTCCGGCCCCGACGAGCAGGCCGACAACGATGCCGAGACGGCGGCGGCCGCGCCCAGGGCGCCGGTGTGCTTGAGGAAGGTCCGCCGATGCATGGTTCCTCCAGAGGAGATACGACGTCCTACGTCCCATGATTCAGCGCGACCATAGGAGCGGCCGCAGGGGTGGTCAAGGGAACACACACGAATGGCGGATCTGCCGGAGGTGGGACCAATGGCGGTGTGAAAATACGGCAGTTGACGCTGCTCATGGGTGTGCCGCGCACCCTCCGGGGAGGACACGCGGCACTCGGTCGGTTGACCGGTCGGTGCTGGTGCTGGTGTCGGCTCAGGCCGCCGCGGTGAGCTGGGCCGCGATCGCCGCGCCGTCCAGCCACACGTTCTCGCGGGAGATCCTGCCGTCCTTGAACTCGAAGACGTGCAGCATCCGGAAGGTGATCCGGCGGTTGTTGCCCGGGATGCCGAGGAAGGCGCCGGTGACGACGGCGGTGATCAGGTCCTCGGCGGTCGCGGCGTCGTCGGAGTAGTAGGTGTGGGTGCGCTCCGTCTTCTCCACGCGGAGGTCCTTCACCAGCTGGTGGTAGCGGTCCAGGGCCGCCGGGACACCGCGGATCGGGTCGCCCGGGAAGCCGACGACGTCATGCTCGACGTCCTCGGTGTAGACGGAGACCGCGCGCTCCGGGTCCCCGTGCTCCTCGGCCAGCATGTGCGTCCCGATCAGCACTTCCATTTCGGCGGGTGTCATGGTGCCCACAGGGCACCCCCTCTCGTCGTGCCGCGCACCGGGTCAAGGGCGCGGCCCCCGTTTGTGAGACGGTGATACCGTAATGAGAAGAGTCTCTCACGACAAGAGGATATTCTCATGAGCGAAGGGCGCACCGGGAGCACGACCGGCGCGCGGGGCGGGGGCGCGCGCGACCGGGAGGGCCTGTCCGGGAACCGGTCCGACGGCCTACCCGCCGAGGGGCTCACGGAGGCGCGCGCGGAAGGGCTCGCGGAGGGGTCCGAGAGGCCCGCCGACGGGCTTGGCGGAGGGCACTCTGGAGGGCCGGCCGCAGGGCTCGCCGGAGGCCGCCGCAATCAGAAGCTGCGCACCCGCCGCGCCCTCGTGGACGCCGCCGTAGCCCTGGTCCGTGAGGGCAGACAGGTCACCATCGCCGACGCCGCCGAGGTCGCACAGGTGTCCGTGGCCACCGCCTACCGCTACTTCTCCCACCCGCGGGACCTGCTCCGGGAGTCCCGTACCGTCGCCCGTGGCTTCGAGGCGGTCGCCGATCTCCCCGAGGACCCGGCCGAGCGGATCGACCTCACCGTGTCCCGCACCGCCGACCTCCAGCTCGGCGACGAGGCGGTGTGGCGGGCGGTGCTGCGCGCCTCGCTGGAGCGCTGGCGGGAGCCGTCCGACGAGGACGCGCGCGACATCCCCACCCGCAACCGCCTCCGCCTGGACCTCACCCGCACCGCCCTCGAACCCCTGGCCGACACCCTCCCGCCCGACGTCCTCCGCCGACTGACCATGGCGGTGACGCTGGTCTACGGAGCGGAGGCCATGATCACCACCCGCGACGTCTGCGAACTCGACCGCGACGAGGCGAAGGACGTCATGCGCTGGGCGGCGGGGGCGTTGCTGGAGGCGGCGCTGCGAGAGGCGGGGGCAGCGGACGCGTGAGCGCGTGGGGCGCGTGAGGGGCGCGGGGGGTGACATGTGGTGAACGGGCGGGGGTGCCGACCCCTGTGCGGCACCCCCGCCCCGGCATGTCGCCCCGGCATGTCGCCCCGGCATGTCGCGCCGGCATGTCGCTCCGAACCGGCCCCGCGTACGGCTACGGCAGGGTCTGCTCGTACGTCGAGTCCTCGGCGGAGTCGTAGACCAACTTGCCGCCCTTGTCGTACCCCTTGACGTGCGGAGCCTTGGTGACCTGCTGATTCAGCGTCCCGGCCGTCACGAACCAGCCGTGGTCCAGTACGGCCTCGCTGGTGCCGGAGTCGCCGTAGGACACCGTCACCTTCGCCACCGAGGGGCCGTACATGCCGATGACGCCCCAGCGGAACGGCAGTTTCCAGTTGCCCTTGTCCATGAACGACTGCTGGTACAACTTGCCGCTGTTGATGTCGACCAGCACCGGCCCGGCCTCCGGGAACTCGTCGTTGCCGCTACTGGTGTTGAGGCCGCTGGCCTCGCCGTCCTTCACATTGCAGATCACCCGGATCGGCGTCGGCTCCTCCTGCACGGCGACGACGAAGAACCCGTCACCGGGCGTGTTGGAGTCCCCGGTGCTGTTCATCGCGAGGATGATCCGGTAGTTGTCGGCGCTGCCCAGCTGCGAGGGGCGTTCCTTGGTCTCGAACTCCTTGTCGTAGGCGATGCACTTCTCCAGTCCGTCCACCGCCTGCTCGAAGGTGATCCCGTCCAGCAACTGCCCTTCTGTGGCGGGCTGTCCGGGCTCGGTGGGCGAGGGGGAGGAGGTGGTGCCGGCCGACGCGGACAAGGAGGCCGATGCCGATGCCGACGCGGATGCCGTGACGGAGGGCGTCGGACTGGTAGCCGTGTCCGCCGCCACCCGCGACCCCCCGCCGCCCAACGCATACGCCCCCACGGGCACCGCCGCCAGCGTCACCAGCGCCGCCCCGACCGCCGTCACCCGGCGCCGCCGCTCGGCCACACCCCGCCGCCGGATCGCCGGATACGGCGCCGGCGAGGGCCGGATCGTATAGGCGTCGGCGGCGAGCAGCCCGCGAAGTTCCTCTTCGAAGTCCCGCTCGCTCCCCGTTTCGTGTCCCTGTCCCTGCTCGTCGCTCACCTGGTGCCTCCCTGCCGGACCCCGCCCACGACCTGCGCGAGCCCGGGATACGTACGCAACTTCGCCAGCCCCTTGGACGCCTGGCTCTTCACCGTGCCGGTGGAACAGCCGAGCACCTCGGCGACCTCCGCCTCGGACAGGTCCTCCCAGTACCGCAGGACCACCACCGCCCGCTGTTTCGGCGGCAGCCCCGCCAGCGCGCCCAGCAGCGTCCCGCGCTCGTCCGCCCGCGACACGGCGTCGTCCGTCCGGGCCGTGTCCGGCGGCGCCGCGGTCAGCGCCTCCGCGACCCGCCGCTTGCGGAAACGGTCGCTGTTGCAGCTGACGAGCATCTTGCGGACGTACGCCTCCGGGTGATCGGTGCGCGAGACGCGCTGCCAGGAGCGGTACGCCTTCGCCAGAGCCGTCTGCGTCAGATCCTCGGCGTGGTGCACGTCGCCGGTCAGCAGATACGCGGTCCGGACGAGATGCGACCACCGCGCTCTGACGAATTCCTGGAACTGGGCCTCTTTGTCGGCCTGCATCAGTCACCCCCTCGCCCACCAGACCACGGATTACCGGGATTCGGTTGCCCGGGATCCCGCGCGGGGTTCGAATGAGTCCATGGAGCGGTGGGACGAGAGGACGCCCGGGGTGCTGCGGCTGCCGTCGGGCCGGCTGGTGCGGGGCCGCGGCCTGAGACACCCGCTCCCACCGGAATCGGCGCCGCCCCCCTTGTACGCCCTCTACCTCCTCGGCCATCAACCCCCCACTGTCCCCTGGGAGTTCACCTGGATCCGCTGGCCCGACTTCCGCCTCCCCACCGACCGCACGGCCGCCCGCACCGCACTGACCGAGGCCTGGGAACGGGCCGCGGGTGAGCGCGTGGAGGTGGCGTGCGGCGGCGGCCGCGGGCGTACGGGGACGGCGCTGGCCTGTCTCGCGGTCCTGGACGGCGTACCGGCCGAGGAGGCCGTCGGGTACGTGCGGGCGCACTACGACCGGCGGGCGGTGGAGACGCCGTGGCAGCGGCGCTATGTGCGGCGGTTCTCAGGGACGGCGGGCGCGGAAGCGTAGGCCGCCGGACTGCTCGCGGAGATCGACCTCAAGGCAGTGGTGTCCGGTCAACTGAGCGCCTCCGCAAGCACCTTGGCCGTGTCGCGGACGAGCGCGTCGTCCCGGGCGGCGGCCTGGTCCGGCTTCGTGGCCAGGATGGACAGGACGAGCGGGGTGCCGTCCGGCGTCCAGGCGATACCCGCGTTGTTGTTGGTGCCGTAGGAGCCGCCGCCCGTCTTGTCGGCGACCGTCCATGTCGGCGGCAGACCGGCGCGCAGGCGGGTGCTGCTCGTGGTGTTGTTCAGCAGCCAGTGCGTGAGGAGCGCGCGGTCGGGACGGTTCAGGGCGTCGCCGAGGACCAGCCGGCCGTACGTCCGGCCGATCGCGTACGGGGTCGTCGTGTCCGTGATCCGCCACGGCTCCGCCGAGTTGAGTTCCGTCTCCCAGCGGTCCAGGCGGGTCACGGGGTCGCCGAGGGAGCGGGCGAAGCGGGTGATGGCGGCGGGGCCGCCGAGTTCGCGCAGCAGGAGATTTCCGGCGCCGTTGTCGCTGAAGGTGATGGCGATCTCGGCGAGTTCGGCGACCGTCATGCCGTCGGCCAGGTGCTCACGGGTCTTGTCGGAGCCGCTCTCCGGCAGGTCGTCCGCCGTGTAGTGGATCCGCCGGGACAGGAACTCGCCGTCCTGGTCCAGGTCGCGCAGTACGGCCGCGGAGGCGAGGGTCTTGAACAGCGAGCACATGGGAAATCGCTCGTCCGCGCGGTGCCGGACGGTTCGGCCGGTGGCGAGGTTACGGGCGAACACGCCCAGCCGGGCGCCGTGTTGCTGCTCCAGGTCGCGGAGGTGTTCGGTGACGCCGTCTTCGGAGGCGGCGTGTACGGGGGCCGCTGCCATGAGGGTGGCGGCAGAGGCGGCGAGAAGGGTACGTCGGGCTAAGATCGCGCTCTCCTTCGTTCGACGGACAGGGGAGGATCCTCCGAGTGCCGGGGAAGATCTTCTGAATAGATCGACGCCGGATCGCATCCCTTGGTTGCGAGACCGTAGACCATCGGCGGACGGCGGCACGGGCACGGTCTCGCCACAGTGGGCTCATGGAGAAGACCAAGGGGATCAACAGGGCACGGTTCCTGGCGGGGGCCGGAGCGGCGGCGGTCGGGGTGGCGGGGGCGCTGCTGCCGGCGGGGGAGGCCGGTGCCGAGGGGCGTGGCCGTGAGCGCGGGCATGGGCATGGAGGTGCCGGCAAGGGCGGCCGTGGGCTGACCCGTCGCGGCGTCGTCTACACCATCGGCGCGGGGGAGACCCCGGCCACCGCGTGGAGCGCGGCCCGGATGCGGCGGGACATCCGCGCCATCCGTGACGACCTGCACGCCGACACCGTCGACGTCACCGGCGACGGCGTCGAACGCCTCACCGCCACCGCCGCCGAGGCGGCCGAACTCGGACTGCATGTGTGGCTCCAGCCGACGCTCGGGGACGTCCCGGAGCGGGAGATCCTCGACCACCTCGCGGAGACCGGCCGTTTCGCGGAGCGGCTGCGCAGGCAGGGCGCGAGCGTGGAGTTCAGCGTGGGCTGCGAGTTCTGGCTGTTCGTGCCCGGGATCATCCCGGGGGACACGGTCTTCGACCGCATCCGGAACCTCCAGAGCGGGAACGTCGACTGGGCGGCGATGCAACGCCGCCTGACCCGCTTCACGGCGAAGGCGGCGACGCTCGGCCGCAGGGTCTTCCACGGCCGCCTGAGCTACGCCTCCGCCCCCGAGATCGACCAGGTCGACTGGAACCTCTTCGACGTGGTCGGCGTCGACTACTACTCCTACTTCGGCAACAAGGCGGCCTACATACGGGAGTTGAGGCAGCACCTGCGCTGGGGCAAGCCGCTCGCCATCACCGAGTTCGGGACGTGCACCTTCCGTGGCGCCCCGGAGGCGGGCGGCATGGGCTGGAACATCGTCGACTACGACAAGACGCCGCCGGAGATCAAGGGCAACCCGCTCCCGGTGCGCAGCGAACGCACGCAGGCGGCCTATCTCCTGGACCTCCTGGACGTCTTCGAGTCGATGAACCTCTATGCGGCGATGGTGTTCGAGTTCCTCACCGCAGACGCCCCGCACCGCCCCGGCGACCCCCGCCACGACCTCGACATGGCGAGCTACGGCATCGCCAAGGCGATCCAGGACCGCCCCGGCGACCCGGACACGGGCTGGCACTGGGAGCCGAAGGAGGCGTTCCACGCGGTGGCCGGTGCCTATTGCCGTGCGCGTCAGCGGCAGTAGAGGTCGGCCGCGGGCCGCTCACCGGTGGCCAGGAACCGGGACACGGCCGCGTCCCCGCACGCGTTCCCGTTGTCGAGATAGGCGTCATGGCCCGTGGAGTTCACGGTGACCATGACGGCCCGCCGACCGAGGGCCTCGCGGAGCTTCAGGGCGCCGCTCACGGGGGTGGCGACGTCCCGTTCGTTCTGCACCAGCAGGATGTTGGAGGGCCCTCGGTCGGTGACCGTCACCGGCGGCTCCTGGGGAGCGTAGGGCCAGGCGGCACAGACCATGGCGTTACGCGGCATACCGGCGGTGAGCGGATACTTGCCCCGACTCTCCTCAACCCCCTTCTGATACAGGGGGGTTGACGTGGGCCAGGCGACGTCGTTGCACAGCGTCCCCGCCCCCACGGCAGCGACGTTCTGCAACACCGCATCGGGCGGTGAGGCGGGCGCGGCAGGCAGGGTGCCACTCTCGGCGGCCAGCATCAACTTGGCGAGCACGGGAAAGTCATCGGGGTCGTACAGCACGTCCAGCATGGTCTGCCGCAACACATTCCCGTTCAGCTCCTCGGGATTGGCCCCGGGCCAAGGAATCGGCTCCCGATCGAGCCGAGCGGCCAACTCCAGGAAGAGCAGCCGCACTTGGTCGGCATTCTCGGCGAGCTGATACGGATTCCCGGGCGCCGCTGCCCACTTGGCGAACTCGGGGAACGTGTCCTCGACCCCCTGCTCATGCCCGGCGAGCCAGGCACGGGACACCTTCGTCGGATCCGGGTTGTCATTGCTGTCCAGGACGAAACGGTCGGTGCGCTGCGGAAACAACTGGGCGTAGACGGCCCCGACATACGTCCCGTACGACACTCCCCACGCGGAGATCTTCCGCTCGCCCAGCGCGGCTCGGAGGCGATCGAGGTCGCGGGCCTCGTTACGGGTGCTGATGTGCCCAAGCAGCTCACCCCCGTTGGTGGCGCAGGCGTCCGCCATCCGCCGGGCGGTGACCATGTTGCCCTCGACGGAGCCGTCGGCGCCGGGCCAGGGCCGCAGTCTGGACAGCGCGAGATCCTCGTGCGCCAGCCCGCAGTCCACGGAGGTGGAGGGCGCGAGCCCACGAGGCGCGAACCCGATCAGGTCGTAAGCATCCCGGACGTCCTGCGGCAGCTTCTGCCCTTTCCCGGAAGGGTCATTGAGGCTGGACCCACCCGGCCCCCCGGGAATGAGGAACAGCGCCCCGCGCCGAGCACTCGGCCTCTCGCTCACGATCCGGGAAACCGCGATGCTGATCTTCCGGCCACCGGGATCGGCGTAATCCATGGGGACTTGGAGGCTGGCGCACTGCTGACGGGGATCGACGGCGGAGCCGGTGCACGGCTTCCAGTCGAGAGCGGGCCCCGACTCGGCTGCGGCAGCGGCCGACGGAGTGGAGCCCCCGAAGGAGACGACGGCGGCGACGGCCGTGAGAGAGACGGCGAGGGCGGCGTTCCAAGCGATCTGCTTCTTCTTCATGTTCGTCATGCTCGAGAGCCTCGCGGATCTTCGCCCCCCGCCCCATCCGGCCAACTGCCTTGTCGAACGGGGGGTTTACCCCAGGCCCGGACGGAAATCGCGGCTAGAGGGTTCTTGCCGCGCGGGCTCGGCGAGCTGCGACAGTGGTCCGGCTCGCGCAGGTGTTGGAGCCGAAGCGGCGGATGCCGCGTGGCGCTGGCAGGCGGCGGCACCAATTGGCAGATCCGTTCCCACCCGCCGCCGGTAACACCGCAGGTGGCCGAGCCCCAAGCCCGGACAGATCTGCCAATTACTCAGCCAGCAACCCCGCCTCCACCCCCGCTCCACCAACCGGTAGCCGCTGAGCCCTCCCGGTGTCCCGCCGAGGCGCGCCCGCGCCCGCCCGGCCGTCCACCGACGGTCAGACGCCAGGCTCACCCGGCGTGCCGCCGAGGTACGGGGGCGCCCCACCCACCGCACCGCGAACCCACCCGGCGGGCCATCCATCCCCCAGGGCCGCCCGCTCGCTAATCACGACGCTGACAAAGAAGCGGGCGGCCGCACGGCAACGTCTCCGGCAGGCGCTCACCCCGAGGTCCGAATGCCAGGCGTGCCGCGCTTGAAAACGCCGTCGGTTGCGGCGTCCCCTCAATCCGCCGCCCCTCAATCCGCCGCCCCTCAATCCACCCGCCCGATATAAGCGCCGAATGGGGAGTCCACGGCCAAGGGGTTGAATCGTTGGCCATGGTTCGGCTTCAACGCCCGTACCTCGCCCCGCACTTGCAGTGCACAGACTCCTGCCGAGTGTAGGAGGAAAGACACGCACCGCATGCCTGAAGCGTGAAAGTCGAATAGGCGGGGGATTCAGGTGACGGTGACGAAAGAGGAGCCGAAATGAAACCCCCCGTCGGCAGCCACGTCGTGGACACCCGTAGTGGAAAGGTGGGCATCGTCATGGGGCATGAAGGACCGTACGTACAACTGAGACCGTACGGCGGCGGAAAGGAGTGGGACGTGGCGCCGGACACGGTCCGCCGGGCCACCCCCGCCGAGCGGCTCAGCGCCGCGACGGCGTATGCGAACGCCCGCAGCCGGGGTGAGGTGCCTTGACGCCGGTGTCGTAGGGTGCGGGCGCATGGGCCTGTGGAGCATACGGAGATGGACGAAGAAGAAGGCGGCGTCGGGGCAGAAGGTCTCGAAGCGCTACCCCGTCCCCCTCACCACCCACCAGCTCTGGATGGTCTCCCTGAGCGCCCCCGTCAGCCGGGGCCGGGACGCCTCCCGCACCACCCTCTACCCGTTCACGCGGCTCGACGACGACCGCGCCCGGAGCTGGCTGGCCGAGCAGTGGGAGATCACCTCGCGTGACGAGCTGGCCGACCGGCTCGACGACCTGGCCCGTTCCGGGTACCGGGCACGGGCCCAGCAGCTGCTCGGGGTGTCCCCGCTCGCCTGGGACGCCGCGCTGTACGTCGACATCTCCCGGCGCGGTTTCGCCTCCGGGCTGATCACCGAGGGCGAGGCGTGGACCGCCCTGAAGAACATCGTGCCGGCGGTGGTGTCGGCGTACGCCTCGTGGCAGGAGTACGCCGACCACTACCTGCTGGGCCGGAAGGTCTGGCGGGAGCGACTGGTAGGTACTCCCGACATCCCCGCCCAATCCACCCCCGCCCAATCCACCCCCGCCCAATCCACCCCCGCCCAATCCACCCCCGCCCAATCCACCCCTGCCCAGTCCACCCCCGCCCCCCAATCCACCGCCGACGCCCACCTCCGCGCCCTCCTCGACCCCGCCAACCGGGCCAGCCCCTGGAACCTCGCCCCCTGGGACACCATCAGCCGGCCGGACCGGGCACGGTGAGCCCCGCGCGTACGGGAGAATGAGGGCATGAGCCTGTTCCGGGATGACGGCATCGTCCTGCGGACCCAGAAACTCGGGGAAGCGGACCGGATCATCACCATGCTCACGCGCGGTCACGGACGGGTACGGGCCGTGGCGCGCGGTGTCCGGCGGACCAAGTCGAAGTTCGGGGCGCGGCTCGAACCCTTCTCCCATGTGGACGTGCAGTTCTTCGCGCGGGGAAGCGAGCTGATCGGGCGGGGGCTGCCCCTCTGCACCCAGAGCGAGACCATCGCGCCGTACGGCGGTGGCATCGTCAGCGACTACGCGCGGTACACCGCGGGGACCGCCATGCTCGAAACCGCCGAGCGGTTCACCGACCACGAGGGCGAGCCCGCCGTACAGCAGTATCTGCTGCTGGTCGGGGCGCTCAGGACCCTCTCCCGTGGTGAGCACGCCCCCCATCTCGTCCTCGACGCCTTCCTGCTGCGCTCCCTCGCCGTCAACGGCTACGCCCCCAGCTTCAGCGACTGCGCGAAGTGCGGAATGCCCGGGCCGAACCGGTTCTTCTCGGTCGGTTCCGGCGGCTCCGTGTGCGTGGACTGCCGGGTGCCGGGGAGCGTCGTACCCTCGCCGCAGACCCTCGAACTCCTCGGCGCGCTGCTTACGGGAGACTGGGAGACGGCGGACGCGAGTGAGCCCCGGCATGTCCGGGAGGGGAGCGGACTGGTCTCCGCCTACCTGCACTGGCATCTGGAACGCGGACTGCGTTCGCTGCGGTACGTCGAGAAGTAGGAACAGCGAGCAGGAAAAGCAAGCCGGAACAGCAAGCAGGAACAACAAGCCGGAAAAGCTGGAAGCAAGGAAGCAAGGGAGACGAGAAGCACATGGTCGTTCGCGGGATCCTGGGTCGCCAGCGCCGTGAGTACAAGGCGCCGGAGCCGCACCCGTCCGGTGCCCGCGCGCCGAAGCTGCCCGGCGAGCTCGTCCCCAAGCACGTGGCGATCGTCATGGACGGGAACGGGCGTTGGGCCAAGGAGCGGGGGCTGCCGCGCACCGAGGGTCACAAGGTCGGTGCCGAGCGGGTGCTCGATGTGCTCCAGGGCGGGGTCGAGATGGGCGTCGGCGCCATCTCCCTCTACGCCTTCTCCACCGAGAACTGGAAGCGTTCGCCCGACGAGGTGCGCTTCCTCATGAACTTCAACCGTGACTTCATCCGCAAGACCCGCGACACCCTCGACGAACTCGGCATCCGGGTCCGCTGGGTGGGCCGCATGCCCAAGCTGTGGAAGTCGGTCGCCAAGGAGCTCCAGGTCGCCCAGGAGCAGACCAAGGACAACGACAAGCTCACCCTGTACTTCTGCATGAACTACGGCGGCCGCGCGGAGATCGCGGACGCGGCGAAGGCGCTCGCGGAGGATGTCGCGGCGGGGCGTCTCGACCCGTCGAAGGTGACGGAGAAGACCCTCACCAAGTACATGTACTACCCGGACATGCCGGACGTGGACCTCTTCCTGCGGCCCAGCGGCGAGCAGCGCACCTCCAACTACCTGATCTGGCAGAGCGCCTACGCCGAGATGGTCTTCCAGGACGTGCTGTGGCCGGACTTCGACCGCCGTGACCTGTGGCGGGCCTGCGTCGAGTTCGCCTCCCGGGACCGCCGCTTCGGCGGGGCGATCCCGAACGAGGAACTTTTGGCCATGGAGGGAAGGACTGGCGACCAGTAGGCCACCTCGTAGCCGCTGTTCGTTCACCCGGGCCGTTGACGCTGCGGGAGATCACCCACCGGATCCCACCGGATCCCACCGGATCCCACCGGGTCCCACCGGATCCGCCCCTGATCTCCCGCTCGCCTCGCTGAAACGGCCACCCATGAACCGCCTGACGCCCGCCGCCGCCCTCGCCCTCGGCGCCCTCATCCTCACAGCGCTCCCCGCCCAAGCCGACTCCGGCTCCGGCCTCGACCCCGACCCCCACCTGGCCCACCGAGACAGCTACGGCACAAAGGCCACGTACGAGCCCGAGGGACACCGCTACTCGCACGCCCCCGCCGGTTTCACCCCCGTCTTCACCGAGAACGTCTCCCGGCACGGCTCCCGCTCCGCCACCGACAGCGAGGACGGCGACCTGATCCTCGCCTTGTGGGACAAGGCCGAGTCGGCGGGTCAACTCACCGGCAAGGGTGAGGAGTTCGGGCCGAAGGTGCGGGCTCTGGAGGCCGCGATGGCGAAGGTCGGCTACGGCAATCTGAGCGGACTCGGCAAGGAGGAGCTCCACGACACGGCGGTCCGCGCCGCCGAGCGGCTCCCCTCCCTCTTCTCGAAGATCGCCGCCGACGGCGAGAAGATCGACGTCGTCAGCTCCGGCCAGGGCCGGGCCATCGACAGCGCCAACGTGTACGCGAGCGCCCTCGCCGACACGAACCCCGCGCTCAAGCCGTTGATCGGCGAGACGCGCACCGACAAGGACCTGCTGTACTTCCACAAGGCGGCGGGCGGGGCGGCGTACCGCGACTACCTCGCGAACGACCAGCGCCTCGCGCGCACCCTTGAGTCGATCACCGACCAGCCGCGCACCCACACGGCCGCCCGGAGCGTGCTGCGGCGGCTCTTCACGGCCGACTTCGTCGACGGGCTGAGCGAGAGCGACCGGATCGCCGCCGCCACCGCCGTATACAACCTGTACGCCATCGCCCCCGCCATGAGCGACGAGAGCCCCGACGGCAAGGGCAAGGGCAAGGCCAAAGGCAAGGGCGAGGGCTGGGGCATGGAGCGGTACATCTCGCGCTCCGACGCCGCCTGGTTCGGATATCTCAGCGACGCCGAGGACTTCTACGAGAAGGGCCCGGGCTTCGCGGACAGCGACATCACCTACGACATGGCCAACGTCCTCCTCGACGACTTCTTCGAGCAGGCCGAGGCCAAGCGCGCAGGCACCAGCACCCTCGGCGCCGAACTCCGTTTCACCCACGCCGAGGAGATCATCCCGCTGGCCGCGCTGATGGGGCTGCCGGGGAGCACGGAGGGCGTGACCGAGGACAGCCCCTACACCTACGCCGACAACCCCTGGCGCGGCGCGTCCGTGTCGCCGCTCGGCGCGAACATCCAGTGGGACGTGTACGAGAAGGACGGCCGGTACCTGGTCCGCATGCTCTACAACGAGAAGGAGACCGCCTTCAAGGCTGCCTGCCGGCCCATCGCCAAGGGCAGCAAGTTCTATGACCTGGACGAACTGGAGCGCTGCTTCAAGCGTGAGTAAAGGCGGGAATAGGCTGTACGCACATGCGACTTAAGATCACGGACGACCGAATGATCTCAAGGGCGAGATCGTGAACCGCATGATCTCAACGGGGGTTCCCGCTTGTTCACGTTCGTGATTCCCGCGCACAACGAAGAGGCCACGGTGGCCACGATCGTCGCGCAGGCCCTGGCGGCCGCGCGGCGCGGCGACCGTGTGCTCGTCGTGGACAGCGGCTCGACCGACGGTACGGCCGCACGGGCGCGCGAGGCCGGTGCGGAGGTGCTCCGCGGGCCGCTCGGCAAGGGCGCGGCGATGCAGCTGGCGGTGTCGGAGGCGGACACCGAGTGGGTCTGCTTCCTGGACGCCGATCTCGTCACGTCGGAGCACAATGTCGCCGCGCTGCTCCGCGAGGCCGCGGCCCGCGGTACGGCGGACCATGTGGACCATGTGGTCGGCGACTACGAGTACGACCACCCGGGCACCGTCCTGGCGTCCACGTTCACCATCTACGAGCCGCTGACCGCCCGCTTCTTCCCCGAGGTCGGCTTCCACGGCGCGAACGCCCTCACGGGCTACCGTGCCCTGCGCACCCGGCGGTTGAGGTCCATGCCGCTGCCGCGGGACTTCGGGGTCGAGACCTTTATCAACATCTCCGTCGCGCTGGCCGGCGCGGAGGTCGACGTCCGCCACCTCGGCGTCATCGGCAGCCGCTACCGCGCCCACGGGGGTTCGATGGCGACCGAGATAGGCACCATGGTCCTGAACCTCGCGGAGACCCACGGCCGCCTGGACCCGGCCGACCGCCCGGAGTGGGAGGAGTGGCTGCGCGGGGGCGTCGCCGCGATCGCCTCGAACACGGCGGACCAGGGCCGCTCGGCGATGCTGCACCGGCTGTTCAGCACGGTCCGCAGGCCGATGCCGAGCGCGTCGGGGGTACGGGTCTGAACGGTTCTGAGGTGCCGCCGCGTCAGCCGCTCGCGGAGGCGCACTCCGCGCACGTGCCGAAGATCTCCACGGTGTGCGCCACATTGACGTACCCGTGCTCCGCGGCGATCGCCTCGGCCCACTTCTCCACCGCGGGCCCCTCCACCTCGACCGCCTTGCCGCACACCCGGCACACCAGGTGGTGGTGGTGTTCGCCGGTGGAGCAGCGGCGGTAGACGGACTCGCCGTCGGAGGTGCGCAGGACGTCGACCTCGCCGGCGTCGGCGAGGTTCTGGAGCGTGCGGTAGACCGTGGTCAGGCCGACCGAGTCGCCCTTGTGCTTGAGCATGTCGTGGAGTTCCTGCGCGCTGCGGAACTCGTCGACCTCGTCGAGCGCCGCCGCCACGGCGGCCCGCTGCCGGGTCGAGCGGCCCTTCACGGGCGGTCCAGCGGTCGTCACCGTTGCCTCCTACTGACATCTGCGGCTGCCGGGCCATTGTGCCAGCCCGGCCTGTGCGGAGTCAGACGCCGACCTTCCCCGATGCCTCCCGGCCGGCCGGAATCGAGCACTCCGCAGGGTCTCCTCCAGGCTGCCCGGAGGCGGCCTGCCGGGCCCGGCGCCGGGCCAGTGGGGTCGCCACCACGGTCAGGGCGATGAACGCGCCGATGGTGAGCAGCACGATCGTCGCGCCGGGCGGGACGTCCTGGTAGTACGAGGTCACGGTGCCGCCGATCGTCACGGCGACGCCGATGGCCACGGCGATCGCGAAGGTCGCCGCGAAGCTCCGGGTGAGCTGCTGCGCCGCCGCCACGGGGACGACCATGAGGGCCGACACCAGCAGCAGGCCCACGACCCGCATGGCCACCGTGACCGTCACGGCCGCCGTGACCGCCGTCAGCAGGTTCAGCGCCCGCACCGGCAGCCCCGTCACCCGCGCGAACTCCTCGTCCTGGCTGACCGCGAAGAGCTGGCGGCGCAGACCGACCGTGACCAGCACCACGAAGGCGGCGAGCACACAGATCGCGGTGACGTCGTCCTGCGAGACCGTCGAGAGCGAGCCGAAGAGATACGAGGTCAGGTTCGCGTTGGAGCCCGTGGGCGCGAGGTTGATGAACATCACGCCGCCGGCCATACCGCCGTAGAAGAGCATGGCGAGGGCGATGTCGCCGCGGGTCTTGCCGTACCAGCGGATGAGTTCCATGAGGACCGCGCCGAGGACGGAGACGATGGTCGCCATCCACACCGGGGACCAGGAGAGCAGGAAGCCGAGGCCGACGCCGGTCATGGCGACGTGGCCGATGCCGTCGCCCATGAGGGCCTGGCGGCGCTGGACGAGGTAGATGCCGATCGCGGGGGCGGTGACGCCGACGAGGACGGCGGCGAGCAGAGCCCGCTGCATGAAGGCGTAGTTCAGGAATTCCATCAGCTCAGCAGTCCCGTCCGGATCGGTTCGGCGTCGTGAGCCGCGTGCGGGTGTACGTGGTCGTGGCCGGGCAGCGCGTGCTGGCCGACGGCCTTCGGGGGCGGACCGTCGTGCAGGACGCAGCCGTCGCGCAGGACGACCGCGCGGTTGATCAGCGGCTCCAGGGGGCCCAGTTCATGCAGGACCAGCAGCACGGTCGTACCGTGCGCGACCTGCTCCCTGAGGGTCTGCGCGAGCACCTCCTGGCTGGCGAGGTCGACGCCCGCCATGGGCTCGTCCATGATCAGTAGTTCGGGGGCGGAGGCGAGGGCGCGGGCGATGAGGACGCGCTGGTGCTGGCCGCCGGAGAGGGCGTTCACGGAGTCCTTGGCGCGGTCCGCCATGCCGACCAGCTCCAGGGCGTGGCGTACGGCCGCGTGGTCGGCCTTGCGCAGCATGCCGAAGCGGGCGCGGGAGAGGCGGCCCGAGGAGACGACCTCGTTGACGGTGGCGGGCACGCCGCCCGCGGCGGTGGTGCGCTGCGGGACGTATCCCACGCGATGCCAGTCGCGGAACCGGCGGCGCGGGGTGCCGAACAGCTCGATCTCACCGGCCGCCACCGGCACCTGGCCGATGACGCTGCGCACGGCCGTGGACTTGCCGGAGCCGTTGGCGCCGAGCAGCGCGACGACCTCACCGCGGTGCACGGTGAGGTCGATGCCGCGGAGGACGGGCCGCGAGCCCAGGTCGGCGCGGACCCCGCGCATCGATATGACGGGCTCGCTCACGAGGGCCTCCGGATCGGTCATTTGGCGCCCAGTGCTGTCTTGAGCGCCGTGAGGTTGGACTCCATGACCTGGAAGTAGTCGTCGCCCTTGGACTTGTCGGTGATGCCCTCGAGGGGGTCGAGGACGTCCGTCTTGAGTCCCGCGTCCGAGGCGAGGGTCTTCGCGGTCTTGTCGGACACCAGTGTCTCGTAGAACACGGTGGTCACACCGTCGGCCTTGGCCTCGGTCTGGAGTTCCTTGATCCGGGCCGGGCTGGGCTCGCTCTCCGGGTCGAGGCCCGCGATGGCCTCCTGGTTGAGGCCGTAGCGCTCGGCGAGGTAGCCGAAGGCGGCGTGGTTGGTGAAGAAGACCTTGGTGTCGGTGGTCTTCAGGCCGTCCGCGTAGGCGGTGTTGAGGGCGTCGAGCCGCTTCGTCAGCGCGGCGGCGTTCTTCCTGTAGTCGGCCGCGTTGTCCGGGTCGGCCTTCTCGAAGGCCTTGGCGACGCCCTCGGCGACCTCGCGGTACTTGACCGGGTCGAGCCAGATGTGGGGGTCGAGGGCGTGCTCCTCCTCTTCGGAGGCTTCGCCGGAGGAGGCTCCCTCGCCGTCGTGGTCGTGCTCGACGGACCCGTGGTCCTCCAGCTTCGTCAGCGTCGCCGCGTCGATCTTCGTGCCGACCCCGGACTGGGCGACGGCCTCGTCGACGGCGGGCTGGAGCGACTTGAGGTAGAGCACCGCGTCCGCCTCGCCCAGCTCGGCGGTCTGCCGGGTGCTGAGCTCCAGGTCGTGCGGCTCCTGACCGGGCTCGGTGAGGGTGGTGACGTTGACATGGTCCCCGCCGATCTGCTCGGCGAGGTACTGCATCGGGTAGAAGGACGCGACGACGTCGAACTTGTCCGTGTTGCCGGCGGCCGCGCTCTCCCCGGAGCACGCGGAGAGGGTGGCGAGGGCGGAGGCCGCGGCCAGCGCGGGTATCAGGCGTCGTACGTTCATGACACTCATTTTCAACAAATATGGAAACCGTTGTCAACAAACCGTGGTGGGAGGCCCGTGGCGGCCCGTACTCCGAACCGATTTGATTGAGGGGCAGGGCCCGCCGGTAACCTGAGGCATTCGCTGCCGTCCATTCGTAATGAAGAGAGCACCGTGGCCGCCGACAAGATCGACACCATCGTCAGCCTGAGCAAGCGCCGTGGCTTCGTTTTCCCCTGTAGCGAGATCTACGGCGGTCAGCGCGCCGCCTGGGACTACGGACCGCTGGGTGTCGAGCTCAAGGAGAACCTCAAGCGCCAGTGGTGGCGCTACATGGTGACCTCGCGCGAGGACGTCGTCGGTCTCGACTCGTCCGTGATCCTGGCCCCCGAGGTCTGGGTGGCCTCCGGCCACGTCGCCACCTTCTCGGACCCGCTGACCGAGTGCACCTCCTGCCACAAGCGCTACCGCGCGGACCACCTGGAAGAGCAGTACGAGGAGAAGAAGGGCCGCCTCCCCGAGAACGGCCTCGCGGACATCAACTGCCCCAACTGCGGCACCAAGGGCCAGTTCACCGAGCCCAAGCAGTTCTCCGGCCTGCTCTCCACGCACCTCGGCCCGACCCAGGACTCCGGCTCGGTCGCCTACCTGCGCCCCGAGACCGCGCAGGGCATCTTCACCAACTTCGCACTCGTGCAGACCGCCTCGCGCAA
This sequence comes from Streptomyces sp. NPDC046909, assembly GCF_040644695.1. Lineage (NCBI taxonomy): Bacteria > Bacillati > Actinomycetota > Actinomycetes > Kitasatosporales > Streptomycetaceae > Streptomyces > Streptomyces sp. NPDC046909. Next base: position 160,651 of record NZ_JBEYXC010000021.1, on the reverse strand, counting down.
GAAGCCGCCGTTCGGCATCGCGCAGATGGGCAAGTCCTTCCGCAACGAGATCACGCCCGGCAACTTCATCTTCCGCACCCGCGAGTTCGAGCAGATGGAGATGGAGTTCTTCGTCAAGCCGGGCGAGGACGAGAAGTGGCAGGAGTACTGGATGCAGGAGCGGTGGAACTGGTACACCGGCCTGGGTCTGCGCGAAGAGAACATGCGGTGGTACGAGCACCCGCAGGAGAAGCTCTCCCACTACTCCAAGCGCACCGCGGACATCGAGTACCGCTTCCGGTTCGGCGGCAGCGAGTGGGGCGAGCTGGAGGGCGTCGCCAACCGCACCGACTACGACCTCACCGCGCACTCCAAGGCCTCCGGCCAGGACCTCGTCTACTACGACCAGGAGGCCCAGGAGCGCTACACCCCGTACGTCATCGAGCCCGCCGCCGGTGTCGGCCGCACCATGCTGGCCTTCCTCCTCGACGCGTACGTCGAGGACGAGGCGCCCAACGCCAAGGGCAAGATGGAGAAGCGCACGGTGCTGCGCCTGGACCACCGCATCGCCCCGGTGAAGGTCGCGGTGCTCCCGCTCTCCCGCAACCCCGAGCTGTCCCCGAAGGCCAAGGGCCTCGCCCAGTCGCTGCGCCAGAACTGGAACATCGAGTTCGACGACGCCGGCGCCATCGGCCGCCGCTACCGCCGCCAGGACGAGATCGGTACGCCGTTCTGCGTGACCGTCGACTTCGACACCCTGGACGACAACGCGGTGACCGTCCGCGAGCGCGACTCGATGAAGCAGGAGCGCGTGTCCCTGGACCAGATCGAGGGCTACCTGGCGAGCCGTCTGATCGGCTGCTGACACCGCTGTACGAAGTCCCCGCACCCTCCGCAGGGTGCGGGGACTTCGGCGTGACAGGGCATGCGGCGGGCGTCAGTTGGAGGTGTGGCCGCCGTCCACGGCCAGTGCCGCGCCGGTGGCGAAGGAGGCGCGGTCGCTGAGCAGCCACAGAGCCGCCTCGGCGATCTCGGCCGGTTCGGCCATGCGCTTCATCATCTGCCGGGCGACGAAGTGCTCCCCGAGCTCCGGCCGGCTCTCGACGGCTGCGGCGATCATCTCGGTCCGGGTCGTGCCCACCAGAAGGGTGTTGATCCGGATGCCGTGCCCGGCGTACTCGGCCGCGGCCGACCGGGTCAGCCCCAGCACCGCGTGCTTGGCGGCGACATAGGGCACGGGAGCGCCGGTGGCGCCCATCGCGGCCGTACTGGCGGTGTTGACGACCGCGCCCCGGCCCGCTTCGAGCATCACCGGGATCTGGGCGCGCAGACAGTTCCAGGTGCCGCGCACATTGACGTCCATGACACGGTCGAACTGCGCCTCGTCCAGCTCGTGCAGCGGGGCGAGTACGTCACCGGCGTACCCGGCGTTGTTGAACGCCCCGTCCAGCGCCCCGAACCGCTCCCGCGCGGTGGTCACCGCACGCCGGACGTCCTCGGCGTCCGCGACGTCCCCGGCGCTGACCGCCGCCCGGCCGCCCGCCCCGGTGATCTCCTCGGCGAGGGTGTCCAGGGCCTTCTCGCGCCGGGCCATGAGGACGACGGCCGCCCCCTCCGCCGCGAACAGTCTGGCCGCGGCCTCACCGATTCCGCTGGACGCGCCCGTGATCATCACGACCTTGCCGCGGAGTATTCCATTCCCGTCAGTCATGCGATCAGTAAATCCCGGAGCGAAGGATTCCGGGTAAATCCCTTACGGACAGGGCCAGTTCGCGCCCCTGATTGGCCCTCCATGGGGCCGCGCGATTGGCTCTGTGGACAGGCCGCCGGGCCCGCCAGGGTGGCGGTATGAGTCTCGCGTTCCTGCTGACCACCCTCGTCGTGGTCGCCACTCCCGGTACCGGTGTCGTCTACACCCTCGCGGCGGGGCTGTCGCGCGGGCGGCGGGCGAGTGTCGTCGCGGCGTTCGGCTGCGCGCTCGGGATCGTGCCGCACGTGGTGGCGGCGATCACGGGGGCCGCCGCGCTGCTGCACGCGAGCGCGACGGCGTTCCAGGTGCTGAAGTACGCCGGGGTCGCGTATCTGCTGTGGATGGCGTGGGCGACCGTGCGGGATCGCGACGCGCTCGGCGTGGACGGTGAACCCGGGGAGCGGTCGCCGGGCCGGGTGATCGTCCGAGGTGTGCTGATCAACATCCTCAATCCGAAACTGACGTTCTTCTTCTTCGCGTTCCTGCCGCAGTTCGTGAGCTCGGGCGAACCGGACGCGGCGCTGCGGATGCTGATGCTGAGCGGCGTCTTCATGGCCGTGACGTTCGTGGTCTTCAGTGCGTACGGGGTGCTCGCGGCGTCGGTCCGCAGGCAGGTGATCTCGCGGCCGAGGGTGATGGCGTGGCTGCGGCGGGGGTTCGCCGGGTCGTTCGTGATGCTCGGGGCCAAGCTCGCCGTGACTGACAGATAACAGCTGACAGATATTGAAATCTGTCAGCTGTCATGCGATGGTGGAGGGCATGACGACACAGACCCCCCGCACCCTCGGAACCACCGGCCCCCGCGTCTTCCCGCTCGGCCTCGGCTGCATGGGCATGTCCGGGGCGTACGGCGAGACGGACCGCGCCGAGTCCCTCGCCACCGTCCACGCCGCCCTGGAAGCCGGCGTGACCCTGCTCGACACCGGCGACTTCTACGGCATGGGCCACAACGAACTGCTGATCGCCGAGGCCCTGCGCACCGCCCCGGCCGCCCTCCGGGAGAACGCGCTGACCAGCGTGAAGTTCGGCGCCCTGCGCGGCCCCGACGGCGAGTGGTCCGGCTTCGACGGCCGGCCCGCCGCCGTGAAGAACTTCGCCGCGTACTCCCTCCAGCGCCTCGGCGTCGACCACCTCGACATCTACCGCCCCGCCCGGCTCGACCCGGACGTGCCGATCGAGGAGACCATCGGCGCGATAGCCGAACTGGTCGAGAAGGGGTACGTCCGCCACATCGGGCTCAGCGAGGTCGGCGCGGACACCATCCGCCGGGCCGCCGCGACCGCCCCGATCGCCGACCTCCAGATCGAGTACGCGCTCATCTCCCGAGGCCCCGAGCGGGAGATCCTGCCGACCCTGCGCGAACTGGGCATTGCCGTCACCGCGTACGGCGTGCTCTCGCGCGGGCTGATCTCCGGCCATGTCGCGGCCGGTCAGCGGTACGCGGCGGACGACTTCCGCGCCCACTCACCCCGCTTCCAGGGCGACAACCTCCAGCACAACCTCACCCTCGTCGACTCCCTGCGGAAGATCGCCGAGCAGAAGGACGCCTCCGTCGCCCAGGTCGCCATCGCCTGGGTGCTCTCGCGCGGCGAGGACATAGTGCCGCTGATCGGCGCCAAGACCCGCGGGCGGCTCGACGAGGCCCTCGGCGCCCTGGACGTGACCCTGGACGCGGCCGACCTCGCCGCCATCGAGGCGGCCGTACCGGCGGACGCGGCGGCCGGTGAGCGGTACGCGCCCGCCCAGATGGCCATGCTCGACAGCGAACGCTGATCGCGGCGCCGGGTACCGTCTAGACATGGCCCCGACCAGCGAGACCCTGACCGCCGAGCGCATCCTCGTCGCCACCGAGGAGGTGCTGCGCCGCCACGGCCCGGCCAAGGCCACCGTGGTCGACGTGGCCCGCGCGCTCGGCGTCAGCCACGGCAGCGTCTACCGCCACTTCCGTACGAAGGCGGCGCTGCGGGAGGCGGTCACCAAGCGGTGGCTGGACCGTACGACGGAGGAGCTCGCCCAGGTCGTCGCGGCGGCGGACCGTGACCCGGAGGCCCGGCTGCGCGACTGGCTCGCCACCCTCTTCGAGGCCAAGCGGCGCAAGGCGGGCCACGACCCGGAACTCTTCGCCACGTACTCGGTCCTGGCCGCCGAGGCGGGCGAAGCGGTCAGCGGGCATCTCACCGATCTCACCGACCAGTTGACCCGCATCCTGCGCGCCGGCGCCGACGCGGGCACCTTCACCCCCGAGGCCCCCGGCACGGCCCGCGCCGTCTTCCAGGCCACGGCCCACTTCCACGACCCCGGCTACGCCCACGAGTGGGCCCGCCCGGAAGCGATGACCGACTTCGAGGCGATGCTGGACCTGGTGGTGCGGGGGCTGCGGGCCTGAACCGGCGTGCTCCGTCAGGTCTCTCGCGGTGCTCCGTCAGGTCTCTCGCGGGTCCACCGTCGCCTGATGGGCCTCCGCCAGATGTTCCTCGGCCTTCAGCCACGGCAGGAACTGCGCGCCCTTGCGCCAGCCGCAGGTGTCGCATCTGATCGTGCGTTGCGCGCCTTTGCGCTGCACTTGGACGACGTGCTCGCGCCCGTGCTGGTCCCAGCGGCTCACCTTGCTCGTGCTGATCTGCACCATGGTCTCGCCTCCGGCGAGAAGTGTGCAGCAAGACCAACATCAACAGCAGTATCTTCACGGCAAGTTCGTGGACGGGGTTGGAACCTCAGTCCGGATAGTCGCACAACTCCCGTAGTCGGTCCGGGGACCGGATCAGCAGGCGCTTGTATCCCGTGGCCAGGACGCCCTCGGTCCGCAGCTCCTTCAGCAGGCGTTCCGCCGTGGACGTCGCCGCTCCGGCCAGACTGCCCAACGAACGCTGGCTGAGGGAGAGTTCGAGGACGACCGTGCCGTCCCGGCGAGGGCGGCCGTACTCCGCGGTCAACTCGAACAGCACCCGGGCCAGCCGCTGCCGCGCGTCGCAGCCGCTGGTGTCGATCCGCCGCTCGGTGGCCGACCGCAGCTTGCGGACCACGCTGCGCAGCACCTGCAACTGGGCCGCCGGATGCGTGTGCAGAAAGCCGATGAACGAACCGGGGGCGATACGCAGCGCGACCACCCGCCCCGCCGCGCTCACCGTGGCGGTGCGCAGGTTTCCGTCCAGCACCGCCATCTCGCCGACGAGTTCACCGGCCGGCCGGATCGCCAGCAACGGTGTCTCACCCCGCCTGGTCTCACCCGTCACCACCACGACCCCGTCGATCAGCACGAACACCGCGTCCCCGACGGACCCCGCCAGCATCAACGCCTCGTCGTTCCCGAAACGCCGCCGCGTCCCGAGCCGCAGCAGCGCATCCCGGTCCACCGCATCGAGCGTGTCCAGCAGACTCCCGGCAGCCCAGGCGCCCTGCTGCGACACCGCGTCGACCACAGGCCCCGCCGGAACCGGCCCCGCCCGCATCAGCTCCGGCGGCTCCGATCGGGCCCGCCGCGACTCGGGCGACTCCGGCGGCTCCGGTCCCGGCTGCTTGGGCTCCAGTGGCGGCGGTCCGGCCCGCTGCGATTCCGGCGGCTTCGGTTCCGGCCGCTGCGATTGCGGCTGCTTGGGCTCGGGTGGCTTCGGTCCTGACCTCCTCGGTTCCGGTGGCCTCGGTTCCGACCGCTGCGGCTCCGGCTGCTGCGGCTCCGTTGGCTTCCGTTCCGGCCTCCTCGTTCTCGGCGGCTTCGGTTCCGGCCTCCTCGGTCCCGGCTGCTCCGCTCCCGCCCACGCCCCGCTCATCCGCTCTCCGGGTCTTCCGGAGCCGCTGGCCCGGTCGATCCGGTGGGTGCGGTCGGTACCCCGGCCCCTCCGGTCGACCCAGACCGTCCCCCCGTCCCCCCAGCCCCACCCAGCGTCTCCACCCGGAGGCGTAGGTCGCGTGAGTGGAGGCGGAGTGTTTGGAGTTCGGTGAGTTTGCGGCGGACGACTGGGAGGCGGTCGGTGCGTTCCTTGGCGGTGCTGCGGCGGGTTTCCTGGAGGCGGCGGACAGTTTCGGAGAGGGCGTCGGTCTGGGCCGAGAGTTGGTCTTCCAGGAGGTTGACGAGGGTGCGGTTGCAGTCGCGGAGCTGGCCGTTGAAGTCCTGCTCCACCTGACGGCGGCCGGACTCCAGCATGCGGATGACGCGTTCCTTCAGGCGGGCCACGCGTTGCCGGTCCCGGCGGTCCTCCTCCTCGGCCTGAGCCTGCTTGCTGCCGCCGAACCAGCCGGCGATATGGCCGATGACCCCGCCGATGAAGGCCCCGAGGTAGGTGCCGACCACCGGCACGACGCTGCCGACGACGGCACCGGCCAGCATGCCCATGCCGCCGCCCGTCTCCGAGCTGTTCCACACGGACCGGGCGCGCCGCCAGGACCGTACGCCGCTCATGCCGTCCTGGTCGGCGTCGAGGTCGCTCAGCGAGGTGTCGGGGAGGGTTGTGGACGGGGCGGCGACCTGGGTGGTGAGCGGGACCGAGGTGATCCTGCTGTAGCGCTCGGCGACCTCGGTGACTGCCGTCTCCAGCGCCTTGTGGGCGTCCTCGGCCGCCTCCAGCAGGGCCAGCGTGGCCTTGCGGACCAGCGGTTCGGGATCCTTCGCGGCCTGCTCCCGCTCACAGCCGCGCTGGAACGCGTCCCGGGCGGAGTCGACGGCGGCGCCGAGGCGTTTGCGGATGGGGCGGGCCGCCTGTTCGAGGTCGTCCTGGAGATCGCGCCGCCACCGGCTGCCCCCGGACCGCAGCGCCGTGAGCGTGTCCTGGGTGCGCTGGATCTCCTTCTCCACGGCGGCCAGCGCCTCCCCGCTCTGGAGCGCGGCGGCCTCGTTGGTGAGCGGCGCCGCGATCTCGTCGAGCGCCTCGTCCAGCTGGTCCAGGGCGATGTACAGCGCGGCCCGGCCGCAGGTGTCGGCGAGCCCGCCCCACAGCGCCGCCTCCAGCTCGGGGAACCCGGAGTCGGCCTCCAGCGTGGGGTCCTCGTCCTCCACGGCCTCCCAGCGCCGGAACGCCGACACCCCGACCACCACCAGGTCGTCCGGCGGGAGCTCGGAGACCTGGGCGATCCGGGCCCGTGCCTGGGCGACCACCGGTGTCGCGTCCACGACCTTGTCGACCATGGTGACCGCCGTGACGATCACCGGACAGGTCTCCAGGGCGTGCCGGACGAAGTCCAACTCCACGGTGGTGAGCGGCTGTACGGCCGAGCCGACGAACAACACCGCGTCGGCGCGCGGCAGAAAGGCCCGGGTCGCGGCCGTGTGCGCCGGGTTGATGCTGCCCACACCCGGGGTGTCCACCAGTACGAGCCCGGACTTCAGCGGGGCGAACGGCGCCTCCATCTCGATGCGTTCGACCTCCCTGACGTTGCGCGGATTGCCCTGCTCGGTGACGTACTGGTGCACCTCGGACAGTGGTACTTCGAAGGGTTCGGGGCGTTCGCCGGGCCGCTCGGGGTCGCTCAGCGGCCAGACCACCGCTCGCTCGGCGGGGCCCCAGCGCAGGGTGGACACGACGGCGGTGGTGACGTCGACGTCCACCGGGAACAGCCGGCGCCGCCGTACCAGCGCGTTGAGCAGACTGGACTTGCCGCGCCTGAACTCCCCGCACACCACCACGAAGAACTGCTCCGAGGCGAGCCGCTCCCGGCTCTCGCCGAGCACCCGGTGCCGGGTCCGTGCCTCCTCGGCGTCGAGCAGCGCGAGGACGGTCGGGAAGAAGCCGAGGATGTCCCGGCGCAGGAGGTCGAGTTCGGTCTTGGAATCGGATGATGACATGAGTACTCCGTCTTCCGTCTCGTGGCCGTCGCCGGGTCAGCGGGAGGCGTTGAAGGCGCCGATGACCGCTCCGGCGATGACGAAGAAGGCGATGAGGCCTTCGCTGGGGCCGCCGAAAACGGCACCCGCGAAGCCGGACAGCACGGCACCCGCGAGCGCTCCCAGGCAGCCGCCCCCGACCAGTTCCCCGGGCGGCGTGGACGAGGACGACGAGGAGGAGGTGGTCGAAGAGGAGGAGGTGGAGGGGGACGACACCGAGTGGGTCGTCGTACTCGCCTTCTCCTCCTCCTTCTTCGCCTTCTTCACCGTCTCGCGGGCGAGTTCGGCGGCCTTCTTCTCGCGCTGCTCCCGCGCGGCCTGCTCACGCCGTCGGCGTTCCGCGTCGGCCGCCTTCTTGGCCTGCCGTTCCCGTTCGGCCTTGGCCTTCGCCTCGGCCTTGGCCCGCCGCTTGGCCTCCTCCTGCTCCAGCCGGCCGCGCGCGGACAGCACCGCGCCCCGGACCACGGCCAGTTCGGGCTCGTCCAGCCGCTGCACGACGCTCCCGGACCGCTTGGCCAGCAGAGCCCCGACCAGCGGCATCCGGCTCGCCCCGCCGACCGGGATCACCCGGTCCACGTCCGCCCACGACAGCCCCGCGTCCCGCAGCATGGCCTCGCAGCTGTCCACCGTCCGCTGCACGAGCGGCCGTACGAGATCCTCGAACTCGGCGCGGGGGAGGGTCAGTTCGACGGGCGGGACGAGTTCGGGGACCAGGTCCTCGTAGGTGCGGCGGACGGACAGCCGGATCTTGATCGTCTCGCAGGTGTCGAAGAGCTGGATGCGGCGGCGCAGGGTGTCGGCCATATGGGCGGGCCCGTCCAGGAGTTGGGCGGTCCGGTCCGGGAACTTCGCCCGCAGCAGGGCGAGGACACCGCGCGTGAAGTCCGTACCGCCGATGTTGTCGAGGCCCCGGCTGCCCAGGATCGTGAAGGAGTCGTCCGCGGCCCGCCGGGCCACCGCGCAGTCGAAGGTGCCGCCGCCGAGATCGTGCACGAGGACCGTCCCGGGTCCCTCGATCGCGCCCTCGAAGGCGGCCCGGATCGCGGCCTCGGGCTCGGTCTCCAGGACGATCTTCCGCACGTTGAACCCCGCCTGCGCGGCCGCGGCCATGAGTTCGTTGCGCCGGGTCTGCGCCCAGGTCACCGGGACGGTCATCACGACCCGGCCGGGCTTGCCGTACACGGTCCGCTCGGCCTGTTCGCGCAGGAACCGCAGTACCTCCGCGGCCAGTTCGAGCGGCGTGTAGCTGCGGCCGCCGAGCGGCGAGGGGGCGTCCTCGCCGATGTCCCGCTTGAACTCGCTGCGGTACTCCGTCGGCCGCAGCCGCTTGCCGTTCTCGGCGGCGGCCCCCACCAGGAGTTTGCCCTCCGGGCCCACACAGACGCTCGTCGGGACGGCCACCTGCCCCGACACCGGGTCCGTGACCGGCACGAGGGTGCCGTCGCCCCTGCTTACCATGATCGACGAGTTGGACGTGCCCAGGTCGATGCCGTACGCCACTGCCAAGACGGGCATGATCGCTGCCTCCCCCTCCCCGGTCCCCCCGGGGTGCCGCGCTCTTCGTGTCTCTCTGGTTCTCGTGTTCAGGTCGCCGGGTCCTCGGCGTCGCCCGTTTCCGCGATGACCTGCTGCGGACGCAGCACGTGGTCGCGCCAGCGGTAGCCGGGTCGTACGGTGCTGAGGATGCGCGGCGCGTCGCCGCCGGGCCGGGTCTCCAGTACCTCGTGCCGGGTGAGGTCGAGCGGTCCCTCGTCGTCCACGGTCTCGATGCCGACCTCGGCGTGCAGTTCGGGCAGGCGGCGGTCCAGCCAGCGCAGCAGGGTCGCGGCATCGAGGGTGCCGGCCTCCACCGAGGCGCGCAGATCGGCCAGTTGGTCCGCCATACGCACCAGCACGGCCGCCACCGGGGGCGGCCGGTCCGCCGCCTCCTGCAAGGCCCGCAGCCGGCTCGCCGACTCGGCCTGCGCGTCGAGACGGCCCCGCAACTCAGCCACCTCCTCGGCGGCGCGCGCCGACTCCCGCTCCAGGAGGGTGAGTTCGGTCTGGTTGCTCTTGATCTCGGCCAGGGCGTGGTCGAGTCGGTGCCGGAGTGCGGCCAACTCGCCGCGCAGCGACTCGGCTTCGGCCCTGGCGGTCTGTTCGGCAGCTTGCAGTGATTCGGCTTCGGCCCTGGCCGTCTGTTCGGCGGCTCGCAGGGACTCCGCCTCGGCCCGCGCCGCCTGCTCGGCCGCCCGGAGTGTCTCGGTCTCGGCCCGCGCCGTCCGCTCTGCCTCCCGCGACTCGGTCTCGGCCGTGGTCGCTTGCTCGGCCGTCGCCCGGTCGTCGCGGCGCCTCGGCCGCCACCAGGACCGGCCCGGGCGCTCGGTCTCCGGCGTGTTCGTCGGCGTGGGCTGGGAGGGGTGCTGTCGGTCGGTGTGTTCCGTCATGGCGCACGCACCTCTCCGGCGGCTGCGGCCGTGGCCGGTTCCGTCGAGCCCGGTGGGCCGGGCCGGTCAGTCGGGTCCTGGACGCGGTGCAGCAGGCGTTCGCAGCTGCGGCGTACCGCTCGTACGGCCTGGACCGAGGCGCGGTCGAGGGTCGGGTCCTGTTCGCGGAAGGACCAGGCGTGGACGGCGGCCAGTGCGGCGGTGCGCAGTTCCTGTGGCGTTGCCCCGGCGGGGAGGCCCAGCCGGCTGGGGAGCGAGGTGCCGTCCTCTCCGGTGATGCGGCGCAGCTGAGCCGTCTCGTCCTGCGACAGCCGGAGTTCGCCGCGGTAGTGCGCGGCCAGGACGTCCAGTTCGGCGAAGCCGGAGACCCGCGCCCGCAGCCGCTCCAGCTCGGCGGCCACGGTGGCGGCCAGGGCCGGTACGGCATGCCCGGCGTTCGCCGAGTCCAGCCGCAGCCGGGCGAGCGCGCCCTCGGCCCGGCGCAGCCCGTGGTCCAGTTTGATCAGGGTGTAGCGGTTGCCGAAGTGGCGGCCGATCATGTCCCGCAGCCGTGACACCCCGCTCGCCTCGACCAGCCCCTGCCGCAGCCGCTCCTCGTCCGCGCCGTCCCGCAGCAGCCCGCAGGCGAGGTGGATGCCCCAGATGCCGAGCCGGTCGACCAGCGCCCTGCGGCGCGCCGCGGGCAGGGCCACGCCCGGGAGGGCCTCGGCGCGGGCGAAGCGTCCGGCGTCCCGCAACCGCCGTACGAGGATGGGTGGTTCGGTCTTGCGGAGGTCGTCGAGGTGGTCGATCTCCTCGGCCTCCAGCAGCCGGGCGCCTTCGCCGAGGAGGCCGGAGACCGGGACGATGGTGAAGAACAGGGAGCGTACTTCGGGGCGTTCCAGGTAGCGCTCGATGATCTTCTCGGACTCCGCCATGGGGTCCCAGGTCAGCGGGTCGGGGTCGCCGGGGAGGTCGGGGCCGGGCGGCCAGAGCTGGTCGACGCGGCTGAGCACGCCGAAGGCGCTGAACGGGGTGTGGCCGTGGTCCGCGCCGCCGAGGAACTCCCGTACCCCCACCCGGTCCCGCTCGTGCAGCCCGCGGTCGAAGAGATACAGCACCGCCTCGGCCTCGCGGATCTCCCGCGCGCTGTCGCTGTGCACGTCCTGCGGGGTACGGCCCGACGCCGCGAGGGCGGCCTCCAGCGCCTCCCGGTCGGCGTCCCCGGCGAACGCGGAGATGCCCAGGAAGTCGAGGGTGTTCTGGGAGTCGACGCCGTGCACACTGCCCAGGCCGGGGGTGTCGGCGAGCCGGAAGGAGCGCAGCAGGCGGTTGGGGATGCCGTACTCGACGCGGGCCACGTCGTCGAGCACCCCGGTCCCGGTCTCGTCGCGTCCGGTCATCCGCCGGAACTCCTCGGCGGGCAGGGTCCGGGCGGAGCCGTCCCGATGGCGGACGGTCACGATGCGGTCCTCGGCGTAGTACAACTCACTCACCGTGTAGGTGAGTTCGAGCTGTCCGGTGAGTGCCACGCGTTCGCCGAGCAGGGCGTTGACGAGAGTGGACTTGCCGCGCTTGATCTGCCCCGCGACGGCGAGCCGCAGCGCGTCCTCCAGGCCGCCGGCGGCGTCCCGCAGCGCGCGGGCCAGCGGCTCCGTCTCCGCGCCACCGCCGTCGGCCGTGTCGGCGCAGGTCAGCAACGTCCCGGCGGCCGCGGCGATTTCGTCCTCGGCGCCCTCGGCGCGGCCCTCGACGCGTGTGTCCCCCATGAGCCGTTCCCCCTCCGCGCAGCCCTCGCGCGCCCTTGATGTGAGACCCATCACACAAGGCTGACCATTGTGCCCGTCTCGACCCGTCCTCTGCTGGTTTTCCGCGGTTTGCTCGACGGCCCGCCGTCGGGGCCGCCATGATGTCGGCGACCACAGGGGGACGGATGACCGACGACGAACAGACCTGGGACGAGGGCCGGTTGACCGAGGACGACGTCATCGAGGCCGCGGACGGCACCGGTTACACCTCGGTGTCCGACTTCGTCGCCGGCGAGGACGGCTACGAACCGGACCCGTACGACGCGGGCCTCGACGACCACGACAGCGGCGACGGCTACGACGACACCACCAGCGACGGCGACTTCGGCCACGGCTTCTCCTGAACCGCCCGACCGTGCCCGCACCGCCGACCGTGCCCGCACCGCCGTCGGTGTCCGCACCGCACACGGTCCTGGACCGCCCGTCCCCCCGTGTTCCGGTCGCCCGGACGGACGGTCGCAGGCTCTCCCCCTGTGCGTGGGATCGGACGTTCCCCACAACCGTGAGAGTAGGCGGCCCCGGGCGGCCGGACTCCCTCACGCGAGGGAGTCCGGGCACTTCTCCGGGCCCCGTTCCACTCAAGTCGAAGGGAGGCCGCCGTGACCACTCGGGAACTGCGGATCGCCGGTGTCCGCCGGACCTGTCTCGTCGTGGACGTCGAGGGATACAGCAAGCGACTGACCGACGCGGCCATCGACGTGCAGGACCGTCTGCTGTGGACCATGTTGCAGGCCTGCCGGCTGGCCGACGTGGACCCGGCCCGCTGCGCACGGCAGGACCAGGGGGACGGCCAGCTGCTCGTGCTGCCGCCGGGCATCGATGAGGGACACGCGCTGCCGAACGCCCTGCGGGGGCTGCGCGCCGCGCTGCACCGCCTCAACCGGCACCCGGGACCCGGCGGCCGGATCAGACTGCGCGCGTCCCTGGCACAGGGCCTGGTGTACGAGGCCGCCACGGGCTTCGCCGGCGTCGCGGTGGTGCACGCCTGCCGGGTCCTGGACTCGCCCCAGCTGCGGGCGGCGCTCGCCGGACGGGCCGACAGCGACCTGGCCGTGGCCGTCACCGACGACCTCTACCGGGACGTCCTCGCCCAGCGCCGCGAGGAGCCCGCCGCCAAGCACTTCGCCCCGATGGACGCCAGCGTGCCGGAGAAGGACTTCCAGGCGCGCGGTTGGGTGTACGTCCCGCGCTCGGGAGGATCACGCGGCCTCGTACCGGCGTACTCCGTCCCCACCCCACCGGGCTCCCAGCCGCCCGCCCACCGCACCTGCTGGGGCCGCGGCCTCGCCGCCGCGGCCGGGGCGGCCGTCGCCATCGGCGCGGGCGCCTGGGGAGTGGAGGAGGCGCTGGCCGCACTCGGCGGAGGCGGCGGCGATGACGGTGACAGCGATGCCCACTCAGGCCTCGCGGCCGACGATCACACGCTCGACCACACCTGGATGGTGGCCGACGTCATGCTGCCGGGCGGCCAGGAGACGATCCTCTACATCGATCGCGTCCACGAGATCCAGCATTCAGTCAACGCCTCGGACGATGCGGAGATCTCGGACGCCCCGGACGACGACTACGGCGACTACGCCTCCGACTACGCCTCCGACGACGATCCGTACGACCAGGGCGACGACCACTTCGACGACCAGCCCGGCCAGGGCCTGACCTAGCCGACCGTCCGCGGCAGCCGCAGGCTGAGCAGCCCCGTCAGGGCCACGCCCGCCAGTTGCACCAGCAGGGTCGTCACCAGGGCGTCCCGCATGCCCAGCCCCGGGATCAGGGAGAGGAAGAGGGTGCCGAGGGTGGCCACGCCCAGGGCCAGGGCGGACTGCTGGGTGGTCACCATGACCCCGCTGCCCACGCCCGCCCTCGCGGCCGGTACCTCGGACAGCACGATCCGGAAGATGACGGGGAGTTGGAGGGCCTGGCCCGCGCCCGCGATCGCCGCGCCCGGCAGCAGCTCCACCAGACCCAGGTCGGGCCAGGAGCGCCACGCGGCGAGCGCCATCAGGCCCACGCCCACCGCCTGGATCGCGGCGCCCGCGGTCACCACGCGCGTCCCGAACTTCGCGACCAGGCGGGGACCGGCGAGCGAGACGAAGAAGAACACGACCGCCATCGGGGCGAGCGCAAGGCCCGCCCGGACCGGGCCGAGGCCCGCGCCCCGCTGAAGCGCCACCGCGATCACGAACATGAAGCCGCTGAAGCCGATGGAGAACGGCACGATCATCACCAACCCGCGCCGCAGGGACACCAGTTGGAAGAGGCTCGGCGGCACCAGCGGCGTACGGCCCCGCCGGTCCGCCCCGCGCTCCACCGCGTAGAACGCCGCCGCCAGGAACGGGAAGGCCGCCAACGACAGCCACGTCCACAGCGGCCACCCCGCCGAGCGGCCCTCCGTCAGCGGGGCCAGCAGCGCGAGCAGGGACGCGGCGAGCAGGACCGTGCCGGGGCCGTCCACCGGCTCCGGGTGCTGGGAGCGGGTCTCGGGCACCGCACGGGCGGCGAGGAACAGGCCCACCAGGACGACGGGGACGTTCACCAGGAAGACCGAGCGCCAGCCGGTGCCCGCGATGTCGGCGGCGACCAGGACTCCGCCGAGGATCTGGCCCGCGACCATCGAGAGGCCGGCCGTGGCGCCGTACAGGCCCATCGCCTTGGCCCGCCGCGGTCCGGACGTCGCCGCCTGGATCGTGGCGAGCACCTGCGGCAGCATCGCCGCGGACGCCGCGCCCTGCAAGATCCGGGCCGCGACCAGGGTCCACGCGGTGGGCGCGAGCCCGCAGGCCAGGGAGGTCAGACCGAAGGCCGCCATGCCGCCGAGGAAGAGCCGGCGGCGGCCGAAGAGATCGCCGAGCCGCCCGCCGAGGACCAGCAGGACGGCGTACGCCAGTCCGTAGCCGGAGATGACGAGTTCGAGGACCGACTCGCTCGCCGAGAGGTCCCGCGCGATGGTGGGCAGGGCGACGTTGACGATGAAGAAGTCGATGAGGGGGAGTGCCGCGCCGAGCAGCACGGTGAAGAGTCCGAGGCCGCGGAGCACGGGTGGCGCGCTCGCCGTGCGGACCTGGTGTGAGGTGGTGATGTCGGTGGTCACGGAGACCAGCCTCCGCTTTTCCGGAGACTGGTACCAGAGTCTCTTTATCCTGGTAGAAGGAGTACCTGGAAACAGGGTCCGTACGGCGGCACGCTGGAGGCATGACGATGACGGTCCAGGAGACGGTGACGGCCCCCGCGGCGGACATCCGGCGGCACGAACTCGCCGCCTTCCTGCGCCACCGCCGTGAGCACATCACCCCCGAGCAGGTCGGCCTGCCCCGCGGCCCCCGGCGCCGTACGCCCGGACTGCGGCGCGAGGAGGTCGCCCATCTCTCCGCGGTCGGCGTCACCTGGTACACCTGGCTGGAGCAGGCCCGCGACATCCAGGTCTCCGTGCAGGTCCTGGACGCCCTCGCCCGCACCCTGCTCCTCGACCCGAGCGAACGCGCCCACCTCTTCCAGCTCGCCGGCGCCGCCGACCCGACCCCGGCCACCAGCTGCCCCTCGGTCACCCCCGCACTGCGCCAGCTCCTCGAACAGATGGAGCCGATCCCGGCCTGCGTGCAGAACAGCCGCTACGACATCCTCGCCTACAACCGCACCTACGCCCTCCTCCTCTGCGACCTGGAGGCGATCCCGCCCGAGGACCGCAACTGCATGGTCCTCTGCTACACCAACCAGGAGTGGGCCGAGTCGATCGTGCACCTGGAGGAGACCCGCCGCCTCATGGCCGCCCGCCTCCGCGCCGCCATGGCCAACCACCTCGCCGAGCCCGCCTGGAAGATGCTCCTCAAGCGCCTCCGCGCCGAGTCCCCGGAATTCTGCGAGGCCTGGGACCGCCACGAGGTCGTCTCCCACCGCTCCAAGCAGAAGGAGTTCCGCAACGCCCACGTAGGCAGGCTCTCCCTCATCCACACCGACCTCTGGCTGGGCCCGGACCTGGGCCCGAGGATGGTGACGTACACACCGGCGGACGAGGAGTCGAGGGAGAGATTGGAGCAACTTCACAAGATTGCCCTGGCGAGACCCAGCCAGGGGCGCGGGGCTGAATCGAATGTGCGGCTACCGCCGCGTGGGCGCGACCAGCCACAGAAGACCGGTAGCCGCCAAACTACGTGCTGACTCCCGCCGCTTCGCGCACCTCAACCGCCTCCAACCGCGAAGCAGTCCGCTCAGCAGTACGCCGAGCCCACCGCCCACTGGTGAGCGCCCCCAACACCAGCACCACAGCCCCACACCCGGCGATGACCCACCACGCAGGCACAGCGGCGGAAACGAACGAGGCCTTGTAAGACGACGCCCCCACGCCGGCCACCAGCACCGCCCCCACCACAGCGACCCCGAGCGTCTGCCCCAACTGCCGACTCGTGGAGGCGACGGCCGCGGCGACCCCCGCCTGCGTCCGCGGCATCCCCGACACCGCCGTGTTCGTGATCGGCGCGTTCACGAACCCGAACCCGATCCCGAACAGCACATACCCGATCAGCAGCGTGACATCGGAGGTCTCCGCGTCGAACGCCGCGAACAGCACCCCGCTCACCGTCATCGCGACCCCCGCGATCAGCAGCGGCAGCCGCGGCCCCCGCGCCCCCACCAGCCGCCCCGACAGCGGCGCGCACAGGAACGCCGGCGCCGCCAGCGGCAGCATCCACAGCCCGGCGTGCAGCGCGTCGAGCCCCCGGACGTTCTGGAGATACAGCGTCGACAGGAACAGGAACCCGCCCAGCGAGGCGAACGCGGCGATCGCTATCACCGTCGCCCCGCTGAACGGCGCCGAGCGGAAGAACCGCAGATCGATCAGGGGCTCGGCCCGCCGGGGCTCATAGGCCAGCAGCCCCACCAGCGCGGCCACGGCCAGTGCCGCGAAGGGCAGCACCGAGGCGAACCCGGAGTTCGGCGCCTCGATGATCGCGTACGTCAGTGAGCCGAACAGCGCGATCACCAGCACCTGCCCGACCGGGTCGGGGCGGCGCGCCTTGGGGGCCCGGGACTCGGGGACGTACCGCAGGGTGAGCAGCAGGGCGGTCAGCCCGACCGGCAGGTTGAGCCAGAAGATCGAGCGCCAGCCGACGGAGTCCACGAGCAGCCCGCCGACCACCGGCCCGGCGGCCAGGGATATGCCCACGACCGCACCCCACGCACCGATGGCGCGGGCGCGTTCGCGCGGGTCCGTGAAGGTGTTGGTGATGATCGACATGGCGACCGGGTTGAGCATGGAGCCGCCCACCGCCTGCACCATGCGGAAGGCGACCAGCGCCTCCAGGTTCGGGGCGAGGGAGCACAGCACCGAGCCGATCGTGAAGATCACCAGACCGGCGGCGAAGACGCGCTTGCGGCCGATCCGGTCGGCGGTGGAGCCGGCCAGCATCAGCAGGGACGCCAGGACGAGCGTGTAGGCGTCGATGGTCCATTGCAGCCCCGACGTACTCGCGTCGAGGTCGTGCTGCATGGACGGCAGGGCGACATTGAGGACGGTGTTGTCGAGGCTCACGATCAGCAGGCTCATGCAGCAGATCGCGAGGACGAGGAGCCGTCGGCGAGGGCTGAGCTCGGGCATGCGGTCCAGCGTACGCTCAATTCGATAGTGCGTCTAACTAATGACTGTGGTGTACGTCATCGATGGGTGACAATGGGCGGATGTCCACGTCGTTGCAGATCGGCCCGCACACCGTCCAGCCCCCCGTCGTCCTGGCCCCCATGGCCGGGATCACCAACGCGCCCTTCCGCACCCTGTGCAGGGAATTCAGCGGCGGCAAAGGGCTGTTCGTCAGCGAGATGATCACGACGCGGGCGCTGGTCGAGCGCAACGAGAAGACCATGCAGCTGATCCACTTCGACGCGACCGAGAAGCCGCGCTCGATCCAGCTGTACGGCGTCGACCCGGCGACCGTCGGCAAGGCCGTCCGCATGATCGCGGAGGAGGGCCTCGCCGACCACATCGACCTGAACTTCGGCTGCCCGGTCCCGAAGGTGACCCGCAAGGGCGGCGGCTCGGCGCTGCCGTACAAGCGGAACCTGCTGCGCGCGATCCTGCGCGAGGCGGTGAGCGGGGCCGGGGACCTGCCGGTCACGATGAAGATGCGCAAGGGCATCGACGACGACCACATCACGTTCCTCGACGCGGGCCGGATCGCGGTCGAGGAGGGCGTCACGGCGATCGCCCTGCACGGCCGCACCGCCGCCCAGCACTACGGCGGCACCGCGGACTGGGACGCCATCGCCCGCCTCAAGGAGCACGTCCCCGAGATCCCCGTCCTCGGCAACGGCGACATCTGGTCGGCGGAGGACGCGCTGCGGATGGTGCGCGAGACGGGCTGCGACGGAGTGGTCGTGGGGCGTGGCTGCCTGGGCCGGCCGTGGCTGTTCGCGGACCTGGTGGCGGCGTTCGAGGGCCGCACCGAAGACATCGCCCGCCCGTCGCTCCGCGAGGTGGCTGACGTCATGGTCCGCCACGCCACGTTGCTCGGCGAGTGGATCGGCGACGAGGCCCGCGGCGTCATCGACTTCCGCAAGCACGTCGCCTGGTACCTCAAGGGCTTCGCGGTCGGCTCGGAGATGCGCAAGCGCCTCGCCATCACCTCCTCCCTGGAGGAACTCCGCTCCGGCCTCGACGAGTTGGACCTCGACCAGCCCTGGCCGACCGGCGCGGACGGCCCCCGCGGCCGTACGTCGGGCAACAACAGGGTCGTCCTGCCCGACGGCTGGCTGAAGGACCCGTACGACTGCGCGGGCGTGAGCGAGGACGCGGAACTGGACACCTCCGGGGGCTGAGGCGGCATCGACAGCGGGGTGGGGCCGCCGCACACTGAGTGGCGTGGGGGACGGCGCGGTGTGGATCGCGGCCTTCACCGGCGCTACGGCGGTGTTGGCGAGCTGGGTGACCAACCTGGGGAACGTCCGGGCTGCGAGGGCGCAGGCGGAGGCGTCTGCAGAGGCACAACTCCGGGGGCGCGTACGCGAATTGCGGCGGGCCGCCTATCTGGAGTTCATGGAGCAGGCGCATGTCGTCGGCGAGCTGTACTGGCAGACCGCCTTCGACCTGGACCAACTCGTCGACCCCGAGCGGCGGGCGACGCGTGTGCAGGATCTGCGGACGGAACTCCGAGGTGCCTTCGACCCGCTGATGCGTAGCGTCAGGGTCGTCGTCCTGGAAGGACCGGTCGGGCCCGCGGAGTCGGCAGAGGCCGTGCTGCGGGTCGTCGCGGACACCAATCGGGTGCTGTGGCGGATCTCCCGCGGGGAGCCGGAGGCGCGGGCGGCTTTCGATGAGGGGCACCAGGAGTTCGCGCGCGTTCTGGAGCGGTTCGTCGAGACAGCGCGTGCGGCGATGAAGGCCCCATGACCCTCAGCCCTTCGACGGATGCGGTGTCGAGCCGTACGCCGTCAGGAAGCGGTCGCGGAAGGAACTCATCTTCCAGACCGGGGCGTTGTGGGCGGGCTTGAGGCCGTCGGTCCAGTTCCAGTCGGCGATCTTGTCCAGCACCTTCGGGTCCTTCGCCACGATCGAGACGGGGACGTCACGGCTGGCGTGGTCGCCGCTGACGCGGGCGATGGGCTGGTGGTCGCCGAGGAAGACGAGGACGGTGTCGTCGGTGCCGTAGCGCTCCAGCCACTGGGTGAGGGCGGTCACCGAGTACTGGATCGACTTGCCGTACTCCTCACGGGACTTGGTGGAGCTGGTGACGATGTCACCGGGCTTGTTGCCGGCCTTCTGGATCGCGTCGAAGACCGACCCGTCGCCCAACTGGTCCCAGCCCACCAGCTTCGGGATCGGCGCCCACGGCTGGTGGCTCGACGTGAGGATGACCTCCGACATCAGCGGCTTGTCGCGCTTCTTGCCGTGGACGAGCCGCTGGAAGGCTTCGAGGGCGTACTGGTCTGGCATCGTGGACCAGCTGAACTTCGGCCCCTGATAGCCGAGTTGGAAGGCGTTGTAGACCTTGTCGAGACCGTAGTACTTCGCCTCGGGCCAGCCCTTCTGGATCCCCGGCATCACCCCGACCGTGTCCCAGGCGCCGGTCTTCTGGAACGCCTTGGTGAGCGACAGATGATCGCCCGAGGTCACCGTGCGGTACCGCTGCTGGTTGTCGATCCACAGCCCCGACAGGAACGTGGAGTGCCCCAGCCAGCTGCTGCCCCCGTACGTCGCCGACGTCAGCCACCCGCTCTTGGCATGGAACCCCGCCTTCGCGAGCGCTTCCGTCCGCGTTGCCAGCGTCGAGTCCACCCCCGGCGCCATGATCGGGTCCTCGACCGCGCTGCGCCCATAGCTCTCGATGAACGTGAAGATGACGTCCTTGCCCCGCAGATCCGGCACCAGCTCCGCACCCGGCGTCGCCCCGAAGCGGTCCGCCTTCGCCTCCTTCGCGAACGCCGCCTCGTCCCGGACCGTGTCCACCACCCGCCGCGCCTGCATCTTCAGCGCGTCGGCGGCCCGGTCCGAGGCGATGGGCATCCCGCCGATCTGCAACGAGAGCGCGTAACAGAGGATCCACGCCATGGCCGCGATCAGCGTGCCCCGCGCGGCCACGGGCCGATGGGCGGCCAGCAGATTGCTCAGCCGCACCATCGCCAGCGCCATGACCCCCACCAGCGCCAGCACCAGCACAACCGCCCCGATCGCGGCCAGCACCGCGAACGTCCCGCCCATCGAGTCCGCGACATACGACTGGGCGTCGTCCAGCAACTCCCAGTCAAGGACGAGGTTGAACCCCCGCCCCAGATACTCGCGGAAACCCATGTCCAGCACATTCAGCACGGTCAGCACCCCGAGCCCCACCCCGGACACCACCGCCACCACGACCCGGGGCCGCCGAGGCAACCACAACGCCACCCCCGCCCCGAGAATCGCCTCGACAGGAATCCGCGTGAACCGGTTCGGCTTCAACGCCCCCAGCACATTGGGCAGCAACAACGCCCCGAGCACGAGCAGCGCGGCAAGAACCGTCACCGCCCACCGAACATACGGCGGCCGCGAACGCGGCACGGACGCCTCCGGCACTTGCCGAGCGCGCAGGATGACAGCCACCCGAGGGTCCTTCCGTACGGGACTAGGTAGGTAGGCGGATCCGATATGGGGTCTCGGACCCGCCGCATTCCCGTACGGCCAGCACTCAGGGGCCGTTCACAGCACAGGGCAAACAGGCAGCAAACACCTGACCAAGGTCAACTGCACCTACCTAAGGGGCGCGGGGCTGTATCGATTTGCGGCTCCGCCGCGTGGGCGCGACAAGCCACGGCGGACCCGCACCCGCCATGCGACCTTCCTACGCACCCCCGACCGCGGTCAGCAACGCAAGAGGAGCCGCCGCGGAGCGAGACTCCCGCACACACGCATGCGGATACGGCACCGGCTCCCCATGCGTCTCCCGCCCGTACCCCGCGAGAACCTCCGGCAGCCGATGCCCCGTAGCCGTCGCCGCGTCCACCAACGCATGCGCCACCACCCGAGCCTCGTCATGCAGCCCGTACCGCGCCAGCCCCAACGCGATCAACGCGTTGTCATGCGGCCACACCGACCCCCGGTGGTACGACAACGGGTGATACGCCCCCTGTCCGGCCGCCACCGTCCGGACCCCCCACCCGGAGAAGAAGTCCGGCCCCAGCAGCCGCCGCCCGACGGCCTCCCCGTACTCCTTGTCCAGCAGCCCCGACCACAGCAGATGCCCGGCGTCCGAGGCCAGCGCGTCCACTTGCCGCCCCTCGCCGTCCAGGGCCAGCGCGGGGAAGGAAAGGTCCCGCATCCAGAAGTCCCGCTGGAACCGGTCCCGGAGATCCCCGGCCGCCTGTTCCAGGAGCGCGGCGTAGACCTCGTCCTCCCATACGGTGCGGGCCAGTTGAGCGGTCCGGCGCAGAGCGTCGTAGGCGTATCCCTGCGCCCCGGCCGCCGTGACGGCCCCGGTCGCGCGCGTGCCGTCGGCCCAGCAGATCGCGCCGGGGGAGTCCTTCCAGTTCTGGTTGGCGAGCCCGCCCTGGTCGGCGCGGTACACGAGGTAGCCGCGCGAGGTCAGCCCGCCGTGGTCCAGCATCCAGCCGATCGCGGCACGAGCGTTGGGTTCGAGACGCCGGGCCAGCGAGACATCCCCGGTCTGCTCGACGTACGCCCCGAGCAGCACCAGGAACAACGGTGTCGCGTCCACCGAGCCGTAGTACCGCCCGTACGGCACCTGTCCGAAGTGCGCCAGCTCCCCGTGCCGTACCTCGTGCACGATCTTGCCGGGCTGGGACACCGAGTCCGCGCTGGTCTCGGTCGCCTGGGTCGCGGCGAGGGCGGGGAGGGTGGCGGCGGCGAGTTGGGGGCGGTAGGGGAGGGCGAACAGGGAGGTGAGCAGCGCGTCGCGGCCCAGCAGGGTCAGGAACCAGGGCGCCCCCGCCGCCGGCACCCGCACCTCCTCGCCGTCCAGGCCGGTGGCCGGTACCTGGAGCGAGGCCAGGTCGGAGAGCCCCCGGGCACACGCGGCGGCCAGTTCGGGCCAGCCGGTCGGGAAGGCGACGCCCTCCACGAACTCGCCTTCCATGCGCAGCAGTTGGTCGTTGAGCGCGGCCGGTGACTGCGGTACCCGCAACGTCCGCTTGTCGCCGTGCGGCCGGGCCATCACCCGGAGCATCAGCTCGGCCGTGCCGTGCGGCTCCAGCTCCAGCGTCCAGACCAGGCGCCGCGCCCCGGTGCCCGTCTCCTCGACGCCGTCCGGAGCGGGCTCGGCCGTCACCGTCGTACAGGAACGCCATTCACCGCGCTGGTACGCGAACTCGACGCCCGCGTCCAGGATTTCGCGGGTGCGGGTGGCCCCTATTTTCGCGTACGTGCGGTAGTCGGAGCGGAGTTCGAACTGGTCCGTGAAGTCGGCGTCGGCGGTGACCGCGAGGCGGATCGTGGTGGGGACGGGGCGGTTGCTGGTGACGCGCAGGGATTCGACGAACGAGCCGTCGCCCACGGCCTGTTCGCGGAAGACCGTGTACGCGGGCGGCTCCTGGCGGCCGCCGCGCGGGACGAGGACACAGCGTGCGGTGTCGCCGTCGGCGACCGGGGTGAGGGCCTCGGGCACGGCGCCGTCGACCGTCAGCTGCCAGCGGCTCAGATGCCGGGCGTCCCGTACGAATAACCCTTCCGGGGAAGGGGAGTTGGCGCCCCGCACCCCGCTGATGTCCCCGCCGTCGCCCACGGCCGCGAACGTCCCGCCGTGCACGAGCAGATGATGCCGGTCCGTCATTCCTGGTCCCCTCCCTTGAAGGTGTTGCTGTGCAGCAGGTCGAGCGTGAGCGCGGCGGTCCAGCCGAAGCCGGTCGCCCCGCAGGCCTCGCCGGTGTACGGGTCGACGTACTCGGCGAACCCGGAGGTGTCCGCGACGTCCAGGACGGCCCGGCGCAGCGCGTCGGCGCGGCCCCGCTCGCCATGGGTGCGCAGGCCGCGCTCCAGCAGCCAGCTGGTGTTGAACCAGGCCGGTCCCCGCCAGTAGCGGTGCGGGTCGAAGGCCTCGCCGAGCAGGTCGTAGCTGGGCACCAGGCGGGTCGAGCCGCCCAGGCCGAAGTGCTTCGAGGCGGCCGTGCGGACGAGGGCCTCGACGATGTGCCGGGGGAGCGTCGGCAGGAGCAGCGGCACGAGACCGGAGACGGACCGCTCGGGGATCAGACCGCTGCCCCGCGGGCCGCTGCCCCGCAGGTCCCTGCCCCGAAGGGCTCCACCCGACAGGCTCCCGCCCCGCAGGTCCCCGTCCCGAAGGTCCCCATCCCGCAGGCTCCCGCCCCGCAGATCCCGGCAGAAGAACATGCCCTCCGTCGGGTCCCACAGCCGGTCGATCAGTGCCGCCGTCAGTCGTTCCGCGCGCGCGTGCCGGGCCGTGCCGGTGGCGCCCAGTTCCTGGGCGATCCGGGCGAGGGCGTGTTCGGAGGCGATGAGCAGGGCGTTGAAGGAGGGGTCCTCCACGGCGAAGTCCCCCCGGCCGGCCCCTTGTCTCCCACCCAGCCCGTCCCTGTACTCCCCGTCCCTGTAGTCCGTCGCCAGCCGCACGTACCGCCCGTAGTCCAGATCCGTCGGCCGGTCCTCCGCCGCCCCGTGGTCGAGGTCCGCGCGCCGGAAGGAGCGGGCGGGAGCGGGTGTGATCCGGCCGAGGGGCGCGTCCCAGCAGGGGCTGTTGTCCATCCCCTGCTCCCACGGGTGCACGACGGACGCGAGGCCGCCCCCGCCCAGGTCCCGCCGGTGCAGCAGATAGCGGTGCCAGGCCGCCAGGCGGGGATACATCCGGGTGAGGAAGCCGCGCGCCCGTGACAGACCCGGGTCCGCGCAGTGCACCAGCCACACGGCCAGCGCGTGGACCGGTGGCTGCACGATGCCCGAGGTCTGTACGGTGCGCGGAGCGCCCGCAGCGCGCCCCGCGGTCGAGGAGCGCCAGAAGTCGGGGCTCGGGAAGTACGCGTCGAGCGGGACGGAGGGGTTGAAGACGATGTGCGGGATCCGCCCGTCGCCCCACTGGGCGGCGAGCAGTGTCTCCAGTTCCGTCTGGGCCCGAAGCGGCGAGAGGTGCCGCTGTCCGATCGCGATGAACGCCGAGTCCCAGGACCACTGGTGCGGATACAGGCTGCGCGAGGGCACTGTGGAGGTGCCGGTCCAATTGGCCTCCAGTACCTCGGCAGCCCTGACGTGCAGAGAATGTGTCGAGACGTCCGGTTCGTATACGAAAGGCTGCCGCGTGGTACGGGAGGTCAGCTGGGCAGTGCGATCCACTCGGGGCTCCCCGAAGACGTTCGGCCTGACCGGTTCGGTCGAGGCCACCGTAGAGTTACGTCTATTTAACACGCAAAACTCAATATGTAATGCAAGCTTGAGAAACACAAGGGGGTGCGCATGAGTGGTCGTACTCAGGCCAGCGCCGGCGATCTGCTCGAACTGGTGCGAAGCGGACGCGCCACGACCCGGGGCGCCCTCCAGCAGGCCACCGGCCTCTCCCGCGCCACCGTCGGCCAGCGCCTGGACCGGCTCTTCCGCGCGGGCTGGCTGCGCGAGGGCGCGGGCGGTCCGGTGGACTCCCCGCTCGGCGGGCGGCCCTCGATCACCCTGGAGTTCGACGACGCCCATGCCGTCGTCCTCGCCGCCGACCTCGACACCCGGCACGCCCGCGCGGCCGTTCTCTCCCTCACCGGCGAACTCCTCGCCGAGCACAGCGGCACCCTCGTCATCGAGGACGGGCCGGACGCGGTCCTCGGGGAGCTGGGGCGGTGGTTCGCCGAACTGCTGGAAAAGGCCGGTCATCGGGCCGGCGAGGTCTGCGGGATCGGCCTCGCGGTGCCCGGGCCCGTCGACAGCGACAGCGGCCGCGTGGTCCAGCCGCCGATGATGCCGGGCTGGGACGGCTACGACATAAGAGGCCACCTCACCCGTTCCTTCGCCGAGCACACCGGGGCGACCGGCGTCCCGGTCCTCGTCGACAACGACGCGAACCTCATGGCGTACGGCGAACAGCGCACGTCCTACGCCGACTGCTCGGCGTTCGTCCTGGTCAAGGTGTCGACCGGTATCGGTGCCGGTGTGGTCGTCGGCGGCTCGATCTACCGGGGCATCGACGGGGGTGCCGGGGACATCGGGCACATCCGGGTGGGCGCGGAGGCGCTGTGCCGGTGCGGGTCGTACGGCTGTCTCGCCGCCGTCGCCAGCGGTGGCGCCGTCGCGCGGCAGCTGGCCGAGACCGGGGTGCCCGCGGCCTCGGGCTCGGATGTGCGGGATCTGCTGACCTCCGGGCATCCGGAGGCGGCCGCGCTCGCCCGGGACGCGGGGCGGCAGGTCGGGGACGTGCTCGCGACCGTCGTGACGCTGCTGAACCCCGGGGTGCTGATGATCGCCGGGGATTTGGCCGGAACCCCCTTCCTCACGGGAGTGCGGGAGCTCCTGTACCAGCGGGCGCTGCCGCGCTCCACCGCTCATCTGGACGTCGTGACCTCGCGGCTCGGGGAGCGGGCCGGGCTGGTGGGGGCGGGTGCGCTGGTCGTCGAGTACCTGTACGCACCCGAGCGGGCCGAGGAACGGCTCGCCGCGCTCGGCGTATGACCGGCATGTTTCGGTCCGAATACCGGTCCGCATGGTGAAATCCGGGCGTCTGTGGCAGCGTGATTCTCGCCACCCTTGATAAGGGTTACGCTCAGATGAGCGGATCTTGGGCGACTGCACTTCTGAAAGGGGTGGCACTGGGTGCCACCCCTTGATCGTTCATCGATCGAAATCAGGCGTGCGAAATGGTGCTCAGATGAGCGAAATCTTCGGGGTTTGAGGGTTCCTGTGTTCAAGAAGTGAACACATAAGCGCTTGGTTGCTTGCCAAGCTTTGACTTTCGATCCACTGGCGGACGGGTGGTTACAGGCGCATGACGCGCAGGTGGACCTCCCCAGGCGCCTTCGATCTGGGTATGTTCCCCGTCGTCAGGGCAGCCACCGCGTCCTCGAGGGAGTCGAGAACCGTGTCGGAAAACGTAGAGACCCACGGAACGAAGTTCGTTTACGACTTCACCGAGGGAAACAAGGACCTCAAGGACCTCCTGGGTGGCAAGGGCGCGAACCTCGCCGAGATGACCAACCTGGGACTCCCCGTTCCCCCCGGCTTCACCATCACGACGGAAGCCTGCAAGGTCTACCTGGAGAGCGGCGCGGAGCCGGTGGCACTGCGTGACGAGGTGAGTGCGCACCTCGACGCCCTGGAGACGCGGATGGGCAAGAAGCTCGGCCAGGCCGACGACCCGCTCCTCGTCTCGGTCCGCTCGGGTGCCAAGTTCTCCATGCCCGGCATGATGGACACGGTCCTGAACATCGGCCTCTCCGACAAGTCGGTGAAGGGCCTCGCCGAGCAGGCGGGCGACGAGCGGTTCGCCTGGGACTCCTACCGCCGCCTCATCCAGATGTTCGGCAAGACGGTCCTCGGCGTCGACGGCGAGCTCTTCGAGGAGGCGCTGGACGCCGCGAAGGACGCCAAGAAGGTCACGGTCGACACGGACCTGGAGGCGGCCGACCTCAAGAAGCTCGTCACCAAGTTCAAGCGGATCGTCAAGGCCGAGGCCGGCCGGGACTTCCCGCAGGACCCGCGCGAGCAGATGGACCTCGCCATCGAGGCGGTCTTCAACTCCTGGAACACCGACCGCGCGAAGCTCTACCGCCGCCAGGAGCGCATCCCGGGTGACCTGGGGACGGCCGTCAACGTCTGTTCGATGGTCTTCGGCAACCTGGGTCCCGACTCGGGCACGGGCGTCGCCTTCACCCGCGACCCCGCCAGCGGCCACCAGGGCGTCTACGGCGACTACCTCCAGAACGCCCAGGGCGAGGACGTCGTCGCGGGTATCCGCAACACGGTCCCGCTCGCGGAGCTGGAGTCGATCGACAAGAAGTCGTACGACCAGCTGATGCAGATCATGGAGACGCTGGAGAACCACTACAAGGACCTCTGCGACATCGAGTTCACCATCGAGCGCGGTCAGCTGTGGATGCTCCAGACGCGGGTGGGCAAGCGGACGGCCGGTGCCGCCTTCCGCATCGCGACCCAGCTGGTCGACCAGGGCCTGATCGACGAGGCCGAGGCGCTCCAGCGCGTCACCGGTGCCCAGCTCGCCCAGCTGATGTTCCCCAAGTTCGACGAGGACGCCAAGGTCGAGCAGATCGGCCGGGGCATCGCGGCCTCGCCGGGTGCGGCGGTCGGCAAGGCGGTCTTCGACTCGTACACCGCGGTGAAGTGGTCGCGTTCGGGCGAGAAGGTCATCCTGGTCCGCCGGGAGACCAACCCCGACGACCTCGACGGCATGATCGCGGCCGAGGGCATCCTGACCTCGCGCGGCGGCAAGACGTCCCACGCGGCCGTGGTCGCGCGCGGCATGGGCAAGACCTGTGTCTGCGGTGCGGAGGAGCTGGAGGTCGACACCAAGCGCCGCCGGATGACCGTCCCGGGCGGTCATGTGGTGGAGGAGGGCGACGTCATCTCCATCGACGGGTCGAGCGGCAAGGTGTACCTCGGCGAGGTGCCCGTGGTCCCCTCCCCGGTCGTGGAGTACTTCGAGGGCCGCATGCACGCGGGCGCCCAGGACGCCGACGAGCTGGTCGAGGCCGTGCACCGGATCATGGCCTTCGCCGACCGCAAGCGCCGCCTGCGGGTCCGCGCGAACGCGGACAACGCCGAGGACGCGCTGCGCGCCCGCCGCTTCGGCGCGCAGGGCATCGGCCTGTGCCGCACGGAGCACATGTTCCTGGGCGACCGCCGTGAGCTGGTGGAACGCCTGATCCTGGCCGACACGGAGGCGGAGCGCGAGGAGAGCCTGAAGGAGCTCCTCCCGCTCCAGAAGCAGGACTTCGTCGAGCTGTTCTCGGCGATGGACGGCCTCCCGGTGACGATCCGTCTCCTGGACCCGCCGCTGCACGAGTTCCTGCCGGACATCACCGAGCTGTCGGTCCGCGTGGCCCTCGCCGAATCCCGTCAGGAGCCGCACGAGAACGAGCTGCGGCTGCTCCAGGCCGTCCACCGCCTCCACGAGCAGAACCCGATGCTGGGCCTGCGAGGAGTGCGTCTGGGTCTGGTGATCCCCGGCCTGTTCACGATGCAGGTCCGTGCGATCGCCGAGGCCGCCGCCGAGCGCAAGAACGCGAAGGCGGACCCGCGCGCCGAGATCATGATCCCGCTCGTCGGCACGGTCCAGGAGCTGGAGATCGTCCGCGAGGAGGCCGACCAGGTCATCGCGGAGGTCGAGGCGGCGACCGGCACCAAGCTCAAGCTGGCGATCGGCACGATGATCGAGCTGCCGCGCGCGGCGCTGACGGCGGGCCAGATCGCCGAGGCGGCGGAGTTCTTCAGCTTCGGCACGAACGACCTCACCCAGACGGTGTGGGGCTTCAGCCGGGACGACGTCGAGGCCAGCTTCTTCACGGCGTACCTGGAGAAGGGCATCTTCGGGGTGTCCCCGTTCGAGACGATCGACAAGGACGGCGTCGGCTCCCTGGTCAGGCTGGCAGCCGAGGCGGGCCGCAAGACCCGCCCCGACCTCAAGCTCGGCGTCTGCGGCGAACACGGCGGCGACCCGGAATCGGTCCACTTCTTCCACGAGGTAGGCCTCGACTACGTCTCCTGCTCCCCGTTCCGCATCCCGGTCGCCCGCCTCGAAGCGGGCCGCGCGGCCTCGGAGTCGACGGGCAGCGACCACCGCTGACCCACCGCTGATTCACCGAGCTGATCCACCGAAAACGCCGGAGTCGTCGTCCGTCCCCGACCCTCAACACCGATGGGCGGCGGCTCCGGATCACCAAGAAGGGGCGGCACCCTGTGCGGGGGTGCCGCCCCTTCGGTGTGCGCTCACTGGTTCGCGCGCCGGCGGTTCATCGCCACCGTCAGGGCCGTGCCGGCGAGGAGGACGGACATGCCTGCGGCTGCGAAGTACGGGGTGTTGTCGGTGGGGCCGGTTTTTGCGAGGTCGTTGTCCGGTTGCTCGGCGGCGGTGTCCGGGGCGGGTTCGAAGCCCGCGGGTGGGTTGTCGCAGCCGATGCCGTCGCCGTCGCGGTCCAGGTGGGTGCCGTAGTGCTCGTCGCCCTTGGGGATGTTGGCGTAGCCGTTCTCGTAGGCGTCCGTGCAGTTGACGAACGGGTGGCTGCCGTCGTGGGCCTCGGCGGCCGAGGGGAGGACGGCGAGGGCCAGCGCGGCGACGACGATGGCGCCGGGCTTGCGGAGCAGGTTCACGGCGGATCCTTATGGGGGTCGTGATGACAAGAGGTGCCCGAAGGTAGTGGGGGACCGCGGTGGTGGAGGTGGCGTGAAGAAGCCGTGACGCGAACGTGATGTGATCGGACGGAAGCGCACGGTGAGTGTTCAAGTTCGGTCGTACGGCGTGGAGTTGCGGTCTGGATGATGGGGTCATGGAAACTGTCGCGGCCCTCTACCGCTACCCCGTCAAGTCCATGCTCGGCGAGGCGCTCACCGTCGTGGAGGTGACGGAGCGCGGGCTGCGGGGGGATCGGGTGGCTGCCGTCCTCGACGGTGCCGGGGCCGTCGGGAGTGCCAAACACCCGCGCAAGTGGGGGGAGTTGCTGCGCTGTCGTGGTCGATTCGACCGCGATGGGTCCGTCGTCGTCGAGCTGCCTGACGGGGGCGTTCTCTCCGCCGGGGATCCCGAGTTGGACACCCGTCTCTCCAAGCTGCTGGGCCGTGATGTGCGGGTGTCACAGACCCCGGGGGAGGGGGAAGGGGGCTTGCTGGAGCGGGCTGTGCCCGAGTATGACGGTGGAGCCCCCGACCACGCGCGCGCCTCGGCCGTCACCGATGCCACGGGTACGGCGATCACCTCCGGCGCGGTTCGGCCGGGTACCTTCTTCGACTTCGGCACGGTTCATCTGGTCACCACGGCGACCCTGGGCAGCCTTCGGTCCGCCTATCCCGCCGGGGACTTCGACGCCCGCCGCTTCCGTCCCAACCTGGTCGTCGATGTACCGGGCGGCGGGACCGGCTTCCCCGAGGACGCCTGGGTCGGCGGGAACCTGCGCATCGGCGACGCGCTCTTCCGCGTCCTCGTACCGACCCCCCGTTGCGTGGTCCCCACCCTCGCCCACGCCGAACTCCCGGCCGACCCCGCCCTCATGCGCACGGTCGCCCGCGAACACCGCATCCCCGTCCTCGACTTGGGGCGCCTGTCGTGCGTCGGCGTCTACCTGGAGGTCCTGGAGCCGGGCGCGGTGCGGGTCGGTGCCCCGGTCACACTCGTCTGACCCGACCGGCCGGTCTGGCCCGTCCGACCGACCTGAGGCGCCTGAGCCGTCAACTGTCGCACGCCACCCCGTCGTTGTCCCGGTCCAGATGCGACGCGTAACCCGGCTCGCCCCGGTAGATGGGAGCGGCACCCGCGGCCCGGGCCTCGCTGCAATTGGCGTAATAGACGTCGGCGCCGCTGTCGGAGTCGTCCTCCTCCGCCGCCGGTTCCGCGGTGACCGTCTTCGTGACCTTGACGGTCTCCGTGGCGGTCACTGTCTCGGCGGGCTCGGGATCGGCCACCGCCTCGGCGGAGACCGTTGCCGTGGCCGTCACGGTGACCGTCGGCCGCGGCTTCGCCGAGACGGTCTTGGCGTCGGTCTTCGTGTCCTCACCGTTCGCTCCTATGCCGACCCCGATGAAGAGGGCGAGACCGAGGGCGGGCAGGACGTACCGCTTCCGGGCCCACTTGGGGGCGGGGCCGGAAGCGGCGGGCGGCGCGGTGTACGGGTTGGTCATGGTGTCCCCCCAGAGGTGTTACGTGAGGGGATGACCGTATTGCTGTGCCCTTAGATGTGGAGGTTGAGTGCTCAAATTGTGATCGTCACTCGCCTACGACCGGAACGGCCCCGTCACCTCATACGTGATACCGCCCGATGAACTCCCCGTCGTCCCCCGCTGGCTGGAGAAGTACAGCCGGGTGCCGTCGGGCGAGAAGGCCGGGCCCGTGATCTCCGAGGAGGACTGGCCGCTGATCCGCAGGAACGGGGCGACGACGTCGTCCGGGGTGATCAGGCAGATCTCCATGTTGCCGCCGTCCTCGGCGACGAAGAGGTCGCCGGAGGAGGTGCCGGTGATGTTGTCGACGCCGGTGAGGGGAGCCGTGCCCGATGTCACCAGGGAGTCGTCGTAGGCCAACTCGTAGGTGTTCGAGGTCAGGTTGAGCTGCCAGACGCGGTTGTCGCCCTTGGTCGTGAACCAGACGGTGTCGTTGGCGTAGTGGCAACCCTCGCCGCCGTTGAAGGACTTGGAGCCGGAGACCTGGGTGCGGGTGGTGGTGGGGGAGCCGTCCGGGTCGGGGATCGTGGTCCAGGTGAAGGAGCCGGACGTGGCGGAGCCGGCGACGAGGACCTGGAGGGTGCCGGAGGACAGGTTGCCCCAAGTCGTGGGGATGAAGCGGTAGAAGCGGCCGTTCGTCTCGTCCTCGGTCAGGTAGATGACTTGGCGGACCGGGTCGGCGGCCGCCGCCTCGTGCTTGAAGCGGCCCATCGCCGGCCGCTGCACTGCCGCGTTCACACCCCACGGGTCCGTCTCGTAGACGTAGCCGAGCGACACCTCCTCGCAGGACAGCCAGGTGTTCCACGGCGTTCTGCCACCCGCGCAGTTCTGCCGGGTCCCGGACAGGATGCGGTACGCCGAGGTGATCGTGCCCGAGGACGAGAACCTCACCGCGCTCGTGCCGCCGGACGGGTTGATCTCCGAGTTGGAGACATAGATCCAGCCCGTGCCGTCCGCGTAGCAGGCCCCGCCGTCGGGCGCGTTGTGCCAGGTGTACGACGTTCCCGTGACCGTCTGGCCCGAGCGGGCGATGACCCTGCTGGTGAAGCCGGACGGGAGTGCGATGCCATTGGCGTCGGCCGAGCCGAGCGCCCCGTAGGGGCCGGTGCCGGGCTGGGCCGGGGCGGCGTAGGCGGCGCCGCGCCACAGGGTGCCGCCGAGGACGGCGGTGGTGCCGCCGATGGCGGTCGCACGGAGGAAGGTACGACGTTCCACTGTCGCTCCAAGGGTGCGGTGACCGTCCCGCCACCCGGTCGGGGGGCGGGGGCGTGCGAGGGGAACTTAGAGGAACCCGATGGACATGTCATGGACAGGTCGTGAACTCGACGGCGGGCCGCATCGGGAGCAGGCTGGCGGAAGGTGCCGAAAGGGCGGCTGCGCCGAAAGGGCGGCTGCGCCGAAAAAAAACGGTGGCTGCGCCGACGTGGCGGGAAGGAGCCCGGTCATGACCTCCGGCTGGAACGAGAAGGACATCCCCGACCAGCACGGCCGCACAGCCGTCGTCACCGGAGCCAACAGCGGCATCGGCTACGTCACCGCGCGCGAACTGGCGCGCGGCGGCGCCCGGGTGGTGCTCGCCTGCCGGAGCGGGGCGCGCGGCACGGAGGCGGGGGACCGGCTCGTCACCGAAGTGCCGGGCGCGGAGGTGGAGTTGCTGCGGCTGGACCTCGGAGACCTGGCATCGGTACGGGAGTTCGTGCGGACCCTGCCGTACGACCGTCTCGACCTGCTGATCAACAACGCGGGCGTGATGGCCCTGCCGTACGGCACGACGGCGGACGGCTTCGAGACGCAGTTCGGGGTGAACCACCTCGGGCACTTCGCGCTCACGGGACTGCTGCTGCCGGTGCTCCTGGACACTCCGGGGGCCCGGGTGGTCACGGTCGCCAGCGGGGCCCACGCGATGGCCAACATCGACATCGACGACCTCAACAGTGAACGCAGGTACCACCGTTGGATCGCCTACGCCCGTTCCAAGACGGCGAACCTCCTCTTCACCCATGAACTCTCCCGCAGGCTCGCCACCCACGGCTCCGACGTCACCGCGGCGGCCGCCCACCCCGGATACGCGGCGACCAACCTCCAATCCGTAGGCCCCCGCATGGCCGGCCGCCGCCTCACCGAACGCTTCATGGCCGTCGGCAACAGGTTCTTCGCCCAGTCCCCGGACACCGGCGCCCTCCCCACCCTCTACGCCGCCACCGCTCCCGACATCGCCCCCGACTCCTTCACCGGCCCCTCGCTCGGGGGCTACCGGGGATCGCCGGGGCCGTCCTGGCGGGCGCCGTGGACCCGGAACGACCGTGCGGGGGAGCTGCTGTGGGCCGCGTCGGAAGCGCTGACGGGAGTGTCGTACGACGCGCTGAAGGTGTGACGCGGGGCCTCGCCGACGACCACCAGCCATTGCCGACGGTGGGGCGCCCCGCTCAGGCCGTCGCCCCGCTGTCCACCACCAGGTCCGTGCCCACCACCGAGGACGCGTCGTCCGAGGTCAGGTAGAGGACGGCGGCGGCGATCTCCGAGGTGGTGGAGATGCGGCCCAGGGGGAGGGTGGCGGCGGCTCGTTCGGCGCGGTCGGTGGTGGTCTCGCCGGGGCGCAGGGACATCGGTGTCTCGACGGCTCCGGGGCTGACGGCGTTGATACGGACGCCGTCGCGGATGTGGTCGAGGGCGGCGCCCCTGGTGAGGACGGAGACGGCGGCCTTGGTGGCGGAGTAGGCGGCGGCGCCCGGGTGGCGGGTGTGGGCGCCGAAGGTGGAGGCGATGTTGACGATCGCGCCGCCGGTCGGCTGGGTCCGCATCTGGCGGATCTCCGCCCGGAGGGCCAGGAAGACACCCGTGACGTTGATGTCCAGCTGTGTCTGCCAGTCGTCCTCCGACAGCTCGGCGAGGGGGGCTCCGCCCCGGAAGACGCCCGCGTTGTTGACGGCTACGTCGAGGGAGCCGAAGCGGTCTACGGCGGCGGCGACAAGTGCCTCGACATCGGCGGCACTTGTGACGTCGGCGGTCACCGCCAGCGCCTTGCCGCCCCCCGCCTCCTCCACCAGCCGGACCGTCTCGTCGAGCGGTTCCCGACGGCGTCCCGCCACGACGACCTGCGCCCCCTCGGCGGCGAGGGCGAGGGCGATCGTCCGGCCTATCCCCGAGCCCGCGCCGGTGACGAGAGCGGTCCTGCCCGTGAAGCGGGTCCTGTCCGAGAAACGTGTCCTGCTGGTCATGATCTCCCCTTATTCTTGACCGAACGGTTCAGTATCGCGCCAAATAAAAAGCACCCGACGCGGCCGCCCTCACTCCCTCACCCCAGCAACGCCAGCGCCTGCTCCGCCGCGTCCCGCACCCGTGCCGGATCCGGTGACGCCTTCCCGACCACCTTGAGGCCCTGGAGCAGCACCAGCAGCATGCGCGCGAGAGTGAGTGGGTCGCGGTCCTCGCCGAGCTCGCCCTGGGCCCGCGCCCGGGTCAGCGCCGAGTGCAGGACCGTCTCCACGTGGTCCCAGTTCCGCTCGACCTGCCGGGCGGCGGCGGGGTCGTGCGGGGCGAGCTCGGCGGCGGTGTTGGTGATGAAACAGCCGTTCAGGCGCAGGTGTTCGGCGGCGGCCTCGTCCGCGTACCGCCGTACGAGCGCGCGTACGGCGGGCAGGACCGGGCCCGGCTGGGACAGTTCGCCCAGCAGGTCCGGGAGCCGCTCCTGATAGCGCTCCAGCGCCTTGAGGTACAGCTCGTGCTTGTTGCCGAAGGTCGCGTAGATGCTGGCGCGGCCGATGCCGAGGTGCTCGACGAGGTCGGACATCGACGTCGCCTCGTAGCCGCGCCGCCAGAACAGCTCAAGGGCTGCCTGCAGCGCGGCCTCCGGATCGAACTCCTTGGTCCTGGCCACGTACCGCAGCCTAGATATTTCCAGAACGATCAGTCAAGTAAAGGCCACTCGGTGAGACCTCACGACTCGCAGTCCGTCGCCACCCGCACCTTGTTGGACCACGTGTTCGTCGTGACGTCGAGCGCCATCAGCGTGGAGTTCGCCGCCCGGCCCGGGTAGTACGCGGTGCAGTCCAGCTTCCCCGTCGTCACGTCGAAGCCGCCGCCGTGGCGTCCGGAGGCGGAGCGCGCGGTGGTCGTCCGGTACCAGACCGGCACCCCGGGGACGCCCCCGTCCTTGAAGAGGACCAGCTTCACCTGGCCGCCGACCGTGAAGCTCTGGCCGTGCAGGACGATGCCGTAGATCCCGATCGTGCTCTTGCTGCGGGTCGCCCAGGCGTACGGGTTGTAGCCGTACGCCTTGCCCTCCACGTCCTTGAGGCCCTTGCCCTTGCCCTCGGCCGGAGCCGATGAAGTGGCCGCCTTCGGGGCGGACTTGGCGCCGTCCGCGCGGTCCGCGCCGCACGCCGTCGTCGTGGCGGCCGTCGCCGCGACGAACAGGGCCGTGAGGCCGAGAGCGGTGATACGTCGAGCACGTCCGGAACGGGCCGGGAAGCGCGAGCTGTTCATGGTCATCCCCCGATGTCCTCGGCCGCCACCTGGCGTGCGCGGCCGATGCCGTGAGGGACACTGGGCCGCGTGGCGTGGTTGCGGGCGTACGGGGGCCGAGAGGGCGCGCGAGGAGTGCGTCACCTGCGGCGTAGTCGGGCCGGTCGGTACGAGCCGCACGTCATCGCCGCTGTTCGCAGACCTGTACGAACGACGGGGTGGGCGACGGACGTAGTCCGCACCCACCCCGTAGACGTACTGTCCGGCGTCAGGACGCGCGTACCTCGTACGCCGCGATCCGCACCGACTCGTCGTCCAGGCACTGCCCGGTCTCCAGGTCGAAGCGCTGCTTCAGCAGCGGCGAGGCGACGAACGGGCGGCCCTGGTGGGTGCCGGTGAGGCCGCGGGAGAGGACCGCCGCGCCGCCGAACGGGTCGCGGTTGTCGATGGCGTACAGCTTACCCGCGCGGTCACGGAACAGGGCCACCTGGCGGCCGTCGGGCAGCAGGGCCGCGACGCCGCGGCCCGGCAGCAGGACGTTCAGGTCGCAGACCGTGAACCAGCTGTCGCCGAGCAGCAGTTGGATCTTCAGGTCGGTGGTCTCGGGTGCGAGAGTCATCGCTGGGCGGATCCTTCCAGGACGTCTACGGTGCTTTCATCGGGTCCGGTGGCTCGCATGCCGATGGACAGCAGCGGCAGGTCGGGCTTGATCTGGTCGCGCTCGGGGACGAAGCCGACGACCGGGTCGGGGGTGTCCGGGGCGTTCACGAAGGACACGAACCGGGCGAGCTTCTCGGGGTCGTTGATGGTGGTCGCCCACTCGTCGGCGTAGTGCGCGACATGGGCCGTCATCAGCGACTCCAGCTCCTCGCAGATACCGAGGGAGTCCTCGACGACGACATCGCGTACGTGGTCCAGGCCGCCCGGGATCCGCTCCAGCCAGGTCGAGGTGCGCTCCAGACGGTCGGCGGTGCGGATGTAGAACATCAGGAACCGGTCGATCAGCTTGATGAGTTCGGCGTCCGACAGGTCCTGGGCCAGCAGGTCGGCGTGGCGCGGGGTGGCGCCGCCGTTGCCGCCGACGTAGAGGTTCCAGCCGTTCGAGGTGGCGATGACGCCGAAGTCCTTCGACTGGGCCTCCGCGCACTCGCGGGCGCACCCGGAGACGGCGGACTTCAGCTTGTGGGGGGACCGCAGGCCCCGGTAGCGCAGCTCCAGGTCGATCGCCATCCGGACCGAGTCCTGGACGCCGTAGCGGCACCAGGTCTGGCCGACGCACGACTTCACCGTACGGAGGGACTTGCCGTAGGCGTGCCCTGACTCGAAGCCGGCGTCCACCAACCGGGTCCAGATCAGCGGGAGTTGCTCGACACGGGCGCCGAACATGTCGATCCGCTGGCCGCCCGTGATCTTGGTGTAGAGGCCGAAGTCACGGGCGATCTCACCGATGACGATGAGCCCCTCGGGGGTGATCTCACCGCCGGGGATGCGCGGGACGACCGAGTACGAGCCGTTCTTCTGGAGGTTGGCGAGGAAGTGGTCGTTGCTGTCCTGGAGCGATGCCTGCTCGCCCTCCAGGACATAGCCGCTCGCGCCGATCGTCGGGGCGAGGGAGGCGATGATCGAGGCGACGGCCGGCTTGCAGATCTCGCAGCCGTCGCCGCCCTTGGCCTCGTCGCGGCCGTAGCGGTCCAGCAGGTCCTGGTAGGTGTTGACGCGCAGGGCGAGGACGATCTCGTACAGCTCCTCGCGGGTCTGCGAGAAGCAGCCGCACAGGCCCTTGTCGACGACGACGCCGGACGCCTCCAGTTCGGCGGTGACCAGCTGGCCGAGGACCTTGACGCAACTGCCGCACGTCGTACCGGCCTTGGTGCACTTCTTCACCTCGGGCACGGTCGTGCAGTTGTGCTCGGTGACCGCCCCGCGGATGGTGCCCTTGCGGACGTTGTTGCAGGAGCAGATGATCGCGTCGTCCGGCAGCGCGGTCGGGCCGAGCTGCGCGGACTCCCCGGCGCCGGCGGGCAGCACCAGGGACTCGGGGGAGACCGGCGGGACGGAGCCGGTGAACGCCTTCAGCGTGCCGTACGCCTCCGCGTCCCCGACCAGGATGCCGCCGAGCAGCGTGCCGTCGCGGCCGATGACCAGCTTCTTGTACAGGCCCGCGCGGGAGTCGGAGTAGACGACGTCCAGGCAGTCCTCGGTCGCGCCGTGCGCGTCACCGAAGGAGGCGACGTCGACGCCGAGCAGCTTCAGCTTGGTGGACAAGTCCGCGCCGGTGAAGGCGGATTCGTCCTGGGCGATGGTCGCGGCGGCCGTCTCGGCCTGCTCGTAACCGGGGGCCACCAGGCCGTACACCCGGCCGTCGGCGGCCAGCGCGCACTCGCCGATCGCGAAGACACGCGGGTCGGCGACGGTCCGGCACTGCTCGTCGACCGTGATGCCGCCGCGCTCGCCGACCGTCAGACCGCAGTCGCGGGCCAGCTGGTCGCGGGGACGGACACCGGCGCTGAACACCACCAGATCCGTGGCGAGTTCGGAACCGTCCGACAGCTTCATGCCGGTGACGGCACCTTCGGCGTCGACCACGATCTCCTGTGTGCCGACGCCCGTGTGGACGCTCAGCCCCATCCCCTCGATGGTCCGCAGCAGCGCCGCGCCACCGCCCTCGTCGACCTGCACCGGCATCAGCCGCGGCGCGAACTCCACGATGTGGGAGGTGAGTCCGAGCCCCTTCAGCGCACCGGCCGCCTCAAGTCCGAGCAGACCGCCGCCGACCACGGCACCGGTCGTGCGCGTCCTGGCGTACTCCTCGATCGCGAGAAGGTCCTCGATCGTGCGGTAGACGAAACAGCCCTTGGCGTCCTTGCCCGGGACCGGCGGCACGAACGGGTACGACCCGGTGGCGAGGACGAGGACGTCGTACTCGAAGACCTGCCCGGACCGCGCGGTCACCTTGCGGGCGTCCCGGTCGATGGTCTCGGCCGGGTCGCCGACGTAGAGCTCGATGCCCTGCGCCTCGATGAACTCCATGTCCGTCATGGACAGTTCCTCGGGTGTCCTGCCCGAGAAGTACGAGGTCAGCGCCACGCGGTCGTACGCGGGACGCGGCTCCTCGCACAGCACGACCACGCGGTGCGTGGCGGTCAGGCCGCGCTCGGCGAGCGCTTCGAGGAAGCGCTGGCCGACCATGCCGTGGCCGACGAGCACGATCGTGGGGGTGGCCTCCGTGGCCTCCGGGGTGGCGGTCATCAGGAGCCTCCATCGTTGGTGAGCAGGTGGAGCAGAGGGCCGCCGTCGGACGGGAGCGGCTCTGCTCCCTCCCAGGCGCGGGCGAGCGCGCCGACGGTGCCGAGTTCGCCGACGAGGACCCCGCCGACCAGACGGTCGTCGCGGACGACGACCTTGCGGTAGGTGCCCCGGGTGGCGTCGGCGAGTTGCACGACGTCGTCGCCGGGAAGTGCCTCCGTCTCACCGAACGCGGCGAGGTCGAAGGCGGTCTGACCCGGCAGCGTGAGCCGGGTCAGCGAACGGGTGCCGGTGTAACGGGCGTTGGCCCGACCGGCGAGCAACTCGGCGAGCACCTCGGCCTGTTCGAGGGCCGGGGTGGCGAGCCCGTACACGTTTCCGTCGTGCTGGGCGCAGTCGCCGATGGCGTGGATGTACGGGTCGGACGTACGGAGTTCGTCGTCCACGACGATGCCCTTACGGACGTCCAGTCCCGCGACCTGGGCGAGCCCGACCTTCGGGTGGACCCCGCAGGCCAGGACCACGAGGTCGGCGTCGAGGGCGTAACCGTCGGCCATCTCGACCGAGCGGACCGCGCCGCCGACACAGCGCACGTCCCGCACCCGGCACTCGGTGTGGACCTCGACACCGAGGCCGGTCAGATGCCGGCGGACCAGCTTCGAGGCGTTCGGGTCGAGCTGGCGCTCCATGAGCCGCTCGGACTGCTGGGCGAGGATCACCTGCGCGCCGCGCTGGGCGAGCGCGCGGGCGGCGGAGACGCCGAGGAGCCCGCCGCCGATCACGACCGCCTTGGCCCCCGGCCGGACCGCCTTCGACAGCCCGAGGCAGTCGTCCATGGTCCGGAACGCGTGGACGCCCTCGGGCAGCACATGGTCGGGGGTGAACAGGCCGCGCAGCGGCGGCAGCACCGGGTTCGAGCCGGTGGCCAGAACCAGCCGGTCGTATGCGATCTTCGAGCCGTCCGCGAGGTGTACGGCTCGCACCTCGCGGTCGATACCCGTGACCCGGCCGCGCGTGAGCTCCGCGGGAGCGGGCAGCGCGATCACGTCGGGGCTGTACCGTCCGGCCAGCACCTCGGCGAGCAGCACCCGGTTGTAGGGGCGGTGCTCCTCCTCGCCGATCAGCGTCACGGGCGTACCGAGCTCGCCGAGCCGCCGGGCGAGACGGACGCCCGCGAGCCCGGCGCCGATCACCACCACACGCGTATTCGAGGTCATGTCCAGGAGCGTGCGGTGCCGGTGTTACCCGACCGCATCACATCTGTTTCCCGCGAGGAACGCTGCCCTCAACAGGGGCGGGCGGTGGGTGTGAGGGTTCCCGGGATCCGCCGGGGGCGGGCTGTGAGGTGCGGAAACCCTGGGGGGATCGGTGCAGGTGACATCGTCTACGAGGCGGATACGGCGGGGCGTGCGGCGGCCACGGCGGTGGGTACGGCAGTGGACGGCGGTGGGTACGGCGGCGGGTGGCGGGCGGCTGAGATCACACTCAATTCCGTGGACCGCACATCTATCGGTTCTCTAGGGTCGCGATCATGCCCGACATATCGCTGACCACTCTCGTCGTCCTCTGCCTCGCGGCCCTCGCGGCCGGCTGGGTCGACGCCGTGGTCGGCGGCGGGGGCCTGCTCATGCTCCCGGCCATGCTGCTCGGCCTCCCGGCGAACACCCCGGCCGCGTACGCCCTCGGCACCAACAAGGCGGTCGCCATCGTCGGCACCGGGGGCGCGGCGGTGACGTACGCCCGTAAGGCCCGGGTCGACGTACGCCTGGCGGTCCGTATCGGGCTGGCGGCGCTCGCGGGCTCCTCGGCGGGCGCCTTCTTCGCGGCGGGCATGAGCACGGACGTACTGAAGCCCGTGATCATGGTGGTCCTGCTGGCCGTGGCCGCCTTCGTGATCCTGCGCCCCGCCTTCGGCACCGCCCCCGCGACCGGCCCGGCAACCCGCCGCCAGATCCTCGCCGCGATCGGCCTCGCGGGCCTCGGCATCGGCTTCTACGACGGTCTGATCGGCCCCGGCACCGGAACGTTCCTGGTCCTCGCCCTCACCGCCGTCCTCCACCTCGACCTGGTCACCGCCTCCGCCACCGCGAAGATCGTCAACTGCTGCACCAACGCCGGCGCCCTCGCCACCTTCGCCTGGCAGGGCACGGTCCTGTGGCAGCTGGCGGGCCTGATGGCGGTCTTCAACCTGGCGGGCGGCACGCTCGGCGCGCACACCGCACTGAAGAAGGGCAGCGGTTTCGTGCGGGTCGTGCTGCTGACGGTGGTGTTCTCGCTGGTGACGAAAATGGCGTACGAGCAGTGGGTCGCCTGACGCTACGGTGACCCGGTGACGACGACCCAGGTGATCGTGCTCAACGGCGGCTCCAGCTCCGGCAAGTCCGGGATCGTCCGCTGTCTCCAGGCCGTACTGCCGGACCCGTGGCTGACGTTCGGAGTCGACTCCCTCATCGAGGCGATGCCGGGCCAGGGCGCGGGCATCGAGTTCGCCCCCGACGGCGGGATCGAGATCGGCCCGGAGTTCATGGCCCTGGAAGCGGCCTGGGCGCAGGGCATCGCGGCCATGGCCCACTCCGGCGCCCGGATCATCATCGACGACGTCTTCCTCGGCGGCGCCTCCACCCAGGACCGCTGGCGCCGGATCCTCGACGGCCTCGACGTCCTCTGGGTCGGCGTCCACTGCGCGCCCGAGGTGGCCGCGGGCCGGGAGATCGCGCGAGGCGACCGGGTGCGGGGGATGGCGGAGAAGCAGGCGGAGATCGTCCACCAGGGAGTGGTGTACGACGTGGAGGTGGACACGGCGGGGGCGGAGTCGCTGGAGTGTGCGCGGACGATTGCGAGGCGGGTCGTCGGCGAGTAGTCCATCCGGTCTCAGTCGGTCTCATCCGGTCTCAGCCGGTCTCAGCGGCTCGCGGTGAGGTGCGCGAAGACGACGACGTTCCCCTGATAGCCGGTCGACCGTGAGTACCCGCCCCCGCAGGTGATCACCCGCAGCTCGGGGCGGTCGGCGGCCCCGTACACCTTCTCGTCCGGGAAGTCCTTCGCGTCGTACACCTCGACGGCGTCGACCGAGAAGAGGGCCGTGGTGCCGTCGCGCCGGTCCACCTCGATGGTGCCGCCCTTCTTCAGGGCGCCGAGGGAGTAGAAGACGGCGGGGCCGTCGGCGTTGTCGACATGGCCGGCGACGATCGCGGTGCCCGTCTCACCGGGGGTGGTGCCCGCCTCGTACCAGCCGGCGAGGTTCTCCTTCTCGGCGGGCGGGACGTCGAGGCTGCCGGTGGGGGTGAGGCCGAGGCCCATGAGGGGGGCGTTCACGCGGATCGACGGGATGCGGATCCGGTCGGGCGGGGAGGGTGGCAGCGCGGGCGCCGAACGCGGATCGGCGTGACCCGGGCGGGCCTCGGCGACGGAGGGCTGCGGCGGCGCGTGGGTCTCGGCGCCACTGCGCAGGAGCCAGGCACCGCAGCAGAGGGCGACGACGGTGACGGCCGCTATGACGAGGTTGCCGGAGCTGCGGGGGGCGCGGGGGGTATGGGCGTTGCGGGGGTTGCCGGAGCTGGCGGGGGCGCCGGAGTTGCGGGAGTCGTCCGGGTTGCCGGGGCTGTAGGAGTTGTCGGGGCGGCCAGGGCTGTGGGAGTCGTCGGGGCGGCCGGAGCTGTGGGAGTCGTCGGCGCGGCCGGAGCTGTGGGGGCCGTCGGCGTCGGTGGAGTTGTTGTGGTGGTGCATGCGGGGCCTCCTTTCTCGCTGGGCCGGGCCCCGGTCCCCCTCCGGGCCGCGAGGGGCGTCGGGCCCGGAGGGGGAGGGGACGTGCGGTACCGGCGGACGGACAGCGGAGGGTGTCCGTCAGATCCCGTCGCCTCTCGCCCGGCGATGCAGGAGCCAGGTACCGCCCGCGGCGGCGACGGCGAGAGCCGCCACACCGGCCGCGGTCTGCACGGGATCGGGGCCCAGAGCGCCACCGACCCCCGTCTTCACACTTCCCCGGGGATGCACCTGCTGACGTGCGGAGGTGAGCGTCACCACGAGGTCACCCGTGACCCGCCGCCCGCCCTCCGCACAGGTCGCGACGATCTCGTACGTCCCCGGCTGCGCGCTCTCGGGCACCTTGAACTGCCCGATCGCGTCCTGCTCATGGGCGCTCGGCGCGAGCGTGAACGTCCCGGCGCCCACCGCACTCGCGTCGCCCTCCGCCGTACCGCCGTCCCCGCACGCCGCCGTGTTCACGGTGACCTGCCCGCCCGGCACGACCGAGGACGGGTACACCTCGAGGTTCGCAGCGAGGGAGCCGAAGGGGCGCGTCGGTGTCGAGAGCGCGAGCGCGCGGAGGCCCGAAGGGGTGAGCACGGTCGCGGTCTCGACACCGACTGAGGCGCCCCGGAGGTGACCCGCGACAAGAGGGGCGTCAGCGGCGTACACCGGTGCGGCGACCAGCCCCGCGGCCGCGACGGCGAGCGCGGTGCCGGTGAGCATGCGGGCGGTACGGCGCATCGGTGCTCCCTGGAGCTGTTCGGTGTCCCCTGCCCTTCCGAGGTAAGTGGCAGCGGGCCGAGCGCGCTTCCTGAGGGTGTGTCAGAAATGCGGTGAATGGGTGTCAGGTGTGTGCGCGAGGGGCCGTCGGCGGAGGCATTCCGGCAGGTCATCGACGTAGGAGCGATGCGGCACGGAAGAGAACCCGAAGGGCGCAGGGCGGGGGTGCGACCGGGTGACCCCCGACGTGCGTCCGCGACTTGACCTCAACCTTCCTTGAGGTACGAGGCTGTCCCGCATGCAGACCACCGACACCCCGCTGCGGGTCACCCTCGTCGTCGGCAGCAACCGCCACGGCCGCTTCGGCCCGGTCGTCGCCGACTGGCTCCTCACCCTGATGCGCGACCGCGACGACCTGCTCCCGGAAATCGTGGACGTCGCGGAGGCCGACCTCCCCATGTCCTTCGCCCGCACCCCGGAGACGACGGCGACCCTGTCGGCCGTCACCCCGAAGCTGGCGTCGGCCGACGCCTTCGTGGTCCTCACCCCCGAGTACAACCACTCCTACCCGGCCGGCCTGAAGAACCTCATCGACTGGCACTACACCGAGTGGCAGACCAAGCCGATCGCCCTCGTCTCCTACGGCGGCATCTCGGGAGGTCTGCGCGCGGTGGAGCACCTGCGCCAGGTCTTCGCGGAACTGCACGCGGTGACGGTGCGCGACACGGTGTCCTTCCACAACGCGGGGGGTTCCTTCGACGACGAGGGAAAGCTGAAGGACCCATCGGCCCCGGAGGCGGCGGCGAAGACGATGCTGGATCAACTGGTCTGGTGGGGAAGGGGTTTGAGGGAGGCGAGGGAGGCGAGGCCCTACGGGGCGTAGCCCCGGCCATAGGGCCCCGGCCACAGGTTCCCAGCCACAGGACACCCGCCGCCGTCTATGC
The DNA here is from genome assembly GCF_040644695.1 of Streptomyces sp. NPDC046909. Taxonomy (NCBI): domain Bacteria; kingdom Bacillati; phylum Actinomycetota; class Actinomycetes; order Kitasatosporales; family Streptomycetaceae; genus Streptomyces; species Streptomyces sp. NPDC046909. The sequence goes on along the minus strand of NZ_JBEYXC010000021.1, from coordinate 116,494 downwards.
CGTGAGCCGGAGGGCGAGTCCGTCGAGGACGACCTCCAGGCCGTACCCGAACTTCTCCTCCCGCAGGGCGGCGGGGTCGGTGAGGGCGGCGGTGTCGGCGTAGGAGCCGGCGAGGTGTTCGTGGCCGGCGGCGGCCTGCTGCGCGGCGGGCATGAGGCGGGCGATGAACTCGGCCTCGGTCTCGCCGGAGCGGGCGACCGTGGTGAGCCAGGCGGCCTCGGTGGTGCTCATGCCGATGACGTACGACAGCACGGTGTCGATGGCACGGCTCGGTTCCGGGAATCCGGCGGCCGTGAAGAGGGCGGCGAGACGCTCGGAGAAGTTCATGAGGTTGGGGCCGAGGTAGGCGAGCCCGGCCTGGCCGAGGACCGAGGACAGCCAGCGGTGGCGCAGGGCCGTGGCCCGGAACGCGGCGGCGGCCCCGGTGACGGCGGCCCGCCAGTCGCCGTCCTCGATGGCCGGTACGTCGATCTCGGCGGCGACCTCGTCGACGGCGAGCTCCATCAGCTCGTCCTTGGTGGCCACGTGCCGGTACAGGGAGGTCGCGCCGGCGTTGAGGCGGGCGCCGAGCTTGCGCATGCTCAGCGCCTCGATGCCGTCGGCGTCGAGCATCGCGACGGCCTCGCGCACGATCGCGGCCCGGCTGAGGGCGGGCTGGTCGGGGGTGCGCTGCTCGCGGGTCCAGACGGAGGGGATGGGGGCGGCGGGCTTGGCTTTGGGGGGCATGGCGGCGGCTCCTTGAGCTCCCGGCGAGCTCTTGTGCGAGCTCCTCTGCGTACGTCGTGCGCGTCCAGCGTACAGAGTTCCAATCTTGCGCACACTGTTCCGCTGTGCGTACAGTGTTCGCATCGAAGGAACGGTGTTCGCACCAGATCGACGAGCAGGTCGATGAGTAGATCGATGAGGGGATGTCTGCGATGGAACCGCGTGACCCACGAAACCCGCGCCGCTGGTGGATCCTGATCGTGCTCTGCCTGAGCACGCTCGTGCTGACGGTCGACAGCATGGCGCTGACCGTGGCGGTGCCGTCCATGGCCGAGGACCTGGGCGCGAGCGCCCGGGACACCCAGTGGATCCTCGACTCCTACATCCTGGTCTTCGCCGGTCTGCTGCTGGCCTCGGGAAGCCTGGGCGACCGCTTCGGCCGCCGGAAGGTGATGCTGATAGGCCTGCTGGTCTTCGGGGCGGCCTCGCTGGCGGCGACCCTGTGCACGAACCCGGGTGAGGTCATCGCGGTCCGCGTCGCGATGGGGGTGGGCGGCGCGCTGATCATGCCGTCGACCCTCTCGATCCTCATCACGGTCTTCGATGAGGAGGAGCGCGGCCGGGCGATGGCGGCGTGGGGCTCGGTGTCGATGCTGGGGCTGGTGGGCAGCCCGGTCCTCGGCGGTGTCCTGATCGACCACTTCTCATGGCACTCGATCTTCTTCATCAACGTGCCGGTCGTCGCGCTGGCCCTGCTCGCGGGTGTCCTGTTGATGCCGGAGTCGAGGGCGCCGTGGCAGCAGCCGGATCCGCTGGGCGCGGTGCTGTCGGCGGCCGGGATGACCGCCCTGGTCTGGTGGATCATCGAACTCCCGCAGCACGGCGCGCTGGGCGGCAGCCAGACGGTGACCCTGGTCGTGGCGGTCGGCGCCCTGGCCGGCTTCGTGATCTGGGAGAACGTGACCAAGTCCCCGATGGTCCCGCTGGTGTTGTTCAAGCACCGCAATTTCAGCGGCGGTTCGCTCTCGCTGGCCCTGGTCCAGATCGGCAACGGCGGCCTGCTCCTGGTCCTGACCCAGTACCTCCAGTTCGTCCCCGGCTACTCGCCCATCAAGGCGGGCCTCGCCTTCGTCCCCCTGGCGATCGCGGCCCTCGTCGGCAACGGCACGGGCGTGAAGCTGGCGGTGAGGATCGGCAACCGCTTCGTGATCCTCGCGGGCATGCTGGTGATGGTGGCCTGCTTCGCCCTCCTGACCACGGTGGACGCCTCGTCAGGCTTCACGGTCCCGGCGGTGGCCCTCGGCCTGCTGGGCCTGGGCGCGGGCATGGCGATGCCGGCGGCGGTGGGCGCGCTGATGGGCACCATCCCGGCGGACAAGGCGGGCGTCGGCTCGGCGTTGAACGACACGATCCAGCAGGCGGGCACGGCACTCGGCATCGCCATCCTCGGCTCCCTGCTCTCGAGCGGCTTCGCCGCGGAGATGCCGGCGGACGTTCCCGACGAGGCCCGGCACTCGATCGCCGGGGCGGCGGCACTGGGCGACCCGGGGCTGCTGGCGACGGCCCGCGAAGCCTTCACCGCCTCGATGACGACGACCTTCACGGTGAGCGCGATCGGCGTGCTGGCGGCGGCGCTGCTGGCGGTGGTGGTGATGCGGGACAAGACGCCGGCCGGGCAGGCGTCGAAGGACGAGGTCGGACTCGCCGTCTGACGGGACGTCAAGGAGGCCGATCCCAGGCTGGTTTGAGGCCAGTTCCAGGCCAGTTCCAGGCCGGTTCCAGGCCGGTTCCCCGGAAGGGGGACCGGCCTTGTGTCGTTGTGGCCGAGGCGTGGAAGGAGTGTGGTCGAAGTGTGGCCGAGCAAAGAGGTGTTGCGGGTCCCGTTGCCCGGTGAGCGGGTGCAAATCACCCTGGATGCCATGGCTCGGCAAAGCCTGTGCCAAGGAATTTATCTACCAAGTTCCCTTCTTAAGGGGGCAGTTGGGGCAGATGAGATCTTGATGAAGGCTGTGTGCGGCCTTACTTTCCTCCCTTGTTGATCTGTGTGGAACCTGGGGGATGGGGGCGGGGTTTGTGATCCGGAACAGAGCCGGGCGAAGACTGGGCGTGTTGCTCGTGTCAACGGCCTTGGTATGCGGCGTGGTTCAGGCGGGCGGTACCGCCTTTGCGGCTGACGGGGATCTGCTGGGCGGTGGCACGCCCGAGTCGGCGCGATCGGTGGCTTCGGCGGAGAAGTCCGAGCCGTTGAGCGAGGCGGAGGCCTCGGCGAACGACGGGAGTTCGGAGTCGACGAAGGCGGCCAAGGACGCGCTCGCGGCGGCCGAATCGACCGGCGTGCAGGTGGAGGTGCCGGCGCTGCGTACCGAGTACGCGACGACGTACGCCAACCCGGACGGGCTCTCCTTCACCCTGGAGAACTCCGCCGTCCCGGTGCGGGTGAAGACCGACGACGTCGATGACAACGATGGCTGGGTGACGCCCGACGCCACGCTGGAGACGCGCTCGGACGGGTCGGTCGGCCCGAAGGCGGCGGCCGTCGACATCGCCTTCTCCGGCGGCGGCGACGGTTCCGACCTGGTGTCCGTGACCCGGGACGGGCGCGCACTGTCCCTCGGCTGGCCCGGTGAGCTGCCCGAGCCGACGCTCGACGGGGACTCCGCGCTGTACAGCGAGGTCCTGCCGGGTGTGGATCTGAAACTCACCGCGTCCGTCGAGGGTTTCCGCGAGGTGCTGATCGTCAAGTCGGCGGAGGCGGCGGCGAGCGACGAGCTGGCCAAGGTGTCGTTCGGGCTCGACACGACCGGACTGGACGTCCAGGAGACCACCGACGGCGGCATGCAGGCGGTGGACGGGGACGGTGTGTCCGTGTTCCGCTCGCCGCAGGCGCAGATGTGGGACTCGGCGGGTGACGCTGAACAGTCGTCGGCCAGCACGCAGTTGATGACCGCCGAGACCGCGAGCGCGACCGAGACCGGGACCGAGACCGCGACCGAGGAAGAGGACGCCGCCGAGGCCTCCTCCGACCCTTCCGACGGCCCCTCCGACGGCTCCGCGCTCGCTCTCCTCCCCCTCGACGTCACCGACGACGAGCTGACCCTCACCCCCGACGCGGACCTCGTCGAGAGCGCGACCTACCCCCTGTACATCGACCCGACGGTCACCTGGTCCGAGGCCGAGCGCACCCTGCTGCGCAGCGACGGCTACGCCGACTACGCCTGGACCAACGGCGATGACGACGAGGGCAAGGGCATGGGGTACTGCGGTACCTATGTCACCGGCGGCTACGCGTACTACTGCGGCTCGGGCTACAAGCAGCGCCTGTACTTCGAGTTCTCGCCCGCCTCCCTCAAGGGCAAGTCGATCCTCGACGCGACCTTCCGGGTGACGGAGAGCTGGTCGATGTCGTGCACGGCGTCCTGGGTGGACCTGACCCGCACGGACGGTATCTCGTCCTCCTCCGACTGGCCGGGTCCCACACACCTGGACCTGATGGTCGACCGTTATGTGTCGGCCGGCCGGGGCAGCGCCTGTGACCCTTCGCAGCCGAACGCGGCGATCGAGTTCAACGACAACGCCGACGAAACCAACGAGAACCTCACCTCCACGGTGAAGAGTTTCGCGGCGGGCAAGTTCTCCCGGCTGCCGCTGATGCTGCGGGCGCACGACGAGACCGACCCCAACTCCTGGAAGCGGTTCAAGAACGACGCCGTGCTGTCGGTGAAGTACGTGGGTCTGCCGGCCACGCCGACCGGGGTCGGCATCGTCACCGGGGACGGCACGGTCTGCGAGAAGGACGCCGACGACCCGGCGATCGTCTCGGACCCGACGCCGTCGCTGGCGGCGACCGCGCAGACCAAGTCGGGCGGCGAGAACGACGCGAGCCTGCGGATCGCCTTCGACCTCGACCAGCAGGCCGCCGGCAGCAGCACCTGGTCGGACACGACCGCCGGCAACGGGGACGTGCGCCCCTCCAGCGGTTACGCCGGTGACAACACCAAGGTGACGCTGGCCTGGTCGACGCTGAGCGAGGACGTGCTGTACCGGTATCGGGCGTGGGTCCGCTCGTACTACAACGACGGCGACAGCTATCTGGCCGGCTCGTCGAACGCCTCGACCACCGGCTGGTGCTACTTCCAGGTGGACCCGACCCGCCCGTTGAAGCCGACGGTCGCGATCGCCTCGCCGTACTCGGCGTGCACGACCAACGCGTGCGCGTCGGCCGGTGGCCCGGGGATCGCGGCGTCGTTCACGTTCGGTCCGGCGGACGGTGACGAGAACGTGGCCTACCAGTACAAACTGTCGACGGACACGGCGTGGTCCTCCGCGATCAGCGGGAGCAAGGTGACCGCGTCGGTGACCCCGGACGAGGAGGGGACGTACCGGCTGTACGCACGGGCCCAGGACAGTCTCGGCCGGTGGGGCGCGCAGAACCTGATCGACTTCAAGGTCTCCGACGGCGAGGCGCCGCAGGCCGAGTACCACTTCGACGAGACCTCGGGCGCGGCGATCGACTCGGGCACCGGAGTGGACGCCGACGCGGACAACCTGACCCTGTCGTCCACGGGTGCCACCCGTGACACCCGCGCCCGCCGGGGCACGGACGCGGACACCGGCGTGGAGGACACCAGCCTGCTCCTGGACGGCAGTTCGGGGTACGCGGCCACGAGCAAGGCGGTGCTCGACACCAGCGGCAGCTACACCGTGTCGGCGTGGGTGCGCCTCGACGACATCAGCAAGCCGCAGATGCTGCTGTCGCAGAGCGGCTCGCTCCACAGCCCCTTCTATGTCCTGTACAACGCGACATCCAGCCGATGGGGCATGGTCACGGTCAGTTCGGACACCGCCGCCGCCACCTCCTCGTACTCCTACATGGCCGCGCCCACGGCCGCGAACCGGTGGACCCATCTGACCTTCGTGCGCAACGCCACCACCAAGACGATGCAACTGATCGTCAACGGGCGGTGGTACATCGAGAAGACCGCCACCGACGGCTGGACCTCCTCGGGGAACCTCCAGATCGGGCGGGGGCTGCTCGACGGGTCGTACCAGTACCCCTTGGACGGCAGTGTCGACGAGGTCAAGGTGTGGCAGCGGGCGCTGAGCTTCTCCGAGATCGCCCGGGACGCCCGCGCGCTGAACCCGGCGACGGGTGACCAGTACGCCGAACTGGCCGCGCACTGGGACGCGTCCACGGCCGCCACTGGAGCCACGGCCCTCTCCGACGCCTCCGGCTACGGCCGCACGCTCACCGTCTCCGGCGGCGCCACCACCGACGGCGAGGCCGTCGTGCTGGACGGCACCGACGACGCCGCCTCCTCGGACGGAGTCGTGGACGACACGGGTTCGTTCACGGTGACCACGGTCGTCAATCCCGATCTGGAGGCGCTCGCCGCGAAGGGCACGGGGTACGTCGCCCAGGTCGTCGGCAAACGCGACAAGGACGCCACGTCGAACTGGGGCGTCTTCTTCGAGGTGACCGGGAAGACGACGGTCGCCGTCGAGACCACGGACGGCGACATCGTGGAGAAGACGGTCGCCACGGGCCTCTGGCACTTCGGCCGCTACAACGACGACGGCACCTTCACCTCGCAGGTCAGCGAGGAGGCCACCACCGACAGCGGCGAGGTCCGCATCACCGGCGTCTACAACGGCCAGGACCGCACGGTGTCGCTGTACCTCAACGACAACCTCCAGTACACGACGGTGTCCTACTCGACGGACTTCAGCGCGGAGACCCTCGCGGTCGGCAACGGCTACACCGCCGGTGTCTGGGGCCACTGGCTGCCGGGCGCGGTGAGCGAGGTCCGGCTGTGGACCGGCGCCGCGTCGGACACCGACCAGATCACCTCGATGCTCGGCGAATAGCGCGAACAGCGCCTGCCGCGCCGACGGCGCGGACAGCGGCGGCCGGACGGTGGTGCCCCCACACCATCGCCCGGCCCCGCGGCGCGGCACTTCCTTGATCTCTTTCACGTGACACGACGGGGCTACGACGTGAGATATGGCATGCGCACATCACTCAGATGGCGGCGGACCGGACTGCTGGGCGTCACCGGGGCCTTGATGGCCTCGCTGCTGACACCGGTGGCTTTCGCGGCGGACGCGGATCCGTTGGGCCGGCTCGCGACCCAGAAGGAGCGGGTCAGCGAGGTCTACGAGGTCAAGGGCCTCGGCGCGAAGAAGGCGCGGGCGAAGGTCGCCGACGCCAAGGCGGAGAACCAGGCGCAGGCGAAGCGTGCGCGCGCCGAGCAGAACGCGACATGGCCGAAGGCGGGCGAGGCCGCGCTCGACCTCTCGACCGGCAAGGCGGTCGAGGCCGAGCCGGGTGGTCTGCCGGTGACGGTCGAGGCGGGGAGCGGTTCCGCCACCGTCGAGGTCCTGTCCCGCGAGGCGACCGAGGCGGCCGGGGTCTCCGGTGTCCTGCTGTCGGTCTCCGGTGACGGCAAAGCGCAACTCTCCCTCGACTACGGCGAGTTCGCCTCCGCGTACGGCGGTGGCTGGTCCGGCCGCCTGCGTCTGGTCGAGCTCCCGGCATGTGCGCTGACGACACCGGAGAAGGCGAAGTGCCGAGAGCAGACCCCGCTCGACTCGGCCAACGACATCAAGGCGCAGGAGCTCTCGGCGACCGTCGATCTGACCGGCGGTGACTCCGGGGTCTCCACCCAGCTGGTCCGTGAGGCGAGCACCGCCTCCGCGACGGTCCTGGCCGTGACGGCGGCCTCCGGCGAGTCCGCGTCCGGCTCCGGTGACTACACCGCGACCCCGCTCTCGCCCTCCTCGACCTGGTCGGCGGGCGGCTCCTCCGGCTCCTTCACCTGGTCCTACGACATGGCGGTACCGCCGGCCGCCGCCGGTCCCGAGCCCGGTCTGACGCTGTCGTACGACTCGGGCAGCGTGGACGGCAAGACGGCGTCCACGAACAACCAGGCCACGCAGATCGGCGAGGGCTTCGACCTGACGTCCTCCTACATCGACCGCAGCTACGGCAGCTGCGACGACGACGGGCACGACGACAAGTACGACCAGTGCTGGAAGTACGACAACGCCTCCCTCGTCCTGAACGGCAAGTCGTCGGAGCTGGTCAAGGACGACACGACCGGTGAGTGGCGGCTCAAGGACGACGACGCCTCGACGGTCACGCACTCCACGGACGCCGACAACGGCGACAACAACGGCGAGTACTGGACCGTGGTGACCGGCGACGGCACCAAGTACGTCTTCGGCCTCAACAAGCTGTCCGGCGCGGGCGACGAGCGCACCAACTCGGTGTGGACGGTCCCGGTGTTCGGCGACGACTCCGGTGAGCCCTGCTACGACGCGACGTTCGCGTCCGCGTACTGCACGCAGGCCTGGCGCTGGAACCTCGACTATGTCGAGGACACGCACGGCAACGCGATGTCGTACTGGTACACCAAGGAGTCCAACTCCTACGCCAAGAACGGCGCCGACACCGCGACGGCCGGCTACACCCGTGGCGGCTACCTCACGAAGATCCTCTACGGGCAGCGCTCCGACACCCTCTTCACCGCCGACGCCTCCGGCAAGGTCACCTTCGACTACAGCGAGCGCTGCACCGCCGACGACTGCTCGTCGCTCACCGACGCCACCTCCGACAACTGGCCGGACGTCCCGTTCGACGCGATCTGCGCGGCGGACGCCGACTGCGAGGAGAACGCGTCCCCCGCGTTCTTCACCCGCAAGCGCCTCACGTCCGTCGACACCTACTCGTGGTCGGCGTCGAGCAGCGCGTACACGGCCGTCGACTCCTGGAAGCTGACGCAGGAGTTCCTGGACGGCGGGGACATCGGGGACACCTCCGACCAGACCTTGGTCCTCAAGTCCGTGGCCTACACGGGCAGGAACGGTGACGATGTCTCCCTGGACCCGGTGACCTTCACGTATCAGATGCGGGAGAACCGGGTCGACGCCACCGACGACATCCTGCCGCTGACCCGGCCGCGCATCGAGACGATCACCTCCGAGACCGGCGCGATCACGGACGTGACGATCTCCGAGCCCGAGTGCGTGCGCGGTTCGAACATGCCGGCCGCCGAGGACGACAACAGCCTGTCCTGCTACCCGACTTACTGGAACATCAACGGCGCGGCGGACGCGTCGATCGACTGGTTCCACAAGTACCGGGTCACCGCGGTCACCACGGCCGACCCGACCGGGCAGAACGAGGCGGTCGAGTACTCCTACACCTACGCGGACCCCGCCTGGCACCACAACGACGACCCCTTCACCCCGTCCGACGAACGCACCTGGTCACAGTGGCGCGGTTACCGCAAGGTCACCGCGTACACGGGCGCGTCCGATGTCACGCAGTCCAAGACGGTGTCGCTCTACCTCCAGGGCATGGACGGCGACAAGACGGACTCGGGCACCCGCTCGGTGACCGAGGGCGGCATCGAGCTCACCGGACTCACGGTCCCGGACATCACCGACTCCGACCCCTATTCCGGGTTCCTGCGCGAGCAGATCACCTACAACGGCTCGACCCCGGTCTCGGTCGCGGTGAACACCCCGTGGAAGTCCAAGACGGCGACCCAGCACAAGAGTTACGCGGACATCGAGTCCTACTACGTCCGCACCGCTCAGACCGCCACCCACACCTACCTCACCGACACGGCCACTTGGCGCACGTCCGCCACCGAGACGACGTACGACGACTACGGCATGGCGACGACCGTCCAGAACAACGGGGACACGGCCGTCGACGACGACCAGACGTGCACCCGCACCTGGTACGCGCGCAACGACGCGCTCGGCATCAACTCCCTTGCCTCCCGCACCCGTACGGTGGGCCGGGTCTGCTCGGCCGCCGAGACGGACCTGTCCCTGCCCACGAACAGCGACAGCCGCGGTGACGTGCTCGCCGACACCGCGGTCGTCTACGACAGCACCTCCGCCACCGCCTGGACCGCCTCCCAGACCCCGACCAAGGGCGAGGTGTCCTGGACGGGCCGGGCGACCGGCTACCCGGCGACCGCCACCAGCGGCGAGCGGAACCCGAGCGGTTGGCAGACGACGGCCAAGTCGACGTACGACGCGCTCGGCCGGGTTCTGACGTCCACCGACGCGGCGGGCAACACCACGACCACCGCGTACACCCCCACGGCCGCCGGCCCGCTGACCCGCACCAAGGTCACCAACGCCGCCGGGCACTCGGCCTACACCTACACGGATCCGACCACCGGCCAGCCGGTCAAGATCTACGACGTCAATCTGAAGAAGACCGAGCTGACGTACGACGCGCTCGGCCGGCTCACCGCCGTGTGGCTGCCCAACCGTTCCAAGGACGCTCAGAGCGCCAACACGACGTTCGCCTACCACGTCAGCAAGGACGAGCAGTCCTGGACGTCGACCTCGACGCTCAAAGCGGACGGAACGTCGTACGACACCACCTACACGATCTACGACGCGCTCCTGCGTCAGCTCCAGGTCCAGTCCCCGGCGGCCACCGACGGCCGCCTGCTCACCGACACCCGTTATGACACACGGGGGTTGGCGTACGAGACGTTCGCCGACATCTACGACACCACCAGCGAGCCCAACGGCACCTACACCCGCGCCGAGTACGGTGAGGCGCCCAGCCAGACCGAGACCGTGTACGACGGTGCCGGACGGGCGACGAAGGCCAGTTTCCTGATCGGCGGGGTCGAACAGTGGTCGACGTCCACGACGTACACCGGTGACTCGACCGCCACTTCGGCCGTCGAGGGCGGTTCGGCGACCCGGGTGATCACCGACGGGCAGGGGCGGATCACCGAGCGCCGGGAGTACTCGGGCGTCTCGCCGGCGGCCGGCACCTACACGTCGACGAAGTACACGTACACGCGGGACGGTCAGCAGAAGACCGTCACCGGTCCGGACGGCGAGCAATGGTCGTACGGCTACGACCTGTTCGGCCGGCAGACCTCGGCGACCGACCCCGACACCGGCACCACCGACACCACCTACACGTCCCTCGACCAGATCGAGACCACGACCGACGCGGCCGACGAGAAGCTGATCTACGCCTACGACAAGATCGGCCGTACGACCGGGGTGTGGCAGACGTCGAAGACGGACGCGAACAAGCTGACCGCGTACGCCTACGACACCCTGGCCAAGGGCCAGTTGGACTCGACGACCCGCTATGTGGGCGGCACCGGCGGGGACGCCTACACCGACGCGGTCGTCTCCTACGACAGCCTCTACCAGGTCACCGAGTCGACGTTCGGCCTGCCTTCCGACGATGCCTTCGTCACCTCGGGCGCGGTCCCGTCCGCCACGCTGACCTTCAAGACGGACTACAACGTCGACGGCTCGGTGGCCTCCAGCTACGAGCCGGCCGCGGGCGGTCTGGACGACGAGTACGTCTCCACCACCTATACCGACTCGGCCCTGCCCAAGACCGTCTCCGGCACGTCGGGTTACCTGCTCGGCGCCTCCTACTCCGCGCTCGGCCAGACCGAACAGCTCACCCTCGGCGCGTCGGCCGCCGCCAACACCCCGAAGGCGTATGTCACCAACACCTGGGAGGAGGGCACCAACCGGCTCACCGAGTCCCATGTCACGGACACGGCACACTCCTACATGCTCCAGGACCTCCAGTACGGCTACGACGACGCCGGCAACGTCCTGTCCGTCTCCGACCCGACCCTGCTGGGCGGCACCACCGAGGCCGACCACCAGTGCTTCGCCTACGACGGTTACCAGCGGCTGACCGAGGCCTGGACCCCGAAGACCGCCGACTGCGCCACCTCCGGCCGCACCACCGCCAACCTCGACGGCGCCTCCCCGTACTGGACGTCGTACACCTACGACGACGCCGGACTGCGCCAGTCGGAGACCGAGCGGACCGCGACGACGTCGACGGCCCAGACGTACTGCTACGACGCCGACCGCCCGCACGCCCTGCTCGCCACCATCACCGGCGGCACCTGCGCGAGCGCCTCGGACGAGTACGTCTACGACGACACCGGCAACACCACCACCCGTCCCGACGGCACCGCCACCCAGACCCTGACCTGGAACAGCGAGGGCAAGCTCGGCACGCTCACCGAGGCCGGGACCGCGACCGGGTACCTGTACGACGCGGACGGCAACCTGCTGGAGCGCCGGAACCCGACCGGCGAGAGCGTCCTCCACCTCGGCGCCACCGAGGTCCACTACAACGCGGCCACCGGCGACATCTGGGGCCAGCGCTACTACACGGCGTCCGGCACCACCATCGCCGTCCGCACCAATGAGTCCGGCACCGAGAAGCTGTCCTTCCTCGCCGGTGACACACACGGCACCTCCACCCTCGCGCTCGCCGCCGCCGATCTCGCCGTCACCAAGCGGTACTTCACCCCCTTCGGGGAGACCCGCCAGGGCGGCACCGGCACCTGGACGGACGACAAGGCCTTCCTCGGCATGACGGCCGATGACGCCACCGGGCTCACCCACATCGGGGCCCGCGAGTACGACGCGTCGATCGGCCGGTTCATCAGCGTCGACCCGAAGCTCACCCTCGACCAGCACCAGTCCCTCAACGGCTACAGCTACGCCAACAACACCCCGGTCACCCTGTCCGACCCGACCGGCCTCGAAATCGGGTCGAGGCCCAACTCCTGCCAGTACTCCCTGGCCAACTGCTCCAAGAAGGTCCAGAAGTCCGTCGGGTACGACGCCACGACCGGACTCGCCGACCCGGCCAGGGCGACCAAGAGCGGCACCGCGTCCGTCCTCAGCTCCGGTGGCCTGTTCGGGGACACCGACCTGGCCACGCCCGGGCCCTACTTCGATCCTGCCTGGGCCAACGATCCGGAGGTGCGGAACTGGGCGGCCAGCAACCAGAAGGGTCCACTGGCCAACGCCCTCTACGGTATCGGCCTGCCCGTCGCCAGTGTCATCGACGTCGCCAGCATCTTCTTCACACCCGCGTGCATCGTGGAGGACCAGTGCCTCGCCGACAAGTACCGGGCCTGGGGCAAGGAGCACGGGTTCAACCCCGACGCCAATTCGGCCGGGGTCGGCGCGGCGGCCGGTTCCTTCATCGGCCCGCTCGGCAAGGGCGGTTCCGGTCCCAAGGGCAAGCCGGGTCCGCCGAAGCCAGGACCGCTGGGCGGTCTGCCGGCGGCCGGGACGATCTCCCCGAAGGCCGTGCGATTCACGCAGGATAGTATCGGCGCGAAATTCAGCGACGGAAGGTCGGTCGCCGAGGTGATCGACGACCTGAAGTTCGGGCGCACCAACGCCGGTGACATTCCGCCCATCAAAATCTTCGAAAGAGACGGAAAGAAGTACACCCTCGACAACCGCAGGCTCTATGTGTTCCAACAGGCCGGTGTCGATATCCGGTTCCAGCGGGCCACGGCTGCCGAGGTGGAGAACCAGTCGTGGAAATTCACCACGAAGAATGACGGCACTTCGATCGTAGTGAGGGGCAAGTAGTGGCACGGCTGGCGGACAAGGTGCGTGAACTGCGCACCAGAGACGACCTGGTGGCCTTCCTGCAACTGGCCGCGGAGGACCTCGCTGCGCATCCCGAGAACTGGGAGAACGACTCCCTGCCCGCCTTCCTGGAGGCCTGGGCCGCCTGGCTGAACGACTGCCCCGGATGGTTCCGCAACAACGGGCAGGAAGTGCCGGAATCGCCGAGCTGGAAATTCATCGGCGACATGGTGATGGCGGCTCGCGTCTACGAGTGAGACAGGGACAATGCGGCGGCGGAGCCCCACCGGGCCCGCCGCCGCACCTCACGTCACCTCAGCTCACCGCACCGCCCACGTCAGTTCACATTCACCGCACTCCAAGCCGCCCCCACCGCCCCGTACTCCGCACTCCCCGCCCCGTACAGATCCCTCGCCGCGTTCAGCGTCGCCGTACGCGCCCCCGCGTAATTCGTCGAGGACGTCATGTAGACCGTCAGCGCCCGGTACCAGATCGCCCCGAGCTTGGCCCGCCCGATCCCGGTGACCGTGGAGCCGTTGTACGTGGGGGAGTCGTAGCTGACGCCGTTGATGGTCTTGGCGCCGCTGCCCTCGGCGAGGAGGTAGGCGAAGTGGTTCGCGACGCCGGAGGAGTAGTGGACGTCGAGGTTGCCGACCGAACTGCTCCAGTAGTCCGCGGAGTTGCCGTCCTTGGACGGCTTGTCCATGTAGCGCAGGGCGTCCCGTCCGAACCCGGACCGCACGATCTTCTCGCCGATGAGGTAGTCACCGGCGTCGGAGGCGTTCGCCGCGTAGAACTCGACCAGGGTTCCGAAGATGTCGGAGGTCGCCTCGTTGAGCCCGCCCGACTCACCGGAGTACGTCAGCGCGGCCGTCTTCGAGGTCACGCCGTGCGACATCTCGTGCCCCGCCACGTCCAGCGAGACCAGTGGACCGAGCTGGGTGCCGTCGCCGTCGCCGTACGTCATGCAGAAGCAACTGTCGTCCCAGAAGGCGTTGTTGTAGCTGTTGCCGTAGTGGACGCGGTTGTAGGACCCCTTGCCGTCGCCCGCGATGCCGCTGCGCCCGTGCACGTTCTTGTAGTAGTCCCAGGTGACGTCCGTGCCGTACTGCGCGTCCACGGCGGCCGTCGCACGGTCCGAAGTCGCCCCCGTGCCCCAGTGGTTGTCGGTGTCCGTGAAGACCGTGGAGGGTGCGCGGCTGATGCAGATGCCGAGGATGCACAGGTCGGTCTTGTTCGCCGCGTCACCCGTGTAAGTGTTCCCGCGCGTCGCGTCCTTGAGCTGGTACGTCGATCCCGACAGGGTCGTCTCCAGCGGAACCGTCCCGCCGTACAGCGACTTGCCGTCACCCGTAGCCGTCTCGATCGTGTCCCAGGCGTCGATCTGCGCCCCGGTGCCCGCGTCGGTGAGCACGGTCCGCCCGACGGGGTTGCCCGAGGAGTCCTGCGCGACGACGTCCGTCTGCCAGACCAGCTTCGGCGCGCCGTGCAGGGCGTCGACGACGAGCTTCGGCTTGGCCGTCAGCTTTCTCAGGGTCTCGCCGAGGTTGACGGCGCGCAGCGCGTTCGCGGCGAGGTCGGCGGCCTTGGGGGCGGTCAGCGCGGGGGTGACCGACGACAGGGAGATGGCTTGCCGGGTGGCCCGGGAGGCGCTCCGGTAGGAACCGTCGGAGGCGAGGTGGACGACGAAGTCCCCGCCCAGCACAGGGAGTCCGCGATACGTGCGGTCGTAACGGACGTGCTGCGCACCGTCCTTGTCGACCACCACGTCCCGCACCTTCGTGCCCTGCGCGGAGGTGAGCCCCAGCTTCGCGGCCCGCGCCACGAGTACGTCCGCCGCGTTGTCGATCGCGGTGGCCCGGGTCGGTCGGTCGGCCGCGTCGGCGGTCGGGGTGAGTGCGGCGGCGACGAGAGCCGCCGCAGTGACGGCCATACCAGTGCGAACAGGACGTATCCGGCGCATCTGTCTCCTTGGGAAGGCGCCTTCAGGCGCGTGGGGGGAACTGCGAGGAGCGCGCGTGCTGCCTGAGATTTAAGGGGCCATGACATGTCATGTCCATAGGGCGTCTGTGCACGTACGGAGCCGGTGTGTGAGGAGTGAGAATCGTTTCTGTGAGACTCCCGTTCTTCGTCTACGGCACCCTCCGCCCCGGAGAGCCCAACCACGACGCCTTCCTCCGCGGCCGCACGAGCACCGAGGAGCCCGCACGCCTCGACGGCGCAGCGCTCTACGACGGCCCCGGCTACCCCTACGCCGTCGAGGCCCCCGGCGCGGGCCCGGTACACGGCGAACTCGTCACCGCCCTCCCCGACGCGTACGACGCCCTCCTCGCCGCCCTCGACCGCCTGGAGGACTACGCCCCCGGCGACCCCCGCAACCTCTACGAACGGGTCCGGCGCGACGTCGCCCGCCAGCCCGACGGCACCCTCGTACCGGCCTGGGTGTACCTCGCCGCCCCCACCGTCGCCACCGAACTCCGCACCCACGGACGGCTGATCAGGGGCGGCGACTGGCTGCTCCACGACCGAGGCGCCTTCGGCGGCTGAGCCGTGTGGGCTACGGGCCCGTGCGGCACCCCCGTCCACCGCACCACGGCTGCCTACCCTCCCGCCATGAACGGCAAGAAAGACACAGACAGTGACATCACCCGACGCCGCGCCCTCGCGCTGAGCGGCGTCGCCGCCGGTGCCGCCGTGGGCTTCGGCGTCACCTCGTGCTCCTCCGACGACGACACCGACACCCAGGCGGCCGCGTCCGGCGCGGCCTCGGCCGCCGCGTCGGGGTCCGCGTCCGCCGGTGCCTCCTCCGACCTGTGCGTCCTCAACGGCAGCGTCACCGAGGGCCCGTACTACCTCGACGGCGCCCTCTTCCGGAAGAACATCACCGACGGCAAGGAGGGCGTCCCCCTCACGGTGAAGCTGACCGTCCTCGACCAGACCGACGGCTGCACCCCCGTCAAGGACGCCGCCGTCGAGATCTGGCACTGCGACGCCTGGGGCTACTACTCGGGTTACACCACCGCCAACCCCGGCGGCTCGGCCCCCGCCGAGAGCGAGGACACCAGCGGCGCCGACGACAAGACGTATCTGCGCGGCTACCAGACCACCGACGGCAAGGGAGTCGTCACCTTCACGACGATCTTCCCCGGCTGGTACACCCCGCGCGCCACCCACATCCACGTCAAGGTGCACACCGGCGGCAAGAAGGCCGACGACACCTACGAGGGCGGCAAGGTCAACTGGACCGGCCAGCTCTTCTTCGACGACAAGTACGGTACCGAGGTCTACAAGACGGAGCCGTACAGCCGGCACACGGGCACGGTCACGAAGCTCGACGACGACATGGTGTACGCGGGCGGCGGCGCCAAGGACGGGCTCATGACCCTCACCGGCTCCGTGGACAAGGGGTTCACGGGCACGCTGACCGTCGGCATCGACCCCGACAAGGAGAACACCGGCGCGGGCAGCGGAGACGGCGGCAGCCCGCCGCCCGGCGGCGACGGCAGCGCCCCGCCGGAGCCGCCGAGCGGACAGCCGAGCGCGTCGGCCTCGTAAGCGCCGGCGGCCTAGGCGAGCCGCACCAGCACCATCCCCGGCGTCGAGTCCAGCCGCACCCGCAGCCCGCCGGTCGCGTCCCACTCCGCCATCGCACCCCCGGCGGCATGCAGCACCTCCGCCCGTACGCCCTCGGCCCCCGCCAAGTGGCGTACGGGCAAGGTCAGTTCACCCACCCCGCCCCGGCGCCACACCGACACATACGTAGCCCCCTCCACCGGCGTCCGCAACCCCAGCGCGACCCACTCGTCCGCCCAACCGGGCAGCCCCAGCGGCCAGAACGGCACCGCCGTCCGCAGCTCCGCGCGGATCGCCTTGTACGTCGCCACCGCGTCCCGCACCAGGCCGAGTTGACGTTCCGACATCTCATCCAAGTGTCCGGAGAGATGCACCCGGCCGAGCAGCGCGGTCCCCAGTGTGAAGCCGATCTCCGCGTCCGCGTAGGACGGTTGCGGATACGCCCACACCGCCCCCTGCTCCGGCGGCACCACCGTCGGCGCGGCGGCCGCGATCGGCGGATAACGGACCGGATCCTGCTGGTCGGAGGTCGACTGGAGCTGGGTGACGGACAGCGAGGCCCCGTCCATCCGCATCCCGCCCGAGGCGCAGTTCTCGATCACGAGGGACGGATAACGGTCGAGGACCGCCGCCACCCACGCCCGCCACGCCCGCGTGTGCTCCAGCAGCCCCGGCGCCGACGTCGTGATGTTGTAGTCCAGCTTCAGATAGCCGACACCCCACTCGCCGACGATCCGGTCGACCGTCTTGTCGAGGTGCGCCCGCGCCGCCGGATGCGTCAAGTCCAGCTGATGCCGCCCCTGTTCGGTGACCCGGCTGCCGTCGTCGTGTCGCAGGAACGCCGCGTCGGGCAGCTCCACGGCGACCGGGCTGCGCACCCCGACCACCTCGGGCTCCAGCCACAGCCCCGGCACCATCCCGCGCTCCCGGATCCGCTCCAGGACCACCCCGATACCGCCGTCCCCGGGAAACCGCCGCGCGGACGGCCGCCAGGCACCGACACTGTCCCACCAGCCCCCGTCCGCCGTGTCGTCGTACCACCCGGCGTCCACACAGAAGTACTCCGCGCCCGCCCGGGCCGCCGCGTCGATCAGCGGCAGCAGCTTCTCGGTCGTCGGGTCGCCCATCAGCGTGTTCATGTAGTCGTTGAACACGACCGGCAGCCGCTCATGGTCCGGGTGCGGACGCCGTACCAGCCGGCGGTACGACGTCAGCGCGGCCAGCGCCCCGTCGAAACCGTCCCCGAGCGCCACGGCCGCGTACTCGGAGAGGAACTCCGCGCCCGGCGCCAGCACTTGGCGCCACCCGTGGTCGTCGTACGTCGGCCCGCCCACCCCGAGATATGTCTGCCGGGCCGGTGCCTCGCCCGCGTCCCACACCCACCCGGCCGCCGACTCGGCCTGCCACAGCCAGCAGCGCCCGTCGGTACGGTCCTCCAGCGCGCCCATGGCCAGATGCCCGTCCGTCGGCCAACTCCCGCGCCCCACCAGCCGCAGCGCCGCCCGCGCGTCGTGCTCATGGACGTCCCGCCCGATGTCCGGCACGGAGTCACGCAGCGCCTCCCCGTACCAACGGCCCTCCGCCAGCCAGTCGTTGCGCGCCCGATGGACGTCCAGTACGTCGGGGGAGGGCAGCCCGGCGAGGAGCAGGCTGCCGACGGAGCGCACGGTCAGCTCCCGGGAACCGTCGTTCCGCAACCGCACCCGGGACCGCAGCACCGCCACCCCGTCCGGCGACGCGTACTCGGCGAAGGCGGTCAACCCGCCCGCCGGATCGTGGAGTTCGACGCTCAGATGGTGCCAGCCGTCGCCGTACGTGGCGTGGTGCGCCCGATAGCGCAGGCGCGGTCCGAGCGCCGTACCCCGGAAGCGCGGACCCGACCATCCCGTACCCGCCCCGAGCAGCGTCAGGTCGACCAACGGGAGGGTGCCCGGCGGTGGTTCGGGATCGTCGGGGCGGGCCATGCCCAGCATGCGGGGCGAGTCACCGCCCAGGTCGAAGTCGACGGTGAGCGCGGAGTGGCCCCAACGGTAGCCGAAGTCCCTTGTCATCGCGGCCAGCGTACGGCGGCGCGGCTACGACTTCACCGCCTCCAGCCGTACCGCGCACGCCTTGAACTCCGGCATCCGTGAAGTCGGGTCCAGCGCCGGGTTGGTGAGGGTGTTCGCGCGCCCCTCGCCCGGCCAGTGGAAGGGCATGAAGACGGTGTCGGGACGGATCCCGGTGGTGATCCGGGCCGGTGCCACGGCCCGCCCCCGCCGGGACACGACCGCCACCGGGTCGCCCTCGGCCGCGCCCAGTCGCGCCGCCAGCCTCGGGTGCAGCTCGACGAACGGGCCGGGCGCGGCGGCGTTGAGCTCGTCGACGCGGCGGGTCTGGGCGCCGGACTGGTACTGGGCGACGACCCGGCCGGTCGTGAGCAGCACCGGGTACTCGTCGTCCGGCTCCTCCGCCGAGGCCCGGTGGGAGACGGGGACGAAGCGGGCGCGGCCGTCGGGGGTGGCGAAGCGGTCGAGGAAGAGACGGGGAGTCCCGGGGTGCCCCGCCTCCGCATCGGCGTCGGAGTCCATGTCGGAGTCGGCGTCGGCGTCGGCCGTGGGGCACGGCCAGAACACCCCGTTCTCCTCGGCCAGTCGACGGTAGGTGATCCCCGAGTAGTCCGCCGGACCGCCCGCGCTCGCCCGCCGCAGCTCCTCGAAGACCTCCTCGGGGTCCGTCGGGAAGCCCTTCTCCACGCCGAGCCGGCCGGCCAGTTCGTGCATGACCTCCAGGTCGCTGCGGACCCCCTCGGGCGGGGTGATCGCCCGGCGCCGCAGCAGCACCCGCCCCTCCAGGCTGGTCGTGGTCCCCGTCTCCTCGGCCCACTGGGTGACCGGCAGGACGACATCCGCGAGCTCCGCCGTCTCCGACAGTACGACGTCACAGACGGCAAGGAAATCAAGGGACTTGATGCGCTCCTCGATATGCGCGGCGCGCGGCGCCGACACCACCGGGTTGGAGCCCATCAGCAGCAGCGACCTGATGTCGGCACCGAGGGCGTCCAGCAACTCGTACGCACTGCGGCCGGGCCCGGGGAGGCTGTCCGGGTCGACGCCCCACACCTCGGCCACATGCCGCCGCGCGGCCGGGTCGTCCAGCTTGCGGTAGCCGGGCAACTGGTCGGCCTTCTGGCCGTGTTCGCGCCCGCCCTGCCCGTTGCCCTGCCCGGTGAGGCAGCCGTATCCGCTCAGCGGCTTCCCCGCCCGCCCGGTCGCCAGGCACAGGTTGA
Organism: Streptomyces sp. NPDC046909; assembly: GCF_040644695.1. Classification (NCBI taxonomy): domain Bacteria; kingdom Bacillati; phylum Actinomycetota; class Actinomycetes; order Kitasatosporales; family Streptomycetaceae; genus Streptomyces; species Streptomyces sp. NPDC046909. The sequence goes on along the minus strand of NZ_JBEYXC010000021.1, from coordinate 96,525 downwards.
TCCACGCGCCCACGGTGTCCGTGCCCTTGCTCTGCTGCTCGGGCCCGCGCGCGGTCAGCACCATCGCGGACTCCGGCTCGCAGAACATCCGTACCGTCTCCCGGAGTTGCGGCACCGGCACCCCGGTGATCCGCTCCACGTACTCCGGCCAGTGCGCCATGACGGCGGCCCGCGCGTCCTCCCAGCCGGCCGTGCGCTCACGGACGTACTCCTCGTCGACCAGCCCGTCGGCGACGACGAGGTGCAGCAGACCGAGCGCCAGCGCCAGATCCGTGCCCGGGCGGGGCATCAGATGCAGGTCGGCCTGTTCGGCGGTCTTCGTGCGGCGCGGGTCGACGACGATCAGCTTGCCTCCGTTCTCGCGCAGCTCGCTGAAGAAGCGCAGCGAGGGCGGCATGGTCTCGGCGAGGTTGGAGCCGACAAGGATCACACAGCCCGTCTTCGGGATGTCCTCCAGCGGGAACGGCAGCCCCCGGTCGAGCCCGAACGCCTTGATCCCGCCCGCCGCCGCCGAGGACATGCAGAAGCGGCCGTTGTAGTCGATCTGCGAGGTGCCGAGGACGACCCGGGCGAACTTGCCCAGCGCGTACGCCTTCTCGTTCGTCAGGCCGCCCCCGCCGAACACCCCGCACGCGTCCGGACCATGCTCCGCACGCGTACGCCGCAGTTCCCCGGCGATCCGGTCCAGCGCCTCGTCCCAGCCGGCGGGCACCAGCTTGCCCTCGTGCCGCACCAACGGGGAGGTCAGGCGCACCCGGGACGAGAGCACCTGGGGCGCTGTCCGGCCCTTGCCGCACAGCGCCCCCCGGTTCACCGGGAAGTCCGCGCGCTCGGTGACCTCCACGCCCCCGTCCGGGACGGGCGTGAGATTCATCCCGCACTGCAGGGCGCAGTAGGGGCAGTGGGTGGGCGTCGCGGAGTTCTGCATGCTCCTCAGCGTGCTTCCGCCGTGTTACGTGCGCGGCGGCTCCCTGTTACACGGGCGGCACGGCGACCTCCCCGCCGCACCCCGGGCGCGGTGAGGCGCGCAGCTCCCCACCGATGAGTCGCCGCCGGCCGGTGCGTGAGTTGCCGGTGTGATGAAAGACGTCACATGTGGCGCGTTCCGTTCCTTCGATGGCCGGTCACGCCTTGTTGAGAGTTGAAAAACCGGGGCTACAGTCGAGCGCGGATCCAGCTTGGCGCCAGGCATTCCCCACTCGCGAAAAGCCAGCCAGGAGGTTCCCCCAGCATGCCCCTGCGCCATCTGAGCCCCCGCGACCAGCACCTCTTCCGGCAGTACGGCCACGGCCCCGCCGTCCCCGTCCCGGACCCGCTGATCCACCACGCCGTCGCCCGGCGGGCCGCGGCCACCCCGCACGCCGTCGCCGCCGAACACCTCGGCGCCCGGATCACCTACGGCGAGCTCGACCGGTACGCCGACGCCCTCGCCGCCCGTCTGCTCCGCGAGGGCGTACGCCCCGGCGACCACGTGGGCCTCTTCGTCCGCCGCTCGGTCCCGATGCTCATCGGCCTGCTCGGCATCCTGAAGGCGGGCGCCGCCTACGTCCCCCAGGACATCGGCCTGGCCCCCGCCGCCCAGCTCGCCCATGTCATCCGCACCGCCCGCACCCGGGTCGTGATCACGGTCGCCGAGCACGCCCACCGCGTCCCCCTCCCGCCGGGCCACCACCTGATCGCCCTCGACGAGCCACTGCCGTACATCCCGGCCCCGCGCACGGACCCACGGGCCGGACAGGACATCCCGGTCCGCCCCGACGACGGCTGCTACGTCCTCTTCACCTCCGGCACCACAGGGCGCCCCAACGGCGTCAAGGTCACCCACCGCAACGTCGCCAACATCCTCCTCACCGCCCCCGGCGACCTCGGCATCCGCCCCGGCGACCGAGTGGCCCAGCTCCTCAACATCGCCTTCGACATGGCCGCCTGGGAGATCCTCGGCTGCCTCGCCCACGGCGGCACCCTCGTCATCCGCGGCAAGGACATCACGGCGGCGGCCCGCACGGCGGACGTCATCGTCGCCACCCCGACCGTCCTGTCGGGCATCGACCCGGCGGTCTGCCCGCGCGTCCGCACGGTCGCGGTCGCGGGGGAGCCCTGCCCCCGCCCCCTGGCCGACCGCTGGGCCCGCCAGGCCACCTTCTACAACTGCTGCGGCCCGACGGAGACGACCATCGTGAACACGATGAGCCGCCACGACCCCGCATCGGAGTCGCTCACCATCGGCCGCCCCACCCCCAACAACACGGTCTACGTCCTCGACGCCGACCTCCGCCCGCTCCCCATCGGCGAGGTCGGCGAGATGTGGGCGGGCGGCGACTGCGTCTCGGCGGGCTACCTGGACAACGACCGCCTCAACGCGGAGCGCTACGCCCCCGACCCCTTCCTCGGCGCCGGCCACCGCATGTTCCGCACCCGCGACCTCGGCCGTTGGGCCCCCGACGGCGAGCTCGAACACCTCGGCCGCACCGACGACCAGGTCAAGGTCCGCGGCTTCCGCGTCGAACTCGACTCCGTCTCCTCGGTCCTGGAGTCGGTCGAGGGCTGCCGCCGCGCGGTGACCCTGAAACAGGACGCCCGCACCCTGGTCTCTTTCGTCACCCCGGCCGACGTGGACCCCGACACGGCCCGGCGCGCGGTCGCGGAGGCGCTGCCGTACTACTGCGTGCCCGAGAGTGTCATGCCCCTGACACACCTACCGGAGACCGACCGGGGAAAGATCGACAAGGCCGCCCTGCTGCGGCTCGCGGAGGAGCGCACGGTGGTGTCCCGATGACGACCTCACTGGAACGCCGGTCCACCGACCTGCCCCCGCTCACCTCCCGAGCCCGCCGCCTCCTGAAGCACCCGCGACTTATGCACTACAACCGCCTGGCGGCCCTGGTGCTTCTGGTCAACATCGGCTACCTGTACGCGAGTTGGACCCCGTCACCGCGCACGATGGCACACGCGGCCCTCGCCAACCTGGCCCTCGCGATCCTCGTCCGCCAGCAGTACGTCATCAACGCCCTCTTCCGCCTGGCCACTTGGCCCTCGCCGAACTGGCCGCTGAAGATCCGCTGGACGCTCGGCAAGGTGTACCACTTCGGCGGCCTGCACGTGGGCGGGGCACTGGCGGGCACGGCATGGTTCCTGGCCCTGACGATCAGCACGTCCAACAGGACGTTAATGACCGTCGGTTGGACCCTCCTGTCCCTCCTGGCTCTCATCATCGCCACCGCCCTGCCCCCCTTCCGCTCCCGCCACCACGACCACTTCGAGAAGATCCACCGCTTCGGCGGCTGGACGGCCCTCGCCCTCTTCTGGACGCACACCCTCCTCTCCGCCCCGGGCCCGGTGGAGGTGACGGTCCTGTCGGTCGTCACCTTCAGCGTCGCCCTGCCCTGGCTGCGGCTGCGCAAGGTGGACGTACGACTGGAAAACCCGTCCCCGCACGTGGTGTTGGCCCGCTTCGATCACGGCGAGACCCCGTTCGCGGGCTCCTCGACGGCCGTCAGCCGCAGCCCCCTGAAGGAATGGCACTCCTTCGCCAACGTCCCGGCCCCGGGCGAGCCGGGCTTCCGCCTGACGATCTCCCGGGCCGGCGACTGGACGGGCGCCTTCATAGACGACCTCCCCGACCGCGTCTGGGTGAAGGGCATCACCACGGCCGGGGTCGCCAACATCGAGACCCTGTTCAAGAAGGTGATCTACGTGGCGACCGGCAGCGGCATCGGCCCCTGCCTGCCCCACCTCCTCGCCGCCGAGGTCCCCTCCCGCCTGGTCTGGGCCACCCGCGACCCCCGCACCACCTACGGCGACGCCCTCGTCGACGAGATCCTCGCCGTCCAGCCGCACGCCCTGATCTGGGACACCGGCCGCGACGGCAAACCCGACATGGTGCGCCTCGCCTACGCCGCGTACCGCGACTTCGGCGCCGAGGCGGTGATCTGCATCAGCAACAAGAAGCTGACCTGGCAGGTGGTGGAGGGCCTGGAGCGGCGGGGGATTCCGGCGTACGGCGCGATCTGGGACTCGTAACACTCATACGGGAGACGACAGATGACCAACACCATCAAGACCGAGCGCTACGGCCGTGTCGTGGCCGTACGCCTGCACCGCCCCCACGTCCACAACGCCCTCAGCGGCGAACTCCTCGCCGAACTCCTGGACACCCTCCGCCCGTTGGACGAGGACCCCGAGGTCGGCTGCTTCGTGGTCACCGGCTCGGAGAAGGTCTTCGCGGCCGGCGCCGACATCAAGGAGATGGCGGGGCGGACGGCCGTGGACATGGCCGTGGAGGACTACTTCGCGGCCTGGGAGGAGTTCGCGGACCTCCGCACCCCGAAGATCGCCGCCGTCAACGGCCATGCCCTGGGCGGCGGTTGCGAACTGGCGATGATGTGCGACCTGGTGATCGCGGGGGAGTCGGCGGTCTTCGGGCAACCGGAGATCAAGCTCGGCGTGATCCCCGGCATCGGCGGCACCCAGCGCCTGACCCGCATCGTGGGCAAGGCCAAGGCGATGGACCTCGTCCTCACCGGCCGCACGATGGACGCGAGGGAGGCGGAGAGCGCTGGCCTGGTCTCCCGGGTCGTCCCCGACGACCACGTCGTCCCGCAGGCCCTGGCGGCGGCACGGACCATCGCCTCGTACGGCCGCACGGCGGTCAGAGCCGCCCGCGAGTGCGTCAACCAGTCCCTGGAGACGGGCCTGCGCGACGGCATCCGCTACGAACGCCGCGTGTTCCACGCCCTGTTCGCGACCCACGACCAGAAGGAAGGCATGGCGGCCTTCCTGGAGAAACGCGCCCCCCGCTTCACCGGGCGCTAGCGAGCGCCTGACCCACCCCCGGTTCCTTCGGACCGAGGAACCGGGGGTCGGGCTCGAACACCGCGTCCAGCGCCGCCTTGCCCGCCGCGAGGACCTCCCGCGCACCGCCGTAGTACCAGGTCACGTCGTGCTTGGCCTCGACCCCGACGCCGTACGAGCTGATCCCCGCCTCCTCGCACAGCGCGACGGCCCGCCGGATGTGGAACCCCTGGCTGATCAGCACGGCCCGGTCGACCCCGAAGATCTTCTTGGCCCGGACACAGGAGTCCCAGGTGTCGAACCCGGCGTAGTCGCTGACGATCCGCTGGTCCGGCACCCCGCGCTCGGTCAGATAGGCCCGCATGGCGTCGGGCTCGTCATAGTCCTCGCGGCTGTTGTCACCGGTGACGAGGACGACCTCGATCCGCCCCTCGCGGTACAGCTTCGCCGCCGCGTCCAGGCGGTGGGCGAGATACGGCGACGGCTCGTCGTTCCACAGCCCGGCACCGAAGACGACGGCGACCTCGGTGCGCGGCACGTCCGCGGTCGTGCGCAGCCGGTCACCCGTCACGACGTACATCCAGGTCGCCGGAAGCAGGGCGAGCACGCACCCCGCCATCACGGCCTGCACCAGCCGCCGCTGCCCGGTACGGGTGCGGGGGATACGTGGCCTGAACGTCGTCCTGCGCGGTGTCACGGGCGGGTCCTCCCTGGTCGTCCTTCGACAGTCAGGGACGTGATGCAAAGCCCGACGGTTCGCCCGAAGCCACGTGACCAGCCTCACCCCCGCCACCGAAACCGCAGGTCACGCCACCTCACAGACCCCTCCCACCCCATCGTGAACGCGCCGAAAATCAGCGTTATCTTCGCGCAATGGGGCGGCAACCTCCCGCCGCCACCATCGGTCCATGACGGCGTCGAGTAATCCGACAGCTCCACGCGACGAGTCCAAGGCAGTCCACTTCGACAGTACGGCGCACCTCATGAACCGGATCAGCAGCCAGCTCGCCAGCCAGCTCAGCCTGGTGTCGCTCGACGGCAGGCGGCGCCCCGAGCCGCCCGCGCTCGTCGTGGTCGCCCACGGCAGCCGCGACCCGCGCGCCCTGAGCACCGTCCGCGCGCTCCTCGACAAGGTCCGCGCCCAGCGCCCCGGCCTCCCGGTCCACCTCGGCCACATCGAACTCAACGAGCCCCTGCTGACCGACACCCTCACCGGACTCGGCGACCGCGAGGCCATCCTCGTCCCGCTCCTCCTCAGCCGCGGCTACCACGTCAAGCGCGACATCCCCGAGATGGCCGCCGAAACGGCGGTACGCGCACGCGTGGCCCCCGCGCTCGGCCCCCACCCCCTCCTGGTGGACGCCCTGCACGCCCGCCTGGTCGAGGCCGGCTGGCGCACCCGCATGAACGACTGGACGCGCGGACAGAGCGCCGTGATCCTGGCGGCGGCAGGCTCCCGCGACCCCGAGTCCAAGGTCGACACGGGCCGCACGGCCCAACTCCTCTCCGACCGCCTGGGCGTCCCGGTGGTCCCGGCCTACGCCACGACAGCCGCCCCGAGAGTCCAGGACGCCATCGACGCCCTGACGGCGAGCGGCCGCACCAGGGTGGCGATCGCCTCCTACTTCACAGCTCCCGGCCGCTTCGCGACGGAGTGCGCGGAGGCGGCACCCTGGATAGCGTCGGCGCCGCTGGGCACGCACCAGGCGATGGCAGACCTGCTCTTGCACAGGTACGACCAGATGATCAACCTCAGGGGCGCGGGGAACGGCGCGACCAGCCACCCACAACCCGCACTCGCCGGATAACCGCACTCGGCAGACGAACAGGCGCACCCCGTAGGCGCACCCCGTTTGTCAGTCCCTGCCCGTACTGTCGAGTCATGTCGTACGACCTGTCGTCAACAGACCGCTGGGCCCCGGAGCCGGACAAACGCCCCGGCCGCACCGCCTTCCAACGCGACCGCGCCCGAATCCTCCACTCAGCAGCCCTGCGACGCCTCGCGGGAAAAACCCAGGTCGTCACCCCAGGAACCCGCAGCCAGGCCTGGGACGCCAGCCCCAGAACCCGTCTCACGCACTCCCTGGAGTGCGCCCAGGTAGGCCGCGAACTCGGCGCGGCCCTCGGCTGCGACCCCGACCTCGTGGAAGCGGCCTGTCTCTCCCACGACATGGGCCACCCCCCGTTCGGCCACAACGGCGAGCAGGCCCTCAACGAATTCGCCGACGACTGCGGCGGCTTCGAGGGCAACGCCCAGTCCCTGAGACTCCTCACCCGCATCGAGCCCAAGCGGTTCACCGAGGAGGGGTCCGTGGGTCTCAACCTCACCCGCGCCACTCTCGACGCCGCCACCAAATACCCGTGGCCCCGCGAACCGCACGGGTCCCCGAAGTTCGGCGTGTACGAGGACGACCGCCCCGTCTTCGACTGGGTCCGCAAGGACGCCCCCGGCACGCGCACGTGCTTCGAGGCCCAGGTCATGGACTGGTCCGACGACGTGGCGTACTCCGTCCACGACGTCGAGGACGGCCTGCACGCCGGCCACATCGACCCCAACTGCCTGCACGCGGAACCCGAACGCCAGGAGGTCTTCGCGGTGGCCCTCGGCCGGTACGTCCCCGAGGACACCGACCCGGCGGAGCTGGCCGCGGCCCTCGACCGGCTCCAGGACCAGCCCTGGTGGCCGCACGGCTACGACGGTTCCGCCGTCGCCCAGGCCCGCCTCAAGGACGCCACCAGCCAGCTCATCGGCCGCTTCTGCCTCGCCGCCGAGGGCGCCACCCGCGCGCGCTACGGCACCGGGCGCCTCACCCGCTACACCGCCGAACTCGTCGTACCCCACGAGACACGGCTGGAGTGCGCGGTCCTGAAGGCCGTCGCCGACCGGTACGTCATGCAGCGCGCCGAGCAGGAACGGCTCCGCGCGGACCAGCGGATCGTCGTCGCGGAACTCGCCGAGGCGCTCACCGTCCGCGCCCCGGACGGTCTGGAGCCCCAGTTCCGCGCGCTCTTCGACGCGGCCCCCGACGACCGCGCCCGCAAGCGGGTGATCGTCGACCAGATCGCGTCCCTCACGGACGCCTCGGCGCGATCGCTTCACGCACGACTGACGGGGCACTCATGAGACATATGTGTCCTGGGTGACGCGAATCGAGCCCGAATGTGACCCTCCGTGGCCTGATCGGGCCACTCCCTCTTCCCCCATCACGCTCTGTGCGGGACGCTCCCATGTGGCGGCACCCTTACGAGGAGGCATCAAGTGGTCGACGCGGATCAGACATTCGTCATCGTCGGAGGCGGTCTCGCCGGCGCCAAGGCGGCCGAGACGCTCCGTACGGAGGGCTTCACCGGCCGCGTGATACTGATCTGCGACGAACGCGATCACCCGTATGAGCGCCCTCCCCTCTCCAAGGGCTATCTCCTCGGCAAGGAGGAACGCGACAGCGTCTTCGTGCACGAGCCGGCCTGGTACGCGCGCAACGACATCGAGCTGCACCTCGGCCAGACCGTCGACGCGATCGACCGCACGGCCAAGACCGTCCGCTTCGGTGACGACGGCACCCTCGTCCACTACGACAAGCTCCTCATCGCCACCGGCGCGGAACCCCGCCGCCTCGACATCCCGGGCACGGGCCTCGCGGGCGTCCACCACCTGCGCCGCCTCGCCCACGCGGAACGGCTGAAGGGCGTACTGGCCGCGCTCGGCAGGGACAACGGCCACATCGTGATCGCCGGGGCCGGCTGGATCGGCCTGGAGGTCGCCGCGGCGGCCCGGGAGTACGGCGCCGAGGTCACCGTCGTCGAGCCCGAGCCGACCCCGCTGCACTCCGTCCTCGGCCCCGAGCTCGGCGGCCTCTTCGCCGACCTGCACCGCGAGCGCGGCGTCCGCTTCCACTTCGGCGCCCGGCTCACCGAGATCGTCGGCCAGGACGGCATGGTCCTCGCCGCCCGCACCGACGACGGCGAGGAACACCCGGCGCACGACGTCCTCGCCGCGATCGGTGCCGCCCCGCGCATCGCCCTCGCCGAGGCCGCCGGGCTGGAGATCGCCGAGCGCCCGTACGGCGGCGGCATCGTCGTCGACCAGCAGCTGCGCACCTCCGATCCGGACATCTACGCCGCCGGCGACGTGGCCTCCTTCCACCACGCCCTCTTCGACACCCGGCTGCGCGTCGAGCACTGGGCCAACGCCCTCAACGGCGGCCCCGCGGCGGCCCGCGCGATGCTCGGCCGCGACCTCGCCTACGACCGTGTGCCCTATTTCTTCTCCGACCAGTACGACTTGGGGATGGAGTACAGCGGGTGGGCGCCCCCGGGGTCGTACGACGAAGTGGTGATTCGCGGGGACGCGGGGAAGCGTGAATTCATCGCGTTCTGGGTGAAGGAGCGGCGCGTGCTGGCCGGGATGAACGTGAACGTGTGGGACGTCACAGAGCCCGTACAGCAGCTGATCCGCTCGAAGACACAGGTGGACACCGAGGCGCTGGCGGACCCGCACGTTCCGCTCGAAAACCTCGTCTCATAGTTGTCAGTGCACCACCGTAGAATTCACGCGTGGCAGGACGGATCAACGACGAGGACGTGAAGGCGGTACGGGACGCGGTCCCGATCGACGCCGTGGTGTCCGAGTACCTCCAGCTGCGCAACGCGGGCGGTGGCAACCTCAAGGGCCTCTGTCCGTTCCACGACGAGAAGTCGCCGTCCTTCCAGGTCAGCCCGAGCAAGGGACTCTTCCACTGCTTCGGCTGCCAGGAGGGCGGCGACACCATCACGTTCGTGATGAAGGTCGACCACCTCACCTTCTCCGAGGCCGTCGAGCGCCTCGCCGGCCAGGCGGGCATCACCCTGCGCTACGAGGAGGGCGGCTACAACCCCGCCCACCAGCGCGGCGAGCGGATCCGCCTGGTCGAGGCCCACAAGATCGCCGCCGACTGGTACGTGGAACAGCTCGCCACCAGCCCGGAGGCCGACACCGGCCGCAAGTTCCTCGCCGAGCGCGGCTTCGACCAGTCCGCCGCCGAGCACTTCTCCGTGGGCTACAGCCCCCAGGGCTGGGACCACCTCACCCGCTACCTCCGCGGCAAGGGCTTCACCGACAAGGAGCTCCTGCTCTCCGGCCTGTCCCAGGAGGGCCGCCGCGGCCCCATCGACCGCTTCCGCGGCCGCCTGATGTGGCCCATCCGCGACATCGGCGGCGACGTCGTCGGCTTCGGCGCCCGCAAGCTGTACGAGGCCGACACCGGCCCCAAGTACCTCAACACGCCCGACACGGCGATCTACAAGAAGTCCCAGGTCCTCTACGGCATCGACCTCGCGAAGAAGGACATCGCCAAGGCGTCCCGCGCGGTCGTGGTCGAGGGCTACACCGACGTCATGGCCTGCCACCTGGCCGGGGTCACGACGGCCATCGCGACCTGCGGCACTGCCTTCGGCGGCGACCACATCAAGATCCTCCGCCGCCTCCTCATGGACAACGGCTCGGCCCGCGTGATCTTCACCTTCGACGGCGACGCGGCCGGCCAGAAGGCGGCCCTGCGCGCCTTCGAGGACGACCAGAAGTTCGCCGCCGAGACCTACATCGCCATCGCCCCCGACGGCATGGACCCCTGCGAACTGCGCCTCGCCAAGGGCGACGAGGCGGTGGCCGAACTGGCCGAACCCCGCACCCCCCTCTTCGAGTTCGCGCTCCGCCAGATCGTCGTCCGCTACGACCTCGACACCCCCGCGGGCCGGGCGGCGGCCCTCGACGAGGCCGCCCCCATCGTCGCCCGCATCAAGAACAGCGGCGCCCAGCACGAGGTCGCCGTCCAGCTCGCCGGCATGCTCGGCATCCTCGACACCCAGTTCGTGGTCAAGCGGGTGGCCCAGCTGGCCCGTTGGGCCCGCGACCGCGGCGGCAAGGGCCCGGCCCCGGCGGGCCGCGGCCCGCAGCAGCCGTACGAAGGCGCTCCGCGGTCTGCGGTGGCGGGCCCGGCCCTCACCCTTCGCAACCCCGTCTTCGCCACGGAACGCGAACTCCTGAAACTCGCCCTCCAGCGCCCCGAGCTGGTCTCCCCGGCCTTCGACGCGTACGGCATCGACGAGTTCACCGCCGCGCCCTACGCCGCCGTACGCCTGGCCATCATGGAGGCGGGCGGCGCCGAGTACGGCGTACAGGACCCGCAGGACTATCTCGTCCGGGTCCGCGAGGCCGCCCCCGACGACGCGGTCCGCGCGATGGTCACGGAACTCGCGGTCGAGGCGATCATGCGCAAGACGGTCGACGAGATCTACGCGGGCGTACAGCTGGTGGCGGTCCGCCGCCGCGCCGTCGAGCGCCGGATCCGTGACATCCAGAGCACACTCACCCGGCTCGGTCAGCACAGCGATCCCGCGCAATCGGCCGCGGTACAGAACGAATTGTGGGTACTCCAGCAGTACGACCAGGCGCTGCGAGAGCACGGAGCCGCAGCTCTCTGAGCGTGTCGCGTCCGTCAGGGTAACCACCCGGTCACGGACCGGACTCAAAAAGTCACCGCACGCCCCTCGTGGCGGCTATGTGTCGTACTCCACACTGGGTTCCGGTGCCTGAGTCCTCGGAGCGCGGCCGATCCGTCCCCAGCGGGTCCCAGACCCCCGCGGTTCCGCTCATCGCGTACGGGACGGAAAGCGGCGAGGCCGCCGACTCCGCCCCCGAAACAGCGCTGCCGCTCACTTCTGCAGCGATCATCCTGGAGGTCGCCCCCGTGCAGACCCAGACCCTCACCCAGACCGAGAACAGTACGGACGGCACGGAGCCGGACGCGGAGACCGACGTTCTTGTCGCGGTCCCCCCGCAGAACCGTGTCGTGCACCACCCCGAGGCGGAGCCGGAAGAGCCGCCGGCCGACGCCCTGGAGAGCGCGGAACCCGCCGAGCCGGTCGAGACGCGGGTAGCGGCCCGCGCCCGTACCGCCGACACCGGTGGCCCGTCCTCCGACCTGTTCCGCCAGTACCTCCGCGAGATCGGCCGCATTCCGCTGCTCACGGCCGCGGAGGAGGTCGAACTCGCCCGGCGCGTCGAAGCCGGCCTGTTCGCCGAGGAGAAGCTCAGCAACACCCCCGACCTGGACAGCCAGTTGGCGCTCGACCTCGACCGCATCGTCGTCATGGGCCGCATGGCCAAGCGCCGCCTGATCGAGGCGAACCTCCGCCTGGTGGTGTCGGTGGCCAAGCGGTACGTGGGCCGCGGGCTGACCATGCTCGACCTGGTCCAGGAGGGAAACCTGGGCCTGATCAGGGCTGTGGAGAAGTTCGACTACGCCCGCGGCTACAAGTTCTCGACGTACGCCACCTGGTGGATCCGCCAGGCCATGTCCCGGGCCCTCGCCGACCAGGCCCGAACCATCCGAGTCCCCGTCCACGTGGTCGAGTTGATCAACCGCGTCGTCCGCGTCCAGCGGCGCATGCTCCAGGAACGGGGCTACGAACCGACCCCGGAGGAAGTCGCCGCGCACCTCGACCTCCCGCCGGAGCGGGTCAGCGAGGTGCTGCGGCTCGCTCAGGAACCGGTGTCCCTGCACGCGCCGGTCGGCGAGGAGGACGACGTCGCGCTGGGCGACCTGATCGAGGACGGCGACGCGACGAGTCCCGTGGAGTCGGCGGCCTTCCTGCTCCTGAGGGAGCACCTGGAAGCGGTGCTGTCCACGCTGGGCGAGCGGGAACGGAAGGTCGTCCAACTCCGGTACGGCCTGGCCGACGGCCGGCCGCGCACGCTGGAGGAGATCGGACGGATCTTCGGCGTGACGCGGGAACGGATAAGGCAGATCGAGTCGAAGACCCTGAACAAGCTCAGGGACCACGCCTTCGCGGACCAGCTGAGGGGTTACCTGGACTGACGCCGGGTGCGGGCGCGTGGGGGCTGATCGCGCAGTTCCCCGCGCCCCTAAGCATCTCCGGCTGAGCCTGCGGGCAGGCGTGCCGCTAGGGGCGGCACGGGTGGGCGCAGGCGGCACCCCGCCAGCGCGGGCGAGCGTCACCCACCCCCACCCCAGCCCCCACTGCGCGCGCCCGGTCAGTCCACCTCAGCCACCGCCTGAGCGAACTGCGCCTTGTACAACCGCGCATACGCCCCGTCCGCCGCCAGCAGATCCCCGTGCGCCCCCTGCTCGACGATCGACCCGTTCTCCATCACCAGGATCGTGTCCGCGTCCCGGATCGTCGACAGCCGATGCGCGATCACGAACGACGTCCGCCCGTGCGCGAGCTTCGCCATGGCCTTCTGGATCAACACCTCGGTACGCGTGTCCACCGAAGACGTCGCCTCGTCCAGCACCAGGATCGTCGGATCGGACAGGAACGCCCGAGCGATCGTGATCAGCTGCTTCTCACCCGCGCTGACCCCGGTCCCCTCGTCGTCGATCACCGTGTCGTACCCGTCGGGCAGCGTCCGCACGAACCGGTCCGCGTGCGCCGCCCGGGCGGCCTCCTCGATCTCCCCCCGAGTGACCTCCCGCGAGGCCCCGTAAGCGATGTTCTCCGCGATCGTGCCGCCGAACAGCCACGTGTCCTGGAGCACCATCCCGATCCCGGCCCGCAGCTCGTCCCGGGACATCCGCGCGATGTCGACCCCGTCGAGGGTGATCCGCCCACCCGACACGTCGTAGAAGCGCATGAGGAGGTTGACCAGCGTCGTCTTGCCGGCGCCCGTGGGCCCGACGATCGCGACGGTGTGCCCGGGCTCGACCTTGAGCGACAGATCCTCGATGAGCGGCTTGTCGGGGTCGTACCGGAAGGACACGCCCTCCAGAGCCACCCGCCCCCGCAGCTCGGCGGGCCGCTCACCCGGCATCGGATCGGCTTCCTGCTCCTCCGCGTCCAGCAGCTCGAAGATCCGCTCGGCGGAAGCAACGCCCGACTGCACCAGGTTCGCCATCGACGCCACCTGCGTCAGCGGCATCGAGAACTGCCGGGAGTACTGGATGAAGGCCTGCACGTCACCGATGGAGAGGGCACCCGACGCGACCCGCAGGCCGCCGACCACCGCCACCAGCACGTAGTTGATGTTCGACACGAACATCATCAGCGGCTGCATGACACCGCTGTTGAACTGCGCCTTGAACCCGGCCTCGTACAGCGCCTCGTTCTGCTCGGCGAACTGCTCGGCCGACTCCTGCTGCCGCCCGAACACCTTCACGAGGGTGTGCCCGGTGTACATCTCCTCGACGTGCGCGTTGAGCTTGCCTGTCGAGCGCCACTGCTGCACGAAGTGCGGCTGCGACCGCTTGCCCACGCGGGTGGCGACGACGAACGACAGCGGCACGGTCACCAGCGCGACCAGCGCCAGCAGCCAGGAGACGTAGAACATCATCCCGAGCACACCGATGATCGTCAGCAGCGAGTTGATGAGCTGCCCCATCGACTGCTGGAGGGTCTGCCCGATGTTGTCGATGTCGTTCGTCGCCCGGGACAGCACCTCACCGCGCTGCCGCTTGTCGAAGTACGACAGCGGCAGCCGCGACAGCTTCGTCTGTACGTCCTCCCGCAGCCGGAACATCGTCCGGTTGACGGCCCGGTTGACCAGCCGCGTCGCCACCGCCATCAGCAGGCCCGCGACCAGGAACGCCCCGGTGGCGAGCAGCAGCACATGCCCCACGGCGGTGAAGTCGATGCCCTCGCCGGGCGTGAAGTCGGTGCCGCTCAGCATGTCGGCGATCGTGGAGTCGCCGCGCTCGCGCATCGAGGCGAGGACTTCCTCCTTCGACGCCCCGGCCGGCATCTCCCGTCCGACGATGCCCGCGAAGACCAGGTCGGTGGCCTTGCCGAGGATCCATGGCCCGATCGAGTTCAGGCCGACGCTGACGACCACGCAGGCCAGCAGCGCGTAGATGGTGAACCGCTCGGGCCGGAAATGGCCGATCAGCCGCCGCCCGGACACCTTGAAGTCCAGCGAGCGGTGGTCCGGGCCTGTCCCCGCCATCATGCGCCCCATGGGCCCCGCCATCAGGCCGCCTCCGCTTCCGTCAGCTGGGAGAGCACGATCTCCCGGTAGGTCTCGTTGCCGGCCATCAGCTCGTGGTGCGTTCCGGTGCCGACGACCCGGCCCTCGTCGAGGACGACGATCCGGTCGGCGTCCCGGATGGTCGCCACCCGCTGGGCGACGATCACGACGGTCGCCTCGGCGGTCTCCCGGGACAGCGCCGCGCGCAGCGCCGCGTCGGTGGCGTAGTCGAGGGCGGAGAAGGAGTCGTCGAAGAGGTAGATCTCCGGACGCTGCACGAGCGTGCGGGCGATCGCCAGCCGCTGCCGCTGACCGCCTGAGACGTTCGTGCCGCCCTGCGCGATGGGGGAGTCGAGGCCGTTCTCCAGCCCCTCGACGAAGCCCTTGGCCTGCGCCACCTCCAGCGCGTGCCACAGCTCCTCGTCGGTCGCGTCGGGATTGCCGTAGCGCAGATTGGTCGCCACGGTCCCCGCGAAGAGATACGGCTTCTGCGGGACGAGCCCGACCGTCTTCGCGAGCAGCGTCGGCTCGACGTCCGCGACCGGCACCCCGTCGACCAGGACCTCGCCCTCGGTCGCGTCGAACAGCCGGGGGACCAGGCCGAGGAGCGTCGACTTGCCGCTGCCGGTCGAGCCGATCACGGCCGTCACCTCACCGGGCCGGGCCACCAGGTCGACGGCCTTCAGCACCGGCTCCTCGGCACCCGGGTAGCGGAAGCCCGCGTCCCGGATCTCCAGATGCCCGTGCCGCCGCAGCTCCGTGACGGGGGCCACCGGGGGAACCACGCTCGACGACGTGTCGAGCACCTCCTGGATGCGTTCGGCGCACACCTCCGCGCGCGGCACCATCATGAACATGAAGGTGGCCATCATCACGGACATCACGATCTGCATGAGATAGGCGAGAAACGCGGTGAGATCGCCGATCTGCATCCCGCCGCTGTCGATGCGATGGGCGCCGAACCACACCACGGCGATCGACGACAGGTTCACCGTCGTCATGACCACCGGGAACATCAGCGCGAGCAGATTGCCGGTCTTCAGCGACATCTCGGTCAGGTCGCCGTTGGCCTTCCGGAACCGCTCCTGCTCGTACTCGTCGCGTACGAACGCCCTGATCACCCGGTTACCGGTGATCTGCTCGCGCAGCACCCGGTTCACGGTGTCCAGGCGCACCTGCATCGACCGGAACAGCGGCCGCAGCCGCCGCACGATGAGCGTCACACAGATGCCGAGCGTCGGTACGACGGCCACCAGCACCGCCGACAGCGGTACGTCCAGACCGAGGGCGAGGACGATGCCGCCGACGCACATGATGGGCGCCGACACCATGAGCGTGAACGTCATCAGGGCCAGCATCTGCACCTGCTGGACGTCGTTCGTGGTCCGCGTGATCAGCGAGGGCGCCCCGAAGTGACCGACCTCACGGGCGGAGAACGACTGCACCCGGTCGAACACGGCCGCCCGCACGTCCCGCCCGAGCGCGGACGCGGTCTTGGCGCCGTAGTACACGGCCCCGATGTTGCAGACGACCTGCGCCAGCGAGATGCCGATCATCAGGGCGCCGTAGGACAGGATGTAGCCGGTGTCGCCGTTGACGACGCCGTTGTCGATGATCGCGGCGTTCAGCGTGGGCAGGTAGAGGGTGGCGCAGGTCTGCAGGAACTGCAGCAGCACCAGCAGAGCGATGGGTTTCCTGTAGGGCCTGAGATAGGTCCGCAGAAGTCGTATGAGCACGCTGCTTCTCTCGGAGTCGGCGACAGGGGCACGGAGGTGGTTGCCCCTGGCCCCTATCGTCGAACACTCCCCCCGCGTTACCTCAACCGATTAAGCCGACAGCAGTGCTTCGTACCGCCTTACGGGTGGGACCCCTACCGGTCCCTCACATTCCGCTACGGCGGGAGCGCTACGACCTGAAGGCCCCGGGGTGGGTCTGCTCCCGCACCGACACGAACTGCTGCCGCACCGCCTGCCCCACCGCCAGATCCTCGCCCGGCTCCAGGAGCTGCGCGGCCGGCCCCTGCCACAGCGGCGGGGTGCGCGGATCGAGGGTGCCCTGCGACACCCCGAGCGCCCACGCGGCCTGCCGGGCGGCACCGAGCGCCGCGTAGTCCGCGGGCTGCGGTACGACGACCTGCGCCCCGAAGATCGCCGGCGCCGCCGCCTGCACGGCCGCCAGCTCGGCCGCCGCCCCCAGCAGGAACACCCGCCGCACCTCCACGCCCCGCCCGCGCAGCACGTCCAGCGCGTCGGCGAGCCCGCACAGCATGCCCTCGAACGAGGCCCGCGCCAGATGCTCCGCCTTCATCGACTCCCGCCGCAGCCCGGCGAGCGTCCCCGCGGTGTGCGGAAGCTGCGGCGTCCGCTCACCCTCCAGATACGGCAGCAGTACGAGGCCGTGGGAGCCCGGCGTCGACTTCATCGCCAGCTCGGACAGACTCTCCAGATCCGGCAGCCCGAGCAGTTCGGCGGTGCCGCGCAGGGTCCGTACGGCGTTCAGCGTGGTGACGACCGGCAGGTGCATGCCGGTGGCGTCGGCGAGGGAGGTGATCATCCCGGAGCTGTCGACGAGCGCCTCGGGGTGCACGGCCATCACGGACCCGGAGGCCCCGAGCGACACGACCGCGTCCCCGAGCCCGATGCCGAGCCCGAAGGCGGCGGCCATCGTCTCGCCGGTCCCGGCGGAGATCAGCAGCCCCTCCGGCGTCGTACCGGCCGCGTCCGAGGGGCCGATCACCTCGGGGAGCATGGCCTGGTGGCCGAGGGCCAGTTCCACGAGGTCGGTGCGGTAGGCGCCGGTCGCGGCGGACCAGTAGCCGGTGCCGGAGGCGCCGCCGCGGTCGGTGGTGCGGCGGACCGGGCGGCCGAGGAGCTGCCACACCAGCCAGTCGTGGGCCTGCAACAGCACCGCGGTGCGGGCGGCCGCGTCGGGCTCGTTCTTGGCCAGCCAGCGCAGCTTGGTGACGGGCTGCGCCGCCTGCGGCACACATCCCAC
The DNA here is from genome assembly GCF_040644695.1 of Streptomyces sp. NPDC046909. Classification (NCBI taxonomy): domain Bacteria; kingdom Bacillati; phylum Actinomycetota; class Actinomycetes; order Kitasatosporales; family Streptomycetaceae; genus Streptomyces; species Streptomyces sp. NPDC046909. The sequence goes on along the minus strand of NZ_JBEYXC010000021.1, from coordinate 78,782 downwards.
CGCCTGCGCCCACGCCTCGCGCCCGCCGAGCGCGTCGATCAGATCGGCCGCCGGGACCTGGGCGCGCTTGTCCGCGCCGACCATGGCGGGGCGCACGGTGTTGCCCTGGGCGTCCAGCGGCACGACGGCGTTCTGCTGCGAGGACACGCCGATGGCCTGCACGCCCTCCAGGAGTCCGCCGCCGGCTGCCTCACCGAGGGACAGCAGCCAGGCCTGGGGATCGATGTCGGAGGGGCGCCCCTCCACCGGGTGCGGGGCATACCCCTGCTTGAGCACGGTGCCCGTGTCCGCGTCGCAGACGACGATGCGAGTGAAATCGGGCGAACTGTCCAGCCCGGCGACTATCCCCATGGCGAAAATTCTATGGGCAGTCCCCGGCACCGCCCGCCGGACAGGTTCCAGCCGCCCGCCGGACAACGGGTCCTAGGTGTTGCTGGTGCCCCAGTCGTCCTCGGCCGCACCGTTCGCGTTCCGGTCCCGCAGGGAGCGCACGCGCTGGGTCACCGACTCGGGAACCCGGTCGCCCACCTTCTCGCTCACCGCGTGATACGCCTTGCCCGCGAACTGGCGGCCCTGCTGCGCGGCCGACTCCGCGGTGTTGCGGACCGCGGGGTTCTGGGCGACCTGACGTGCGGACTTCTTCAGCTGCTCGTAGCGTTCCCGCCCGGCGCGGGTGCCCAGCACGTAACCCAGTGCCAGCCCGGCGACGAACGTGAGCTTGTAGCGCATGGGGGCCACCCTTCCCTCGTTGTAGCTCGGTGCCGGGGGGAACCGATTGGCGGAGCACCCCCCTGCTTGCGCTAATGTATGTGTCGCAGCGAACGCCCGCCCCCTGGCGAATACCCAGGGAGGTACGTTCGATGCAACGAGGCATTCCTCCGTAGCTCAATTGGCAGAGCAGCCGGCTGTTAACCGGCAGGTTACTGGTTCGAGTCCAGTCGGGGGAGCTTCGATCTTCCGTAGCTCAATTGGCAGAGCAGCCGGCTGTTAACCGGCAGGTTACTGGTTCGAGTCCAGTCGGGAGAGCGCATTGAACGAGGACCCCGATGGGGTCCTTTTTCATGTCTTCACCCTCGTCCCGGGAACCGCGCAGGTCACGGCGGAGTCCTTCAGGGCATGCGAAGTCGACCATACGAAGCAGGAGATCGTATGAGCGGCTATGCTGCGGCAGACGGCGCGCACACATGTACGCGACACGCCGCTATGGGGCGGTAGCTCAGCCGGTTAGAGCAGCGGACTCATAATCCGCCGGCCGTGGGTTCGAGTCCCACCCGCCCCACCATACGTAGGTCGAAAAAACGTTCTGACCTGGGAAGCGTCACCCTCTGGGGTTTGACGGGGCGTCAACATCGCAGTGCCCCCGGGATTCCGCTCACACGCTCACAGCTCGATGCCCAGACCCGTCCGCTCCCGGCAAGCGCTCCCGGCCGGTCGGAGCAGCCGTGGACGTCGTTGGGAGGAGGCTGCCGGGCTCGTCGGGTGATGGGGCCGTGGGGGTGGGAGGCATGGCACGACGCGGGGGAGTCGTGTTCTGCCTTGGAGGGCTGAGTGTCCACTGCCGTGTCCGACTCGCTCGCGATCGGGGCCGACACCCCGATCGACCTCGGCGCACTGGAACGGGCCGCGGCCGGTCCCCTCGGTGTCCGGCTCGACGACGAGGTGCTGCGACGGGTCGACGACTGCCACGCCTTCGCGCTGCGGAGGATCGGGGACGGCCGGCCGGTGTACGGGGCCACCACCGGGTTCGGACCGCTCGTCGGGTACGAGGGGCGGGCCGAGGCCAGTGACCAGTGCGACAACGTACTCGCGCATCTGACCGCCGGTCAGGGCCCCGACCTCGACCCGGAGACGGTCCGGGCGACGATGCTCGTACGGCTGGGATCCCTGTGCCGGGGGCACTCCGGCGTGGCGGTGACCGTCGTCGACTCCCTCGTCGCCGCGCTCGCCACCCCCTTCGCGCCCGCCGTCCCCCGGCTCGGCTCGCTCGGCGCCAGCGGGGACCTGGTGCCGCTCGCCTATCTCGCCCGGGCGCTGCGCGGCGAGGGGTACGCCCATCTCGACGGCCGGCGGATCCCGGCGGCCGAGGCGCTCGCCCTCGCCGGTCTCACGCCGATGGAACTCGGCGGCCGGGACGCTCTGGCCCTCGTCAACGGCACCTCGCTGACGGCCGCCGCCGCCGGACTCGCGGCGGCCTCGCTGCTCCGGTCCCGCGCCATCGCCGTACGGCTGTCCGCCGCGCTCACCGACGTCCTCGGCGCGCTCCCCGCCTTCGCCGACCCCCGACTCCTCGACGCCTTCGGGCATCCGGAGGCGGCGCGGGTGGGCGGCGAGCTGAGGGCTCTCCTCGACGGGCTGGACCCGTCCGGGACGCGGCCGTTGCAGGAGCCGTACAGCGTGCGGTGTGTGCCGCAGTTGGTCGGGGCAGCGGGTACGTCGGTGGCGCACGCGGCCGAGGTCGTTCGGCGGGACATGAACTCCGTCAGTGACAACCCGCTGTTCTTTCCCGACCGTGACCTCGTCGCGCACGGCGGGAACTTCTTCGGCCAGCCCGTCGCGTTCGCCGCCGACCTGATGACGCTCGCCGCCACCCAGCTCGGCAATCTCGCCGAGCGTCAGCTCGATCTGCTGATCGACCCGCACCGCAACGGCGGGCTGCCGCCCATGCTGTCCCCCGACCCCGGCCGGCAGCACGCCGTCCAGGGGCTCCAGGTCACCGCCACCGCGATGGTCGCGGCGATGCGCCGCAGCGCCCATCCGGCGAGCGTGCAGAGCCTGCCCACCAACCTGCACAACCAGGACGTCATCCCCTTCGGCACCCAGGCCGCCCTCAACGCCCTCGACGCGGCCCGCATGCTGCGGCTGCTGCACGGTTCGCTCGCCGTGGCCCTGCGGCAGGCGGCCCATGTCGGCGAGCGCCGGCTCGCCCCGGCGACGGCCGCGCTGGTCGAGGAGCTGGGCGTGTTCTGCCGGCCCATCGAGCGCGACCGCCCCCTGGACGAGGAGACCCGGCGGGCCGCCGACCTCCTCGACACCCTCGCCGGCCCACGGCCCTGACCCACCGCAGCGAAGGATCCGTCCCCCCATGTCCCTGCCGGACGAGAACAGCCCCTGCCATGTCATCGGCGCCCCCACGCCGTACGCCGTCCTCGAACCGCTGCTCCTGCCCGAACCGGGGCGTCCGCCCGAGGTCTGCCGACGGGCGCCGGAGTGCCGCCGTCCCGCCGAGGGGGATCTGCGGCTGCTGAGGCAGGCGGCCATGGGGATTCCGCCCGGTCTGCTGCGCGCCCCCGACCGGCCAGGCGACCGCGCCCGGTACCGCTGGATCCTGGGGCACCACGCGGCGATCGCCCTGTGGCAGCGGCTGCGGGCCACGCTGGAGGCGGCGGCGCGGGCGCCGGAACCGGCCGAGGACCTGATCGGGGCGGCGGCGCGGCTGTACGACGTGTACTCGGTTCTCTTCCTGTACGCCGGGAGCTGTACGGCCGAGCGGTACGCGGCCACCGTCCGCGCCGAGATGACGGACCGCCATCCGGCGTTCAGCGGGGAGTGGGCCCGTGACTACGAGGCCATTCCCGGGCTGGTGCGGCGGGTGCTCGAGCGTCACCCCCGTGAGCTGACGGCCCCGTTGGCCGAGGCGGCGCGGCTCAACCACCGGGTGCACATGGCGGTGGCCGAGAAGCTGGTGCCGGGCGGGGTCTCGCTGTTGCAGGAGCACGGGCGCCGTCCCGGTGAGGGGCCCACCGAAGAGGAACGCGACCTGTACGACGCGTACTTCGTGGTACGGCGGCGGCCGGTGTGCGAACCGGCCTACGACGCCCAGTTGGTCCGCCGGCTCACCCAGGTGCTGTGCGACCTGGCCGCGCACGGTCTGTCGGAGGATCGCCGGATGCGGGTGGTGCGGGTTGTCGCGGACCGGGCGGTGCCGCTGTTGCGGGGGCTGGCGGAGGACGTCGCCGCCGGGGAGCGGTGCCCGGGATCCCGTCTTCATCCGGCGAGCAGCGCCACATGAGCCATACCTTTTCATTCCATTAGTTCTCTTCGTCCCGTTCATCTCGTGAGGAGCGCCCATGACCCCGGCCGTCACCGCCGGCAAGTCCGTCCCGATGACCCCCGCGCTGTACGCGTACGTGCTCGCCCAGGCCGATCCGCCGAGCCCCGTGCAGCGGCGGCTGATCGAGCGGACGCATGCGCTGGGGCAGGCCGCGGAGATGCAGATCCCGCATGAGCAGGGGGCGTTCCTGACCTTGCTGACCCGGCTGACCGGGGCGCGGCGGATCGTGGAGGTCGGCACCTTCACCGGGTACTCCACCCTCGCCTTCGCCCTCGGACTGCCCGCCGACGGCACGGTCGTCACCTGCGACCTGTCGGAGGAGTGGACGGCCGTCGCCCGCGAGGCCTGGGAGGCCGCCGGGGTCGCCGACCGCGTCGAACTCCGGCTCGGGCCCGCCGAGGAGACACTGCGGCGGCTCCCCGAGGAGCCGGTGATCGACCTGGTCTTCCTCGACGCGGACAAGACCGGCTACGAGACGTACTGGGAGCTGCTGGTGCCCCGGGTGCGCCCGGGCGGGCTGCTGCTCGCGGACAACGTGCTGTACGGGGGCGCGGCGGCCGACCCCGGGTGCACGGGCAACGCGGCCGGCATCCGGCGGTTCAACGCCCGGGTGCGGGCCGACGAGCGGGTCGAGTCCGTGCTGCTGCCCATCGCGGACGGGCTGACGATCGCGCGGAAACGGACACCGTGAGCGAGACGCCGTACGCCGCGGGCGACGGTCCTGAGGGAGGTGCGGTGGGCATGCGCGGACAGGTCGTTCTGCTGACCGGCGGTGCGAAGGGACTCGGGCGGGCTTTCGCGCACGCGCTGGGTGCGGCGGGGGCTCGGCTGTTCATCACCGGGCGGGACGAGGCGGCGCTCGACGAGGCCGAGAAGTCGTTGCGCGCCGACGGGGTGGACGTCGAGGCCATCGCGGGGGATGTGAGTGATCCCGGGACGGTCCGTCGTACCGTCGCCCGTGCGGAGCGGGCCGCCGGTGGTGTCGACGTCGTGATCAACAACGCGGCGGTGACCGGGCCGGTGGGGCCTACCTGGCAGACCGACGCCGGGGACTGGTGGCGGGCGATGGAGGTCAACCTCAAGGGGACGCTGCTCGTGTCCGGTGCCGCGCTGGAGTTCATGACGGCCCGTCGGCGGGGGCGGATCGTCAACCTCGTCAGCCATGCGGGGCGGTACCGGTGGCCGCATGCCGCCGCGTACTCGGTGTCCAAGGCCGCGGTCATCAAGCTCACCGAGAACCTCGCCCGGGAACTGCGCCCGCACGGGGTCGCCGTACTGGACTACGACCCGGGCGCGGTCGACATCGGTATGACGCGGACCGCGCTGGCGGGGGACCTGCCCCCGGACGATCCCTGGAGTGCGGAGATGGTGCGCTGGGCGCGGCGGACCCGGGAGGCCGGGAAGATGGTCCCGCTGCACCGCGCCACCGGCATGCTGCTGCGGCTGGCCGCGGGGGACGCCGACGCGCTGTCCGGCCGCTACATCAGCTCGGTGGACGACCTGGACGCGCTGCTGCGCGGCGATCCGGAAGCGAGTGTCACCTGACCTGACAGGGCGGCCGTAGCGCGCGGGAACGGCTCATCCCACGTCTCCCGTTCGACCGCGTACGGCGGTGACGTGGGTGACCGCGGCGGACAGCTGCTCGCGGGCCGGACCCGGCAGGGCCTCTCCCCTGATGGAGTCCACCAACTGCTGGGCCGTGCGGTGGAGTTTGGTGTTGGTGTTCTGGGAGGTCATCACCAGGACGCTCCACGCCTCCTCCGCGCTCAGGGTGAAGACGGCCATGAGGATGCCGCGGGCCAGGTCGATGAGGCCGCGGGTCTGCATGGCCCGCCGCAGCTGGACGACCTCGACGCGGGCGTCCTGCGTGGCGACGCTGCCGCCGCCGTCCTCGTCGCCTTCGTCGCCGTCGGTGCCGTCGCTGCTGTCGTCGTCCGGCAGGAACAGGGGCAGGGTGGCCGTGAGCGTGAACACCCGCTCGGCGCTCGGGCTGATGCCGCGGATCGTGACCGTCTTCGACTGCTCACGGGCCTGCTGACGGATCCCCAGCAGGGCGTTGAGCCCCGAGCAGTCGCAGAACTCCACCCCGCCGAGGTCCAGGTCGATGCCCTCGCGGGCGCGGACCAGCGCGGAGCGCAGCGCCTGTTGGAGCACCTGGTCCGTGGAGAGGTCGAGGTCGCCGTCCAGCGTGACGAGCATCCGGTCACCCTCGGGGCGGGCACAGACCGTCAGCCGTGCCGCGCCGGTGCCGCCGGCCAGTCGCTCGCAGTCATCGGCGTGCCCGCACCCGGAGTGTGCCGCCTCTGGCATTGGTCCTCTCCCGTGAGCCGAACCAGCTGACCGTCTTCCGTCATCAGATTCGCCCCCGTGTGGACCTACGTCAAGGGATACGTGAAATTGGTTTCGTGTATTTTCTTGCGCGAACCCTCGGGCGTACGATGTGCCCATGGGAGGAGCGACGGAATCGCACACGGGATGGACGTTCATCACCAACCACGCGCGGGTGCTGGCGGTCATCGCCGAGAACCAGAACGCGCGGGTCCGTGACATCGCCGCGCACTGCCGGCTGACGGAACGCGCCGTCCAGAAGATCATTTCGGACCTGGAGCAGAGCGGCTATCTGTCCCACAAGCGCGAGGGACGCGGCAACACGTACGAGATCGAGGAGGGGGCGATCCTGCGGCACCCCGCCGAGGCCGGGCTCACCGTGGCGTCCCTGCTGGCACTGCTCGCCCACGTGGAACGCGAGGGCGGCCCCCGGTGAGGAGGCCGCCCAAGGTGTTGCGGGGGAGGATCGTCAGCTGGTCGTGACGGCCGTGTCGTCGATGACGAAGCTGGTCTGGAGCGAGGAGTCCTCGACGCCGCTGAACTTCAGGGCGACCGTGGTCCCCGCGAAGGCCGAGAGGCTGAAGGACTTCTGGACGTACCCGGAGGCCGCGTTGAGGTTGGAGTACGTGGCCAGGGTGGTCGAACCGGCGGTGACCGTCAGCTTGTCGTACTGCGTGCTGGTGGTGGTCTCGGCCGTGTCGATGTGCAGGTAGAAGGTGAACGTGGTGCCCGTGCAGCCGCTCGGGATCGTCACCGACTGGGAGAGCGTGTCGGTGTGGGTGGAGCCGTAGCCGTCCAGCCAGGCCTTGTAGGAGCCGGTGCGGGCGGCCTGGCTGCTGGAGCTGGTGATGACCCCGCTGGTCGCGGTCCAGGTGGTGTTGCCGGACTCGAAGCCCGCGTTGCCCAGGAGCTGCGTGGAGGTGCAACTGCCGCCGCCACCGCTGGAGTTCACGGTCCAGGTGAAGGTCGCGGTGCCGGTCGCACTGGCGCTGTCGGTGACCGTGACGGTCGTGCTGTAGGTCCCCGCGGTCGTCGGAGTGCCGGAGATCAGGCCCGTCGAGCTGCTGATCGACAGGCCGGTCGGCAGGCCGGTGGCCGCGTAGGTCAGTGAGCCGCTGTTGGTCGAACTGGCACTGATCTGGAGGCTCACGGCGGTGCCGACGGTCGAGGTCTGGCTGCCCGGGTTGGTCACCGTGACGCCGGTCGTCGGGACGGTGATGTGGCTGCCGACGTTGATGCCCGCGAAGGCGTTGCCGACCCCGGCGTACTGCGTGGAGCTGGTGCCGTAGAGGGCCGCGGCGGCGTTGAGCGCGGCGGTGCGGGCGCCCGCGTAGTTGGTGCTGGACGTCATGTACGTCGTCAGCGCCTTGTACCAGATCTGGAGGGCCGCGGCCCGTCCGATGCCGGCGACGGCGACCCCGTCGGAGGTGGGGCTGTTGTAGGTGACGCCGTTGATGGTCTTGGAGCCGCTGCCCTCGGAGAGCAGGTAGAACATGTGGTTCGCGGGGCCGGACGAGTAGTGCACGTCGAGGTTGCCGACGCCGGAGTACCAACTGTCCGCCGACGAGCCGTCCTTGTCGGGCTCGTCCATGTAACGCAGCGGCGTGCCGTCGCCGTTGATGTCGATCTTCTCGCCGATGAGGTAGTCACCGACGTCGGTGGAGTTCGCGGCGTAGAACTCCACGCCGGTGCCGAAGATATCGGAGGTCGCCTCGTTCAACCCGCCTGATTCACCGGTGTAGTTGAGACCGGCGGTGTTGGAGGTGACGCCGTGGGTCATCTCGTGGCCGGCCACGTCGAGGGAGGTCAGCGCGTGGGTGCTGCTGGTGCCGTCGCCGTAGGTCATGCAGAAGCAGTCGTCGTCCCAGAAGGCGTTGACGTACGCCGTGCTGTAGTGGACGCGGCTGTAGGCGGCGACACCGTCGTTCTTGATGCCGCTCCGGCCGAAGGTGTTCTTGTAGAAGTCCCAGGTGACCTGCGCGCCGTAGTGCGCGTCGACGCCCGCGGTCTGGGTGTTGGAACCGGAGCCCGTGCCCCAGGTGTCGTCGGAGTCGGTCATCAGCGTGCCGGTGCCCGACGTGCCGTTGTTGAGGCTGTACGTCTTGTGGCCGCCGCGCGTGGTGTCGTACAGCTGGTACGTCGAGCCGGACAGCGTGGTTCCGATGGTGACCGTGCCGCTGTACTGGCTGTTGCCGGTGCCGGTCTCGATGCCCTCGAAGCGGGAGAGTTCGGCGCCGGTGGTGGCGTCGGTGATGACGTGCAGCTTGCTGGGCGTGCCGTCGTCCTGGAAGCCGGTGACGACCGTCTCCCAGGCCAGCTTCGGGGTGCCCTCGCCCGCCCAGATCACCTTGCGGGCGCTCTCGGCGGCCGGGCTGGTCGCGTCGAGCGCCTTGGCGGTCTTCAGCGCCTTCGACTGGGCGGCGGACTTGGTGTAGGTCGCGGTCGTCGACTTGACCGAGACGGTACGGCGGTTGTTGTTGAAGGTGGTGCTCACGGTGCCGGCGGCCAGCGTGGCCGGGGGTGTGTGCACGACGAGGTCGCCGCCGAGGACGGGCAGCCCGGCGAAGGTGCGCTCGTAACGGGTGTGCAGCGTGCCGTCGTTGTCCTTGACGACGTCCTTGACGACCAGCTTCTCCTTGGCGCCGAGGCCGATCGACTCGGCGGTCGCCGCGGTCCTGGCGTCGGCGCTCTTGATGAGTGCGGTGCGCTGGGCCGGGGAGAGCTTGGCCTCCAGGCCTCCGGTGCGCAGCGGGCTCGGGTGGGGGGATGCGGGGGCGGCGGTCGCGGGTACCGACTGTATGCCGAGGGCCAGCAGCGCGGCGGTGGCCGCCAGGGCTCCGGCGGTGGCCGCCGGACGGGGGGTTCGTCTCACTCTTGCTCCTACTGCGACGGCCGCGCTGCGGCGGCCGGTGACAGACCGGGCAGACGGGATGTGCTGTCCGGGACGAGCTGAGCAGGGCCGTGCGGGAACCTTTGCGCGGGGCGTGTGGAGCCTGTGCGCAGGGTGGAGGAAGAGTGACAGAGTTGACGGTGGCATGTCAGCCGGGTGGGAGTCATTCGAGGGTTAACCCTCTATGGGCCCGCTGACCTGTGTGTTTGCTGTGAGCCCGGTCGGCGGTCAGCGGCCGGCGGCCGCCAGGACGGCTTCCAGCTGCCGGAGGGGTTCGGGCCCGGTGAAGCGGAGTACGACGGTGTCGGCGCCGGACGCCCCCAGCGCGCCGATGCCCGCGGCGGCCTCCGCCGCGCTCCCGGAGACCGTGAAGACCTCCTCCTGCGGGCGGCCCAGCCAGGCGCCGTGGCCCTCGGTGTGCGGGTGCAGGGTGCGGGCCACGGCGTCGGGGTCGTCGTCGACGCAGGCGAAGGCGAACACGTTCAGCGAGTGGTTGCTCAGTGAAGGGTCGTCGCCCGCGCCGCCCTTGGCGAGCAGCGTCCGGATGTGCTCCAGATCCCGCGGGCCGTGCCCCTCCGCGATGAGCGTGCCGTCCGCGATCCGCCCCGACAGCTCCAGGGAGCGTGGCTTGACCACGCCCGCGACCAGCGGCGGCGGTTCGGCGGGCGGGTGGACGAGCTCGACGCCGTCGATCCGTACCTCCCGGCCGTCCAGGGTGACCCGCTCCCCGTGCAGCAGCGCCCGTACGGCGGTGATCGTCTCCTCCAGGAGGGCCAGCGGGGAGCGCGGGGCGACACCGACCTGCTCCATCCACTCCCGGACGCCGTGTCCGATGCCGGCGACCAGACGGCCCGGGAACACCCTTGCCAGCGTGGCCAGTTCCATCGCCAGGAGCGCGGGGCTGCGCAACGGGGCCGGGGCGATGCCGATGCCCACGCGCAGCCGCTCGGTCGCGCCGAGGGCGACGGCGGCCGCCGAGACCCCGCCGTTCCAGCTGAGGTCCTCGACCACCCAGAGGTCGTCCGCGCCGAGTTCCTCGGCCCGGCGGGCGAAGGCGGGCAGGTCCTCGGGGGCCCAGTCGCGGTCGTACATCACACCGATGCGGAGGTTCGCCATGCTCGTCATGCATCGGAACCTATGGTCCCCCGGGGAGTCGATCAACGGCTTTGACGGCGGCGACCGTGCGGAGCCCGGTGTCGGAGGGTGGTCGGGATTCGGTGGGGAATGAGTCGCGGTGATCGGGGTACGCGCGTTTTTGTCCGGAAGCAGGGAGGAGACGGCGTGCATCTCCATGACCGGCCGCCTCCCCGGACCACCGGTGTGACACCCCGGCTCGTGGTGTCCCGGCTGTCCGGGCGCAGCGGGCTGCGTGCCGCGGGTGAGGTGGAACTCGGTACGCAGGTCATCTGGGAGGGCGCGCTGGAGCAGGCCGTACGTGCGCGTGCGGAGGTCTACCGGCTGGAGCTGTCCGCCGTGACCTTCGTCGACGTCGCCGGCGTCGGCGCGCTGGCGGCCGCCGCGCAACGGCTGGAGGAGGGCCGTTTGATCGAGCTGCACTGCCCGCCGCCCGCGCTGAGCCGGGTACTGGAGATGTTCTGGCCGGGGCTGTCGGGGATCGAGGTGTCGCTGTCATGACCGCCGCCGCGTTCGCGCTGGAGGGGGCTGCGGTCCTGATCGCCCCCGTGTCCGGGATCGAGGTGTCGCCGTCGTGACCGCTGCCGTGTCCGCGTCCGTGTCCGGTGAGCGGGATCCCCTGCCGTTTCTGCACCCCGCGCTGTTCTACCGGGACGCCGAGGACTATCTGGCCGGACTGCTGCCCTTCGTCCAGGAGGGCCTCGCGGTGGGGGATCCGGTCGCCGTGGCCGTGCCCGGGGAGAATCTGCGGCTGATCCGGGACGCGCTCGGGGACACCGCCGATGCCGTGCGGCTCCTGGACATGCGGGAGGCCGGCCGCAACCCCGGCCGGATCATCCCCGGCGTCCTGCGCGCCTTCGCCGACGCCCAGCCGGCCGGGTGCCGGGTGCGGATCGTGGGGGAGCCGATCTGGGCGGGCCGGTCGGTCGTGGAGTACCCCGCCTGCGTACAGCACGAGGCGTTGATCAACGCGGCGTTCGAGGGGCGGACCGCGACGATCCTGTGCCCGTACGACGTACGCCGCCTCGACGACCAGGTCCTCGCCGACGCGTACGCCACCCACCCCACGGTCATCCCGTCCGGCACCGGCCGGGAACGGCACAGCGGGGGATACGCCCCCGAGGCGGTGGTGGCCCGCTACAACGAACCGCTGCCGCCCGCGCCGGACGTGCGGCCGCTCGCCTTCGACGCCGACGCGCTGTCCGAGGTGCGGCACCTGGCGACGGCGGAGGGCGTACGGCTGGGGCTGAGCGGCCTGGCGCTGGAGAACCTGACACTGGTGACCGCCGAGCTGACCACCAACAGCGTGGTGCACGGGGGCGGGGCGGGGACCCTGCGGGTGTGGGGCGAGAGCGGCCATGTGGTGTGCGAGGTCCGGGACAAGGGATGGCTCACCGACCCGCTGGCGGGGCGCCGGCCCGCCGCCGGGGACCAGCGCGGCGGCCGGGGCCTGCTGCTGGTCAACCTGGTCGCCGACCTCGTCCGCATCCACACCGGTGCGACGGGCATGACGGTCCGCTGCTGGTTCGCCCGCTGACCTCTCCAGGCTCCAGGCTCCGGACATGGGCGCGGGCGCGTAGCGTGAGGTCATGCGGGTGCTGGTCGTCGAGGACGAGGAGCGGTACGCCGCCGGGCTCAGGGACGGTCTTGAGGCCGAGGGCTTCGCCGTCGATGTCGCGCCCGACGGTGTGGACGGCCTGTGGCTGGCCCGCGAGAACTCCTACGACGCGATCGTCCTCGACATCATGCTGCCCCGCCTCAACGGCTACCGGGTCTGCCGGACACTGCGCGGCGAGGGTGACTGGACGCCGATCCTCATGCTCACCGCCAAGGAGGGCGAGTGGGACGAGGTCGAGGGCCTCGACACCGGCGCCGACGACTATCTGACCAAGCCGGTCTCCTACGCCGTACTGCTGGCGCGGCTACGGGCGTTGCTGCGGCGCGGCGGACAGGCCCGGCCGGCCGTCCTCACCGCCGGTGACCTGCGGCTGGACCCCGCGCTCCGGACGGTCACCCGGGCCGGACGGGACATCGAGGTCACCGCGCGGGAGCTGGCCGTACTGGAGTTCCTGCTGCGGCGGGCCGGGGAGGCGGTGTCCAAGCGGACCATCCTCGACCATGTGTGGGGCGGCGACTTCGAGGGCGACCCGAACATCGTCGAGGTGTACGTACGGCGGCTGCGGAACAAGGTCGACCGGCCGTTCGGGAGGGAATCGCTGCGGACCGTACGGGGGTACGGGTACCGGCTGGTGCGTGATGACGGGTGAGCGGCAGGAGCGGCGGCTGCGGGCGGTGCGCGTACGGGCCACGCTCGTCGCCGTGGTCGCCGTCGCGGTCGCGCTGATCGCGGGCGGCACCGCCCTGGTGCTCGGGCTGCGGACCGAGCTCGGCAACGACGTACGGGACGCCGCCCGCACCCGGGCCCAGGAGATCGCCCGGGTGATCGAGGCGGGCCGCGGGGTGCCCGCGCCGCGCGTGGCCGACCCCGACGAGGAGTTCCTTCAGATCGTGGCCGCCGATGGCACGGTCGTCGCCGCCAGCACCAACGTCGAGGGCCGCCCCGCCTTCGCCCGCCTCCACCCCGGCGGCACCGCGACCGTGGACACCCCGCTCGACGAGGACCCGTTCCTGGTGGTCGCGGTGGGCGCGCGGGACGGCGACCGGGAACTCGTCGTCCTGGATGGCCGAACCCCCGCCGGAGTCGCCGAGGCCACCACCACCGTCACCCACCTCCTCCTCATCGGCGTGCCCGTCCTGCTCCTCCTCGCCGCTGCCGCGACCTGGACCGCCGTCGGCCGCGCCCTGCGCCGCGTGGCCCGCGCCGAGGCCGCCCAGCGCCGCTTCGTCTCCGACGCCTCGCACGAACTCCGTTCCCCCGTCGCCACCGTCCGCCAGCACGCCGAGGTCGCCCTCGCCCACCCCGGCCGGTCGGACACGGCCACCCTCGCGGAAACGGTCCGCGAGGAGGCCGTACGAATGCAGCGCCTCGTCGACGACCTCCTGCTGCTCGCCCGCGCGGACGAACACGCGCCGGGCGCGGTACGGGGCTCAAGGGCGCGGCCCGTGGACCTCGACGACCTGGTCCTGGAGGAGGTACGGAGGCTCCGTGCGTCGACACGGGCGCGTATCGACGCCACGGAGGTCGGGGCGGCCCGGGTGAACGGCGACGAGGACGCCCTGCGGCGCCTGGTCCGCAACCTCGGCGAGAACGCCGCACGGTATGCCCACGCGCGCGTGGCGTTCGAGCTGGGCGAGGGTGGGGTTGGAGGTGGGGGTGGGGTCGGGGGCGTGGGTGGGAACGGCCGGGTGCGGCTGGTCGTGGCGGACGACGGGCCCGGCGTACCGGCCGCCGACCGGAAACGGATCTTCGACCGCTTCGTACGGCTCGACGAGTCTCGGGCCCGGGGTGCGGGCGGGGCGGGTCTGGGCCTGGCGATCGTCGCGGAGGTGGCGGCGGCCCACGGAGGGACGGTGACGGTGGACGGCGACCCGGCGCTGGGCGGGGCGCGGTTCGTGGTGACGCTGCCGTCGGGGGAGCGGAACTGAATGCTCCGTCAGCTGTGTTCAGGGTCTGTTCAGCGGTCGAGGCGCAGGCTGAGTGCATGAAATCGGGGGTGCATGAAATCGGGGGTGCATGAAATCGGGGGTGCATGAAGTCGGGGGGCACATGGCCAGGGAGGCCGTCATGAGGCACCGGAATCTGCTCGCCCTCGGAGCCGCCGTACTGCTGGCCGGGGCCTGCGCCGGGAACGACGGGAACACGGGGAACAAGACGGACGGCGGCTGCGTGCACGTCGTCGACGAGAACACCGGCCGTACGGCGGCGTCCTGCCTGCCGACCGCGCCGGCCGGCGCCCGCGTCGACCTGGCCGCACCGGCCTTCACCCACCCGACCCCCGTCACCAACCCCCTCCACCCCAGCAGCCGGGTCGCCCAGACGATCTACGGCGGCCAGGTCGACGACAAACCCTTCCGCACCGAGGTCACCCGCCTGCCCGACCCCAAGACCATCACCTGGGACGGCCGCACCATCCCCGCCCTCGCCGCCCAGTACGCCGCCTACTCCGACGGCCGTATCGAGGAGGTCGCCGTCGACTGGTTCGCCCAGGCCGACGACGGCTCCGTCTGGTACCTCGGCGAGGACGTCTTCAACTACGCGGACGGCGTCGTCGCCGACACGGAGGGCACCTGGCAGGCGGGCCGCGACGGCGCACCGGGCGCCATGATCATGCCCGCGCATCCGGCGAAGGGGGATGTGTACCGGCCCGAGAATCTGCCGGGGGTGGTGTTCGAGGAGGTCCGTGTGAAGGCGACCGGCCAGACCGTGGAGGGGCCGTACGGGAAGGTCGCCGGAGCCATCACGGTCCACGAACTGCACATGGACGGCTCGACCGAGGACAAGGTGTTCGCGCCGGGGTACGGGGAGTTCTCCACCGGGTCCGTGGACGGCGACCTGGAGGCGGTCTCGCTGGCGGTGCCGACGGATGCCGAACAGGGCGCGCCACCCACGGAGTTGGCGGCGCTGGACCGGGCCGTCGGTACCGTGCGCGACGGGACCGTCACCCGGGAGGACGTGGCCTCGGTACGCGGCGCCTGGACGGCCTACCGCGCCGCCGACGACGTACCGGCGCTCCTGGTGCGGCAGATGGACCGAGACCTCGACGCCCTGGAGAAGGCGCCGGCGGACCGGGCGGCCGCGCTGCGGGTCGAGCAGAATCTGACGGATCTGCATCTGCGGTACGAGCCGGTGGCGGCCGTCGACCAGGAGCGACTCGGCGTGTGGGCACGGCAGTTGGGGATCGACGCGCGCGCCGGTGACACCGGGGCGGTGGCGGGCGATGTCACCTCCCTGGAGTTGGTGCGGCAGCGGACCGGGGGCGAAGACGCCGCCCTGGACGCCGAGTTGAAGCGGGCGAGGGAAGCCGCCGACCGCAAGGACACCCAGGAGGCGGGGCGGGTGGCAGGGCGGTTGGTGGGGGAGGTGGGCTGAGGCGCGGTGCGGTCAGATCGCCAGTTGATCCAGGTATCGGGAGACACGGCCCTTGCGGCGCACCCGGGTGAGCTGCGCCTCGCTGCCGAGCATGGCGAGCACGTCGAGCGCCTCTTCCCGCAACCGGGCCCCCTCCTCCTCGCGGCCCAGGGCGGTCAGGGTGAGGGAGAGGTTGGCCAGGGCCTCCAGGTATTCGGGGTGCATCGGGCCGAGCACCTCCCGCAGGCCCTGCGTCGCCCTGCGCTCCAGGGCCTCGGCCTCGTCCAGGCGGTCCAGATCGACGAGGGCGTTGGCGTGGTTGACGGCGCAGAAGAGGGTGTGGGGGTGCCGTTCGCCCAGGGATTCCAGCAGCTGCGTCCGTACCTGAGCGAAAACAGGTTCCGCTTGTACGGCTTCGCCGCGAACCCGCAGCAGGACACCGACGTTGTGCCGTGCGACGTAGGTGTGCGGATGGTGTTCGCCCACCGCCCGCTCGTACTTGGCCAGCGTCTGCTTGCCGACTTCGAGGGCCCGCTCCCGTTGCTTCGTGGTGGACAGAACGGCCATCAGGCTCAGTTCGCAGGCGAGGGAGTCCGGCGTAGGGGACTCGTACAGCGTCTGATAGCGCGCCACCGTCGCCTCCGTCAGCCGGAGAGCTTCCTCGCGATCGCCCCGCCTGCGCAGTGAGGCGGCCAGCGACCTGCCGCACCGCAGCGTGCCGGGAAAGTCCTCGCCGAGCGCCCGGCCGTACGTGTCGTACGTGCGGCGCAGCAGGTCCACCGACTCCTCGTACCGTCCGACCTCGCGCAGATCGTGGCCGAGGGCCTCGGCGGACGCCAGGGTGGCGGGGTGCTCGGGACCCAGCACCTCGGTACGCCGGCTCAGTGTCTCCTCGTCGAGGGCGCGGGCTTCCTCGTGACGGCCCAACGTGCGCAGGGCCAGGGCGAGTTCGGAGGCGGCGTCGAGGGTGCGCGGATGGAACGCGAAGAAGATGTCGGTGAGCCCCTCGTGTGCGGCGCGGGCCAGGTCGAGGGCGGTCTCGTACGAGCCAAGCGCCGTCAGGTCCCGGGCCAGCCCGGACATGGTCATATAGGTGTGCGGATGCGTCTCCCCGAGCGCCTCGCGCTGGCTCGCCAGCAGTTCCTCGTCGATGCGGCGCGCCTCGGTGAACTGTCCCTGGGCGCGCAGTACGTCGGCCAGCCGGCCGCGCAGATAGAGGTACTGCGGGTTGTCCTCGCCGAGCAGCGGTCCCCAGTGCTCCAGCAGGTCCTCCGCGAGCTGCCGGGCCCGGGGCAAGTCCCCGCGCTTCTCCAGGTACCGGACGCGGTCGATCAGGAGACGGCGGGCTTCGGGCGTCTCCGCGTCGCGGACTCCGGCGGCCTTCAGATGAGGCCAGATGATCTCGAAGCGCGGCCAGTTCCGCGGGTCGTCGACCGGCTCGTCCTCGTCCGGCCGGACAGCCGCGAGCACCGTGTGCACGGTGCGCCGGGCCTCCTGCTGCCGCTCTTCGTCCAGCTGGGCCCGGATGGCCTCCTGGAGCAGGCGGTGGAGCTGGACGCTGTTGATCGACGGGTCGATCAGGGCGAGCGAGAGCCGGCCGATATCGCGGAGCAGCCTGCCCATCAGCAGTGGTTCGACGAGGGACGGGTCGTAGGGCTTGAGCGCCTCGAACATCTCCGGGGAGTACACCAGTTGCACGGAGATCGGCTCGGGGGAGAAGAAGGCGCACAGCTCCAGCAGTCGTGCCGCCGCGGGCGAACTCTCCCGCAGCGAGGCGAGGGAGAGGTTCCAGGCGGCCGTGACCGCACCGAGGCCCGCGTCCTCGGTGATATGCGCCGTGAGTTCCTCCAGGTAGTCGTCGACCGGGGTGCCGGTCGCCGCGAGCCACGCCGCCGCGTGTTCCAGGGCCAGCGGCAGGTCGCCCACCGCCGTCGCCACCTTGTCGGCGTCCTCGGCGTTGAGTCCGGGGACGCGGTGCCGGAGCAGCTCCACGCTGTCCTCGCGCGGGAGGACACCGACGGGCAGGGACAGCGCGTGCTGGGACCAGTCCCGATTGCGGGCGGTGACGAGGATGTGCCCACCGCCGGACGGGAAGTGATCGCTGACCCCGGCGGGCGTGTCGGCGCCGTCGAAGACCAGCAGCCAGCGTCCGGCATCGCGGTTCTCGTGGGCCAGGCACCGTACGGTCTCCCGGGCGGCGCGCGCCATGTCCTCGCCCCCGGGAAGGCCCAGCTTGTCACCGAGTTCGGCCAGTGCGGCGGTGATGGTGTCGGGGCGTTGGGCGGGGATCCACCACACCACGTCGTAGTCGGCCATGAAGCGATACACGTATTCGAGCGCGAGCTGGGTCTTGCCGACTCCGCCGAATCCGTGCAGTGCCTGCACCGCTGTCCCGGAAACGCCTGAGCCGCCGGAGAGTTCGCCGCGGAGCGCCGTCAGCAGCTCGTCGCGTCCGGTGAACGACGAGTTGCGCGGGGGAACGTTAGACAGCCGGGGTGTGCTGCCGGGGAAGCGCACGCCCACCGGGGGCTGGTACCCCGGTAGCCGGAGAATCCCGAACGCGCGCAGCAGCGCGGCGGTGCACTGGGTCTCGGTCAGCCGGTGCAGGTCCACGGGGGCGTCATCGCCGTACGACGACAGCCGCACCTCGTCCACGCGCAGGGCCAGGACGGGACCGTGCGAGGCGGGATCCAGGGCGAGCGTGCTCCGGAAGGCGTCCGTGTAGCGGGAGTTGTGGGCGGCGCGGGACAGCAGTACCGCGGTGTGGGTGGTCTCCTCCGGGCGGCTGACGGGCCCCGTGGACACGTCGTGCCGGCTGACCCGGCAGCCCGCGGCGACCAGGGTGATTTCCACCCACTCCGCCCACATGAGGCTCTCCGGCGCGTACACCACGGCGACGTGGTGCTGCGGGACCGGCCGGGGGCGGAGGAAGCGGTCCTTGCCGCGCAGCCGGATCTGCTTCGGCAGCGGCGGCATCGAGGTGGTCTCGCCGTCGGTGATGGCGGTGGTGAGCCGTTCGTACGAGGCGAGCAGTGAGTTGCTGACGCCGCTCGTGTCGCCGAAGGTGGCCAGCATCTCCTCGTACGCGTAGTAGGGGTGGTAGGCGATCTCGACGTTGTACCAGTAGACGGTCTGTTCCTGTGGACTGAGCCGACTGCCGTCGGGAGCCGTGGGCAGCCCTTCGAACTGCTGCCGGGCCAATTCACGCCCGAACTCGATCCGTTCCATCTCCACGAGGTCGATGCGCATGGGCACGGGGAGGATCCGGATCCTGCGGCTGTCCTCGCGGTTCTGGTTGAACGCCGTGATGGAGCGCGCCACCGACGCCGCGCCTTCGATGGACTGACTGTTGAGCGTGAAGCAGTTCACGAGGACGTCGGGCAGGTGCACGGTGCAGATGTCGGCCGTGTCGGTCAGGCCGGGACGGCTGTCGATGAGGACGTAGTCGTACGACGCCTTCATGTCCTCGCGCAGCGCGTCGAGGAACAGGCCGCCGCCGAGGCGTTCGTAGAAGTTGTCCCAGTTGAGGGCTGCCACCGTGGCGCTGTACTCGCGGTTCTGGCGGCCGGCCGACAGCAGGTCGAGCGAGCCGCCCTCGGGGAAGCGCATTCCGATGGTGCCGACATCCAGAGGAAGGGCGTGCGGCAGGACGCTGGCGTAGGTGCGATGCCAGTCGGCGGACCTCACGACGTCCTTGTCGCCGGTCGTCGCCGCCCAGGCATAGTCGGTGACCATGTCGAGGACACCCGTGCGCGTCCCGACCGCGCTCGGCTCCAGGAACGGATGGAAGTACCGGTGCAGCCCCGGCGCCTCCAGGTCCCAGTCCACCGCCAGCACCCGCTTCCCGTTCGCCGCGAGGATCCAGGCGACGTTGGCCAGGGCCATCGTGCGACCCGTACCGCCTTTGTACGAGTAGAAGGTGATGATGCGTCCGTCCGGCGGGGCCGTCATGTCGCTACTCCGTGTTCGGTGCCGTCGGCGGGGGACGACGGGTAGATGGGGCCTTCGAGCCGGGGCCTGCCGATGGTGGTGCGTCCGGCGGGCGGATGGGGTGTCGCCTGTTTGAGGAACTGCTGGGTGGCATGGGCCACGACGGCCGGGATGACGTCGTTGAAGGCCTTCAGCGTGGGCACTCCGTGGAGCGGCAGATAGGAGTCGAGCCGGCGGCCGCGTTCCAGGATGGACGGCAGGGTGCGTTCCAGTAAGGCCTCCAGCTCGCGGCCCTCGGGGCTGTCGCACTGCGGGTCGCCGCGGTCCCAGGGGATGACGGCGGTGACCCAGGAGTGGGCGTACGCGTCGTAGGCCGCCAGCCGTCGGCGGTACTCCTCGTCGGCGAGGACCCAGCGGTCGATCAGCAGGATGCTCGGGGGCGGCCGGCCGGAACCGAAGGCGGCCGTGCCGGGGTGCTCGTCCTCGTCTGCGGCGGGGCCGGTCCGCTCGTCCTCGAAGGCGGAGACGGTGATGCGGTAGTCCATGGACCGGATCAGGTCCTCGGCCAGCTGGGAGAGCGGACGCATCGACTCCGCGTGGTACGGGTTCCAGTCGTGCGGCTCGTCGCCGTACGGGCGCCCGTCGCGGTGGGCCGGGATGCTCTCGATGGTGGGCGCGGCCACGGTGAGGTGGATCCGGCGCGGGGCCTCGCCGCGCGGTTTGAAGGCGCTGCGGGTGCGATCGTAGGCGCGGGGCCGGCCGGGCGGCAGATCGGTCTGCTCGGCGACGTCGACGATGCGCTGTGCGAGAGCGAAGACAGTCTCGTCGTACTCGTCGCGCAGCCGCTTGACCCTGAGCAGGCCGTACACCCCGTTGGACTCGTAATGCCCCTCGGTGGAGCTGAGATCGATATGGATGCGCTTGGCCGAGTCGGGGAGCCGGTCGAGGTTCATGCGGGTGCCCAGGGCGGGCACGATGGCCGGGACCGCGTCGGACCCGGCGTTGCGGGCGTGGAGGATGCGCTCGTTGAACGCGTACCACTCCCGGCCGCAGTGCTCGCTGGTGAAGTAGCGGGTCGAGTACAGCGGGACGAAGACCCGGCAGGTCGCGAGGTTCCTGCTCAGTGCCTCTGGCCAGCCCTCCCCGGTGCGTATCTCCTGGTCCATGAAGCCCACCGGAGCGCCGTCCGGCAGATCCGTGAGCGTCATGACGTCGTTGCACAGGTCGGCGAAGAGCTGGCGCACCCAGGCGTTGCGGTCACCGGCCTCAGACCCCGAGGCCGGTGTGTGGGCATAACTCAGGAAGAAGTAGGGCCGGTTGTCCGGTGCCGGTGTGTCCAACTGCGCCTCTGCCCTCCCGCGAGCCCGCCGTCCCCCACGGCGTCACGTGGCCGGGAGCAACAATGTGCCCGACTCCCCGCCGACAATCAACGGCCGCCGGAGCGTGGCGGGTTGGAGATCACAGCGGCGCCTGCCAGGTCACCGTCGTTCCCGTGCCCCCGTCATCCGCGCCGCCGTCGTCGTACACCGTCAGCCGTACCCCCTCCCGCCCGTCCGGCAGGGTCGCCGTCGCGTCCACCGTGACCTCGATGCGGGAGACGCCGGGGCGGCGGGAGGCGGTGGCGAGGGCGCGGCGGAGGGCGGTGAGGAGGTGGGCGGCGGTCGGGTCGGGGATGCGGCTCTCGACGGTGCCGGTGAACTGCGTGGAAGGGGCGAAGCCCAGGACCGCCGCCGCGCCCGCCGTTTCCCTGAGTACCTTGCCGCGGAACGTGGTCGGGGCGTCCGCCGGGGGCTGTTGCAGGGCGAAGATCGTGGTGCGGACTTCCTGGATCGTGGACTGGAGTTCGTCCACCGCCCGTCCCAGGGTCTCCTCGACGTCGGCCGTGCGGCAGCGGCGCTGGGTCGACTCCAGCATCATCCCCGTCGCGAACAGGCGTTGGACGACGAGGTCGTGCAGGTCGCGGGCGATGCGGTCGCGGTCCTCGAAGACGGCGAGGAGTTCGCGGCTGTGCTGGGCGTCGGCCAGGACCAGGGCGAGGGCGGCCTGGGAGGCGAACTGGACCGCGAGGAGGCGTTCGACCTGCGTGTACGGGCGGTCGCCGCGGCGGCGGGGGAGGGCGAGGGTGCCGATGAGGCGGCCGCCGGCCTGGAGGGGGAGCATCATGCTCGGGCCGAAGCGATGGCGCACATGGGTCGTCATGCGGGGGTCCGTCGCCGAGTCGTCCACGAACACCGGCTCGCCGCCCAGGAGTTGGGTCAGGACCGGGCTGCCGGGGGCGATCGTCGTGCCGACGATGTCGCCGGGGTCCTCGTACGTCGACGCGGTCACGATCTCCATGCCGCCCTCCTCCGTGGGCTGGAGGATGACTCCCGCGGAGGCGTCGGCGAGGATACGGGCGCGTTCGGCGACCGTGGTCAGCGCGTCGGCCGCCGACTCGTCGCTCAGCAGGGCCGTCGTCACGGCCGCCGCGCCCTCGATCCACCGTTCGCGCTGCCGGGCCGCCTCGTACAGACGGGCGTTGCCGATGGCGATACCGGCCTGGGCGGCGAGGACGTGCAGGAGCTGCTCGTCCTCCGGCGTGAACGCCGCCCCGCTCTCCTTGCCTGCCAGGTGCAGGGTGCCGAAGTCCTCGTCCTGGACGCGGATCGGCACGGTGAGGGAGTCGGCCGCGGGCGGGGCGGTGCTCAGGGTGCGGATCTCGATGAGTCCGTCCTGCCCCGGGTCGGCCGTGCCGAGCGCGGCGTACCGGGCGCCGGTGAGTTCGGCGGCGGCGTCCACGATGTGCTGGAGGGTGGTGCGCAGTTCGAGGTCGGTGCCGACGCTGAGGACGGCCTCCAGGAGGGGCGGGAGGCGGGGGAGCGGGTCTGCCACGTCTGCCACGATGTCGTGCCCTGCCTGGTCCGTCATGCCCTGATCGGTCCGTCGTGCCGTGCTCGGTTCGTCGTGCCGTGCTCGGTTCGTCGTACCGTGCTCAGTTCGTCGTACCCTGCTCAGTCCGTCAGCGGGTCCAGTGCCAGCGGCTCGATCCGGCCCTCCAGCATCATGCCGAGGCCCTCCACCGCGCACACCTCGGGGCGCTCGGCGATGTGCACCGGCATGCCCGTCGCGTGCCGCAGCATCTGGTCGAAGCCGGGGAGCAGGGCGCTGCCGCCGACCATCATGATCCCGCGGTCGGCGAGGTCGGCCACCAGGTCCGGCGGGCAGTCCCGCAGTACCTTGCCGATGCCGTCGAGGACGGCGGTGAGCGGGGTCTGGATCGCGTCGCGGACCGCCGCGGTGTCGACCTGGACCGAGCGGGCGAGGCCGGTGGCGACATCGCGGCCGTGGATCTCGGTGGAGGCGGGGCCCGAGGCGGTGAGGCCGTTGCCGGACAGGGCGAGCTGGAGCGGTCGTACGGACTGGCTCGGCAGCATCAGTTCGTGCTGGTGGCGCAGGTGCTGCACGATCGCGTGGTCGACCGCCTCGCCGCCGACCGGGATGCGTACGGCGTTCACGATCGAGCCCAGCGACAGTACGGCGACCTGCGTGGCCGCCGCCCCGCAGACCAGGACCATCGTCGCCTCGGGCTGCTCCACGGGCAGTCCGCAGCCGACGGCGGCGGCGATGAGGGTGTCGACGAGTTCCACGCGCCGGGCGCCGAGCCCGACCAGGGTCTCGATGCAGGCGCGCTGCGCGAGGGGGTCCGCGTCGTGCGGGGTGCAGGCGGCGGCGCGCAGGATCGGCTTGCGGCGCAGCGAGCGGCGGATCTTGTCGCCGAGGAGGTGCCGCAGCATGCGCTGGGCCATCTCGATGTCGACGACCGTGCCGCCGGAGACGGGGCGGACGACACGGATGTAGTCGGGGGTGCGGCCCGTCATCTTCTCCGCGAACTCGCCCACCGCGATCAGCGCGCCGGTCCGGGTGTTGACGGCGGCGACGGACGGCTGGTCCACGACGAGCCCGGCGCCCTTCACGTACACCCGCGTCCTCGCCGCCCCCAGGTCGACGGCGAAGTGGCAGCGGCGCAGCTGCTCCAGACTGGCGGTGGCGGTCATGGGCAGGTCCTCCCGAGAGCACAGACCGTGGCCGCGCCGGGCGGCGGGCCTCACTCGCATCGTGCGAGGGGCGGGGGTGGGGCGCCTTTTGTAGGGGGCCGGGTGGGGCGCGGCTGAATGGGCGTTTTTGCGGCTTATGCCCCATGTATGGCTGAGATAAAGATTCTGACGACGGGTCACAGGGAGCGGGCCGCGTCCAGGAGGGGCTCCAGCGAGGTGATCACCTGCTCGCAGCCGGCCTTGCGCAGGCGCCGGCCGCTGGCGGGGATGTCGGCGAAGCCGATGCAGCGCAGGCCGATACGGGTGGCGGCGGTGTACTCCGCGACGGACGAGGTGATGAGGAGCCCGGTGGGGGCGGGGCGGCCGGGGTACGGGAGGGCGCGCAGAAGGCAGTCCGGGTTCGGCATCAGCAGGGTGAGGTCGTCGCTGCGGCCGTGGACGCTGGTCGGGGGGACGCTGTGATGGGCCAGACAGCGCTGGGCGGCCTGTTCGCAGGCGTCCGTCACGACCTCGACGCGGTGTCCCGAGGCGGTCAGGGCGCGGATGAGCGCGTGCGCGTCCGGGGTGGGGTGCGTGTGCGGGACGGCACGCAGTTCGAGGTCGTCCAGGCGACGGCGCAGGGCCGGTCCGACGCCGCTGTTGGCGAAGGCGCGGAGCACCTCCAGGGGGTGCACCAACTCGTCCCGGGCTGCGGCGTCGAGCGAGCGGCCCGCCAGCGCCTCGTCCGGGTCGCGTTCCTCGACGGCCAGGGTGAGGAGCTCCAGGGCGGCGGCGCGGGCGGTCTTCGTCGTGAACAGCCGGGTGAGGGGACCGTCGAAGCCGATGAGCACGGCTTCCGTCTTGCGGAGGAGGAAAGCGAGAGGGGAGGTGGACGGGGGACGGACCTGCGCGACGGGCGCCGGCTCCCCCTCCGCGGTCAGCCCCACCGAGCACGTCACCGAAAGGCCCGACACCGGCCATCTGCGCAGCCCCGCACGGAGGGCCTGCTGGGCGGCGCCGCCCCGGCCCAAGGGGTAGCGGCGGGTGAGACGGGGCGCCTCCTTCAGGAGGTGACCGAGCAGGACCTCGGAGACGTTCTCGGTCTCGCTGCGCAGGAAGGCGACCGGGTCGTCGACGTGCCAGGACAGTTCGACCGAGGCCGCGAAGGATCCGCCGCCGGCGCTCGGCAGGGTGACCAGGTGGACCGCCTGGTGGATGGTGAGGTCGACCTCGTAGTACGTCATCGGCCGCGGCGGGCGCTTGCCCCACGGGTGCGCCGGGTTGAGCAGCATCATCGGGCCGTCGGACGGGACGAGCACGACGGCCGTACGGCCCGGGTCGGGGGAGTCGAGCCGGAGGACGTCCCAGGTGCTGAACGGGCCGCGCACCAGGTCGCGGATCTCGCCGTGGGCAGGCGTGGGCTCCGGCGGCGACAGGCGTATCGGGCAGTACCAGGCGACCGGCGAGGCCTGCCCCGCCGCCCACAGCGGCCGGAACCGTCCCGCGTCCCCCGCCGAGCTGCCCTCGAACTCGTCGTACAGCGTGGGCGAGACCAGTACGGTGACCTCCGCCCGCGACTCGTCGAGGATCCCCTGCACCTGCGGCGGCACGACGGGCCGGCCGGCGCCCGCGAACCACGGGCTGTGCCAGAACGTCACCCGCACCTGCGGCGGGTCGTCCAGCGTGGCCAGGTGCTCGGGCAGTCCGCGCAGTACGGCGACCAGGACGGGCAGGACGTATGCGTCCGGCTCGGTGAGGACGACGTAGCCGTTGTCGCGGGCCAGGATCTCGTACTGGTGGGAGGGGAGGTCGCCGCGGGCCATGAGGCGGGTCACCGTCTCACCGAGAGGGTGCTCGGGGTCGTCTCCTTGAGGCAGCTCGAAGACGATCGTGGGGCGGGGGTGCTCGGCGGCCTCGCGCAGCTCGCGGTGGAGCTCCTGGAGGACGGGGTCCAGGGGGTCCAGCGGGTCGGTGTACTGCCGCTGCCGCTGCTCCTGGTAGGCCTCGTACGCCTCCAGGGCTTCGGCGATCCGGCCCTGGTTCTTGAGGGCGAGGATGTGGAGGCGGCGGAAGTCCTCGCGGTCCGGGTGTTCTTGGACTAGGGGGGCGAGGTCGGCGGCCGCCTGGGCGAAGTCGCCGAGTTCCAGGTCGAGTTCGGCGCGGGTGGCGCAGAGGGTGAGGCGGAGGGTGCGGAGGCGGGTGCGGGTGGCTTGGGCGGCGGGGCCGGGGATGCCGTCCAGAGGGTTGCCGTACCAGAGGTCCAACGCCTGCTGGATTTTCGTCCGTTGGGCTCGCGGTGGCTGGTCGGCGGAGCGTTCGGTGAGGAGTTGCTCGCACTGGATGACGTCGATGACGGCGTCCAGCGAGTGCAGGGCGTAGCCGTCGGGCAGTTCGGCCAAGGTGGTGGGGCCCAGGAAATTCCGCAGCTCACCGGCGAGTGAGCGCTGAGCCTCCGGCGGATCGGAGGGTGGTTGTTCCCAGATGCCCTGGGTCAGATCGGCTGTGCTCGCGCGGTGGTCCGTCTTCAGGAGCAGCATGCACAGCATGGCTTGCGTCTGTGGGGACGGGAGAGAGTAGGTGCGGTTGCCGTTACCGACGCGCAGCGGGCCGAGCATGCTGATGCGCAACCGCTCGGTCACCCGGATGCCTCTTCTCGCCAGACCCTCCAGCAGCACACGGAACGCGTGCAGGTCCGTCCTTGAGCTGTGCCGTCGGACCCACGGTGTGCCCAGGGCGAACCGGGTGATCACGGCCGTACCGTCGGGTCGTAGCAGCACACCGTCCCAGTGGCTGTCACCACGCGTCAGGCGGCGCTTGTGCAGGGCGTCAAGACCCTCCTCCACACCCTGCCCGATCTGGGCGTACACCCGGTCGGACACTCCGGGCACGTGGCCCTGCACCAACTCGGCCACGGTGACCCCGTCCAGGAGCTCCGTCACGAGGTAGGGCCGAGCGTCCTCCACTCCGTAGTCCGCCACCGGCACCACGTTCGGATGCCGCAGCTCGGCCAGAGCTGCCGCCTGCGTCAGGAAGAGATCCGTGTCCGACGTCTGCTCCGCGTACTCATGGACGACTACCCGTTGTCCGGTCCGTACGTCCACGGCCTCCCACATCCGCGACCCCAGCACCCCCACCGGCCGGTACCGCCCCTTGAACAGCCCCTCCGCGCCGAGCCGCCGTACCGTCTCCTCCGTCACCGTCGCGAACGCCGCCCCCTCGCCGCCCGCCTCCACCCGGAACTCCCCGGCCGCGGCCGCCGCCCGCTCGTCGATCGAACCCCCCACCCGCGCGAGGAACTCTCGTGTCCGCCCCCGAGCGGTACGCGGCAGGGTCCGTTGCAGCAGATCCCGTACGCCGGGCCGGAAGTCGTACGACCCCGGCGGGCCCGGTACGGCCGTGAGCATGCCGCTGAGGATGACCTCGGCGAGGTGCTGGGGACGGGGGTCGGTGTCGAGGGCCCGTTGGACCAGGCGCATGACCGGGAGGGTGGGCACGGAGAGGGAGAGGTGGCCGGCGAGGCGGAAGGCCTCCGGGGACGCCGTCGCGCGGAAGTGGAGGACGAGGTCGCGCGGGGGGAGCGCCGCGATGTCCGGGGCGGCGGGCTCGGTCGGTCGCGGGGGCGTCCGCTCCAGCCGTGCCGCCGCCCCCGGCACACGGGCCCCGCCCGGCGCGGCGATCAGCGCGGACCAGTTGGCCAGCCACGCCGGACCCGCCTCCAGGACCGGCACGGTGAGCGCGGCGGAGGATGACAGGGGTGACAGGGAGCGCGGGGGCTGGTCGGCGTCGTACGGGGTGAAGGTGAGGGTCGCGTTCGGGGCCGCGGCCATCGGCGCCGTCAGCAGGCCCGGTTCCGCGGGCAGCGCCGTCGTCGGCCACAGGTGCTCGGGCAGGGGCTGTACGACGGCCAGCGGCATCCGGCGTGCCCAGCGGCGCAGCGTCCCGTACCAGCGGTCGCCCGCCGGGCCCGGTCGCCACTGCGGGCCCATGCAGTCGCTGACCACGAGGGTGACCGTACGGCCGTCGGCGGGCGCGGGGACCTGGTGGGCGCGGCCGTCGGGGGTGGCGCGGTGCAGGGTGACCGTGCGGAAGACGCCCGACTGGGCGAGTGCGGTGTGCAGTTCGCGGACGAGCGGGCGCCAGATGGGCATCGTGGGGCCCGCGTCGTAGACCAGGTTCAGGCGGAGCCAGCGGTCCGGTGCGGGGCGCAGGACCGGCAGCCAGACGTCGGGGCGGGCGCCGAGGCGGGCGATGCGGTCTGCTGTCGCCCGCTCGTCGAGGATGCGGGCGCGGGGGGACGGTACGGGGCGCTTCAGGGGGCGCAGAGCGCGTTGCAGGGCGAGCGGGTGGGGGAGCATCGGCGGTGCGGGGGCGAGGAGTTGAGGGGTGCCGGGGGGTGTCGGAGGCTCGGGCGGCGGGACGTGGAGGGGGACGCGGCCGTCGGGGGCGGGCGGTGGGGGCTGGGCGGGGAGTGGTTGTGGGGCGGGCGTGAGGGGAGGGGGTGACGGGGGTGGTGGCGATGGCGTACCGGTGGGAGTGGCAGCAGCCGTAGGGCTGTCGCCCGAGCTGCTCTCCCTCGCCTTTGCGTGCAACTGCCTCGCGAACCAAAGCAGTTCGGCCAGTTCACGCGGGACCGGGCCATGGGTCTCCGCAGCGCCCGCCGCCGCCGTCAGGACGGCCGTGAGCCGTGCGATCGCGTCCTCGTCCTCAGAAGCCATCGCCGTCCGCCGTCGCGCTGAGATACGGCATCAGCTGCTCGGCCAGCTTGTCGCGGGACTCGGCGTCCAGGCCCGCCACGCCCGTGAGGTAGATGGCGTTGAGGAGTTGGTCGGTGGCGAGTTCGCCGGTGTTCGCGCGGTCGAGGAAGTCGCCGATGAGGGACTGGGCCTCGGTGTCCGGTGCGCCGAGGTGGGCGCGGACGATGTCGGTGAGCTGGTCGCGGCCGGGGCGGCGGAGCTTGAGGCGGACGCAGCGGCGCAGGAAGGCGGGCGGGAACTCGCGTTCGCCGTTGCTGGTCAGGACGACGAAGGGGAAGGCGCGGCAGCGGACCCGGCCTCGTCGCACGCCGACCGGGGTGTCGGTGCCGTCCGCGAGGACCTGGGCGGTGCCGTCGGTGGAGTGGCGGGCCGCGCGGACCAGTTCGGGGATCTCGAACTGGCCCTCTTCCAGGACGTTCAGCAGGTCGTTGGGGAGGTCGAGGTCGCTCTTGTCGAGTTCGTCGACCAGGAGGGCGCGCGGGCGGTCGTAGGGGAGGAGCGCGGTGCCCAGGGGGCCGAGGCGGAGGTGGTCCTCGACGCCGCCGTGCTTGCGTTCTCCGCCGGGGCGGGCCGCGTACAGACGGGAGAGCGGGTCGTACTGGTAGAGGCCGTCGGCGAGGGTGCTGCGGCTGGTGATGTTCCAGCGCAGCACCGGGCCGAGGCACAGCTCGCGCGCCACCGCGTACGCGAGGGAGGACTTGCCGGTGCCGGGCGGCCCCGTGACCAGCAGCGGGCGGCGCAGACAGAGCGCGGCGTTGACCAGCTGGACGCTCTCGGGGGTGGCGACGTAGGTGCGGGCGCGGTGCACGCGGTCCGGTGAGACGGCCGCGTCGTCGTCGCTCTCGCCGGGCGGCGGCAGCGCGGGCCCGCCGTCGAACGCCCGCCACGGGGGCGGCGCGGGCAACTCGGTGATGCCGTCGTGCGGTTCGCTGTTGCCGGTGTAGACGGACCAGTGCGGCATGGTGCGGGTCTCCGATCGGCGGACGGGCTCAGGCGACAGGGAACCTGGGTGCAGGAGGCGGGAGTTGGGGGCGTACGACGTCCAGGTGCGGCGGGGTCCGCGCGCCTCCCCCGGCCACCGTCCCGGGCTCGGCCTCAGCTCCAACTCCCCTCCCCGCCACCGGTGATCGCATATGCGTCCCCTCCTCGTGCGGGTCCGTGAAGCAGCGTGGGTCGTCCCAGAGGAGCTGGATGTCCGTCGCCCAGTGGCCGTCCTGGGCGGCGGCCCGGCGGCGCAGGGCGAGGACGCTGCGCGGGAGGTCGGCGGGGCGTACCCGGGCGACATGGGCGTCGAGCTTGTCGAGGAACGCGCTGCCGGGGCAGGTGTCCGCGCAGTCGGACTCCGCCGCGCAGCCACGGCGGGACCACACGACCACCGGGGCCGGGGCGATGACTGAGGTCCGGAAGTGTTCCCGGGTGCGGTCGGTGCCGGGGGCGGCGGCGAAACCCGCGAGGCAGGGCTCCGACTCCGTGAGCGCCAGCCGGAGTTCGCTCGGCTTGCCCGGGCAGCCGCACAGCACCCGGTGCACCCGGGCGCCGGGGCCGCTGTCGAGGCGCTGCCAGGCGCGGGTCAGGGCGTGCCGGGTGCGGGCCTTGCGGCGGGCGTGGTCGGTGACGACGACGGGGACGGCGAGACCGAGCGGGGTGTCGTCGTCGGGGTCGCTCTCCCAGCGGTCGACCGGCCAGTCGAGCCAGTCGCGGGGCAGCGCGAACGCGATCAACTCGTCGGCGCCGGGCGGGACATGGCGGAACGCGGCGTCGATACGGTCCTGGACGTACGCCCGCAGCCGGGTGTGCGGCACGGTGTCGCAGCCGACCGGATGGCGGCGCCCGCCGCTGTACGCCGACACCTCCACGCGCACCAGGTCCTCGCCCGCGCCGCTGTGCCCCAGCTCGATCAGGATGGGCGCCCAGGCGGGTGCCGTACGGCGGGGTGCGGGGCGCGGGTCGAGGAGGGCGTTGAGGAGGGCGGCGAGCCGCTCGGTGAACCGGGCCACGATCGCCGGATCGTCGAGCTCGCTCTGCACGAACCAGGCCGCCGACCACAGCGAGTCGAAGCCCTCGGGCGGGGGCGGCGGGGCGATCTCGCCGGCGGTGGCGTCGTTGTAGAGGCGTACGGGATCGCAGTCCAGGCCCACGCGGATCGCCCGCTCGACCAGGGCGCGCAGCCGGCGGCGGGCGGCGAGGGCGCTGCTGCCGGGCGCCGGGACCAGGCCCTCCAGACCCGACCAGTGGCGGCGCATCACATCGGTCGGCATCATCCGGCCCGACAGGACCCCCTTGGCCCCGGCCGCCGCCGTGACCATGCCGACGACCTCACCCGTCTCGACCAGCACGACCGCCGCGCCGCTGAAACCGGCGACCAGCGGCTGCCCGTGCCCGCTCCAGGCCTCCAGCTGGATCCACTCACCGCTGACGTAGACCGGGCCCGTGGTGCGGTACTCGGCGAGCTGGCCCTCGTCGTAGCCCGCCGGGAAGCCGTACGCGACGAGCTTGCGGTCGCCGTGCGCGCCGGCGGCCGGGGCCAGCGCGGCCGGGGCGATGCCGATGTCCTCGGTCAGCTCCAGTACGGCCAGATCGCCCGGGTCGGTGGGGCCGCCCGCCCAGTCGCCGTGCGCGACGACCCGGGCCGGTACGGCCGGTGCCCCCGGGCGCTGCGGGAAGGACACGGTGAGCGGGCCTCGGTCGAGCGCCACATGGGCGCAGGTCAGCACGGTGCCGGGGGCCACCAGGAAGCCCGCGCCGGCCACCTCGCCCGCGCACTCGACGCGGGCGTGCCACTCGGCGCCGGTCATGACGTGGCCGGGGTCCAGGTCAGCTTGACGACGAGATGGCCCTCGGCGGTGCCCTTCGCGATGATCGCGCCCGCCTCGGCGGACAGCTTCACCCCGAACTCGATCTCGACGCCGTCCGGTTGGAGCGTGCCGTCGCGGAACACCCTGAGCGCCGCCTCGGCCGCCGAGCGCACCCCGTCGAGGGCGTGCTCGAAGGTGCGGGCCGCCTGGACGGTGCCGTCGCGGGTGACGAGGCGGGAGCCTCTCACCTCGTCGGCGGCCTCGACCGCGATCACCGCGCCGTCATCGGTCTTGAACTCGACCAAGCCTTCCATGACGCCCCCGTCGTCCACCCCGTCGCCCGCTGGATCCGAGCCCGTTCATTGTTCCGGACGGTGGTGGGGCTTGTCCCGGTTTCCGCGCGCTACCTTCTGCGGTCTCAGGAGTGGCGATCACCTGTCCGGATCACGCCCAGCTCGGCCAAGTCCTGGGGACGGATGCGGAGTTGGTCGGCCGTCGCTTCCACTTCCTCCGGTGGGCGTTTGAGGATCGCCGCGGCCAGCTCCGGTGCGATGACGGAGAAGTAGCTGTCGGGGGTGGCCCAGGTGCGGCCGGGTGCGGCCAGCGCGAGTGCTCCGCCTGAGCCGCCCTCGCCGATCACGAGCGTGGTGAGCGGTGTGCGTGCCGACGCCACCGCGCTGAACAGGTCCGCGATCGCGGCGCCCGCGCCCTCGCGCTCGGCCTCCGCGTCGTTCGCGGCGCCTGGTGTGTCCACGAGGGTCAGTACCGGGATGCTCAGGCGGTCCGCGAGGCGGATCAGGCGGGCGGCGGTGCGGTAGCCGGCGGGGCGGGTGGGGGTGCCGGTCTGTGCGGCGTACGCGATGGTGCGGCCCTGGTGTTCGCCGAAGCCGCAGAGCATGCCGGGGTCGGTGCCGCCGCAGCGGTCGCCGGAGAGGGGGAGGCGGTGGGTGAAGTAGGCGTCCAAGTAGGCGGTGGCTCGGGGGCGTTGGGGGTCTCGGGCGCGTTGTACTGCGTGCCAGCCGGTGGTGGGGAGGGTGGGGTCGCCCAGGGCATCGGGGACGGGGGCTGGGGTGGGGTGGGTTTCGGGGGTGCTGTGGGTGGGGGCTGGGGCCGGGTGGGTGTCGCTCGCCCGCGCTGGCGGGGTGCCGCCTCTCTGTGGGTCGGGAGCCGCCCCAGCGGCACGACTGCCCGCAGCTACGGCAGCGACGGCAGAGCCTGCGGCTGCGCCCGAGACCGCTGCCGCGCCCGAGGCTGCGCCTGCGCCCGCCCCCGCGCCCGGAGACAGCAACCGCAGCCAGCGGCCCAGCGTCTCCCTCAGTTCCTCCGGACGTACCACCGCGTCCGCCGCCCCCGCTGCCACCTGGGCCTCTGCCGTGTAGGCCGTCGGGTCGGCGTCCGGGGGGCGGACTCGGGAGCCGGCGAAGCCGATCTGGGCGCCGGGGAGGGCGAGGATCACGTCGGCGCCTGCGCCCAAAGTTGCCCAGCCGCCGCCTGTCGTCGGGTCTCGTAGGACCGCGATCTGGGGGAGGCCTGCCTCGCGGGTGAGGGTCGACTGGTGGGCTACCCGCTGGAGTTGGGTGAGGGCGAGCATGCCTTCCTGCATGCGGCTGCCGCCCGTGGCGACCAACGGGACGACGGGGAGGCGGTGTTCGCGGGCGTGTTCGTACGCCGCTTCCAGGCGGTCGCCGGTGCGGACGCCCAGGGAGCCGCCGAGGAAGCCGAACTCGAAGGCCAGGAAGACCGCTTGCGTGCCTTCCACGCTTGCCGTGCCGCACACCACCGACTCGTCCTCGCCGGTGCGCTGCGCCGCGCGGGCGCGGGACGCGTCGTAGCCCTCCCAGGCGAGGGGGCCGTCGGGCTTGGACTCGCGGGGCGGGGGCGGGAGTTCGGTGAAGTCGTCCGTGAGGAGGGCGAGGATCTCGCGGGCGGAGCGGCGTTCAGTCATGGGTCAGCGCCCGCTTCATGATCTTCCCCATGTCGTTGCGGGGGAGGGCGGGGAGGTGGTGGACGACGCGGGGGCGTTTGTGGGGGGCCAGGCGGTGGGCCACGTGGTCGGCCAAGTCCTGCGTCGTCGGGGGGCTTTCGGGATCCGTGGGCACGATCCACGCGACGATCCGTTCGCCCAGGTCGGCGTCCGGCTCGCCCGTCACCGCCGCCTCCCGTACGCCCGGGTGTTCCAGGAGCGCGTTCTCGATCTCGCCCGCGCCGATCTTGTAACCCCCGCTCTTGATCAGGTCGGTGGCCTTCCGGCCGATGATCCGGACGTACCCGTCGGGATCGCGCACCGCCATGTCGCCGGTGCGGAACCAGCCGTCCGCCGTGAACGCCGCCGCCGTCGCGTCGGGACGGTTGAGGTACTCGGTGAACAGGTTCGGCCCGCGCACCTGGATCTCGCCGACCGTCTCCCCGTCGTACGAGGTGATCGCCGACCCGTCCTCCTCCGCCAGCCGCAGCTCCACCCCCGGCAACGGCACCCCGACGGTGCCCGCGCGGGCCTCGCCGTCCGCGCGCACGCTGGTGTTCATCAGGGTCTCCGTCATGCCGTACCGCTCGATGACCCGCCGGCCGGTCGCCGCCGCGATCCGCTCGTGGTCGTGCACCGGGAGTGCGGCCGAACCCGAGACCAGGAGCCGTGCCCGGGCCAGCGCCTTCGCCAACTCCGGGTCGTCCGGGAGGGCTTGGGCGATGCGGTGGTACATCGTCGGCACCCCGAACAGCATGGTCGCGCCGCCGTTCAGCTCGCGTGCCACGCCGTCCGTGTCGAAGCGGCCGAGGTGCCGTACCGATCCGCCGCGCCGCAGCGGGCCGAGGATGCCCAGCACCAGACCGTGCACATGGAACAGCGGCAGCCCGTGCACGAGCACGTCGTCCCCGGTCCACTCCCAGGCGTCGGCCAGCGCGTCGAGGGTGGAGCTGAGCGC
This sequence comes from Streptomyces sp. NPDC046909, assembly GCF_040644695.1. Lineage (NCBI taxonomy): Bacteria > Bacillati > Actinomycetota > Actinomycetes > Kitasatosporales > Streptomycetaceae > Streptomyces > Streptomyces sp. NPDC046909. Next base: position 44,997 of record NZ_JBEYXC010000021.1, on the reverse strand, counting down.
CCGGCGGGGGATGACGGCGCCCTTGGGCGGGCCGGTGGTGCCCGAGGTGTAGACGACGAGGGCGGGGGCGTCCTCGCCCACCTCGGCGTCCTCGCCCACCTCGGCGTCCTCACCGTCCGCGACGGGGATGCCGGTGGCGTCCGGCGTGACGTCGATCCGCCGCAAGTCCCCCAGCGGGGGCGGCAGTTCGTCGCCCGGCGACGCCAGCACCAGGGACGGCGCACTGTCCGACAGGATGTGCCCGAGCTCCTTCTCCCCGGACTTCGGGTTCAGCGGCACGGCGGGCACCCCCGCCCGCAGCGCTGCCACCACGGCGACAGCGGTCTCCAGTGTCGGGGTCGCCCATACGGCGACCCGGCCGGCGTCCTTGAGACCGCCCGCCAGAACACCGGTCGCGGCGGTGAGCTCCGCGTACGTCAGGGACCGCTCGCCGAACCGCAGGGCGGGGCGGTCGGCCGGACCCTCCGTCAGGGCCGGGAAGAGAGAAGCCACGCGTCGTACTCCTTTTAGCTGTTGCCATGCCTTCCGGTGCGGTCGCCGCTAGCCGATGCCGGGGACCACCAGCACCAGCCACACCACCGCCGGGACCACTGCCACCACGATCCCTCCATAGACCATCAACTGCCTAAAGAAACGCTCGCGGTCCACGTCCGGGGCCGCCGCCAGGACCAGCGCGCCGTTCGTCGAGAACGGGCTCACGTCCACCACCGTCGCCGACACCGCCAGCGCGGTGACCATGCCGACCGCCCCGATCTCCCCCTGCGCCAGGAACGGCACCGCCAGCGGGATCAGCGCCCCCATGATCCCCACGGAGGAGGCGAACGCCGAGACGATCGCGCCGATGTAGCAGAGCAGCACCGCCGCCAGCAGGGGGACGCCGATGTCGCTCACGCCCTCGCCGGCCCAGGTGATCGTGCCCATCTCGTCCAGTACGCCGACGTAGGTGAGGACACCGCAGATCAGCAGCACCGTCGACCACGCGATCTGCCCGACCGCCTTCCGGCTGTCCTCCGGCCAAACGGTACTGAGCAGCACGGCCAGGGTGATCGCGGTGAGCCCGGCGTCCAGATCGAAGGCCAGAACGGCTACGACGAGGGCGACGAGGGAGGCGAGGGTGGCGATACGGGCGGGGGTGAGGCGGGGAGTGGGGGAGGGGTGGGGATGAGGGGGCGCGGTGATGGTGCTCGTCGTGGCGCCGGCCGCTGCTCCGGGCCCCACCTCCGGCCCCCACTCGCCGCCTTCCGCCCCCGACACGCCTCCTGGTGCCCCCTTCGTCCCCGTCGGCTCCTCCACCGCCCCCATCGCCCACAGCTTCCGTCCCCCGAACAGCACGAACACGACGGCCGCGATGACGACGTTGACGGCAAGCGAGGCGAGGAAGAGGAAGACCTCGTTGCCCGGGAGCTTCTCGCGCTCCACGATGCCGTTGACGATCGTGCCGTAGATGCTGATCGGCGAGAACCCGCCGCCCTGGGCGCCGTGCACCACCATCGCGCCCATCAGCAGCGGGCTGATCCCGTACTGCGCGGCGAAGCTCAGCGCGATCGGCGCGACGATCGCGACGGCGGCCGGGCTGACCGCGCCGATCGCCGTGAGCGCGCCGGTGAGGGCGAACATCACCCAGGGGATCAGCGCCACCCGCCCCCGTACGAGCCGGATCGCGGCGTGCACGAGCCAGTCGGTGGTGCCGTTGGCGCGGGCGATCGCGAAGAGATATGTGACGCCGACGAGGACGACGAACAGGTCACCGGGGAAGCCGGCGAAGATGCCGTCCGCGTCGAGGTCGGCGACGAGCTCGCCCACCGCGAAGGCGGCGGCGAAGGCGAGCGCGCCCATGTTGACGGAACGGGTCGTGGCAATGACGAACACCACGACGAGGACGAGGATCGAGATGAGTTCGGGGGACATACGGGCTCCCGTCTCTGGGTCCCGGAGCGGCCGGATGGGTGGGGGTGAGGGGTGGAGGGAGAGCGAATCACCGGCCAACTGGCCGAGTGGCTGAGCCAATTGACCACTTGAGTATGGGTCGACAGCGTGCTCGGGGACTGGCGGAGCGTCAAGGGGTCGCGTCAGAATTGGCTGAGCCACTTGGCCATTTGGCCGCTCGAAGAAGGGGGACCCCATGACCGACGCCCTGCGCCCCATGACCAAGCAGCGCCTCTACGAGCAGGTGCTCGACCGGCTCCGGCAGTACGTCACCGAGGCCGGACTGGGGGCGGGCGACCGGCTCCCGGCCGAACGGGATCTGGCGCAGCGGCTCGGGGTCAGCCGGGCCTCCGTGAAGCAGGCGATCGTGGTGCTGGAGGTCCAGGGGCTGGTGGAGGCGCGGCACGGCGGGGGGACGTATCTCGTGCGGGACAGCCTCGACGTGGAGCCCGTCGAGCGGATGGTCGAACGCCGGCGCCGGCTCCCCGACGTCCTCGACGCCCGCGAGGCGCTGGAGACCAAGCTCGCCGAACTGGCCGCCGAGCGCCGTACGGACGACGACCTCGGCGCGATGCGGCTGGCTCTCGCCGAGATGGCCCGGGAGATCGAGGACGGCGGTCACGGCATCGAGGGCGACCGCCTCTTCCACGCGGCGGTCACGGCCGCCGCGCACAGCAGCCTGCTCGCCGAGTTCATGCGCTCCATCGCCGACCAGATCGCCGAGAGCCGCACCGAGTCCCTGCGTCAACCGGGCCGCCCCCACCGTTCCCTGGCCCAGCACCACGCCATCCTCGACGCGATCGCCGCCCAGAGCCCTCGCCAGGCGGCCACGGCCATGCGCCGCCACGTCCGTACGGTGGCGAAGGTACGGCTCCTCGATTGGGAGCCGGAGGACGAGGACAGCTAGCCGGCGAGGTCCCCGGCGTCCGCGACCGCGTCCGTGGCCTCCACCACGTCCGCCACCGCACAGCTCACGTTGTCCGGGCCGCCCGCCCCGTTCGCCGCCGCGATCAGGGTGCGGACCGCCTCCTCGGGGGTGGCGGCGGAGGTGAGGAGGGCGCGGATGCGGTGGTCGGGGACGACCGAGGAGAGGCCGTCGGAGCAGAGGAGGTAGCGGTCGCCGGGGCGGGTGTCGTGGAGGCGGAGGTCCGGGAGGGTGGTGCCCAAGGCCTTGAGGAGCAGGGTGCGCTGGGGGTGCGAGCTCGCCTCCTCCACCGTCAGGCGGCCCTCGTCGATCAGCGACTGGACGAGCGTGTGGTCCTCGGTGATGCGGAACAGGCCGCCGTCGCGGAGGAGGTAGGCGCGGGAGTCGCCGATGTGGACCAGGGCCAGCCGGGAGCCCGTCCAGAGGAGGGCGGTGAGGGTCGTTCCTGAGTCGGCCGTGGCCGCCTCCGTCGCGTTGTGTGCCGTCTCCTCAAGGAGGTTGAGGACGTCTCCGGCCGGGATCTCCCGTGTCTCCAGCGACCTCAGCGCCGCCACGGCCGCGCTGCTCACCGGGGCGCCCTCGGGACCGAAGCCGTCCGCGACCGCCAGCAGCCGGGTGCCCGCGTACGCCGTGTCCTGGTTCTCGGGGCGGACCCGCCCGGGGTCCGAGTGGGCGGCGTAACGGAGTCCCAGCACGGGTGGGTCCGTGCGCGCGGCCGACGACAGATGGTCGACCAGGAATCCGGCCAGGTCGCGCCGCTGGGCCGTCTCCGCCTCGACCCGCGCCCAGTACGTACGGATCTCCCCGGCCGCCGCCTCGGCGTCGAGCGCGGCCACCTCGCGGATCCGCGCCAACGGCATCCCGATCCGCCGCAGCCACGCCACAAGGCGGGCCCGCTCCAGCTGCCCGACCGCGTAGTAGCGGTACCCGGTGTCCGGGTCGACCTTCGCGGGACGCAGCAGGTCCAGCTCGTCGTACAGCCGCAGGGCCTTGGGCGACAGCCGGCACGCCTTCGCGAAGGCACCGATCGTCAGCATGTACGTCCTCCCCCTCCGTCCCCTTTGCCCGGTCCTCTTCGCCGCCATCGATGCTGGGGCTTCCCCCTAGGGGAGGGTCAAACGAGTTGCCGCGGTTGCGGCGGGCGTGCCTAACCTGCGGAAGTCCCACGAGTCGGACCGAGCTGAACCGAGCTGAACCCAGCCGGACCGAGACGAACGAGAAGAGATCCCCGTGCCCCGCATCGCCCTCGTCACCTACGACCCCCGGCCGGAAGCCAGCCGCGACCTCGATCTCCCCGTGCTGCTCGACGCCCTGCGCGCGGCCGGGGCCGAGGCGGACGCCGTGTACTGGGACGACGACGGGGTCGACTGGGGCGGATACGACCTCGCGGTGATCCGGTCGACCTGGGACTACAGCTGGCGGGTCGCCGAGTTCGTGGCCTGGGCCGAGCGGTGCGCCAAGGTCACCCGGCTCGCCAATCCCGCCGAGGTGGTGCGGTGGAACACCGACAAGCGGTACCTCGGGGAGCTGGCGGCGGCCGGGGTGCCCACCGTGCCCACCCGCTATCTCGGGCCCGGAGACGCCGTCGACCTTCCGGCCGACCGGGAGTACGTCGTCAAGCCCACCACCGGCGCCGGCGCGCGCTACGCCGCCCGCTACACACCCGATCAGCACGACACCGCCGTACGACAGCTCGCGCGCATGCACGCCGAAGGGCTCACCGCGATGGTGCAGCCGTACATGACGGGCATCGACGCGGGCGGGGAGCGGGCGCTGCTGTACTTCGGGGGGCGGCTGCTGCACGCCAGCCGGAAGCGGGCCGTGCTCGCGCGCGGGACGGCGTTCGACGCGGACAAGTTCCCGCATCCGGGTCTTGAGCCCTGGGCCGCGACCGAGGCCGAGCGGGAGGTCGCCGAGCGTGCCCTGGCCGCCGTACCGGAGGCGCCGGAGCTGCTGTACGCGCGCGTGGACCTCGTCGACGGGGAGGACGGGCGGCCGCGGGTGATGGAGCTGGAGCTCGTCGAGCCGAATCTGTTCCTCGACCTGCATCCGGGGTCGCTGCCGTCGGTGGTCGCGGCGGTGCTGAGCGCGGCCGCGGGCTGAGGCGCAAGCCCCGGTCACCCGTGGAGGCGGTAATCGCGCGAACCGGACGTCCGGCCGGTGTCCCGTGTCTACCCTGCGGGGAAACAACAGCGCGTGCGGGGACCACTACAGAGGGCGTGACTGGTCGTGGGCGGATCAGAGTCGCGGCGTACTGCGGGCTTTCCCGCGGAGCTGACGAGCTTCGTGGGGCGCAGGGACGAGGCGGTGGAAGTCAGACGATTGCTGTCGGTGGGGAGACTGCTGACCTTGACCGGGCCCGGCGGGGTGGGCAAGACACGGCTCGCCGGGCATGTCGCACAGCAGGTGGCGCGGGTCTTCCCCGACGGGGTGTGGCTGGTTCCGCTCGCCGCGTTGCAGGACGAGGCGTTCGTCCCGCACGCCGTGATAGACGCGCTCGGGGTGCGCAACGAGAGCGTACGGCCGCCGCTTGACGTGCTCGTCGAGTATCTGCGGGAGCGGCAGCTGCTCATCGTGCTCGACAACTGCGAGCATCTGCCGCGCAGTTGCGCGGTGCTCGCGGCGGCCGTGCTCTCGGCGACCGAAGGGGTACGGATCCTCGCCACCAGCCGGCACCGGCTCGGACTCTCCGGGGAGCAGCTCTTCGAGGTGCCGCCGCTGTCGGCGCCAGCCCCGCACGAGATCGCCGCCGGCGCGGTCGCCGCCGAACGGTTCCCGGCGCTGCGGCTGTTCGCCGACCGGGCGGCCGCCGTGGTCCCCGGCTTCACCCTCGCCGAGGGCAACCAGCAGGCCGTGGCCCGGCTGTGCCGGCGCCTCGACGGGCTGCCGCTCGCCATCGAACTCGCGGCGGTACGGGTCCGGGCGCTCGGCGTGGAGCAGCTCGTCGAACGCCTCGACGACCGCTACCACCTGCTCACCGGTGGCGGCCCCGCCTCCGCGCCCCGCCATCGCACCCTGCGCTCCGCCGTCGACTGGAGCCATGAACTGTGCACCCCGCAGGAGCAGTTGGTGTGGGCGTGGCTGTCGGTGTTCGTCGGCGGCTTCGACCTCGCCGCGGCGGAGGCGGTCTGCGCCGGGGAGGGCCTGGACGAGACGGACGTCCTGGACGCGATCGCCGGGCTCGTCGACAAGTCGGTGCTGGTCCGGGAGGAGCACGCCGGGCAGGTGCGCTACCGGCTGCTGGTCTCCCTGCGCCACTACGGCCAGGAGAAGCTGGCCGACCTCGGTGAGGTCGCCGGCACCCGGCGTCGGCACCGGGACCACTTCACCCGGCTGGCCGCCGAGTACGAGCGCACCTGGTTCGGGCCCGACCAGGCCGGGATCACCGAGCGGCTCCGCCTCGACCGGGACAACTTCCATGCCGCGATGGACTTCTGCCTCACCACCCCGGGCGAGGCCCAGCAGGGCCTGCGGATGGCCTCCAGCCTGTGGTTCCACTGGGTCGCCGGCGGCATCTGGGGGCAGGGGCGGCACTGGATGGACGGCGCGCTGCGCGCCGGGGCGCGGCCGGACGTGGCGCTGACCCGGGCGATGTGGGCGGGCGCGCTGATGTCGCTGGTCCACACCCGCTCGGCGGCCGTCCTGGCGGGCGGTGAGACACCCCGCTCCACGGCGGACCGGGAGCTGTCGGTGCCCGCCCCGCCGCCGGTGCCGGCCACCGCCTTCGGCCCGGGCAGGGCGCGCTCCACCACCGCCAGCTTCATCGTCCTCACCCGCGTCGAACTGGCCTGCACCCTCGTCTGCCGGGGGCGCCCCGAGGAGGCGGTGCCGCTGTGCGTCGAGGCGATCGCGCTCTGCGAGGCGCACGGCGAACAGTGGGCGCGGGGCTGGGCGTTGCGCACCCTCGCGCTCGCGTACTGGTCGGCGGGGGACTACGAGAGCGCCGCCGAGCACGCCCGCGCGTGCCTGCGGCTGCCGTACACCGTCCAGCAGGCCCAGAGCCTCGCCCGCACCCTCGACCTCCTCGCCGCGGCGGAGGCGATGGCGGCGGCCGGGGCGGTCGAGCGGGCGGGGGTGCTGCGAGGTGCGGTCGACCGGATATGGCGGGACATCGGGGGCAACCCCGTGGAGACGCTCCAGCCCGGGCGGCTGCGGATCGCCGAGCGGCATGCGCGGCGGACCCTCGGGGACGCGGCGTACGAGCGGGCGCACCGGCGGGGCGGCGGGCTGTCCATGGACGAGGCGGTCGCCTATGCGCTGGGGGAGCGGCGAGGGCCTTCGGCACCCCGGGCGGTCGAAGCGCCGCCGGTGCCGCCGGACGAAGTACTGCTCACCCGGCGGGAGTTGCAGGTCGCCTCGCTGATCGCGCAGGGGCGGACCAACCGGCAGATCGCCGAGAGCTTGGTGATCGCCCAGCGGACCGCCGAGGGGCATGTGGAGCGGATATTGGTGAAGTTGGGGTTCACCAGTCGGAGTCAGGTGGCGGCGTGGTTCAGTGCGCGCAGGCCGGAGGGGGGCTGAGGAGAGGCACGGAGGAGGAAGCTGAGGAGGGTTGGGGCAGTCGTACTGCCAGCGCCGCCACCGTTCCCCTCTGCCCCGGACCGCCGCGCAGCTCCAGCCCTCCCGTCAGCGCCTCCGCCAGCCGCAGCCCGTGTCCCTCCGTGGTCCCCGACCGCTGCGGCACGCCCTCGCCGGTGTCCGTGACCTCGCAGCGCAACTCGTCGTCCTGGAGGGTGAGTTCCAGCGAACCCCGGCCCCCGCCGTGCACCACCGCATGCGTCGCGAGCTCCCAAGCCGCTTGTACGAAGGCCCCGTTCGCGGAGCCGGAGAGGCCCGCCCGCATCGCCGTCTCCGTGAGCAGGGCGCGGAGCAGGGGGAGGTCGGTGCGGTCGAACTCCCGCCGGAGCAGCAGGCCGTCACTCACACCGCCACCTCGTCGTCCTCGACGCTGAGCACCAGCTGGGGCACCTCGTCGGCGCCGAGCTGCCGCAGGACGAGGCCGAGGAGCTCCCCGCAGCGGACGGTGACCTCGCTGCCGTCCGGCAGGGCCCCGGCGAGGCTGATCAGCTGCCAGGCGCAGTGTGCCTCCATGAAGCACAGGTCGCGCAGGTCGAGGACGAAACGGGCGGGGCCGGTGGTGTCCCGGTGGTCCAGCGCCTCGCGCAGCGTCTCGATGAACTCGGCGCGCGAACCGAGCTCCGCGGAGCCGGAGATACGGCTGCCCTCGGGGGTCGCGGTGGCGTCGATCGAGTCGAGGTTCTCCAGGACCCGCAGCGGGTGGACCTTGGCCATGTCGTTCAACAGGCCGTCGCCGAAGCGCTCCTGGTCGTACCAGCAGATCGCGGTGAACAGCGGATCCGCGAAGAGTGGGGCCACCGAAGCCTCGTAGTCGAGGAGCCGGTCGTGGTCGAGGCCGACCTTCGGGGCCCAGCTCATGTCGGCGGTCAGCCGCAGCCCCGCCCAGCCCTCGCGCTGCGCGCGGTTGACCTCTTCGGTGTACAGGTCGATCGTGCGGTCCTCCTGGAAGCGGCCGTCCGGGAGGTACATCTCGGTGTTCCGCTTCAGGGACAGCTGGCCGGACTCGCGGGCGGCGGCGACGTGTCCGGAGCCGCCGTCCATGAGGGCGACCACGTCGTCGTCGTTCATGTCGTCCGGGTTCATGACGAGCAGGACCTTCTCGCGGCGGGCGAGACTGGTCCGGGTGTACGCGGTGAAGACCTTCCACGGCGACTCGACTTCGCGCAGGCTCATACAGGCGTGATCGCCCAGCTTCAGCCGTTCGACGGGCACGGTCCGATCGGATGTCGTCTCGGTCATCGGCACAACGTAGGGGTGCAGGGGGCTTGATCTGCCGAAAGACTGAGTTTGATCGGTTTGTGGTCATAGTGCGACTGAGTGGGGGCTTGTCGCGCAGTTCCCCGCGCCCCTTAAGTGCGTCACCTGACCGTTCGCCTTTGCAGCAAGCCCCATGTGAATTCCGCCGTGCAGGCATGGGGTACGCCGTCGCCGTCCGGGGCCGTGAACGCCAGGCCCCAGCGCGTCGGGGCCGTGCCCTCCAGCGGGCGGGCCGGGGCGAAGGCCCGCGCCGCCTCGTCCACCGTGCAGGACCACGGGGTGAGGTCCTCCAGGGTGCGCAGGGTCGGGCCCGCCGCCCCCGGCGCCCGCACCAGCCACTCGTTCCACACCCCGCCGTTCGGCGCCAGCAGCACCTCGAAGCGCAGGTCCGGCCAGAGGGGCAGCGGCCAGAGCCATGCCTCGCAGTCCAGGTCGCCCACCTTGCGGGTGAGCACCGTCTCCGGAGCGCCCAGGACCGAGCGGTAGCGGGACGCGGCGGCGCGGGCGCGCGGGGAGCGGAGCATGGCCTGCCAGCGTTTGTTCGCCTCGCGCATGTCCGTGAGGGAGGCGCCCAGTTGGCGGCGGGCGTCGTCCACTAGGTCCGGGTTGTGGTCGGCCATGCGGCGGAGCAGGACCAGTTGGAAGTCAAGCGGCATGTGATCCATCGTGGCGCACGCCTCTTCTGACGCTACGCCTCCGGGGCGCCTAAGTCGGTGACGAGGGAGCGACCGTGCTCAGCCCTGCGGGCCTCCGCGCGCTCGCCCCCTCGTCACCGACGCGCCCCTACGGCTCCGCTAGGGCGGCGGCCGTCCGGGAGGAAGAGGACCGAATTGATGTAGCGGGGGCCCCGGAAGGGCAGCACCCGGCGCAGCAGGCCCTGGCTGACCACGTACGACGCCTCCGCCTGGTGGGCCTCCAGCGGGAAGTCGCGCAGGCGGGTCCAGTCGCGGCCCGGCAGCACCCAGCCCTCGTAGCCGAGCAGCGACAGATACGTCACCACCGGCGCGATCGGCTGGATACGGCACTCCAGCTCGACGAAGAGCGCGGGCCGGTCGCGGGCCAGGATGCCGGTCGCGCCCCGGAGCACCGCCAGCTCGCTGCCGTCGACGTCGACCTTGACGAAACCGACGTCCTTCAGGCCGAGTTCGTCGAGGGTGACACAGCCGACCGACAGGGCCTGGGCGTGGATGTCCCGGCGGACCAGGGAGGAGACCCCTCGGTCGCCGGCGTCGTGGGGCGGGAGCCAGAGGCGGGCGGTGCCGGGGCGTTCGGCCGCCGCCGCCTGGACCACCCGGACGTTGGGCGGGGCCGTCGCCGCGAGGAGGCGGGCCAGGTGGGGGACCGGTTCCACGGTCACCACCCGGCGCGCCCGGCGGGACAGCCGGCGCGTCCACGGGCCGTACCAGCCGCCGACGTCCACGGCGGTGCCGCAGCCGGCCGGGCACAGTTCACCGAGTCGCGCCAACTCCGGTTCGAAGCGCGGGTACACGGCCCGGGCGACGGCCGCGACCAGCCGGTCGGGCAACAGCGGGGCGACGCGCGCGGCCAGCGTCATGGGGCCATCCGCTTGAGGAGTTCCTCGTGTTCGTCGTCCGAGACCTGCTCCCCGGAGGACGGCAGCAGCTGCGGGATGCCGTCCACCACCGGGTAACGGCGGTGCAGCCGCGGGTTGTAGAGGACCTCGTCCGGGGCCGTCGGGCCGTCCGGTACGACGAGGTGCAGCGGGCCCTTGTCGAGCGGGCACGCCAGGATCCGCAGCAGTGGGTCGTCGGGGTTCATGGGGGTGTCAACTCCTTGGCACCGATGGGGGGTTGGGCGGGACGCTCGTCGTGCTTGGGCATGGACAGGAGTACGGAGACGGCGAGGGCCGTACCGGCCAGCCGCAGCGCGAGGCGCACCGGGTCGTGCGGCAGGGCCTCGCCGAACGACAGCGTGCCGAGCACCGCCGTGAACAGACAGGTCACCGTCGTGCACACCGGCACGATCAGCGAGGCCCGGCAGCGTTGCAGCGCGGCCTGCGACAGGACGAGCCCGAACGCGCCGGTGAAGAGGAGGAGATACGGATACGGGGAGCGGAGCAGATCAACCACCGCCCCGCCCAGCCCACTTGAGGTGAGATAGCTCGACACGCCCTTGATCGCGAGCGAGCTGACCCCGTACAGCAGGCCCACCGCCACGCCGTACTCGACACCCGTCGTCGGCATGCGGTGCCGGTGCCGGGCGCGCCGCTCGGCGGACCCGTACAGCCACACCCCGGCCGCCAGCGACGGCACGCACACCAGCAGGATCAGCGGGTACGGGGCGGCCCGGCTGACGGTGTCCGCGCGTTCGTCCAGGGACAGGACGACCATCAGCAGCGCGCCGAGGATCGCGGCGAGGGCGTACCGCTCCCGCCCGGTCGTCTCCTCGCCCAGCAGCCGTGCCGACAGCAGCACCAGCAGCACGAGACCCGAGACGAAGATGCCCTGTGCGGCCGCGATCGGCAGGGTCCGGTAGACGATCAACTGCGCGCCGAACCCCGCCGCCAGCGCCAGCGACCCCCCGATCCACAGCGGGCTGCCCAGCACCAGCCGCAGCAGCCGCGCGGGTTGACGGACCGTCACCTCGGGGAGGGAGCCGAGCGCCCGTTTCTCCAGGACGAAACCGATGCTGTACAGGGTGTTCGCCATCAGGGCCGCCGCCACTCCCCACCACATGGCCACGCCCCCTAGGTCTTCCGCGCGTGCAACAGCAGGATCGAGGCGAGCGACGGTCTGCGGCACGCCAGCCGGTCGAGCGGCCGCAAGGACCGCGGTACGCCGTGGAAGGGCGCGCCCCGCACCTCTACGACGGTGAAGCCGGACGCCGTGACGAACTCCCGCAGCGCACGCGCCGTGTACAGCCGCAGATGCCCTACGACCTCCCGTCCCGGCCGCCCGTGGACGGCCCGCAGGCTGACCTCGGAGAACACCGGCTGCACCCCCGCCAGCAGCAGGACGCGGTTGTACCAGGCGGCCAAGTTCGGTGTGGACAGCATGAGATGACCCCCCGGTCGCAGGACCCGCCGGATCTCGTCCATCGCCGAGTCAGGGTCGACGAGATGCTCGATCACCTCGCTGAACAGCACGGCGTCCACGGACTCCGCGCCGAACGGCAGCCCCCCGCCCGTGAGTTCGCCCCGCACGGCGTACGGCAGCCGGGTGCGGGCGCGGCGCAGGGCGTCCTGGGACCAGTCGACGCCGACGAGCCGGTGACCGGGGAGGAGCGGGGCGGCGACGGCGGCCGCGGTGCCGTCGCCGCAGCCGATGTCGAGAACGGTCTGCCCGGGAGCGGCGCCGAGAGCGGCGGCCAGCATGCGGGCCTGGCGGAGGCTTCGGGGCGCGCCGGAGGCGACCGGGACGGCCGGGTCCTCGTAGAAGTCGCGCAGGTCGCGGGGGGTGGCCGCCCGGGCGGTGGTCATGACGGCTTTCATGACTGCTCCACGTCCGTCGAGTGCAGATAGTGCTCGAACAGGTCCCGCAGATGGGCGCCGTCGCCGTGGCTGAGCAGCGCGCGCGACCAGCGCAGGGCCAGGTGCAGGCGGCCCGCCGTGGACGCGGTCGTCACGGTGAGACCGCGCGGCATCCTCGCGGGCGCCGAGAACCACACCGCGTGCGCGCGGCCCGCCTCCTCGCCGAAGTCCAGCGGGTACGGGATGCGGCCGATGTTGCTCAGCAGCGTGGTGGACGTCCACGGCGCGGCCGCCCTGCGCAGGCCCCGGGTGAGCGCGGCCCGCCATGCCACGGGGGTGACCGGGGCGGTGAGAAGGGCGGCGCCGTGGCCCAGCTGAGGGCGGGGGAGGGACTTGAGGGCCCGGGTGCGGGCGGCGGTGCGCTGGAGGAGGGCCGGGAGGTCGGCGGTCGTCAACTCTTGTGGCGCGAACGGTACTTCGACGAGCCGCGTCCCATTGCCGATCGGCATGGTCGTGTCCCGGGGGCGGTCGTCCACGGGCATCGTGATGCGCAACGGGCGGGGGTGGGCGCCGTGTTCGCGGTTCCAGTGCGCGATGGTGAGGGCCGTGGCGACCATCAGCTGGTCGTTCACCGTGTAGGGGGCGCCCTTGGGGCGGTGCGGGAGGGGGAGTTCGGTGATGAGCATGCCGTTGCCGGGGGAGGGCTCGGGGGTGCCGGGGGCCACTCGGGCGGGGGGTGACCAGTTGGAGGGGGTGGACGCGGGGGGTTGCTGGGGCTCGGGGGTGCGGGTGGGGGGTGCGGCGGGGGAATTGTCCCGGCCGCTGTAGAGCTCGGCGGCGGTGGCCAGGACGCGGAGGCAGGCGGGTCCGTCGAGGGCGGTGTGGTTGATGGTGAGGAAGAGCACCGTTCCGGAGCCTGCGGGCAGTCGTGCCGCTGGGGCGGCTCCCGACCCACTGAGAGGCGGCACCCCGCCAGCGCGGGCAAGCGAGCCCACCCCCGAGCCCCGACGCCCCGCACGCACATCACCCACCGCATCCGTGGCCTCGCTCCCTTCAACGCGCCCTGCCCTCTCCACCACCTCCAACCTGATCGGCGGTGAATCCGTCAGCGGCGGCACGGTCGTCAGCGCCCGCGTCCGCGCGTCCCGCAGCGCGTCCCTCCCCGGTGCCGGGAAGGTCACGACCTCCACGTCCGGGCGCTCGGTCAGCTCCCACTCGTAACGGCGGCGGAACCACGGCCCCCGCGCCTCCCTCATCAGGATGCGGGGATGCCGCAGCAGGGCCTCGTGGAACGCCTTGCGCAGGCCCGCCGGGTCCAGCCGGCCCGGGAGGTGGACCTCGATGTGGACGGTCTCCGGCTCCTCCTCCTGGAGGCAGTGCCGGGCGACCTCGTCCACCACGGGGAAGGGGATGCGTTCGGGGGCCGTGGTCATACGGGCCCACCTCCTTCGGCCTTGGGCAACTGCCGTGTCGGCGCCTCCGACGCGGGCACCGTGTCGGCGCCGTCGTCGTCCCGCACACTCACCACCGCCGCGAACAGCCCCATCAGCGCCAGCAGTTGAGCCGTGTGCCCGAACGCCCCGTGCCCCGCCGCCACCGGCTCGCCCGCGCCCGTCGCGGCGGCGATCCCCGCCCCGGCCAGGGCCGCGAAGGCGATCGGTACGAGCCACTCGTGCCGCCGATACGCCAGCAGCGCGAGCGCCGGGACCAGCAGCGCGAACCATCCGGCGATCAGCACACCCACCACCGTGAGCGCCACCGTGCCCAGCCACAGTCCCGGCGGCGGAGGCGGCACCTGCGGCTCGTCGGGGTTGGGCGAGCGCCGCCGCCAGAGCACCAGGCCGACCAGGACGGCCACCGCCACCGCGCTGCCGATGAGCGCCCCGTCGTAGGTCACGGCGGGCTCGTACGACAGCTTGACCGTGCCGCCCGCCCCGGCCGGGATCCGCCAGCCCTGCTGCCAGCCGTCGAGCCGCACCGACGACAGCTCCTTGCCGTTGAGGGTGGCCTTCCAGCCGTCGTTGTAGTTCTCGTACGTCGTGAGATACGTGGCCGCGCCCGAGCCGACCGTCACCTCGCGCCGGTCGCCGAGCCAGTCCCGCACCCGCAGGTCACGGTCGGTGGGGGTGGGCTCGGCGACCGTGCCCCGGGTGAGGGTGATGTCGGTCAGGGTGAGGGGACCGGCGTCCCCCGACTCGACCTGGTGCGAGCCGGAGCTCAACTCCAATTCACCGTCTTCGCGGCCCTCCTGACACAACGTCACCTCCACCGGCCGACGCTCGGTCAGGTCGCCCACCGTCCCCTTCACGCTGGTCTGGTACAGCTCCCGGTCCACCGACACCACCGGGCCCTCGCCGCACGGCAGCGAGAACGCCCGGTCGTCCCTGGGCTGCGGGGTGCGGTACTGGTCGAGCGAGGGGATGTACGCCTCGGTCAGGCCCACCGGCAGCCGCAGATCCTCGTCGACCACCGGGTTGTAGAGGGTGATGGGCGCCGTGTGGGTGATCGTGATGTCGAGACGGTCCGTGGTGATCGCCGGGAACCGCACCCAGCCGTTCTCGTCGACGCCCGCGATGACCGCGCCGTCCGGGGAGGTGATGTTGACCTCGGTCGGCCGGGTGGAGAGACCACCTGCCGGGGCCAACACCAGTTCACTGACCGGCTGTTTGCCGTCCCACCGCAGGTGGATGGTCGGGCGGTCGCCCGCGATCCACGCCGTCGTCAGATCGCCGTCGGTGAGATTGCGCGCGGACAGCCCGGCGCCGAGCGCGGCCGTCGAGTCGGCGGTGGCGACGATCCGCTGGTCCTGGGTGGGCGCGACCTCGTAGAGCAGCTGGTCGAGATCCTCACCCGGCACCGGCGTCGCCGTCGCCTGGAACGAGTACGTCCCTCCCGCCGCCGTCGAGAAACGCCGGTGCAGGCCCGCCTCGGTGCCCGTCGCGGACAGTCCCGTCGGGTCGGCGGCGCGGTGCAGGGAGATCAGGTCGGCGGCGGCGTCGGTGTCCTCGGCGTCGGTGGGCAGCCGCAGCAGCCGGGTGACCTGGACGTCCGGGAGGGTGATCTCGGAGAATCCGGCGCCCAGCAGACCGGAGCGGCGCTCCACCGAGTCGAGGATCGTCAGCTTCATCCAACTCGTCGCACCGGCCGGTGCCTTGACGGTCTGCGTCGAGCCGTCGGAGCGCAGGATGGTGTCCTCGGACCCCTTGTCCGTCTCCACCCGCACCTTGGTCGCCGCCGCCCGCACGCTCTCCTGCGGCAGCGGGGTCACCTTGAACGACGACGGCATGTCGTACGCGTCGTCGGAGAACTCGATCCGCAGCCACTGCCCGTCGGCGGAGTTCAGCGCGCCCTCCGCCCACGCGGTGTCCGGGTTGCCGTCGAAGGCGTTCACCGGGTCGTACTGCGGGAGATGGAACAGCCAGTTGCCGTACGAGGACGCCGACACCGAGCGGGCGCCGCGCAGTTGGGCGACCGTCTGATGGTCGAGGCCGGTCGTCGGCAGGATCTGGCGCGGTTTCTCGCCCGCGTCCTCGGCGGCCCCGGGGGCGTTCCGTTCGTCACTGGTGTACGTGTACGAGGTGTTGGCGTTGACCAGGCCGAACCGGGTGTCCGCGCGGCGCAGTCCGTCGCCGGTGATCTGGAGCGCCGGGGTTCCGACGCCGGGGTGGTTGTCGCCGGTCAGCACGGTCGGCCGGCCGCGCAGCTCGCTCGCCAGCGGCAGCAGGGACTCGGGGCCGCCGGAGACGACGGCGGTGTCGGCGACCGGGAGCAGCCCGGCCTGCCGCGGGTTGGGCACGGAGTCGGCGGGCTTGTAGATCTCCACCGCCCGCTGCCGCGGATACAGCCCCTCGACGGCGAGCGGCGCGTCCTGGACGATCCGCCCGCCGGTCATGACCGGACCGAGGCCCGTCACCCGTTGATAGCCGGACTGTTCCAGGGTCCGCTTCACGGTCGTGGTCGGCACGTAACCGATCTGATCGGGATCGAGATCGTTGCGGACGACGACGTAATAGACACCCGCCCGGCTCAAGTAGTCGCCCAGCCCCGGCACTTCACCACCGGACATCAGGGCCTGCTCGACGGCGTCCATGGCCCGCCGGTTGCCCGCGGTGCCGAAGGGGACGTAATCGCGTTGAGCCCAGCGGGACTCGGCGACCACGTCGAGGGGCTGGTCGATGGTGGAGCCCCAGGTGTAGATGCCGTGCGCGGTCGCCGGAACGACGAGGGCACGGGAGTCCGGCGAGTACTTCTTCAGCCAATCGGCCGTCGCGGACCAGTACTTGGGGATCTCCTGGAAGGAACCGGGGTTGAGGATCGACCCGTTGAGGTACGGCCACATCAGCCCCGGCAGGATCAGTACCGCCGCGACGAGCGGCGCGAACCGGCGCCCCCGCACCGGACGGGCCCCTCTCGCCTCGGCCGCGACCCCCACCAGATGGGCGAGGCCGAGGACCAGCGCCAGCGCCAGCCCGGTCTGGAACTTGTAGATGTTCCGGAACGGCACGAGACCGCCGTTCAACCAGTCCTGCACCACCCCGTGGAAGGGCGCCCCGAACGCGTCCCCGTACCCAGCGAGCAGGATCAGCGCGGTCACGATCACCGTCAGCGTCAGCCAGCGCCGCTCCGGCATGTCCCGCCGGGCCAGCCCCGCGAGCCCCAGCCCGGCCGCGAGCGCCGAACAGACGATGACGACCACCGACGCGGCCACGGTCCACCCGGCCGGCAGCCAGGCCTCGCCGAAGTGCAGATAGGCGACCCAGTTCCCGCCGCCGCGCAGTGCCTCGGTCGCCGACATGGTCTCCGTGGTCGTCCGCGCGCTCTCGACGTACGGCAGGAAGTTCTCGCCGTAGAAGCCGAGCAGCAGCAGCGGTATCCACCACCAGGCCGTGGCCAGGACCAGCCCCGGCACCCACCAGGCGATCAGCTTGCGCTGCCGGGGCCCGGCAGGACGGGACAGCAGATAAAGCCCGACAGGCAGCAGCGACGCGAGCGTGGCGGCCGCGTTGACGCCACCCATGAAGGGTATGAGCACCGCCGAACGCAGGGCCGCGACCCGGGCGCTGTACCGCTCGTCGACCAGCGGCAGCAGCACCCACGGCAGAAACGCGCCGGGCAGCGCGGCCGCCGAGGTGGACCCGATGACGATGGTGAACACGGGCCACAAGGCGTAAGCGACAGCGGCGAGCAGTCGTGAAGCACCACTGCCCACCCGCAGCCGCTCGGCCAGCCGCAGCGCACCCCAGAAGGCGACCGACACGATCAGCGACAGCCACAGCCGCTCCGCCAGCCACACCGGCAGCCGTACGGCGTCGGCCAGCCAGTAGAACGGCAGCATCGGCCACAGATAGCCAGCGTACTGGTCCGAGATCCCGCCGAAACTGCCCTGGTCCTGCCACAGCTGCCCCAGGTCGGAGAAGAACCGCCCCGGATCGACCGTGACCCCCAGCTTGGTGTCGAAGGTCTGCCGGCCCGGGTGCACCGCCAGGAACAGCACGAACACCACGGCCCAGAACCCCAGCAGCCAGCGCCTCGACCGCGGGCCCTCCGGCGGGCCCGACATACGCGCGGTGGAGGGTACGGCGGCCGGGGGAGGGGCCTGGACCGTGGACGTCGTCATGGTGGACACCGCCGGAGGATGAGGAGAAGGTTCCAGGTGGCGACCTCACGGATCCCGGGCGCCTTGACCACGGTCTCCGCGAGGAACGGCCAGTAGCGGGAGCGCGCCGAGACCACCCGCACGTCGTCCCGGGCGCGCACCTGCCGCAGAGTCGTACCGATGTGCACGGCGAACAGGTTCTCGCCGAGGGTGTGCTTCGCGGCCTTCCCGGTACGCCGCCGATAACGGGCCCGAGCCCGCTCGGCCCCCAGGTAGTGCCACGGCGCCCACTCATGCCCGCCCCACGGGGACAGCCAGTTCGTGAACGACAGATAGATCAGCCCGCCGGGCCGGGTGACCCGCACGAGCTCACTGACGAAGGTCTGCGGATCGGCGACATGCTCCAGCACATTGGAGGAGAACGTGACGTCGGCGACCCCGTCGGACAAGGGCAGCAGATACCCGTCGGCGATGACGGCCCCGTCGGTCGGCTTCGGACCGAGCTCGGTGACGTCGGGTTCGAACAGATAGGCGTTGGCGCCCCGTCTCCGGAACTCCTCGGTGAAACACCCGCTGCCCCCACCGACGTCCACGACGACACGTCCGCTGACGGGACCGTCGTAGGCCTCGACTTGATTGACGGAGTCACGGGCGAGGAGCTCGTAACAGGCCGAGGGATCGTCCTGCTCATGAAGAAAGGCACGAAAGAGGGCAAGGGACCGTCGAAACGAGGGGTCCCTGGGAGCGCCCCTTAAGGGGCGCGGGGAACTGCGCGACCAGCCACGACGCACCCGCAGCCGTGTCACGTCCCCCAACCCCTCACCGCCTCGGAGGCAACCGCACGGAACTGTCTGACCGTCCGGTGCCAGCGGTAGCGCGCCGCGCGGTCCCGTGCTGCCTTGCCCATCAGTTCGCGGCGATGACCCGACAAGGCCAACGTGCACCAGGCAGCCGCGAACGAGGACTCACCGCGAGCCAACACCCCGGTCTCCCCGTCCACGACGGAATCCCGCAGCCCAGGCACGTCAAAGGCGATGGTCGGCGTCTCACGAGTCGCGGCCTCGGTCACGACCAGCCCCCACCCCTCCACCGCCGACGGATGCAGCAACAGCCAAGCCGCACACAGCAGCCGATGCTTCTCCGCCTCGGACACATGCCCGGTGAACTCCACGCCGGGACCGGCGAGTTGCTCAAGCCGCTCCCGCTCGGGCCCGTCCCCGACGATCAGCAGCCGCCCGCCGGTCACCGGCCGGACCCGCTCCCACAGCCGCAGCAGCAGATCGATCCGCTTGTACTCGACAAGCCGCCCGACGGCGACGAACAACGGCTCGGAGGAGCGATCCGCACGCGGCCCGGGTTCCTCGACGCCGTTGTGGACCACGCGGATCCGGTCCCGCTCGACCCCGATCGCCCGCAACGCGTGGGCCGTGGACGGAGACACCGCCACCAGCAGACTCCGGCGCTGCGCACCGGTCAGTGCCCAGTGTTCAAGTCTTCGGCCGAGCCGGGCGGCGGGGGCCATGGGCCCGCCGAACCGCATCTTCCACAGATCGGTGTGCACATGGTTGACCAGGCACAGCGTGGGACCGCGGTGCCAGACGGGCGCGAAGTACGGCATCCCGTTGCAGACCTCGACCAGCAGATCGCAGTCACCGACCTGACGGGAGAAGGCCGAGCGGGCGCGCAGGAAGTGCCCGAGTTCGCCGCCCGCGGAGACGACCCGGTAGTCGCGGTACGACGCGGGACCGCCGCACAGCAGGGTGACCTGGTGGCCGAGCCGGGTGAGGCCGTCGGCGAGCCGGTCGACCAGGAGCTCGGAGCCCCCGGCGGAGGGATTGTCGAGATCACGATGGGCGAGGAAAACGATTCGGCGCGGTGGTGGGGGGAGCGCCGAGGGGTGCTGCGACGCCCGGGGGAACAGGGCGGGCAGCGAGGGTGGCACGTGCTGGGGCATATGTGCTCCAACTCGTCTCAGGGTGCGGAACTTTGAGCGTGTGGCGGTGCTTTACGTTCCTGTGGGGGATTTGGGTGCTTACTGCGAGGGTGATGTGGGTGGACTGTGCTCGGGTGGGGGTGGACAGTTTTCGCCCACCCGTTCTCCGTGGCTACTCACCGGCGTGACAATTTCCGGCGTTATTAGAGCTGACGTCCAATCACATCGTGAGCGGGGAATCGGGCGTACCGGAAGAACCGGGATGCCGCCTCCCTCGTACCACCAAAACGGAACCGGCCACCATCAGGACGAACCCCACCACAGCGGAACCGATCGGCACCGTCACGCCGATCGCCCGCAGCTGCCCGCTGTCCTTCTTGGCCTTCTCGACCGCGTCCTTCTGCGTCGCCGTCGTGAAAGCGATCTTCTCGCTGTCCAGCAGCACCACCGCGTCCTTCTTCGCGCCCGGCGCCCGCAGGGTGCGCTTCGGGCCGGTCTGCGCGTAGATCACGCGACCGGTGCGCTGATCGACGACCAGCTCGAAGCCGTGGTTGGAGTACCACTCCTCGGCCAGCACCTGAGGGCTGTCCGGCCGGCCGACGAGGGTGCCCGGCACCATCCGGGTACCGACCTTGGTCGGGGCGACCGTGCCGGTGAACCGGTAACCCGTGTACCCCTGGACCTTCTTGGTATCCCGGTAGGTCAGCACGATCGTGTTGCCCAGGGAGTTGTCCCACCACTGGTACGAGCGTTTCTGCACGTCGAAGGGGAACTTCAGATACGCCTCGCCCTCGATGTACGGCGACTCGCCGCAGCAGTGGACGGGCTTGGTGGTCCTGCGGTCCATGACCCAGCGCTGCGGTATGAACTCCAGCGCGTCGTGCGGATCGGAGGCCGGCAGCGACTTGTCGGTGTCGACGGTCGTGGTCACGTCCCACACCGCGTCACCGCTGCGCTCGCTGTCCGCGACGTTGCCGCGCACCCGCTGGGTGACGGTGATCGTCTGACCGTCCACCGTCTCGACCTTGTCGGTGTCGAAGACGCTGCCGGTGCCCTTGTAGACGGCGGTCTGGTCGATATCGATCGGATTCACCGCGGCCCGTGGAGTCACGTACCACGCCAGCATGGGCGCCAGGACCAGCAGAAACGTGCCGAGTCCCAGCAGAATCAGGGAGAAAGGAGAGGCTGTACGGCGCATCCGGGCACTCCTGAGGCATGAGGGTACGGAGTTCGGGCCGCTCTATGGGCCGGGAACCGTAGGCGCCCCTTGACGGAGTGTCAATGTCTTGCTGACACTGGGGCGGACAGGCAGGGTGGAACGCCGGGGTGGGGACGACCGCCGGAAAGAGCCACTTGGAAGTTGAAAGGCTGACCCTGCGATGTCCAGACTGCTCGCCGCCGCGCTGACCGTCGCGGCCGCCGCCGCACTCGCCGTGGGTGCCGCGTTCGGCATCGTCGCGCTGCTCGAAGCCACGCCCGACCAGCCGAACACCCCCTTGATCACGTACGAGCAAGCAGGTCAGGGGAGTTGACCCGTGACGGCGGTGACTTCCCGCTCGGCCTGGCTCGACGTACCGCGCCTCAAGGTGCGCCGGTTCGCCGAGATCGCCATGGCGGAGGCACCGGACCTCGCCGAGGAGATCCTGCGCGAGATCCGCCGCGAGCACCCCCAACTCCAGTTCGTCGTCGACGAGTCGGGCGAGCCGATGGCCCTCGTCGGCATCCGCCGCGCCATCGAGGTCTTCGTCCAGCACCTGGAGGCCGCACAGGGCCGCCCCTCCGTCCCGCCGGGCGTCTTCCAGGACTTCGGCCGTGGCGAGGGCCTCAACGGCCGCAGCCTCGACTCGCTCCAGGCCATCTACCGCATGGGCGTACGGCTGGCCTGGCGCCGTTTCGCCGAGATCGGCCAGCGCGTCGAGATCCCGCCGCCCGCGATGTACGAACTCGTCGACGCCGGCTACGAGTACCTCGACGGCCTCGTCGACCAGTCGGTACGCGGCTACGCCGAGGCGGCCGCCAGACAGGCGGGCGAGCGCCTCCGTCTCCAACGCCGCCTGATGGAACTGCTGTTGGTGGAACGCCACCGCCACGGCGACCCCGCCGAGGCCCTCTCCGAACGCGCCGCCCGCATCGGCTGGCCGCTCCCTGAGCGCGTCGCCGTCGGCGTCCTGCTCCGCCCCGCCCGCGAGGCCGTACCACCCGCCGTCGGCCAGGGAGTCCTCCTCGACATGGAGTACGAACAGCCGCGCATGGTCGTCCCCGAACCGGACGCGGCGGGCCGCCCGGAACTCCTCCACCGCGCCCTGACCGGCTGGGCGGGCGCGATCGGACCCCCCGTCCCGCTCGCCGACGCGGCGAAGTCACTGCGCTGGGCCGAAGCCGCCGTCCACCTCATGGAACGCGGCCTGCTGCCGTCCGGCGAGGTCCTGCACTGCACCGAGCACACGGAGGCGCTGGTCCTCCTCCAACCCGAGGAACTGATAGACGACTTGGCGCTCCGCTGCCTCGCCCCCCTGGCCCACTGCGGCCCCACCCACGGCCGCCGCCTCGCCGAGACCCTGCTGGCCTGGCTGGAGACCCGCGGCGGCGCCCCGGAAGTGGCCACCCGCCTCGGCGTCCACCCCCAGACCGTCCGCTACCGCCTCCGCCAGATCCGCGAACTCTGGGGCGCGGAGATCGACGACCCGGACCGCCGCTTCGAGCTGGAACTGGTGCTCAGGGCACGGCGGTTGAGGGGGGTGCTGGGGGAGACACCTACGTAGGAAGGTTATGTCGGTCGCTTGAACTCGACCGGTCCCGCGTTCATCTCGATCGTGCCGTCGGGATGCAGCACCGGCCGCCGCTCGTTCATCCGGCCGCTGTAGGCCTCGACGTGGTGGATCGCCGCCCCGTCGGCGGCGGTGAAGTCGACCAGGGCGATGGCCACCCAGTAACGGGTCTTGGTGTTCTCGTACAGCGGCACCGTGACGTTGGACCCGCGCCCGTCGTCCACCACGACCTGCGCACCGAAACTCTTGAAGGACCCGAATCCGTTGCTGACGGCCGAGTACGCGCACAGCAGGACGTACCCCTGCTCCTCGGGCCGCACGATACGGATGGTCTCCCGCCCCGGGACACGGGCGTCCCCGTCGAGCTGGATGTACGGCGCCTGCTGCAACGAGCCGAGGTTCTTGTAATAGACGACGTCGTCGCCCTTGCCCTTCTTCTCCCCACGCCCCGTCTTCACGATCGTCCCCGGCGCCTGCGCCCCGCGCTGAGCCTTGGCGGCGGGCACGAACAGCGCGTACAGATCCAGGTCGGCGCCCCGCTTGCGCCGCTGGTCACTGCCCCCGTCCCACTCCAGCGCCACGGTGACGACGAGCTCGCGGTCCTGCTTGTCGAGGCTGAGGGAGACCTGGCTGCCCTTGTCGAGGCTGATCTTGCCGAGGGGTGGTTTGGTGAGGTTGGGGGGAGCGGGCGCGGCAACCGGAACCGAGGCCGGAACCTCCGCAACCTCCGGCGCCTCCGGCGCTTCCTCCGAGACGTCGATCCCGAAGTCCGTGGCCAACCCCGCCAGCCCCTCCGCGTACCCCTGCCCGATGGCCCGCAGCTTCCACCCGTCGCCCCGCCGGTAGAACTCCAGGAGCTGCACGGCCCGTTCGCCGTCGGTCAGCGCGGGCGCGCGAAAGACGACGTCTTCGTTCCCGGCCTGCTGAGCCACTACGGCGATGTCCTTGACGTCACGGAACGTCCGCGCCGGGTTGTCGGGATCGCAGCTGCCGACGAGGACGACCCGCTGGACATCGGCGGGGAGCCGGCCCGGATCCACGACGACCCGCTCGGGCGAGGAGCCGTCGGCCACGAAGTGCCGTACGGCGTCCGCCTCGGCCGAAGGCTGGTTGTAGAAGACGAGGTCCCCGTCGCCCCGCACCCGCCCGTCTTCCCCCACCAGCAGCGCACTCAGATCCACCTGGTCACCCACGGCCCGCAGTTCGACACTCACGGCCCCGGCGCCCACCACGGTGTTCCCGCCCTTGAGAAGCTCAGGCACAGCTATGACCCCCCACCCCGTCGATGTGACGTCACCCTGCCACATCGCCCTCGGAAGGCAAGGGGGTCCGCGGGCCCTTCTTGATCAAACGGTTTCCTTCTGCGCGGGGCGCCTGGCGACCGGCCCGTCCAGGTGGGTCACCACGGTCGTGTGGAAGCGGTGCACGGCGTCGTCCACACTGCGGATGAACCCCGACTCGGCGTTGCCACGGGTACTGCCCATGCCCTTGAGAAGCGACAGCCGGAACCCGGTGATCTGCGTACCGCCCTTGGGGAGCAGGTCGGCGGGTTCAGGACGGAGCCGTTCCAGGGTGCCGCGCGGGCCGAGGGCGTCGCCTTCGACGAGGGTCTCCACATGCAGATCGGCCGGGGCGTCGGAGAGGCGGCGGATCAGCCGCTTGGCCCAGGTCAGGGGGTAGCCCTGCTCGGGCGCCGGGATCTCGATGGAAGTGCGCAGCCTGCCGGTGCGCAGATCGGCGCCGATGGTGAGGAGACCGGGTGCCTCCTCGACGCGGAGCTGGGCCTCCAACCGCCCTTCCAAGCACAGCCGGTCGGCTAGCTGGATCCGGCGGGTGCCGTGGTCGGTGCCGCGCCGGACGCGCTGGGCGGGCAGCACCTTCTGCCCGAGTTCGCCGCCGAGCCGGAGGCACACCTGACGGATGAGCCGCTCCCAGCTCTCGACGACTTCGAGGGCCCGTGGGTCGCCCTGGCAGAGGGTCTCGTCGTTGATGCCGTTGCGGACCGGCACCCAGGCGGCGCCCATGTTCTGGAAGCCGTGGCAGCCGGAGTTCTCGTGCTGGAGATAGTGCAGCAACTCCTGGAGCAGCCAGGTGCGCGCCGCGTTGCCGACCCCCTCGTGCCGGATCAACAGCTGGGCCTGGTGGGCGACTTCGGCCCAGGACAGATGCCAGAGCGCCACCTGGTGCTTGCGCCGCCGGTCGATCCTGACGTCGACCAGGGGGCTGCCCTCCAGCGCGACATCGTTCGACAGCGTGATCACGGCCTCGTAGCCGCGCCGGGCGGCGATGTCCATATAGGCCTGCACCTGGTCGGCCTTGAGGGCGTTGCCGTTGGTCTTGGTCTCGACGAGCGCCGTCCACAGCTTGCCGGCCCGTTCGATGCGGATCACTCCGTCGGGCCGCCGGGGTGTGTCACCGTGCGGCAGGGAGACCTCGGTGAAGGTCTCCATACGGCCGGAGGGCGCGCCGAACGCGGCGGTGAGCCGTCGGCCGAACCTCGGCACCTGGGTCATCACCGACAACAGCACCGAGGTGGCGCGCATCTCCCGGTCCCGGTCGCTCTTCAGCGCGGAGAGCGGAAAGAGCCGGGCGGGCCGCCAGGAGTCGTTCTCCGCCAGGGACTTCTGCGGCACGCTGGGCGGCGCGGCCCGCTTCTTGGCGGTACGGGGCCGGGCGGCGGCGGACCTGCGCGGCCCGTTGTCGTCGGCGGACGGACGGGGAGCGGGTACGGCGTTCAGCGCGCCCGCGGGATCCGGCGCGGGGGCGGAGACGGGCGCCGGGCCGAGGGGTTCACCGCTGCCGTCAGGAACCGGCGTCGCCCTGGCCGCCGTACCGTCCGCGTCCGTGCCGGCGTCCGTCTCGATGGCCGTGCCGGTGGCCGTCACCTCCGCGCCGACGACGTTCTCCTCGACGGTCTCCTCGTCGTCATCGATGTCGACCCCGAAGTCCGTGGCCAGCCCGGCCAGCCCCGAGTCGTACCCCTGGCCGACGGCCCGGAACTTCCAGTCCCCTTCGCGCCGGTACAGCTCGCCGAAGATGATGGCGCTCACCTTGCCGGGGTCGCCGATGGCGAAGCGGAGGAGGTTCTCGCCCACCGCGTCGGACAAGGTCACCCGGAGGTCGTCCAGTTCCCCGAAGTGCGCGCCGCCGTAGCGGCTCGCGGCCACGACGACACGGTCGACGTCGGGTGCCACCACGGTCAGATCGAAGCTGATCCGGTCCTCGTTGCCGTCCTCGGTGGGCGTCTTGTCCAGCAGGTGCACGCTGCCGTCGGCGGCCACCGGGTTGTTGTAGAAGTAGAAGTCCGCGTCGCTGCGGACCTTGCCGTCCGGGCCCAGAAGTAAGACGGACACATCCGCGTCGCCGTCACCGGCCGGGCTGCTCCAGCCCAGGCTGACGATGACCGAGCCGACGTTCTCACTCAGGGCGGACAGGGCAGTGTTCGCCCCCTTGGTCATTTCGCGCACGAGATTCCCCCCAGGAACCGCATCCCCCAAGACAGGCCACGCAGTGTGACGTGCCGCACACGGACACAGTAGTACCGGCAGCTCGCACGCGCAGGGCCATTGCCCGGGCAAACCGGTGTTGAGTAACCTGTGTTCGTCATTCCGATCGGCTGTTGAAATTTCGAACACAGCCTTACAGGCACCAAGGGAGGGGACCGGACGTGGGACGTCTCGTACCTGCCGTGACCCGGGCGCTCGACATTCTCGAGCTCTTCCTCGACGGGGACGGCACGCTCTCCGCCCCCGACATCGTGCGCAAGCTCCAGCTGCCACGCACCACCGTGCACGAGCTGGTGACCACGCTGGCCGCCCGGTCCTACATCGTCCCCGTACCCGGTCAGCCCGGACGCTACCGGCTCGGCGTACGTCCGTACCAGCTCGGCAGCCGATACGCCGAGCAGCTCGACCTCGCCGCCGAGGGCCAGCAGGTCGCCCGCTCGGTCGCCGAGACCTGCGACGAGACCGTCCACGTGGCCATCCTCGAAGGCACCGACGTCATCTACATCGCCAAGGTCGACTCCACGCACGCCGTACGCATGGTGTCCGCCGCAGGCCGCCGGCTCCCCGCCCACTGCACCTCCGTCGGCAAGATGCTGCTCGCCTCGCTCCCCGAGCCGGAACTGTCCTCCCGTATCCCGGACACCGCCGAGCTCGTCGCGATGACCCCGAACAGCATCACCGACCCGCACGCGCTGCGCGAGGCCCTCGCGCACATCCGCGAGCGCGGTCTCGCCGTGGAGAGCCGCGAGTCCAACCCGGACGTCTCCTGCGTAGCCGCCCCGGTCCGCGACCGCACCGGCCGTGTCGTCGCCGCCCTCTCCATCTCCGTGCCGATGATCCGCTGGAGCGACGAGCGCCGCGACGAACTGGAGCAGCTCGCCGCCAAGGGCGCCGCCGAGCTCTCCGAGCGCCTCGGCCACCGGAGCGTGGCGTGACCACGAGGACGTACGACTACGAGGTCGCCGTCAGGGCGGAAGCGACCCTCGGCGAGGGGCCCACCTGGGACGCCGCCACCGGCCGCCTCCTCTGGCTGGACATCCTCGGCGCCCGTATCCACACCTACGACCCCGCCACGGACCACCGCACGGTCCGCGTCACCGACCAGCACATCGGCGCGGCCAAGCCCCGCACCGGCGGCGGCCTGGTCCTCAACCTCCGCGACGGCGTAGCCCTTCTGGACCCCGACGACACCTTCACCTGGCTCCACCACGAGCCCGTCCCGGGCCGCCGCGCCAACGATGCAGCCGTAGCCCCCGACGGCTCCCTCTGGGCCGGCACCATGCGCTACGACGAGGCCCCCGGCGGCGGCACCCTCACCCGTTTCACCCCCGACGCCCCACCGGAAACCGTCCTCGACGACGTGGCCGTCAGCAACGGCACCGGCTGGAGCCCCGACACCCGCTCCCTGTACTACATCGACTCCCCGACCCGCCGCGTGGACATCTTCGACTTCGAGGCGGGCCGGGCCACGAACCGCCGCCCCTTCGTGGAGATCGAGGAGGGCGCCGGCTTCCCCGACGGCCTGACGGTCGACGCGGACGGCTGTGTATGGGTGGCGCTGTGGGACGGCGGAGCGGTACGCCGCTACACCCCGGCCGGCGAGCTGGACCGCGTCATCAACCTCCCGACCCCGAGGGTGACGGCCTGCGCGTTCGGCGGCACGGACCTGACCGACCTGTACATCACCACAGCGACGGTGGGCCTCAACTCCCCGCATCCGGTGGCGGGTTCACTGCTGGTGGTACCGGGCGCGGGCAAGGGCTCGGCACAGCCTTCGTTCGCCGGGTAGGGGCTGCTCACTGCAAACCCGCCTTCTTCAACTCCTCGGCGGTCAGCGGCGGGGCGGTGAGGGCCGGCTTCAGCGGCCCCACCGCCGCCGCCAGCAACACGCCGGGGCTGAGCAGGATCTCCGCCCGCCGCTCCAGGGACGTCACATCCGTCACGCGGCGGGCGATCCGGCCGTTCCCCGTGGCCGTGCGCATCAGCCGGTCCACATACCCGGCGAGCAGCCGGTCCCGCAGGGCCGGCCCGTTCTCCGTCGCCCCCGGGTAGAACACGTCCTGGCCCGTCGCCAGATCCCACGCCGCGCCCACCGGCCGGGCCACCGCCTTCTGGACGCGCCGGGACAGCCCGCGCGAACCCCACCCGTACCGCCGTACGACGTCCCGGAGGATCAGCGCGCTCTGCGCACCCACCGCCAGCCCATGCCCGTACACCGGGTTGTACGCGGCCAGCGCGTCCCCGAGGACGGTGAAGTTCTCCGGCCAGGCGGTCATCCGCTCGTAGAAGTACCGCCGGTTGACGGTCGTCCGCGTGAACGCCACCTCGGACAACGGCTCGGCGCGTGCGAGGAGTTCACCGATCAGCGGGTGCCGCAGCTCCTCGCGGGCGAAGCGGACGAAGCCGTCGCCGGAGGCGTTGGCGGAGGTCGGTTCGCCGCCGCGCGTGCCGTTGAGGGTGACGATCCAGCGGCCGTTCTCGATGGGGAGCAGGAACCCGGCCCGACCCGGCCCGTCCCCGCGCGCGTCGGACTGGACGTTGACGACGGGGAATCCGTCCCGGGCCTGCTCGGGCGCGAGATACAGCCGGCTCGCGTACGCCAGACCGGAGTCCACCTCCCGCCGCTCCGGCGCGGGCAGTCCGAGGTCCGCGAGCCAGTGGGGCGCGCCCGAGCCCCGTCCGCTCGCGTCGACGACGAGAGCGGCGTCGATCGTCCGTTCCCGCCCGTCCCGCTCCCGCACCCGGACTCCGGTGACCGCCTCCGCGCTACCCGACAGCCCCAACACCTCGGTGCCGTCGAGGAGTTCGACCCGCTCGTCCGCGAGGACCCGCGCGCGGATCGTCGCGTCGAGGAGGTCGCGCCCGGCGAGGATCACATGGTGGGACTCGGGCCAGCGCCGGAACCAGCCGTGTGCCGACAGGGCGACGATGTCCGTGGTGACCGGCGCCCGCCGCGCGCCCGCCGCCCGGAGCGCCCCGGTGGTGCCCGGCAGCAGCTCCTCCAGCGCCCGCACACCCCCTGACCACAGCATGTGCGCGTGCCGGGCCTGCGGCAGCCCCTTGCGCGGCGCCGGGGCCTCGGGCAGCTCGTCGCGCTCCACGACGACGACCCGGTCGGCGAGACCGGCCAGGGCACCGGCCGCGAGCATGCCGGTGTGCGATCCCCCCAGGACCACTGCGGTTCTGGCGGGGGAGGGATGTGCGCTCAGGGCTGCCTCGCAAAGTCCACGCCGGTCATCCTCGCCGACCTGCTTTTCTGCCGGGGGTCCGGGGGTTGTCCCCCGGGAAGACGCAGTACTCATGCGTGGACATGCTCTCTGCCGGGACGGCCGCGCGAGCGCGCACCGCCTTGATCTCCTCGGTGTCGCGCAGGGCCTGGGCCACGGCCTGGATCTCCTGCAGCAAGTAGGTGGTGTCGGGGGCGTTGGTGCCGCCCCCGTCCGGGGAGCGCCGCTCGGCCTCCACCGCGTCCAGGATCGTCACGGCCGCGGCGAGGGCCCTGGCCCGGTCGCTTTCGAGGCCGAGGGCGCGGGCGGCCTCGTAGGACCGGGTGGCGAGGTCCTCGTCGAGGCGGCGGGCGAGCTGGAGGAGGGCGTCGCGGATGAAGGTCTCGCGGCGGATGAGCCGCATCTCGGGGGTCGCGCGCAGGCCGAGGGGTTCGCGTGTGCCCGCGACCGTGCGCATCAGCCGCGCCAGGGGCGCCAGGCCGCGGTGGCGGCGGCGGACCAGCCAGCGTTCCCGCAGGTACTGCCCGGCGTGCGGCACGATGAAGCCGACCGCGACGAAGGTGGCGGCGATACAGGCGGCCGAGGGCGCGACATTGGTGTTGAGCCAGTCCAGGTCGTGGCCGGTCCAACGGGCCGCCACGGCGGTGAGTTTGGCCGCGCTGAACAGCAGGTTCGTGGCGAAGCCGATCCCGAGGAAGCGCAGGCCCCAGCGCAGCCACGCGTCGAGGCCGTCGGTGCGGATCCAGTTCCACACCAGCCCGGAGGTGATGAGGCTGGCCACGGTGTGCGCGGTCAGGTAGAGGAGGATCAGCTCCCGCATGAAGGGCGTCGAGGCGTAGTACGTGTCGAGGTCCCGGATCTGTTCCACGGGCACGTCGGCGAGCGCGAACAGGATCCAGAGGGCGGCGACCACGGCGGCGTAGACCGAGACGACCCAGCGGGTCGCGCGGCGCGTCTGGGCGTGGCGTTCGACACGGCCGTTGCGCCAGTGGACCACCAGCAGCAGCCAGGACGCGCACAGCGCGGTGAGCAGCGAGTACACCCAGGGCGCGGCGATGTTCGGGACGCCGGTGACGCGGTTGGTCCAGGCGATGGTGGAGGGGGCCGCGAAGACGAACACCGCGCAGGCGAACAGCAGCAGGCCGCCGACGGCACGCAGCAGCGGGTCCCGCCACAGCTTGAGGATGCTGGGGAGTTTGATCGCCAGGGCGGCGGTCAGTACGGCGGTGGGCAGCCAGAAGGAGACGTACATCCCGCTGAGGAGGTTCCCGGCGGCGAAGGTGTCGCCCACCGCGGCGAGGACGAGGGTGTCGCTCACCGGTCGGTGCCTCTGCGTCCGCGATAGCCGAGGGAACGTTCCACCGGCTCCAGGTGCGGTCGGCCGTCCCCGCCCGCCAGATACGGCCGGAACGCGGCCGCCAGCCGGTGCCCGAAGTCGTCGGCCTCGGCCTCGTCGGTCTGCCGGGAGCCGTTGCGGGCGGCGACGGTCAGGGCGTCCCTCCAGTCGGGCTCGCCGGCCAGCGCGCGGGCCGCGTACGGGCCCACCCCGTGCCGGTGCCCGGCGTGCAGATGCCACAGCTCATGGCCCAGGATGACCAGTTGCTGCACGGCCTCGGCCCGCTCCTCGACGATGATCAGGTCGAAGTCCTGGAACTCGACCCACAGTCCGGTCACCTCGATCTCGTCGGGGAACCGCTCGAAGCGCAGCTCGACGGGGCGTCCGCCGCGCCGCGCGCTCATCTCCTCGCACAGCGCCCGGCACACCGCGCGCACCCCGCCCGGGGGAGTCGGCCTGGCCCGCAGCGCGGTGCCCAGCTCGTCGGCGAGACGGCGCATCGCGGACCCGGTTCTCGCACGCCGCAGCGCCGCGGCGACCCGCCCCGCCCGGTTGCGCGCGATGTCCATCGATCCCCCTTCTCACCGCCGCCCGGCGGCCCGTCCGAGCGTACGCGGCCGGAACTGTCCACGTCATGCGTTCCGATGACCGTTCGTACAAGTGGCAACGACCGCTCCAGCTTCTGAGAATCCTGTCCGGCCCATTGACTGGAAAGCGCTTCCTACTTACGGTCCCGTTCGAAGTTACGGGCGCCCAACGAAATATCGAACAGACGAGACCTCTACTCCGACTGTAAGGGCAGGCAATGGGACGACCTGACCTGAACCGCAGGCAACTGCTCACCGCCGCAGGCGGGTTGGCCGTCGCCGGCAGCTTCGGCTTCGCCGCGCTCGGCACCGGCGCCGACGCGCTCGCCGCCGGCGCGGACACCCGGGTGCGCTACTGGAACCTCTTCAGCGGCGGCGACGGCGCCAACATGATCGCGATGCTGGACGCCTTCCGGAAGGAGCACCCCGCCATCGCGGTCAAGGACTCCACCCTCCAGTGGGGCAACCCCTTCTACACCAAGCTCGCCATGGCTGCCGCGGGCAACCGCGCCCCCGAACTCGGCGTGATGCACATGGGCCGGGTCATCGGCTTCTCCCCGGGCCGCCTCCTCGACCCCTGGGACGTCGACCTCCTCGCCGAGTACGGCGTACGCCAGGCCGACTTCAACCCCGCCCTGTGGAACCGCGGTGTCATCGACGGCAAGCTCTACGCCCTGCCCCTCGACATCCACGTACAGCTCTGCTTCTACCGCAAGGACGTCCTGAAGAAGGCGGACCTGCTCGGCGACGACGGCCGGATGATCCCGGTCACCTCCACCGACGAGTGGTTCGACGTCCTGAAGAAGGCCAAGGCGGCCCAGAAGAAGGGCCTCCAGACCATCGGGCTGTGGACCAACGACCAGAACTTCCAGTGGTGGTTCTTCGTCGCCTTCTACACCCAGCTCGGCGGCGAGTGGTTCAACGCCGACAACACCGAGGTCCTCTTCGACACCGACAAGGCCACCCAGGTCCTGGAGTTCTTCAGACAGCACGTCACCGACGGATACGTCATCCCGGGCGCCCCCACCGGCGAACAGTTCATCAACGGCGCCCCCTTCACCTGGGAGGGCAACTGGTCCGTCCCGGTCTTCTCCGGCGCGAAGCTCGACTACGGCGCGACCCCCCTCCCGCCCGTCTTCGGCGAGCAGGCCACCCACGCCGAGTCCCACGCCTTCGTCCTCCCGCACCAGTCCGGCCGCGGCGGCGCCACGAACGAGGGCGCCCACGAACTGGCCGCGTACGTCGTCAGGCACGCCCTCCAGTGGGCCGCGGGCGGCCACATCCCCGCGTACACGCCGACGTTGAGCACGCCCGAGTACCGGAAGCTGGAGCCCCAGAACGAGTACGTGAGCGCCATGGACCACCAGGCCACCGAGCCCAAGGTGTGGTTCGCGGGCTCCACCGGCGTCCTCGCCCAGGACCTCGGCCCGGTCGTCGTCTCCTCGACCATGGGCTCCGCCAAGCCGGACAAGGTCGCGCAGACGATGAAGAGCCATCTCACCAAGCTCCTCGCCTCGAAGAACCCGATGGACGGCAGGACCGCCGCGCAGGGAGGTGCGGTCGCATGACGACCAGCGCAGAGACCGTCGCCGTACCGGCCCGCGCGAAGACCGCCGTGGCGAGTGCCACCGTCCGCCGCAAGCAGGGCTTCCAGCACGGCGGCTGGTTCATCGCCCCGTTCCTGCTGCTCTTCGCCCTCTTCGTGGTCTGGCCGCTGCTGCGCGGCGTCTGGCTCAGCTTCACCGACGCCAACATCTCCGGCGACGGCGCGAGCTTCGTGGGCCTCGACAACTACCGCGAGGCCCTGAACGACCAGGCGATGTGGGACGCGCTGGGCCACAGCGCGTACTTCACCCTCCTCGTCGTCCCCTGCATCACGATCCTGGCCTTCCTCCTCGCGATGCTGGCCCACCACATCGAACGCGGCAAATGGCT
This sequence comes from Streptomyces sp. NPDC046909, assembly GCF_040644695.1. NCBI lineage: Bacteria > Bacillati > Actinomycetota > Actinomycetes > Kitasatosporales > Streptomycetaceae > Streptomyces > Streptomyces sp. NPDC046909. The sequence continues at coordinate 11,993 of NZ_JBEYXC010000021.1, read as the reverse complement.
GTGGCGCCTCTGCTTCTTCGCCCCCTTCCTCCTCCCCTCCACGGTCGCCGCCAACATGTGGCAGTGGCTGTTCACCCAGGGCATCGGCCTCTTCAACGAGACCTTCGGCCTCGACACCCCCTGGCTGACCGACAAGTCGTACGCGATGCTCGCCATCGTCATCCAGACCCTGTGGTGGACGGTCGGCTTCTCGTTCCTCCTCTACCTGGCCGCCTTGCAAGGCATCCCCAGCCACCTCTACGAGGCCGCGAAACTGGACGGCGCCAATGCCTGGCACCGCATGGTCCACATCACCCTGCCGATGCTGCGCCACATCACCGGCCTGGTGATCGCGCTCCAGATCCTCGCCTCGCTCCAGCTCTTCGACCAGGCGGTCGTGATGATGGACTTCGGCCCGGGCCCGGAGCTCAGCACCCGCTCCTTCGTCCAGTACACCCTCGAACAGGGCTTCACCAGCTACCGCGTGGGCTACGCCTCCGCGATGTCCATCATCTTCTTCGTGATCATCGCGGCCGTCGCCCTCGGCCGGATGGCGCTGCTGCGCACCCGTGAGGAGGGCACCCGATGACCAGCACCCCGCTACGGCTCAAGTCCCGCAAGCCCTGGACCCCCAGCCAGATCGTCCTGACCCTCCTCGGCGTCGCCGTCTCCGCCCTCTTCGTCGCCCCGATCGCCGCCGCCCTCCTCACCTCCCTCAAGTCCGAGGCGGAGGCCGCCGAGATCCCGCCGCACTGGCTGCCGAAGGCATGGACGGTCCAGGCCTGGAAGTCCCTCTGGGAGACCGGCAACATCGGCAACTGGTTCATCAACTCCCTCGTCGTCTCGGTCTGCGTGACGACCATCGTCCTGACCGTGAGCGCCCTCGCCGGATACGGCTTCGCCCGCACCGAGTTCAAGGGCAAGGCGCTGCTGATGGGCCTGGTGATGTCGGGCCTGATGGTCTCCCCGGCGGTCCTCGGCGTCCCGCTCTTCACCACGGTCCAGCAGATGGGGATGGTCGACACCTACTGGGGCATGATCCTTCCCCAGTGCGCGCCCGCCGCGATGGTCTACATCCTCTACAAGTTCTTCCAGGGCATCCCGCGCGAACTGGAGGAGGCCGCGTTCATCGACGGCGCGGGCCGCTGGCGGGTCTTCTTCACGATCGTCGTCCCCCTCGCGAGGCCGTCGTTGGCGGCGGTAGGCATCTTCACCTTCATCGCGTCCTGGAACAACTTCCTCTGGCCGTACATGGTGACCAACAACCCCGACCTGATGACCATGCCGAACGGCATCGCGACCGTCATGAACTCCTACGGCATCCAGTGGGCCCAGCTCATGGCCGGCGGCCTCATGGCAGGCCTGCCCCTGATCGTCGTCTTCGTCTTCTTCCAGCGGCAGATCGTGGCGGGCGTGGCCCACACGGGATTGGCGGGACAGTGAGAGTACGCAGAGCCCTGACGGCCGTGGCCATGACGACCCTCCTGGCCCTCCTCCCCAACACCGCCCAGGCAGCGGCGAGTTATCCGGATCCCCGCCCCCTCACCGGCCAGCAGATCATCCACGACCCGACCGTCCTCAAGCTCAAGTCCGGCCCGTACGTGGCCTACTCGACCGGCGGCATCATCGGCGCCCGCCTCTCCGAGGACGGCAAGCAGTGGGACGACGCGGGCAACGCCTTCGCGACGCCCCCGAGTTGGTGGTACGAGTACAACAACACGGGCGACCCGTGGGCCCCGGACATCTCCTACAGGGCAGGCAAGTACTGGCTCTACTACGCCGTCTCGTCCTGGGGCACCAACCACTCCGCGATAGGCGTCGCCACCTCGGCCTCCGGCCTCCCCGGCACCTGGCAGGACCACGGCAAGGTCTTCACCTCCGAGACCACCGACGCCTGGAACGCCATCGACCCGGGCATCGTGCGCGCGGACGGCAAGCTCTGGATGGCCTTCGGCTCGTACTGGACAGGCATCCGCATGGTCCAACTCGACCCGACCACAGGCAAGGCCCTCCCCGGAGCAACGGTCGACCACCTGGCCACCCGCCCGGACGCCCCGTACGCGGTGGAGGGCCCGTACATCGTGAAGCACGGCCACTACTACTACCTCTTCGCCTCGTACGACGCCTGCTGCGCCGGAGTGAACTCCACGTACAAGATCAGGGTGGGCCGGGCGACGAACGTGGAGGGCCCATACGTGGACAGCACGGGCAAGCCGATGCTGGAGGGTGGCGGCGATCTCTTGCTGGAGGGCCACGGAAGGTATGTGGGCACGGGTGGCCAGTCGGTGTTCAAGGACCGAGGCCAGGATTGGCTGGCGTACCACTACTACGACGCAGAGGATGAGGGCACGCCAAAGCTGGGCCTGAACAAGCTCAACTGGACAAGAAACGGCTGGCCAATCGTCCTTTAGGGGCGCGGGGCTGTATCCATTTGCGGCTACCGCCGCGTGGGCGCGACCAGCCCCCACAGACCCGCAGAAGAAACTCAACCCCCGGAAGGAAAGCATGAGCACCGCCCGCTTCACCCTCGACCCCGCCTTCAAGATCGGCAAGGTCAACCCCCGTATCTTCGGCTCCTTCGTAGAACACCTTGGCCGCTGCGTATACACAGGCATCTTCGAACCGGACCACCCGACGGCGGACGAGGACGGCATCCGCACCGACGTCCTCGAACTCGTCAAGGAACTCGGCGCAACGGCCATCCGCTATCCCGGCGGCAACTTCGTGTCGGGCTACAAGTGGGAGGACTCGGTAGGCCCCGCAGAGGACCGCCCCCGCCGACTCGACCTGGCCTGGCGCTCCACCGAGACCAACCAGTTCGGCCTCTCGGAATACATCGCCTTCCTGAAGAAGGTCGGTCCCGAGGCCGAACCGATGATGGCCCTCAACCTCGGCACCCGCGGCGTCGCCGAGGCCCTGGAACTCCAGGAGTACGCCAACCACCCTTCCGGCACAGCCCTCTCCGACCTCCGCGCCGCGCACGGCGACAAGGACCCCTTCGGCATCAACCTCTGGTGTCTCGGCAACGAGATGGACGGCCCCTGGCAGACCGGCCACAAGACGGCGACGGAGTACGGCCGGGTCGCCGCCGAGACGGCCCGCGCGATGCGCCAGATCGACCCGAACGTCGAACTCGTCGCCTGCGGCTCCTCCAGCCAGTCCATGCCCACGTTCGCCGAGTGGGAGGCGACGGTCCTCGCCGAGACGTACGACCTCGTCGACTACATCTCCCTGCACGCCTACTACTGGCCGGAAGACGGTGACATCGACTCCTTCCTGGCCTCCGCCGTCGACATGGAGTCCTTCATCGAGAACGTGGTCGCCACCGCCGATCACGTGGGCGCGAAGCTCAAGTCCAAGAAGAAGATCAACCTCTCCTTCGACGAGTGGAACGTCTGGTACATCACCAAGTGGCACGAGATCGAGAACTCCGGTACGCGGGACTGGGCGGAGGCCCCCCGTCTCCTGGAGGACAACTACAGCGTCACCGACGCCGTGGTCTTCGGCTCGCTCCTGATCGCTCTGCTCCGGCACGCCGACCGCGTCACCGTCGCCTGTCTCGCCCAGCTCGTCAACGTCATCGCGCCGATCATGACCGAGCCCGGCGGCCCGGCCTGGCGCCAGACGACCTTCTTCCCCTTCGCCCAGGCCGCCAAGTACGGCCGCGGCGAGGTCCTCGACGTACGGGTCGACTCCCCGACGTACGAGACGAAGAAGTACGGCGAGACCGACCTGCTGCACGCCACCGCCGTACGCGCCGAGGACGGTTCGGTCACCGTCTTCGCGGTCAACCGCAGCCGGACGGAGCCCCTGCCCCTCGAAGTCGCCCTCAGCGCTCTGGACTTGACGTCCGTCGTCGAGCACAGCGCCGTCGCCGACGCCGACCCGGACGCCAGGAACACCCTCGCCGAGCCCGAGCGGGTCGCCCCGCACCCGGTCGAGGGCACCGCGCTCACGAACGGCACCCTGACCGCCGTACTCGAACCGCTGTCGTGGAACGTGATCCGGCTGGCGTAACCAACCAGCCGGAGGGCCAGCGCTCTAGAGCTCAGTGCTCGATGCGCACCTGTGCGGGCGGATACGGCGAGGAGGAGTCCGTGCCGACGGACCAGTACCCGCCCGCACCGGGAACCGACACAAGTCCGTTCAGCAGCACGGGACTTGACGAGACCGGCCCTCGTTCGCTCACCCACGCCTTGCCCTCCCACCGGAGGTGGTGCGCTCGGGTCTGGTCCCAGAAGTCCCAGCCCGCGATGCGGTCCGGGCCGCCCTGTCCGTCGTCGACGATCGCGGTGAGCATGCCGACGGTGAAGGGCGCGGTGACGGAGGTCCACGCGCTCCCGTCCCAGTGCCGGAGGGTGACGGACGGCGGCTTGCCGGGCGGGCCGCCGACGCCGTAGTCGTAGCCGGTCAGCCAGATGTCGTCGGCGGCGACCGGGAGCAACCCGGTGACATACGGACGCAGCCCGGCCGGGACGGGCAGTTCGGTCCACGTCTCGTGGTCCCAGCGGGCGATCAGCGCGGCGTCGTACACCCAGACGTCGCCGTCGGGCGTCACGCGGAGGCCGGACGGGGCGGCCGGGGGCGGGGTCGGCGGCGGGGCCACCCAGAGCCAGCCGTCGCCCTCGCCGACCAGCAGCACGCACCCGTCGCTGTTGCGCCCGGACAGCCATACGTGGTCGTCGGCGTCCAGCGTCACCCCGGTGAGGCTCGTCCCGGGCAGCGCGCGGCCGGTGAAGTCGGACTCCTGCCAGGTGACCCCGTCCCACTGGAGGAGCCGGGAGAGGCCGGTCGTGTCGACGCCGACGGCCCACGCGGCGCCCGCCGAACCGGCGACCGAGCGCAAGTACCCGCCGCCGAAGCCGAGATGGGTGAGATCGAGCCGGGTCCAGGTGCCGCCGTCCCAGACCAGGGCCAGCGGCCTCCCGCGCGTACCGCCGTTGCGGCCCTCCTCGCCCACGGCCCACGCGAGGTCCGGGCCCGCCGCCGCAACGCCCAGCAACTGGGCGGCCGGGGTGCAGGCGGGGGCCGGAACCGCCCGCCAGTCGTACGGACCGGCGACCGCCGTGACCACCAGATCCGACCCGTCCGGCCCGCCCGCCCCCGCCCCGCTGCTCTCCGGGGCGCCGAGGCCCATGGCCGCCCCGGCCCCGAGTAACCCTCCGATGAATCGCCGTCTTCGCACGAGGTTTCCCCTCCTCAGACGTCCTCGGACGCTCCTCAGAAGCTCCTCAGACGTTCTCCACTGGCACTCCGCCCGCCGTCGCGCCCAGCAGGGTCAGCCGTACGTCCTTCGGTCCCGCGTCCGTCGTGCCGTCCGAAAGGACCGCCAGGGCAAGGGTGTTGGTGCCTCGGGTGCGCAGGACGCCGTTCGGCAGGACGAAGCGGTGCTGGGGGCCGACGTCGTTGACGTACTGGCCCATGTTCCAGCCGTTGAGGAAGATTTGCACCCGGTAGGCACGCTTCGGATCGTCGTCGAGGGTGAGGGCGACCGAGGCGTCGGTGCCGGAGGGGACGGCCGTCCGGAAGGTGGTGCGGTACCAGGTGACGCCCTGACGCCGGTCCGTGCGCGGCAGTTCGGCTGATTCCCAGTCGCTGTCGTCGTACTCGCCGGCGGGGAGGTGCCAGCCCTCCCGTTCCCCGTACAGGCCGCCGTTGTTGAGCGGCCCGCGCACCGGGTCGGCCGGGCCCGCGCCCTGGATCCGCCAACTCACCTTGGGGGAGGCGCCCTTGAAGGTGACCTCGGTCAGACCGCGGGCTGTGCTGTCCGCGTCGCGCTGCATGCGCCGGACGAGGACGGAGAGCACATGCTCGTCCCGCTTCCGTGCCTTCTTCGGCACCTCGAAGACGGCGGTGGCCGTCCAGTTCCCCTGCCGGGCCGTCTCCTTGTCCGGCACCGGCATGCGGTGGGTGCCCAGCGGCTTCCCGTCCAGCCAGGCCATCAACAGCCCCTGTGTGCCCGTGCTGTAGGCGAGGGACACCGACTCGACGCCCTCCGACTCGCTGACCCGGCCCCGGTACCAGACGTCGCCGTAAGGGAAGCCGTGGTCGTCCGCGAGGAGCCCGGAGGTCTTCTCGTCGGTGTTCTTCTTGTCGACGGTCTTCTCGCCGGCCTCCGTCCATGCCGAGTCGTCGAAGTCCGGCTCGGACTCGGGGTTTTCGGTGCGCCGACGCCAGCCCTCCAGCACCGGCAGCGTCAACGGCTCGGGGCCGGGGAGGAGTTGGAGGGCGAGGAGACTCGTCGTGGCGCTGAGCCGGGTCGGTACCCGCCGCCCGTTCCAGGTGAGGTGCTCGATGCCGCGCGGCCCCCACACCTCGAACCCCGTCGTCGTGCTCGTGTCGCCGGTGACATGCGCGGTGGCCCCTTCCAGGGTGATGTCCCGCACCAGCGAGGGGCCGTACGCCACGACGGTCCCGGTCGGGGTCTCGAACGGCCACACCCGCATCGCCCAGGCGTCGTCGGCGAACAGGATCAGCAGCGGACGGTCCGAGCCGCCGCCCTCGACCATCAGCCGCGACAGCCCGCCGACGCCGAGCGGCGCCGTCACCCGCAGCAGCCCCCGGTCGTAGATCCACGCCGGTTCCATGTCGAGGCGGGTCGCCTCCGGCTCCTCCGGGCACTCCAGGACGACCTGCGCCATGTCACCGGTCCGGCCGGAGAACAGGGCGATGTCCTGCCGCCCGGCGGCGGCGAAGAACATCAGCTGGGCGGTGGCGTACTTCAACTTCCTTCCGCCGAGCGCGAGTTCGGTGGTGAGCAGCCGGGCGTCATGCGCCGGGACGGTCACCGGCACCTCGATCCCGGCGGCGGGCAGCGGTGTCGAGACATCCTCGGCGGAGTCGTTGCGCACGACGTAGACATGGGAGCCCGTGTCGCGGTTGGTCAGGTGGTGGACCGTCAGCCGGTCGTCGGGGGACGGCACGGACTTCGCCCGGTCCAGCTTCGCGAAGTCCGGGACGTACCGCAGGAGATGACCGAGCGTATGCGCCGGGGCGAGTTCGGCGGTCTGCCGGCGCCCCTCGTCGAGGCCCGCCCCGTAGTCGTACGACGTGTAGACCTGCGGCGCGGGCAGCCAGCCCCACGAGGTGCCGCCGAACGCCATGCCGGCGTTGTGCAGCGTGACCCCGGCGGCGAGGTTCGTGAGGTGGCGGCTCCGCTCGTACGCGGCCCCGCGCGTCCGCCGCTCCTGCTCGTACCCCTTGCCGCCGAAGGGCGCCCCGCCCCACGGGATCCCCTGCCCGGCGTCGGCGTCGCCGTCGAAGGCGTTCGGCACCCAACGTCCGCCGCCGCTCCGGCTGTTGGGGAGGAGGGGTACGTCGATGCCGTCCGCCCGCGCCTTCACGCGCAGGTGGGACAGATAGGCGCCCTCGCCCTGGCTCTCGACCTCGTAGAGCAGGACCGTGCCCCTGCCCCGCGTGTAGAGGTGCCGCACGGCGATCTCGTGGACCCGCGTCAGCCACTCGTCGGCGTACGACAGATACGTCGGGTCGGTGGTCCGGGCCCGGCCGCCGGTCGCTGTCAGCCAGCCGGGGAAGCCGCCCGCGTCGAGGTCGGCGCCGAGGTGGGGGCCGGGGCGCAGGATGACGTACAGGCCGGTCTCGGCGGCTGTGCGGAGGAACAGGTCGAGGTCGCGGACGCCCGTGAAGTCGTAGGTGCCCGGGGCGGGGGAGTGGTGGTTCCAGGCGACGGGGACGCGTACCGCGTTGTAGCCGTGCGCCCGCATCTTCTGGAGGACGTCCCGCCACAGCGACGGGCTCGGCAGCCGGAAGGGGTGCGTCTCGCCCGACCACACGACCAGTCGGCGGCCGTCGACCAGCAGCGAGTAGCGGTCGAAGCCGACCGAGTGCGCGCGGCCGTCGGCGGTGGGCGGGCTCGGCGGAGGGCCCGTGGGCGTGAGCCGGGGCGTGCCCGAGGACGGGAACGCGCCGGCGCTGCCGGTCAGCGCGAAACCCAGCGCCGTCGTGCCGGCGAGGGCGCTGAAAGTACGTCGGCTGAGCTCCACGCGAGCGTCGCCTCCTGTTGTTGCCGTGTTTGCCGGGACGCGAGTGAGGGACCATTCTCCACGCCGTGGGCGACACACCTCACAATGGGAGGCATGAGGATCTCGGCACGGGCGGACTACGCGGTACGGGCGGTACTGGAGCTCGCCGTACGGCAGGGCGGTGGCCCGGTGAAGGCGGAGACCATCGCCGCCGCCCAGGACATTCCGCACAAGTTCCTGGAGGGCATCCTCGGTGACCTGCGGCGCGGCGGTGTCGTCGACAGCCGGCGCGGGGGCAACGGCGGGTACACGCTGGCCCGTGACGCGGCGAAGATCACGGTCGCGGATGTGATCCGGGCCGTGGACGGCCCGATCGTCTCCGTACGGGGCGAGCGCCCCAACCAGCTCGCCTACACGGGCAACGCCCAGCCGCTGCTGCCCCTGTGGATCGCCCTGCGCGCCAATGTGCGCCGCATCCTGGAGGGCGTGACCATCGCCGACATCGCGGCGGACGCCCTGCCGGACCCGGTGCGGGCGCTGGCGGCGGAACCGGCGGCGTGGGAGAACCCCTGAGAGATCCGGGAGAACCCCTGAGAGGTTCCCCTGGAGCCTTTCTAGGACCTGCCCCGGCGGAACCTGTGATTCATCCTCATCGGTGTCTCAGGGCATCCTCAGTTTGACGTCCTAGCGTCACCTCCCGTTCATCCCTACCTCCCCGGTGGGAAAACCAGGAAACGACGAACGGGACCTCCCCACATGCGCACGCTGATACTGCTCGCCCTCGCGGGCCTGGGCGCCCAGCTCGTGGACGGCAGCCTCGGCATGGCCTACGGCGTGACCTCCACCACCCTGCTGCTCGCCATGGGTACGAATCCGGCCGCGGCCTCGGCGACGGTCCATCTCGCCGAGATCGGTACGACGCTGATGTCCGGCGCCTCGCACTGGCGCTTCGGCAACGTGGACTGGAAGGTCGTCGCGAAGATCGGCGTACCGGGCGCGATCGGCTCGTTCCTCGGCGCGACGGTCCTCTCCCAGCTGTCTACGGAGGTGGCGGAGCCGGTGATGTCCCTGATCCTGCTCGGCCTCGGCCTCTACGTCATGTCCCGCTTCACCTTCAAGGGCCTGCCCAAGGAGAACCTCGGCAAGCCGCTGCGGAAGCGGTTCCTGTCGCCGCTGGGCCTGGTCGCCGGGTTCCTGGACGCGACGGGCGGGGGCGGCTGGGGCCCGGTCGGCACCCCGGCGCTGCTGGCCAGCGGCCGGATGGAGCCGCGCAAGGTGATCGGCTCGATCGACACCAGCGAGTTCCTGGTCGCCGTCGCCGCCAGCCTCGGCTTCCTCTTCTCCCTCGGCTCCCAGGGCCTGAACTGGGGCTGGGTGCTGGCCTTCCTGCTCGGCGGCCTGGTCGCCGCCCCCATCGCCGCCTGGCTGGTCCGCCTGGTCCCGCCGCGGGTCCTGGGCTCCGCGGTGGGCGGCATCATCATCGTCACCAACGTCCGTACGCTGCTGAAGAGCGACTGGATCGGGGCGGGCGGCGGCGTGAGCACGGCGGTGTACGTGCTGCTCTACGCGGTGTGGGCCGCCGCCCTGACGTACTCGGTCCGCGCCTACCGTCAGGAGAAGGCGGCGGAGGCCGAGACGCCGGAACGGCAGCCCGTCAGCGCCTGAGAGCTGAGAGCCGGGTGACCGTCAGTCGCTGTTGACGCCCACGGTGAGGGTCGCCTTGTAGCCGTCGGAGACGCTGTCGCCGAGGGCGGTCAGGGTCAGCAGGCCGGAGGAGGCCCCGCCGTCGTCGTAGATGGAGTCGTTCTCCAGCAGCGTCTCCGAAGTGGTGTTGGCGCTGTACGGCGAGGTCGCCTGCACCTCGGTGTTGATGTCCTGGTCGAAGAAGAGCTGACCGGTGTGGATGATCTCGCCGCCGGTGTACGAGTCGTCGGTGAGCGTGACGTCCGTGTGCACTCGCATATGGACGTGCACCGCGCGCGACACGTAGTGGCCCGGCCAGATGGACGTGATGCTGCACTGGCCGTTCTCGTCGGTCATCTGACCGCCGCGCAGGAAGGTGCCGTTGTCGTCCTCCGTGTGGCCGTTGCCGCCCACGAAACCGGAGTACTCGCCGAGGTGGTCGCAGTGCCAGATCTCGACGAGGGCGTCGGCGAGCGGCGCGCAGTCGTTGCCGACATCGACGACGGTGAAGGTGTACTGAACCTCGAAGCCCTCCTTGTCCTCCCGGATGTCCTCGCGGACGAGGGCACCCTCCAGGGAGTACGGACCCTCGGTGACCTCGGCGTTCAGCACGCAGACGCTGCTGGTGGCGGAGCTGGAGGCGGATGCCTCGGTGGAGGCGGATGCGGTGGTGGCTCCCTTCTTCGGTTTCTTCGCCTTGCCGGGGTCGGCGGAGGCGATACCCGCGACCGCGAGACCGCCGGCCACGGCGACCCCGCTTCCGCCGATCAGCACCCGACGCCGGCGGACGCTCTTGTCCAGGCGGTGCTTACCGGATTCCTGCTGCTCGTCGAGCTGGCTGTCGTGCTCGCTGTGGTGCTCGTTGTTTCCCGTCATGCCGAGCGAAGTTAGGGGCCAACCTGAAGAACTCCTTAATGTGCGGCTGTGAACAGGCTGGGAACGGATGGCTCAACGGCCCCTTATTTCCGCAGAGTTCGGACACTGTGAAGAAACTGTGAAAACCGCGTCTGTGAATGGCTTGAGTTCTCCCTGACCGAGCCGTGTGTCTCTCCCTACGGTCCGGGGTGCGAAAACAACCACCCCCCAACCCCCAAGGAGAGACCATGGCTGGTGGACTCCTGCTGAGCGGTGCCGTAGCCGCTCTGCTCACCACCGCGCTGCCCGCCCACGGCGGCCCGTCGGACGCGTTCACCGACCCGCCGCCGGACAAGATCGTCATCAAGGTCGCCACGGTGAACGGCTCGGGCTGCCCGGCCGGTACGACCGCGGTCGCCGTCTCCGGGGACAACACCGCGTTCACGGTGACGTACAGCGACTACCTCGCCCAGGCGGGCGGCACCTCGGACCCGACGGCCTTCCGCAAGAACTGCCAGCTCAACCTGATCGTCCACGTCCCCCAGGGCTTCACCTACGCCATCGCCAGCGCCGACTACCGGGGCTTCGCGGCCCTCCAGTCGGGGGCGAGCGGCACGCAGAGAGCGTCGTACTACTTCCAGGGCTCCTCGAACACGGCGTCCAAGACCCACCCCTTCAGCGGCCCCTACAACGACAACTGGCAGGCGACGGACGTCACCGACTGGGCCCAACTGGTCTGGGCGCCCTGCGGAGTTCAGCGCAACTTCAACATCAACACGGAGCTGCGGGTCAACGCGGGGACGAGTTCCGCGGGCAAGGTCAGCTTCATGACGATGGACTCGACGGACGGGGACATCAGCACGATCTACCACATGGCGTGGAAGGAGTGCCCGGAGTCATAGCGCCGACCTGGCCGACCCAGGGGACGGCGTGAGTCTGGGCAGCCCCTGGCGAACGCGGATGCTCTTGGTGAGGGTCCGTGTTCGTCGGGGGCTGCTTAGCCCGTCCAGGCCGGCGATCTTCTGGCCGAATCTTCTAGCCGATGGCTCCAACGGTGAGGGTCTGCGGTGGGGGAGTGTCTTGTTTTTGGGTCTCCCAAGATTTTCGTAGGTGTTGATCGGCTGCTCGGTTTCGGCCCGGTCGCGCGTTGTGGTCCGGCAGGCTTGTGACGTGTGATGTCGAACTGACGGAACTGCTACCGCACTTGTCGTCGGTGCTGGTGGAGACGGTGGAGTTGGGCCGCTCCCTGGTCAGGATCACGGTGCGGACCCCGGACGCAAGGCCAATGGACTGCCCCGGCTGCGGACAGCCCTCGAACTGGGTCCACAGCCGCTACGTCCGGCACGTCGCCGACGAGGCGATCGGCGGGAAGCCCGTGGTGATCGACGTATCAGTGCGGCGCCTGTACTGCGAGAAATCCGACTGCGCGAAGACCACCTTCGTCGAGCAGGTCGCCGGACTGACCGAGCGCTACCAGCGCAGAACCCCGGCGCT